>DASZIG010000032.1:0-78270 GCA_035949375.1 Terriglobia bacterium | reverse complement strand
CTCTGTGCATGGATTGACGGAACCGTTTGCACTCTCGCAGCAGATGATTTCAAAACATATCGCCTACCTGGTGCGGGCGCGGATTGTGATCAAGACGAAGCGTGGACGAGAGAGTGTGTGCACGCTGAGGCCAGAGGCGATTAAAACAGTCGGCGACTGGGCGTTTAGCTATCGGCGATTCTGGGAAGGGAGCTTCGACAAACTGGATGTAGTTGTAAATCAAATGAAGAAAGAGGAGGTCAGAGATGACAGAAAACACGGTTAGCGAAATTGAGCGGATGGTCGTTACAAGAATTTTTGACGCCCCACGCGAGTTGGTGTGGAAGGCGTGGACAGACCCGAAGTACGTGATGCAGTGGTGGGGACCGAAGGGTTTTACTTCGCCGGTTTGCAAGATGGATTTTCGCGTGGGAGGAAAATTTCTCTGCTGCATGAGGACGCCGGATGGGCAGGAGTTCTGGAATGCGGGTGAATACCACGAGATTGTTCCGCACGAGAAGATCGTATCCTCCATGTACTTTTCTGACTCGAAGGGAAACAAGGTTGAGCCTGCGCAATTAGGAATAGAACATGAGGCTATAGACGGTGCGTACGACGTGACCATCTTTGAGGATCTCGGCAACGGCCAGACGAAACTCACCTTCATTGGAAATGAACCCATGGAGAGCGCGAAGAACAGCGGTCAAATGGAGGGCTGGAACCAGATACTCGATAAGTTTGCCGCAGTTGTAGCGGGGCTAGCGCAGGCGAAATAAGAAGTTGAAGTTTTGATGATCGTCATGCGCGAGATACTGAACGTGGGATTTGCGGGTTCCGGTCGGTTGTCGACCACACGGAGGCAAGTAGCGCGGACCGCCGCCTTTGCGGTCCGCGTCTCTTATCGTGAGGGGGACTGCGTGGTAGCGGTCAAAGCCGGGTGCGGGGATCAGTGGGGATTCTCACCCGGTCGATGATCAAGGCGCATCATTGCCGTTGTTCGTCAGTGAGACGCCCGCATACTCGAGGAAGCTTGACCATTGCCAATCCTGAGGGTGGACTACCATCCCCGCCCCCATCGGATTCAGGTGAATGTATTCGACCTTCGCCGCAACTTTGACACGGCGCTAAATTACACACGGTAGGCATGGCGGCGAATGAAAAGACGCGGACCGCAAATTCGGCGGTCCACGCCACGATGTGCGAACAGGCCAATTTACACTGCCGGTAAACGGCCAAGGCGTGGATGTGGCGTCCGGACGTTCCGGGCGGATCGTCGGCCACTCGGAAGTTGGCGTCTTCCCTACCGAGTCGGCCGCGCGTGGAGAAACACTCATCGAGGCACAAGGAATGGAGCATGGAGGAGCGAACGCTGTGTGTGCTATGTGTGTGCCCGAACCGCTGATGTTGAGGGTGCTGCGTTTCCTGAGCCTCGAGTTCTCAATAACTTCTGTAGAATCAATACGGGTGGCGAGTCCGAATCCCACCCTCTCCGCCAGATTTCATCGCGCTTGTAATCAGCAGCATAGAATCAAAACCTAAAGTCTTTTGTTAATGTTGTGCTTGATTTTCTGCGCGGCATCATGGTAGACCACCCTTCACCTCCGGCGGTCCCACAACGGCAAGCAACACCGGAAAGCCACCAGAACCAAAAGCTGGGCCGGCGCTGAGCGTGCCAGATGGCGATCGAGCTTTCGTTCGAGAGCGCGGCCCGGCAAGCCCGCGCAGCCCAACCGAGCCGCCTCACTCGATCGTCGGGGGCGATAGTTCCCCAGGCGGTCGGCCTTCCCGATCTGACCGGGCTCCGGTCCACCTGGGACGGGGAGCACCCGTCTCCCTCACCCGCCGGAAAGTTCAGGAACGCCCGCTGGCTTTCTTTCTCTACGCTCTCAATGCCGGCGATTGACGCCGATCCCGTTCCTGAAGATCGCGAATCTGCTGTACGATGTCGCATAGGGCAGCCGCCGGGTTTCAAGTATCTTTGTTAGGTACTGGAGGCAATTCTTGCGACGATCTCTTGCAATCTTCTGTCTGATTCTGACGCTGCCGGTGACCGGGGCGGCTCAAGCGCGTGAAGGAGTCCGCCCGGCAGCAGATGACTCAGCACACTCCGGATCTGCGGCTTCGTCGGGGCCGACACTCTCGTCGGGGCCGACCCTGTGGATCATCCCCCATACACACTGGGAAGGCGCAGTCTTCAAGACCCGCGAAGAGTATCTGGAGATCGGCCTGCCCCACATCCTGACGCTTCTCCACTTGCTCCGAGATCATCCAGACTACAGATTCGTTCTCGATCAGGTGGCCTACGTCCGGCCGTTCCTGGAGCGATATCCGGAGCAGGCTTCCGAGTTCCGAAAATACGTATCGGAAGGACGGCTGCAGATTGTGGGCGGGAACGACGTGATGCTTGACGTCAATATTCCGAGCGGCGAGTCGTGGGTAAGGCAGACACTCTACGGAAAAGGATACGACAAGCGTGAACTTGGCGTCGACGTCAGCGTCGGCTGGGCTCTCGACACCTTCGGGCATCACGCGCAGATGCCGCAACTCCTCAAGTTGGCCGGCTACAAATCCTATTGGTTCCAACGAGGCGTTCGCGGAGACGACACGCCTTCTGAGTTTCTCTGGGAGGGTATCGACGGCACGCGCATTCCTGCGTTCTGGCTGCCTCTCGGCTACGGCTTACTCTACCCTGCTCCCGCGAATCTCTTCGACTTTACTTCGACCGTCGCTGGGTTGTGGAAATCGCTGGGACAATACTCGCGATATCCCGATCGAGTCGCGCTGGCGGGGGCGGACGTGATCGACCCGGAAGAGGTGTTGCCCGAGATGGTCAGCGAGTTCGATCGCCAGAGCGATCAGCCGCTGAAAGTGCGATTCGGCGTGCCCACAGATTTTGAATCGATCGCCGCCGGTCGCGGCGATCGCCCGGTGATCACCGGCGAGTTGAACCCGGTGTTCCAGGGAACGTACAGCAATCGCATCGAGATCAAGCAGTGGATGCGCAGGTTGGAGCGCACTCTAACGGCTGCCGAGAAGCTCTCGGCGCTTCGCGCCTGGCTCAACCTGCCGGTGGACACGCAGAATCTGGCGCGTGCTTGGGAGCCGGTGCTGTTTAACCAGGCTCACGACCTTACCTCAGGCACGATGGTGGACAAGGTCTACGACGACACGATTCGCGGGTACGAGTTCGCAAAGAGTCTGGGCGGTGAGATGGTAGATGAAGGGCTTGATACGATCGCTTCCCGGATCGATACTCGCGCCCCGGGCGCGGCGTTGAGCGCCACGATTCCCGTTTTCGTATTCAACGCCCTCGGCTGGACGCGAACGGACGTCGCCCAGGTGAAGATCGGCTTCAGTGATTCCTCCGCTCAGTCGGTGCGGATGATCGATGCCGGCGGCGGTGATGTCCCCGTTCAAATCCTCGATAGCGACGAGTACCCGAGTGGCGGCATCAAGGACGCGACCCTGGCCTTCATTGCGCGAGACGTGCCTGCGATGGGATACACGGTGTATCAGGTTGTGCCTGAAAAATCGCAGCCTGGCACGGGTCAGCTCCGCAGCGAAGGGACCTCGGAAGGCGGACTGAAATCAACGAATACACAGCGCCAGGACACGGGTTCGATCGAAAACGAATACTACCGCGCCACGTTTGATCTTTGGACTGGCGCGCTGACCCGGCTCGATGTGAAATCGTCGTTGGGCGCCTGGAATGCGATCGGTGACAAGCCCGCCAACGTTGTGGCCGAGGAGCAGGATGGCGGCGATTTCTGGGAACTCTACGGAACCCTGAACGGCGGAAGATTCACGGCCATGACGCGAAAGCAGGGCTTGCCGATTCCGGGAGAATCGCATTTGAGCGACGAGTGGGTGGGCGGAAACGGCGGGACGGACAACGGTCCGGTCATCTCCGAGTTTCAGATTTCGCATCCCTTCGGCAACGGCAGGTTTGCAACCAGGGTGCGGCTCTATCGCGGCATCCGACGGGTGGAGATCGAGACTCAGATCCTGAACAACGACAAATTCGTCCGATATCGCATGCTGGTTCCGACTTCAATCGCGACCGGGCGCCGCTTTGACGAAATCCCTTTTGGCAGCGTGGAGCGGCCGACGAAACAGGAATTCCCGGCGCAGAATTGGATCGACTGGAGTGACGGCGCCAAGGGGGTTGCGCTTCTAAACCGTGGTCTGCCCGGCAACAGTGTTGCGAACGGCACGCTCATGCTGTCGCTGATGCGCTCGGCGAGGATCACCGCCTACGGATACTCCGGAGGCTACGAGCCCGGTGTCTCTTCAGATCGCGGATTGGAACTGGGTGAAGAGCGCACCTTCGATTACGCGATCGTCCCTCATGCGGGTACCTGGCAGGGCGCGCAGATTTACCGTGCCGGGCTTGAGTTCAACAACCCGCTGATCGTCCGCAAGACGTCAAGACACAGCGGCTCGCTTCCAAGCTCATGGGGCTTGTTTGAGATCACACCGCCGAACGTGGTGGCCTCGACCGTGAAAATGGGTGAGGCCGGAGGGCTGATCGTCCGGGTCTACGAGGCGGCCGGCGAGGCAGTGCCTCACGCGCACATCAGGCTGGCACGCGGCGCTTCAACGGCAACCGAAGTGAATCTCATCGAGCAGCCGCTTGGCGCCGTCGACTTCCAGGACAACACCCTGGCGTTCAGCCTGCGACCATACGAGATCAAGACGTTTAGGATTGAATTGTCGAAAGCGCCTTGACACACCTCGGGTGTAGCGAGAATGCACCAAGTCAAGTTTCAACCGTATCGGGAAATCGCGGCGGCTTCACGGTTGAGGCATCGCGCCCAAAACCCGAATCGTGGCGATCTCGTGCGGCTTCAGCTCGACCATTACTGAATGTCCCGACGGATTCAGGGCCTGCTCGTTATCCTCGGCCGCGTTCGCCCGCCATGCACTCTCCACGTTAAACAGAGGGAAATTCAGGCGCGCGGTCGCCGCGCTACCGCCCGTTTCGAGCAATCGGATGATGGTGCCGTTGCCGTCATCAGCGGCTTTCCAGTTGACAACCACCACGTTCGGCACATCGACCTGAAGGAAGCTGGTGGGATCGGGCGACAACGGCCGATCCGGATCGTCGAACTTGTCGTTGGGGACCAGTTCGCTCATTTCGAGCGGGGTCATGGCATCGCGGCCAAAGCGATCAAGTTCCGGGGGTGTCAAGTCGCTTCCGCTGGTGATCGAGTAGCGGAAGGTGTAATCGCCGCTCTGTACGCGGCGGAAATTCGTATGCCAGTAATTGTTCATGGCGTAGGAGAAGACGGTTCCGGACCTGGGCTCGAACGCCTCCGGCCAGGTCCCGCGGACGATGTCACCGAGTGTGACGAGCGGGGAATCCACCGGCACCAATCCGACGCTCAGGCCAGGCGATTCCACCCGGACCCAGTGCTGAACCGTGAACCACGCGACGTTCGCACCTTTCAGCAGGTCGTGCGCGGGATCCACCCAACCGTTCTGAATCTCGTAAGTGAACTCGGGGCGCGCAGCCGCGATCGGGAACGCGAAGTAAACCGCTTCCTTGCGGTCCACCGGATCCTTGAGCAGATGGTTCGCCAGGTCAATGCGCTTCTGGCCATCGTAGAAGACCATCTCGGTTTTAATCGAAGGCGCATGAGGACCGCTGGTTTCATAGCTCAGAACCTGTCCGTATGGCGTGCGACGGATCCCGGTCACCCGACCGCCGCTCGCTGGAGTCACGGTGAGATTCGCCAGCGGCAGCGACTTGCGCATGTAGACCAGTTGCGTCCCGCCGTTACCGCCCGAGACGTAAAGGTATTGGTTGAAGCGATAGGGACTCGAAGCGTCAACGATCTCACGATTCAGTTGCTTGTCGAAGATGCTTTTGATCGCTCCGGCTTCAGGATCGACTTCGACACGATAGTAAGAGTTTTCGAGCACGTTGTTGACGGGCAGAGGGTTCTCAGGCGCGGCTGGCCGTTGCGCCGGAATCACCTCATAGCAGCGGTACCCGAGCGAGGGCACATCACGGGTAAGAAATCGAATGTGATTGTAGCCGCCGTGTCGGGCAAGCACTTCGAACGGCACGGGCGTTTTGCCGGGATACTCTGCGATTCCGCTGCCGGCATCGAGGTCGGTCTCCACCAGGCCGCTGCGGGACCAGTTCAGGGAGTTGAAGACCACGAATGCAGTCGCCGGCACGTGGATCCTGTCGGCGAGCTGGCTGAACGACTGATCCAGAATCGCGTTCACGCGCAAATGGCCGTCGGTGGCAAAGTGATCTTTTACCTCAAACTGCCGCAGCGTCTCGTCGCTCTCCGGCCGCGAGTAACCTCCCGAAGAGGTAAAAGTGTGTTCGGCGTAAAGCACGAGATTATTCCACATGGCGCGGATCTCATCCGCCGGAGAGGAGACATTCCGGTCGACATAGGTGGCGATCGTCGAGAGCTTCTCGGCGGAAGGCGCCCGCTGCTGATTCGCGCGATCGATTGTGAGGTAGTGCGCGTCGGTGCCGTAGCCGTCTTCCCAGTAGGGTCCTCCGTCGCCCGTTACGGTCTCGAGGTCGGAGCCATAATGCTGGTCAATGTAACGCATGAAGTCAGGGAACGTGGAAAGTTGGATTCGAGGATACGCGTACTGCGCATTCCACTTCTCCACGAACTCACGCTCGCCCGGTACCAGGTCCGTGTTCTCGAACTGGCTTCCAAACATCAAAACCGTGTCAGGCTTGTAGGCTGGCGACTCGTATTGCTGGAAGAAAGCGGGCAGGGCCTGGCGACAGCTAGCCTCCTGCGGGGGAATGCCGCAGACGAACCAGAGCTGGGAGTACTGGCGCGAGTACGACATCAGGACTTTTTGCCCGTCAGGACCCTGCCACCAGAACGGCGCCCTGGTGTTCCAGCGTCCGTACAGCAGGATCGGTCCGCGGTCGCTGTTGGCAGCGGCCGAAAAGTACTTGATCCCCATCGCCGCCAGCACCGACGCGTAGGACCAGGTATAGCTGGGCACGTCCGTAATGTTTGCGTAGTCGAAAGGGATGCCGTGCTGCCGATGCAGACTCCGGGTGTAGTCCGTGGACCGGATCAGCTCTTCCAACGTCGGGTAGCCCGTCATCAGGTTGGCCAATTGAGCCGGTACCGCGATCTTCCCGTCGCGAACGAGCTTCAACAGCCGCTCCTGGTTCTTCTGATTGCGCGAGGCCAGATACTGCTGCACGATCCAGGATCCATCCAGGCTGAACCGCATGTCGGGGTGTTCTTCGATTTCGTCGAGCAGCCGATCGACGTTGCGGTTGTGAATCTCAGCGACTTTCGCCTGGTAATCCGTGAAAACGATATCGAGATGCGCGTGCGGTGCCAGGTCGATCGTCCATTGACGCTGGGGCGCGAAATTGAGCTGCGATTTGAGGTCGCGGCCGTCCACCCGGATATCGGCGTCAATCCGGGTGGGACCGCTCACCTCAGGCACCGCGAACTCGATTCGCTCCTCGCCGAAGGCATGAGCTTGATCCAAACTCGCCTTTAGAGTCTGGCCATCTACCCTCAGCGTCACTTCTGCGCGACGGACCGGGGCGAAATGCGTGATGGTGAGATCGGCCAATTCGGCCAATTTGGAATCGGGGCCGCCACGCTGCACATAGAAGATCGTCGGTTCGATGCTCACCTGGGAGGATTTTGGCGGACGAAGATCGGGATCGTTCACCAGCCGCAGGGCGTCGTAGATCAGCCACGAATCGCCAGGGCCGTCTTTGGCGTCGTCCGTCGCGGTCAGCACGAGCCTGTTCTCACCCCGCTTCAAAAGCTCGGTGGGAATCGCCATCTCAAGCTGATCGCCTCCGTAAATCGGCGAATCGACCCCGTCGTCCCCAGGGTAGTAGCTCACCTTGCGGTGGAAATAGAACATCCCCGATTTCCCGTTGATTTCCACCTCAAGGGCGGGAACGCGGGGCCGGTTGAGGATCGCCGAAACTACCAGCCGATACGCTCCGCGCGAGGGATTCGTCAGGTCGAAAAGGATGGTGTAAGGGTGCGGTCGAGCTCCGGCATCAGGGTTGGCGGAACCCGGGTGCTCCGCGGGCCAATCTCTCGATGGATCGCTTTTGCCCACCGTGAAGACGGGGTTGTTGTGAGAATCCGAGAAGTTGGGGTGGGCATGAAACTCTGACGATGATTGATCAAACTGTCCAATCTCCCAGAGCGTCTGTCCGGCGGCGGCAGGCGGCTTGACGGCAATCGAGAATGCAGCGAGCAGCGCCGCGCAGAAGACAGCGAATCGATTTCTCTTCATCACTGATCTCGGGTCTCTTCGTGCAGGCGAAGGCCTCGACACGGAGCACCCGGAGCGTCCTCCGCTTTTATGATTTGCCGCGCAGAGCACCTGTAGTGGGCCAGCGATTCAATTCGTTCCTTTCGGCTTCGTCTCTTCGCTGTTGACGCTGAAGAGTCCGAACTTGGAATAGACGTGCCGATTGCGAAAGATCTGACCGTCGTAGACCGTGGTTACCGTGACCTCTTGCGGCAACCAAAGGACCGCCGCGGCCCCCGGGATGTGGACCTCCCCGAACCGGATTTCAGTGGTTTGCCGCTCCAGGGCGACGTCAAGCCGCGGCGAGAGGAGGTCAAGGCGCATTTTGGCGATGCGAAAGGCGGAGTCAATCCCGATCAAGCCTTGGTAGAGAAGCAGCGCGGACGCACCTTGGGCGTTGAATCGGCCGGTCACCACCGCCCGGCCCGGCTGCTCGGCAAACGCCAGGACGTCGAGATTCTGACCCCCGATCGATTGCTCGCCGAGGAGCCGGAATCTCGTTTGAGCCTGGTTGTCCGGGTGCAGAAGCACCCACATGGACGCAAAATCCTTGGTGAATGGAAATCCCTGGTCACCGCCTTGCGACTCCACCGGCTTCAAATGCGCGTCCGTTCGATACTCCCTTAGAATCTCTGCATCCTCACCGCGACTGACCAGAATCAGGTAGCCGAATTTGCTGTGCACGGTCGACGGAACCCGCCCGTTGTACCCATACTGGTCCTGAGTGATTGTTTCCTCGGCGGCAATGTCGGGAAGACTTTGGTAGGACTTCTCAATATTCTGGCCGGCGCCGCTCAAAATCTTGGGGAGCTTTTGCTGATCGGTCGCGGGCTGCAGACCTTGCAGTTCAGGAAAGTCAGCGAGCAGCTCGGGCAGGGGAAGATCAACCACGCAGTAAGCGTTCGCATAGTACGATTGTTCGTCTGCCGGCTCGCCTTGAGGCCAAGCAGGAGGCAAAGCAGAAGATCGAACCACATAACCGCCGGCGATCAGGACCAGCGCGATTCCTGCCGTCGATACGAACCTCCAGCCCGGAGACGAGTCTTCCGGGGACATGTTCCTGTTATTACAAGACACGCCTTGCCGCAAGTGCTTTTCCCGTTTCATCGCTGAATCTTTTTGAGGTCTTTGGCCAGCATCGCAAAGGGACTTCCCAACACCTCGCTCGGATTCCCGTGCAGAACTTGTCCTTCCGCCCGATAAAAGAGCCTGATGGAAGCTTTATCGTAGATGAGCAAGACTGCCTGGAGACCTCGCCCGGACTTGCTGCCGATGGTCGCGCCGTTTTCCTCCTCGCGCAAAGTGACGCTGCTATTGGCGAAGTAGATCCTGGCGACCGCATCGGCCGTCTTGCAATCGTCCACCAGCTTCCAAGGCAGCCGGCCGAGCAGTTTGTTGGTTTCGCCTCCAGCGCCAAGGAACTCTCTGACCTCGGCGGTTTGCGCGGCCGCCAAGTGGCTGGTATCGATGCAATAAGTGTTGGACCGCCGGAGGGCATCTGAATCGAAGACTTCACCGGTGCGGGGAGGAATACGCACCGCAGAGGGCGTGGATGAACCGATCGGCTGCGGCAAATGCGAGTCCAAGTCGCCAGCACCCGAAATTTGCCCGCCCGTCAGACTAGGCCGGGGAACAAAAAAGATTAGAGCTGCGAAAAAAAGCACGCTTGTAAGCGGCGGCGCCAGATTGACTCGGTTTGACGCGACTCGTCGGGGATGCATGTGCCGGGCGCCCGCAGGACGTCTCTAACGACACCTGATTCTACGGCAGAACATACGCGAAGGCCAGAGGAGAACTCCGCCGGCGATCAGAGCCGATCGAGGGCGAGATCGCTACCGCTTCAGGTTGCCGCGCGCGCGATGCGCCCCTTATACTGAGGGCTGAATCCATGATCCAAAACTCTCCAAGCACCGGCGGTCCACATCAGAACCCTGGCTCAGGCGCGCGCCCGCAGTCCCGCGCCAACTGCATATGATCACGAAGGGCGACGTTTCGCGCCGGAGATTCGTCTCACGCGTGCTCGCTCTGGCGGCGGCCGGGCTCAGCGGCCGGGACGCGATGGGCGGCGCCTTTGTTCCGCGTTTCGATGCTCGGCTGCGAATGCCCGCGGATCCCGGTAAGCCATCGGCCGGCCCGGTCACGTTTCAGGACGTTTCCAAGGAAACGGGCATCACCCCCACCTTGATTTGTGGTGCTCCGCAAAAGAAGTACATCCTCGAAGTAAATGGCACGGGATGCGTCTGGTTCGACTACAACAACGACGGTTACGTCGACCTTTACATTGTCAACGGATCGACGATCGAGAATCTGCTCGGTCCGGGCAGCGTTCAAGAGCCTCCACGGAACTACTTGTTCCGGAACAACGGAGACGGATCGTTTTCCGATGTCACCAAAGCCGCCGGCGTCGAAGGCCGCGGCTGGGGTTGTGGAGCGGTCGCTGCGGATTACAACAATGATGGATTCGTCGATCTGTTCGTCTACACGTACGGCAAGAATATCCTTTACAGGAACAACGGGAACGGGACGTTTACCGACGTGAGCGAGCACGCCGGAGTGGCCGGCGGCGCCTCCTGGAGCGGTGGCGCGGCGTTTGCCGACTACGACAACGACGGCTATCTCGATCTTTATGTGTCCGGCTACATTGATTTCGACCTTCATCGCCTCGCCGAATACGACCGCATGACGTGCCAGTTTAAGGGCCTGAAAGTTGCCGCCTGCGGACCTGGTGGTTACCCCGGCGCGCCCGACTTCCTTTACCACAACAATGGTGACGGCACTTTTACCGATGTGACCCGCAAGGCCGGCGTGGCCGACACCAAGCGGTACTACGGCTTCAGCGTGGGATTCGAAGACTTCGACGGCGATGGCCGCCCAGACATTCTGGTCGCCAACGATTCAAATCCCAACTATTTCTATCGCAACAAGGGTGACGGTACATTCGAGGAGGCAGGCGCAACGGCTGGCATCGCCTATAACGGCGAGGGCCTGGAGCAGTCGAACATGGGACTGGCACTCGGCGACATTGACAACGACGGCTGGACCGACGTCTTTATCACGGAGTTCGCTGAGGACAATTACACTCTGTTCCACAACGATGGTAAGGGCGTGTTCTCGGATATTTCGTACCCCTCCGGCATCGCCGAGGCCACGATCCATTATCTGGGTTGGGCGACTTTTTTCATTGATTACAATAATGACGGACTGAAGGACCTTTTCTGTGTAAACGGCCACGTCTATCCTGAGGCGGACCGTGTGCCCGGGTCGTTTTACCGGCAGCCTCCACTGCTTTTCCAGAATCTCGGCAATCGCAGGTTCAAGCTCGTCAGCGCTGACGTGGGACTTGCGTCGTTGCGTCTGCCGGGTCGCGGCGGAGCATTCTGCGATTACGACAACGACGGAGACCTGGACGTGGCGATCATTAACATCGACGATCGGCCGACGCTGCTGCGCAACGACGGCGGCAGTCGCGCGGGCAACTGGCTGCAGGTGAAGACGGTCGGTGTGAAAAGCAATCGCGACGGAGTCGGCGCTGCGGTGAAGGTTGTCGCCGGCGATCTTGTCCAATACGACCGCGTCCGCACCGGCGGCAGCTTCTGCTCAAGCAACGATATGCGACTTCACTTCGGATTGGGTAGCCGGCAGGTGGTGGACTTGGTGGAGATTCGCTGGCCGAGTGGCGCGGTGGATCGCTTGACGCACGTCGATCCCAATCAAGTGTTGGTGGTACGTGAGGGAGCAGGCCGAATGGCTTCGCCTTACCATCCGTTGAGCGCGCCGAAATCTTCGGTGAGGCGCTGACTCACTTCTGCGGAGTCGATTCCCCCGATTGCGCGTCCCGGTTTTGCTCGGACTCCTTTTCGTGCAGGTCGCTCATCTGCTGCTTGACGAGCTCGTTGTATTTTCGCGTCTCCTCCTCGGCCTCCTGCCTGCGACCCGCGCGCTGATAGACGCTCGCCAGCAGCGCGTGAATCGTGTGATCCGACGGCTCCGCCTCGGCCACGATCAAGAGTTCGCGGAGTGATGCCGGGAAGTCGCGCTTGGCGAGGTATGCCCGTCCGAGCGATCGATGCGCTTCCACCAGGCTTGGATCGAGGGCCAGCGCCTTTTTCAACAGCGTCAGCCCTCGATCGGCGTCGCCCTGCTTCACCGCGATATCTCCAAGCTCGTAATTCACCTGCGAATCATTGGGATTCGCCTTCAGGGCCGCGGAAAGTTCCGCAGCGGCCTCATCGAACCGGGCCATATGCCAATACGCGTTGCCGAGATCGAAGTGCAGACCGGGCGCGTTCGGCGCGACGCTTTGCGCTTTCTGATACGCCTTCAGCGCCTCGTCGTATTTCTGTTGCTGCACCAGTTGATCGCCTTGCGTTTCGAGCACTGGATAAGAGTCCGGGTAAGATTTCGCCATCGTGTCGTAAGCCGCTTCGGCCAACTGGTCGTAGAACACGCCCGTCCAGTAGAGGACATCGCGATCGTCCCTGGCGGCTTGCCCGAGGCTAGCCAGGACGCGCACGGATTCCCCCGGCTTGCCCGATTCCGCATAGGCCCGGGCAAGGAAGACCGCCGCCAGTTTGTCATGGGAATCCAGCCGCAGCGCCCCAGTCAGGTGAGTAAGCGCGGCGGCGATTTCGTTGCGGCGGAAATGGCAGATCCCAATCACAACTTCACGGGCGGCACCCGCGGAACCGGCCGATGAGCTGTCCGATTCCGGGAAGTCTTCGCACTTGCCCGTCTGTGCAAGATCATTGGCGAGCCCGAGGCGGATCAGCGTCGAATCGGGATGCTGGCGCAGCAGATCACGGTATTGCGGAACAGCCTGATCAAGCCTGCCGGCATCATCCAGGGCCTGGATCGCTGCCAGCCCGGATCGCAAATCCTGCGCGCTGCCGGACGACGCGCACACACCGGCGCACGATAGCATCATGATCAGCCCCACATCGATCCGGCCTCTGCGCGACCGGTACCGTTCGCGGGTGCTGACGGCTCTGATCTTGCCGCCATTGATGGAGACCGGCCTCTGCCGTAGACTGGGAAGGCGTATGCGCGTTCGATGCCGGTCGTTGCTCATCCCCGTCTTGATCGCAATGCCTTTTCTCGGCCTGCTGCCGGCGGCGGGCCGCGCCCGGCAGAGCAACGGACAGGCCCCCGGTCCGGGCACGTCTCCGAGTCAAGCTTCGACGGCGCCGGGCGGGAGCGGTCCGGACGTCAAGGCCCTCTTCGATTCGGCTTCCACTCTGATCGGCCAGAGCCGGTTCCGGGAGGCGGCCGCGCTCCTGCAGCAGGCGGAAGTCAAGGCTCCGAACGCTGCGGCCATCCATCATTATCTTGGCTACGCGCTGTGGAAGCAAGATCAGTGGAGCGCCGCGCGGCAGGAGTTTCAGAAGGCGCGCGCTCTCGACCCCGCCAATCCGTTCACGCTCTACTTCCTGGCGCGAATCGCGCAATCGAAGGGCGAAGCCGCCGAGGCCATCCACGATTACGAGGGCGTGGTGCGCCTCGGATCCCCGATTTACGACACCAGCCAGCGCCTGGGCCAACTCTATCTCGATCACGGCGACCTCGCCCAGGCGCGCGAGCAGATCGAAGCCGCCCTGAAGCAGACTCCGTGGGACGGCTCGTTATACTATCAGCTCGGCAAGATCGACCAGCGCAGCGGTCATGCGGCCTCCGCGCGCGAGGAGTTCGCCTCGGCGGAGCGATTGAAGAACGTCAGTCAGGAATCGGTCCAGAGCCTGCTCGCACTCGACAAGGCGCTGGCCGACGGCGATAGCGCCGGGGCCGAGTCCGCGCAAGCTGCGATCCTTCAGCAGGCGGCGCACGACCCCGAGATTCTGCAGTCGATGGGCGTGCTGCTCGGGCGCGCCGGCCTTTACGAGCAGGCCCGGCAGGCGCTCGACCGATCCGTGAGCCTCGATCCGGCGTCGTTCGAGGGGCAATACAATCTCGGGCTCACGCTGCTGCGTTTGCACCAGGATGACGCGGCGGAGGCTAGTCTGCTGGCCGCTCTGAAGCTCCAGCCCGGCTCGGTGGAAGCCAACCGCGCGCTGGGCGTGCTCTACGTCGGCGAGAATCGCACTGAGGACGCCATCGCGCGTTTGCGAGCGGTGAACCGGGCGGCGCCGGCAGATGCCCGGGTGCTCGGGTTGCTCGGCCAGCAGTATCTGCAGGGCCATTTCGTTCCGGACGCCATCGCCACCCTGGAGCAGGCGGTCAAGCTCGCGCCGGATAAGCCTGACATCCGATTCCTGCTGGTTGAAGCCTACGATGCCGCGCACGATTACGACGCCGGGCTCAAGGCCGCGCAGGATTCGCTGCGACTTTTCCCGGATTCCGGCCGGGCGGCTTTTGACGTCGCGCAGGAAATGTCGGCTTCGGGCCGCTATGACGACGCCCGGCCGTACGCCGAACTCGCAACGCGGAAGGATCCCGAGCGGGTTGAGGCCTGGAATCTGCTCGGTGGCCTGGAATCGAAGAGCGGCCGCTATGACGCCGCGCTGGCCGCCTTCCAGCAGGCGCGCCGCCTTGACGCTTCCAACGTTGTGGCGGATCGCGGCATCGCCGACGGCTTGATTCGCCTGAAACGGTACGACGAAGCGCTGGCCGACCTGCAACAGTCGCTGACCACGCACGCGCAGGACGCGGGTCTCTACTTCAATCTCATGCAGGCTTATGTGCGGACCGGTCAGCGGGAACAGGCCGCCAAGGCGGCCGCAACCTATCAGCAGCTTCATGCCGCCGAGACCGCGCAGGCGGACGCGGAGAAGCCGCGTCCTTATACCGATCCGCCCAAGACTTCCCCTTCAGATCCATGAGGGTCTTCCGGCGCCGTATTTCACGGCAGAGGCGCGGAAGCCGGGGCGTAGCCGAGTTTGCGAGCCTCTTCGATCTCGGCGTTTCCCGCCTTTCGATCGCCTTCCTGGAGCAGCAGCACGCCGAGATTGTGGTGCGCTTCGGCCAGATCGCTCTCGATCGCGATGGCTTGTTGCAATTGCTCCACGGCCGCGTGGAGATCGCCGGTTTTGGCCAGCGCATCCGCCTCGTTGTTGTGGGCGGCGGCGTTTTGCGGTTCCAGATCGATGGCCTTGCGGAATTCCACGGCCGCCCGGCGCGTCTCCCCGAGTTTCATCAGGGCCATTCCCAAAAAGTTGTGCGCTTCGGCCTCCGTCGGATTTGCCGACGTGGCTCGGGTGAAGTCCTGCACCGCCTCCTGCAGATTCCCGCCCACCATGGCTTTCCACCCCCGGCTGATGTCAAACACGGTTTCGGTTCCGCGCGCGGTGCTCTCTTGTTGCGACTGCTGAATTCTCGCCACTTCGGCGAACTCACGCGCCGCGCCCGCCTGATCTCCGCTGCGGGCCAGCAGGCGCGCCAGCGCGTAATGAGTCGGGGCATGGTCCGGCGTGATCGAGAGCGCCGTCCGAAGCTCGGTGGCGGCCCTGGCAAGTTGTCCCTGCTCGTCAAGGACAAAGCCGAGCCGGTAATGATATTCCGCGTTGCCGGGTTGAAGGGCCGCGGCCTGCCGAAACTCGGCGGCTGCGGCAGCAAGGTTCGAGGCCATGAGGTCGAGGAACCCAAGATTGTAGTGCGGTTCCGCGTAGTCCGGCTTCAACCGGGCGGCCTTGTCGAAATCAGCCCGAGCCTCCGCCAGGTCAGCGCCGTCGGCCAGAACGGCACCGAGATTGTTGTAGGCCTCCGCGAAGTGGGGATCCAACTGGACAGCGTGCCGGAATTCGGCGGCGGCTTCATCCGTGCGGCTTTGTGCCCGGTCACTGCGGCCGAGATCGTAGTGGGCCTCAGCCGAATCGGGTTGGGCGGCCACGACCGCCTTGAATTGCCCCGCCGCCTCCGCAGACTTTTTGAGTTCGAGAAGCGACTCGCCCAGCCGCAGGCGGGCCTCGGGATCGCCGGGCCGAAGCCGCAGCACTTCGCGGAATTCGACCGCAGCCGAAACGAAATCCCCTTGGCTCGCACAGGCCGATCCCAGGTTGTAGTGGGCCTCGGGATAGTCGGATCGCAGGGCGACCGCGTGGCGGAGGTGGGTCAAGGCTTCACCAGGCTTGCCCACGGAAATCAGCGCGGTCCCCACAGCGTTCTCCGCTTCGGGGAAGCCGGGCTTGAGCTTCAGGGCCGCGGAAAACTCCTCCAGCGCGAGATCCGGATGGCCGCTCGTCGAGAGCGCCAGGCCCAGGCGGTAATGATTCGTTGCGGAAGAAGGCGCCATTCCGACCGCAGCACGCAACGCCTGCACAGCCTCTTCCGTCTTGCCGGTCCGTAAGAGCACCATGCCGAGATTCGACGAGGCCTCGGCGTTTCGCGGATCCAGACGCAGGCCTGCCCGAAATTCGTCCGCTGCCTGAGCGAGATCGTTCTTGCCGATGTAAGCGACCCCCAATCCGTTGTAAGCGTCGGCAACGGAGGGATCGAGCGCGAGAACAGCCTTGAAATCGTCGATGGCTTGGTCGAATTCCCTCGAACCAAGGAACTGCTCACCCCGCTCGAGCATGCCGGCCACTCGCGGATCAAGCAGTTGCTGGCCGAAGATCGGGATCGCGGCGACCCGGAGCGCCGCCACCGCCAAGAACGGCAGCGCGGCGTGGCGCCAAAGAGCCAGATTCCACCGTCCGAAACTCATGATTCCGTCTCTGGCGGCGCTGTCCTCACCGCCGTTTGCCACGTAGCGGCAGGTTTACCGGCCATTCCCGGGTACCGCAGGGTCTACCCGGCATTCGTGGCGGCATAATGCCGACCCACCTCAAGCTGACCCGCTGCCCGCGGCTCCTGCGCGTCCGCGACCAGACGAGTGATTATGCTACACTGCCTGGAGCCTCTCAAGGTATGGGGATCTGCGTCCCGATGCAAGTCCTCGACACTCGCGGGATCTTAGGAAAACTGGCCCTGGCCGCGCTGTCGGTCTCGCTGGTGGTGCCTTCGGGCGCCGCCTCAGCCGCGCAGCAGGATCCGCTCGCCGAAGCGCGCCTAGCCGAGCAGAAGCACGATTTTCAGGCCGCGGCCACGTTCTATCAGGATTACCTCAAGACCCATCCCGCGAGCGCCGACGTCCTGCAGCGGCTTGGACTCGTAGAGTATTTGTCCAACCACTTCGAGGAGGCCATTCCTACCCTGACCCGGGCGCTCCAACTGGATCCGTCGCTGTGGGGCTCGGAGCTTTATCTGGGGATGAGTTACTACCGCACGGATGGATTCCAGGAGGCCATTCCGATTTTGAAGCGCGCGCTGGCGCTGAAACCCGGCGTGGCCGAGACCGCATTCTGGCTCGGATGCAGTCTCCTGGCCGACCACCAGCCGGAAGCCGCCATTCCCTATCTCCTCGAGGTGCAGCCTGACGCCACCTGGGGCGAACAGGCGCAAAGCACGCTGATCAAAGCGTACCGGCAGGCTGCCGAAAACAACTATCAGCGAATCGCGGTGGTGGCGCCGGACTCCGATCGCGTCCACCTGGTCAAGGCTCAACTGCTGCAGTGGAAAGGTATCAACAACGGCGCCGTGTGGGAGGCGCGGCAGTCGCTCCAGCGCAATCCCACCCTCGAAGGTGCGCACCGCATTATCGGCGAGGTCTACTGGCAGGAGAAAGGATTCGATCTGGCCGCCAAGGAGTTCCAGGCCGAGCTTGAGATCAATCCGCTCGACGGGGAGTCAAACCTGCGCCTGGGCGAATTCCGGCTGGCCCGGGGAGACGCCAGCAAGGCCGTAGCCTACCTCAACACGGCCCTGGCGCAGCACGCCGGATCGCCCGGCGAGACACATCATTTTCTAGGCGAAGCGGCCTTGGCCGAGCGGGATTACCCGGCGGCGCTTGCCCATCTGCAGAGCGCGGTCGAGGAGAATCCCGGCGATCGTGCGAATCACCAACTTCTCGCCCAAGTCTACCGCGCGACGGGCCAGGCAGGCCTCGCGGTGAGCGAGGAAAAGTTGGCTCACGGTCCGCAGTAGTGGGCTCAGCCGAAACCCACCAACCCGGCCTTCAGATTCCTCGCGGGCGGCGGCCGTCGCACCTTCGGGAACCCAACACCGAGACAGGAAACCACGACGGCTCCTCCCCGGGATCAGGAGTGGCTTGGGTTGGGGTGCGGATCCTGGCCTGCAGAACAAAAAGCTGGCGCCCGCCTTAACGGCCGGGCGCCAGCTCAGAAGAAAAGAATCCAGCAAATTGAGAAACGCCTCAGGCTTAGAAATAAACCTTGAGGGCGAACTGAATGATGCGCGCGCTGTTCTGCGTGCTCGTGGTGTCTCCGAAGCTCGCGTTGTTGGCCTCACAGCACGTGCCGTTCGGCCCTCCGAAATCGTGAATGTTAAAGGCGTTGAAGAACTCGGCGCGGAACTGCACCGAGTTCTTGCCTTCCCGGAAGGGGAAGTTCTTGAACATTCCGAGATCGAAGTTGGAGAAATGCGAACCCGTGGTGCTGTAGCGGCCTAAATCGCCGTACTGGTACACCGTTCCAGGCGCAAGGTTCTGGGCATTCTCGGGGAGCGAATAAGCGTCGACGTTCAGAATCCGGATGCCGTTCGCAGGCTTGAGCGGATCATCGGTGAACGACGACATCGTCTGCTGAGCGCCGCTCACGTAGTTGGGCCGCTGGTTATTGGAGCGTTGGCCGAGGTTGGCAAGGTCGCTCGGCACGCCGAGGTTGATCGGGAATCCGCTGTTGAAGTGATAGATCCCGGTGAATTCCCAGCCTCCAAGCACCGCCTGCTCAGCCCAGTTCGCGTTCTGGCCGAAGCGGCGGCCATGGCCGAACGGTAAATTGTCAAGCCATTCGGCCGTGAAGATGTGGGTAAAGTTGTTGGCGCTGTCGCCGTAGTCGCAGTAGCGGCACAAATCGTTTTCCGGCGAGGTGCCGCCGTAGTTGTCGCCGCTCGGCGTGTCCAGAAGGTGCGACCAGGTGTAGGTGACCAGGGCCTGCATGCCGTTGGAGAATCTCTTGTCGAGTTTCACCTGCAGGCCGTTGTAGTGCGAAGCCGCGAGATTCGCGTTCTGGCTCAACGAAGTGAGGCTGGGCACGTAAGTAAAGGACGGCCGCACTTTCACCGTGCCCGCCGCGATTGCTTGCGCGGTGCACACGGTCGGACCGGCATCGGGGCAGATTTGGCCCGGACCCGGAGGCGGATCATTGACGTTGAAGAACCCGGACAGATTCTTGCCGTTGTTCCCCACGTAATTCACTTCCAACAGGAGGTCGCGCGCCAATTGCTGCTGGACGCCAAGATTCCACTGCTGCGTGAAGGGTGTGCGGTTGTTGCGGGCCACCACGTGTTCTTCGCTGGGCGGCGTCCCAGGCTGCGGGAAATCGTACGAGGGGAAGAAGCTCGCCACGGGAAGTGATGGTGCCAGATTGTTCACCGAATTGATGCTTTGCGAGATGGCGTAGGGCCACTGTCCTCGAGCGCCCTGTCCTGCCCAGGCGTAATCGGCGTTGTAAAAATACCCGCCGCCGGCCCGGATCACGGTATTCGGACGCACCTGATACGCCACCCCGAGACGGGGTGCAAAGTTCCGGTAATCGGAATTCATCAGGGAAGCAGGGGCATTCGCCGCCTGGCCGGTGACCGGGTTTGTTCCCGCCCACGCGAGCGAGCCGCCGTCCGTTACGGAGCTGCACGGATTCGCGCAATAGTAGTTGCCAAGGTGCCCGAATTTATCGTACGGCCACTGGTTGAACTCCCAGCGCAGCCCGGCATTGATCGTCAGCTTCGGCGTGGGCTTGTAATTGTCCTGAATGTACACGCCCGGCGTGTTCTGGTGGAAGTACGCCGCCGTGTCACCCACGTTGCGAAGTCCGCTGCTCGGCAGTCCCAGGAGGTAAGAAGCGACTTCGTTGGCGTTGCCGCCGGTTGCCGTCAGGGGATCCTGCGTCGGCACCTGATCGAAATTGAAGATCGAAGTGAAGGTCCCGTCGTAGTAGGAGTTCAGGTGCTCATATTCGGCGCCGGTCTTGATCTCGTGCTTGCCGCGCTCCATGGTGATGTTTACGAGCTCCTGCCACACGTTGGTGATGAAGGGATTGCCGCTCGTGCTGGGATTGCTGTAGAACGAGCCGAAATTGAACGCCGGGAACAACGGCGCGGCCTGGCTCTTGATCGGCGTTCCCGAGATGGGATACTGCGACAGGAACGACGCTACGCCGGGCGAAGGATTGTTGCCGAAATTGGTGAGGTTGGCGCGGTTGAAGCCTGTCTTGAAATCCACGATGGTGGTCGGACTCACGGAATACGTGAAGCTGCCGACGCCGTTCACGAACTGGTTGTAAAGGTAATAGTAATTTACCGGCAGCGCCTGCGGGCTCGGGTTGACGGAGTGCTCGTCACTCAACCGGAAGTACGCGTTCAATTTACTGCCGAAGGAGTGGTCAATCCGCCCACTGAATTGATACGAGTTGATCGTATTGGGATTGGTGTTCTCAACGTTGTTGGCGCCGCCGGTGGTGGCTGACGGGTACCAGATCTTCGCGTAAGCCGCCATGATCGGGCTGATCAGGTTCCCCGGAATGGTGTTCTGCGGGAAGGGATCCCGCACGGAGCACGTGGGCGCGCCCTGGCAATTCGCCGTCAAGCCCGTAGTCGCATCCACGGCGCCCGTCGTCAGCGTGCGAGTGGTGTAGGGATTGTAGACTTCGCCGGCGTCAACCGGACGGCCCAGCGCGTCATAGCAAGCTGACGTCTTGCTGGCGCCGCACGTCATGAGCTGGGCGCCCAGATCTTGCTGGAAGTTGCCGCTCAACTCCGCCGAGGTCGGAACCGTTGCCAGGTTCAGGCTGTTGGCCGCATACCGCAGTCCTTCGTAGCTGAAGAACCAGAACGTCTTATCTTTTCCGTTGTAAAGCTTCGGGATGTAGAGGGGTCCGCCGGCCGTGCCACCAAACTGGTTCTGGCGGTAAGCGCCGAGGGGAACGTTGTAGTAGTTGTTGAACCACTGATTGGCGTCGAAATCGTTGTTCCGGATGAACTCCCAAACGTCGCCATGAAATTGATTGGTGCCGGACTTCGTGGCCACCGCAATCGCGGCGCCGGCAGCCCGGCCGTACTCCGCCGAGGTGATGTTCGTCTGAACTTTGAATTCCTGGATGGAATCAATGGGCGGCTGCATGGCGTACTGGCCAAAGAATTCTTCGTTGTTGTAAATACCATCCAGCTGGAACATGTTGGAACCAGATCGGTTACCGCTGATCTGGTAATTCGAACCCGAGATCTGGTAGCCGTTGCCGGTGGAGACGCTGCCGGGGACGAGTTCGAGCAGTTGGGTGAAGCTGCGGCCATTGAGAGGCATCTCGGTCACGGCCTGGTTTCCGACCGTGGTGCCGACGGTAGCGTTGGTGGTCTCAAGAACCGGAGCCTTGGCGCCGACGGTCACCTCCTGGGTGACTTGTCCGACGCGCAGCGTGACATTCACCGTGGAGTCCGTGCCGACATCGACCTTGACGCCCTGGACCAGCTCGGTCTGGAAGCCGGGAACTTCCGTTTTCACCGTGTAGTTCCCGGGAACTAGTTCGCCGACGTGATAGGAACCGATTTCGTTCGTCGTAGCATGAAAAACGGTCTGCGTGCCTTGGTTTGTAATCGTGACCTGAGCGTTGGCGACGCTGGCGCCCGAGCTGTCTGTCACGGAACCGGCGATGCCGCCGTAATAAACCTGTGAATAGCCAGCTGCAGACGCCATGAGAGCTAAGGCCATGGCGCTCAATAGGATGCGAGACAACGGGTGCCGCGGTACAGTCCTGCTCTTCATCACTTTATCTCTCCTGTTCCAAGCTGCCCCAGAATCAGGCGGGCTGATGTGCTTCCGGCGGAGCACGATGTCAAACGCTTGAATTTAGCATATAAACATGCTATGTCAAGAATAATATCAATCGATTAGGGCATTCGCGTTCAGTGAAATCCCCGCTACGGGCACGCACCCGGGCACGTCGAACTGGCGCAGCATGGCGCGGAAGTTTCGCGTCTCGCGCTCGCGTCTCCCGCTAGCGTGATTTGTTTGCTGGGGGCCGCGTGGATTTGTTGCTGGGATCGTTAGGCGAGGTCTTGCAAGGCGGAAACGAGCCCGGGGCAGCGGCTGTTTCCTGCCTTCGAAGATAGAAAAGCGATCTCGCGGAGGCGCTGGATCGGATCGCCAAAGCTGCGCACGACGAAGACGTGCGCAGCCTGGCTGCCTTCCTGAGCGGCGACATCAAAGGGGCCGGACTGGCCCCATCAATGCCGTTCGGGTTCCGCCGGCTTTTTCGCGGGTGCTGCGGGACGCGTTGCCGGGCGCGATGGCGCCTGGGTGCGGGCCGGCTCACGCGCCGGAGGACGCGCTTCGGGCGCTCGCGGTGCGGGCGCTCGCGGTGCCGGAGTTCCTCGCTGCGGTTCAACCTGCGGCGAACGGGTGGCGGGCACAGCCGGCCTGCGTTCCACCGGAACCTTGGCCTCCGGAGCAATCCGAGGCTCCGCGCGGACGGCAGGATTTGCCGCTTCCGCCGGCGGTGTAATCCGATTCACCTTGACCGGCTCGGTTCTGGCCGCCACCTGTGGTTGACCACGGTTTACCGAGACGGATTGCGTGCGGTTCGCAGCCGCCGTATGCACCACCTCGGTCTGCGCGGGCTGGGCCGCCACATGGCGCTCGTGGCTGGCTGCCAGCTCTGCCGAGTTCGGCCGATACTGAATCCCGCTCGTGCCTCCGTTGTAGCTGATGGTGCTGGTGTTGGTGGAGTAGTTGTACACCGTGCGGTTGTAGACGTTCGTGATGTTGGTGTTGGTGACGTTCACGTTGTTCACGGCGGTGTTGTACTGAAACCCTTTGTTGCTCCAGAACCCACCCTGGTAGCCGACGCCGATGTATCCATAGCCATAATTGATGCCGCCATAGAAACCGACGTGAGGTCCCCAGTAACCCGCGTGCCAGAGATATGCCGAGCCTGAATAGCCCCAGTAGCCCGGCGTCCACAACGCTCCCTCATAAGGGGCCATTGCCCAAACCCCGGGTACCCAGTAGTATCCGTTCGAGCCCCAGGCCCAGTATCCCGGGGTCCAAAGATAGTTCGGACCCGGGCATTCCGGCTGCTGATAATCGGGGAGCGGCGGCGGCGCCTCCGAAGCCTGCTGGGCCGGCTCGCTGTCGGAATAATCGGGATAGTAGTTGTTGTCCGGATAGCTCTGCGCTTGCGACTGGTCTGACGCGGGCTCAGTCGCTGAGGCCGGCTCGCTTGGTGCGGCAGGCTCACTCGATGCCGCAGTTTGGTCCGGCGCGGCGGGCTGGCTCTGATCGCCGCTGACCGGCGCCTCATTCACCGCCGTTGGATCCTCCGGCGGCGCAGTCTGGGCGTTTTGCTGCTGATTGTTGTTGCAGCCCTTGCAACTGGTCAAGGTAAGCACAAACAACAGAGCGAGTGCGGCCGCATATCCTTGCTTCGTAATCTTCGTCATAAGCGCCTCCCCGTGATCGTCATCCAGCATAACACCCACGAAGCGTAAAGATCACAGCCCCGGGAGGGGCGGAAGATTTTAGCCCACCGGCGTGAGCCGTGGGATGACGTTCCCTCCACAACACCGGCAGGCCCGTAGGGCCGAAAGATCGTAGCCCCGGGAGGGGCGGAAGATTTTAGCCCATGGCGTAAGCCGTGGGACGACGTTCCCGTGACAATTCCCGGCAGGCCCGTAGGGCCGAAAGGTCGCAGCCCCGGGAGGGGCGGAAGACTTTAGCCCATGGCGTGAGCCGTGGGACGACGTTCCCGTGACAATTCCCGGCAGGCCCGTAGGGCCGAAAGATCACAGCCCCGGAAGGGGCGGAAGATTTTAGCCCATGGCGTGAGCCGTGGGATCACGTTCGCGCCACAACACCGGCAGGCCCGTAGGGCCGAAAGATCATAGCCCCGGAAGGGGCGGAAGATTTTAGCCCATGGCGTAAGCCGTGGGACGACGTTCCCGTGACAATTCCCGGCAGGCCCGTAGGGCCGAAAGATCGCAGCCCCGGCAGGGGCGGAAGATTTTAGCCCATGGCGTGAGCCGTGGGATCACGTTCGCGCCACAACACCGGCAGGCCCGTAGGGCCGAAAGATCGCAGCCCCGGGGCGCGCTCAGCGTGAGCCCGCATCAAGGCGTGCAATCATTCTGCGGCGGACCCGCCTGCGTCACGGGCGTGTTCAGCGACGGCGAGGTGTCGAAGTCGAACATGTCCTCGAGGTCGTTCGCATACTGGTCGCGCTTGGTCAGGTGCAGAGGCCCGGAGCTGCCATTCAGGAAGCGCTTCTCGATCAGCGCCAGCAGCGAATCGTGATCGCCCACCGTGTGCGATACGTACTTCGCCTTGGAGAACGGCGAGATGGCCATCAGCGGAATGCGGACGCCGAGCTGATTAAATGCCGCACAGCTTGCGGGGAACGGCCCCGTCGGATTGTTGGCCAACTCCGGGCAAAGAGTCTCGGCATCGATCAGGGTTGTGTCCGTGTCGCTGACGAAATTCCAGGAGCACTCGGCGCCGCCGCCC
Source organism: Terriglobia bacterium (assembly GCA_035949375.1). Taxonomy (GTDB): domain Bacteria; phylum Acidobacteriota; class Terriglobia; order UBA7540; family UBA7540; genus Gp13-AA77. The sequence continues at coordinate 53,525 of DASZIG010000032.1, read as the reverse complement.
GGCAGCAGGCTGAAGGGCGGGAACGAGAGGTCTTCGCATTGACCCGGATACACACCGTCCGGCGTGAGGGCGCCCTTCTGCGGGGCCTCGGGTGGATGGGCGTGATCGTAGAACCCGCCGTGCTCATCGTAGGTCAGGAAGATGACGGTATTCGGCCAGTAGGCGCTGTTGCGCACGGCGTTGATCACCTCGGAGACGTATTCCTGTCCACGTTGAATGTCACTCGGCGGCTCCTCGGAATTCTCAAACTCCGTTCCCAGCGTCCCGAAATTCGGGTCGATGAATGACACCTGCGGCAGCGTCCCGGCAGCCAACGCCGCGTAGAACAAGGCCAGGGGCTGGTTGTGGGTCGTGTCATACGGACGGAAGCTCGCATCCTGCGGCAGGTCCTGAAAGTAGTCGGCCCAGGTGACGCCGTTGTTGTCGAAGAGATCGAAAATGGTTCCGTGAATGGGCTGGTAGCCGACGACGGGCGGGACGCTGTCGCTGGTGGTGAGGTGCCCGAATGAGGTGGCGGCCATCAGGTAAGAGCGGTTCGGAAACGTCGGACCGAGCACCGAGCAGAAGTTCCGGTCGCTGATGGCGAAGTTCTCGGCCAGATTGTAGTAGAACGGCAGATCGACCTGGTCGTAATAAGACATGGTCTGGGTGTCCCCGGGCGCGCTCAGCTCGTTCTGGAGCACAAAGCCGTTCATCAGCGGAGATTGCAAGGCGCTGTTCGGGTCTTGCCAGTTCACTTCATAGTGCGTGCCCACCCAGGAGTGGTCAGGGTTAGGGTCCGTGCATCGCGTCAGAGCGTGGTAGGCCGCCACCGCGCTTCCGCTGCTATTGTTGTTCGAGTTGGTGCAGGTCAACACCCCGTTTTTGCTGGTGCACGAAAGGGAATCCACGCAGGTGTGATCGGACGCGGCGCAGGTTCCGTTTGGCGCGTGATAGGGGCTGCCCGGCGCATAAGCGAGCACCCCGAGATAATTGTCGAAGGAATGGTTCTCCTGCATGACGATGATGATGTGCTGAACATGCTGGAGATTGCCGTCGGCAAGCACAGGCTTGGCCACACTCGCGGCGATGATCAAGGCTGCGACAAAGCGGACCACACGCAGAACACGGGACATCGTACCTCTCCTTTCCCCCTATGAGACACCAGGTCAGTGCAAGGCAGCAATGCAAAACCACAGTCACAGCAGCGTTAAGATTTGGTGAAACGGGGCTCACGGCGACACTTCAGGACTGGGATAAGTTGGGGGCGCTGCCTCAAGAAACGTTCGGATTTGCAGGTGTATACTTCTGGCTGCGACTTCAAGCCGAGCCTTGTAACGGAGGGTACCGTGCACAAACTCAATTGGTGGAAAAGCGCCTGCGCAGCGAGCGTCCTTTGCGTGACGGCGGCGATTACCCTACAGGCGCAGACCTTCAATACCCTGGTGTATTTCAACGGAGCCGATGGCAGTTACGCCACAGCCTCGCTCGTGCAGGGCCCGGACGGCGCCTTTTACGGCACGACCACCAGCGGCGGGACCAACGGCGCTGGCAATGTGTTCCGCATGACGGCACAGGGTGAACTGACCACGCTTTATAGCTTCTGCTCTCAACCGAACTGTGCGGACGGCGTCTCCCCCTGGGCCGGGCTCACGCTCGGCACCGACGGGAACTTCTACGGCACCACGTGGGGCGGCGGGACCGTCCGCTGCACCCATGGCTGCGGCACCGTCTTCAAGATCACACCCGGAGGCGCCCTGACCACTCTCCACACCTTCGTGGGTACGGACGGTCAGTACCCCTACGCCGGGCTTGCGGAAGGCTTGGACGGGAACTTCTATGGGGCGACGGAGATTAATGGGGCGCACGGCTGGGGTACCATCTTCAAGATCACGCCTGACGGGAAGCTGACCACCCTTTACAGCTTCTGCTCCCAACCGAACTGCGCGGACGGCGCTTCTCCATGGGGTGCGCTGGCGCTCGGCCCGGGTGGCGACTTTTACGGGACCACCGTCAGTGGCGGCCGGGAGCCTGGCGATGGGACCGTGTTCAGGGTGACGCCGGAGGGCGTCCTGACTACCCTTCACAAGTTCTGCGTCTTGACGAACTGCGCGGACGGCGCCTACCCCCGCGTTGGGCTGGTGCTCGGCCCGGACGGCAATTTCTATGGAACGACGGCCTCCGGAGGGGCCAACCAGTATTACGGTACGGTTTTCAAAATCGACCGGGCGGGCGAGTTGACTACGCTCTATAGCTTCTGCTCGCAACCGGATTGCCGGGATGGCAACGTGCCTTACGCCGCGCTTGCGCTGGGCACGGACGGGAACTTCTACGGGACAACCTACGAAGGCGGCGACTACGGCTGGGGGACCGTCTTCAACGTCACTCCAGGGGGCACGCTGACCACGCTCCACAGCTTCGACCACAGCGACGGGAATTATCCTGACGGAGGGCTATTTCAGGGCACTAACGGGATTTTTTACGGGGCAACCTCGCAAGGCGCGCCCAGCAACAACGGCACCATCTACAGCCTTACGATGGGCCTCAGTCCCTTCATAGAAGCCGTGCCTGCGGCCGGCAGGGTGGGAACGCCCGTCCTGATTCTGGGCGCGGGACTCATTGGCGCCAGCAGCGTGACTTTTAACGGCGCCGCCGCGAGCTTCACGGTGGAGTCAGCCAGCGCCATCAGGACCAACGTGCCAACCGGCGCAACCAGCGGCCCGATCCAGGTGGTAACCCCGAGCGGCGCGCTGACCAGCAACGTGAGTTTTCGAGTGGAACCTTAGCAGGCTACAGGGGAGGCTACATGAGAAACGCACAAGGAATTCGCTGAGGGACCGCGGTGACGGTTGCTGCGATCCTGACGATCCTGGCGGCGGCGATGGCGGCGCCTGCGCAGATATTCAGAACCGTTGTGCGCTTTAGTGCAACCGATGGTCCTAACGACGCGATGACCAAGCCTGCTTAAAAGCGGACCATACGCAGAACACGCGACATCATACCTCCTCCTTTCCCCCTGCGACACACCAGGTCAGTGCAAAGCAGCAATGCGAAACCATAGTCACAGCGGCGTTAAAATTTGGTGAAACGGGGCTGCCGCGGATGATTGGCGCGTCACATCGAATACACACCCTGTTCGTTCTGCTTCCGGAGGCCGCTTGCCCTTCGGCAAGGCTCCGGCTTTACCGGCCTCTGGGCTTTCGAGCCTCCAGCAGCTTGGTGGCCCTGGCCAAGCCACTCTGCGCGATTGACTGATAGTGCGGTCCAGTATCGCTGGCGAACACTTCGAGCGCCTGCTGGTAGGCCACGACCGCCTCCTCCAGCCGCTCCGTCCCGCTCTCCCGCTCCCCCAAGCTCCCGAGCGCGTTCCCGAGGTTGTTCTGCGTCATCGCCCATGCGAGCGGCACCCGCTCGCGCGTGTATTCTTTCAGCGCCTCGCGATAGGCCACCACCGCCTCCTGCAGCCGAGAGGCGTCACCCGATTGCTCGCCGATCACATATTGGGCGAGTCCGTATGACGCCAGCAGGCTTCCTCGGTCATCCGGACGCATGGACGGAGGAGGGTCGTGCGCAAGGGGCGCGAGGCGATCCGCGACCGGCTTCAGCGTGCCCGCGATGTACCGTCCCGCGTCACTGACTGCGGGCGCAGCGAGGACGGCAGCCACAGCGGCGAGGGCCGCTCCCATCTCGGGGCCGAACCCGGCTTCGAGCGTGAGCTTATCTGTGAAGCCGAAGCGCTGGCCTTCGAGGCCGGGCTGGGCGGCGGAAACAAAACGGAGATCGATGACTGCTTTTTGTTCCGGCAGCTTGTGGACCCGTCCCCAAATGAGCAAGTCGCCGTGGTTTTTCGCGAGCAGGGCGCGGGCCTTGCGGCTCGCATCGAGCGCGGCCTCATCGAGGCTCACACCTTCTGTCAAGCTGAGCTGGATGCCGGCCGGCAGCACCTCGACGCACTCTGGGCCCAGCTCAGCGCGAATCGAGTCCATAACACTCGCGCGTGCGGTCTCGCTAGTCTCGTCTTCGCCCAGTCGAGCGACGTAAATCGAGAGGCGGTCTCCCTTGGCGCGCGCCGTTTTGCCTTGCCGTCGGGCGGCTACGCGTCGGAGAAATCGGGTTGAGAGCCAGACCGCTTGGAATCAGCACTGCAGCGGCGCCAAGACTGGGAAGAGCGCCTCTAGCCCATTCCGGCGGCGCACTGTGAAAGCCGTGTTTCCAGGCATAATCCACCGCTGGCAGCAGACTCCCGCCAATCGCGGTGGCGATCAAGGCTTCGAGAATGCCGGAAGGGTGTAACGTTCTCTCGGCGCTCGGGCCGCGATCCATTCAGTGCCCCCTTATTAATTCGACCAGAGGTTTGGTTGAACGACGCCATCTTACTACAGTCAGGCAGCACGGGGTTTGAGTCTCCTGGTGTCACGCTCCTTACCAGCACCGGTCGTCGTTCGGCGGCGTACCGTTTTCCATGGTCACTCGGTGGTGGTACACTGAATTGTTCAGGCGCCAGATGGCGGTAGGAAGCAGAAGGCAGAAGTCAGAAGTCAGGAGCCAGTTTGCGCGCAGGTGAACCAATGATCCAATCACTCAATCGCTCAATCGCTCAATCCTTCAATCCCTCAATGGCCCAGTGGCTCAATGTCAGCCTCAGAATCACGCCACTTTGCGCAGGGCAGAAAAAGCCAGAAAAAAAGAATCTAAAATTTTACAAAACGAAGCCACTAAGTGCAATTGAATCAATAAATCGGCCCGAAAAATAGGTCAAAACGAAGCCAAACGAAGCGAAAAAAGCCAAACTCTGCTCGGGCATAAGTCTTTTGCAATCAGCAAACCTGTCCTGACGGTGGCTTCGTTTTGCGAAATCGAAGCCACTCGCCGTTCTGCGGGCGTCCCGCGGGGCCGCGCGGCTGATAAGCGCTTTAGAATATGTCATCTATGAAGCCGCTCGCCGATCACAAAGCGCGCGAGGCGATCAAGACGCTGCTCGACCGCAGCATGTTGGTGGAAGCCGCGGCGGGAACCGGGAAGACTACAGAGCTAGTCAACCGGATCGTGAACGTGATCGCCGAAGGCCGGGCCAGGATCAATGAAATTGTGGCCGTGACGTTCACGGAGAAGGCGGCCGGCGAGCTCAAGCTGCGGCTGCGCTCGCGCCTCGAGGAGGAGCGCCAGGCGGCCAAGCACGACGAGGAGAGAGCGCGGTTGCAGGAAGCGGCGGCCGGCCTCGAGGAAGCCCACATCAGCACGATCCACGGGTTCTGCGCCGACCTGCTGCGCGAGCGTCCGGTGGAGGCCGGCGTTGACCCGCAGTTCGTAGCTCTGGACGATGGAGCGTCGCGCCGGCTCTACGACGAAGCCTTCGGCCGATGGCTCGAGACGCAGCTTGAGAATCCACCGGAGGGCGTGCGGCGCGCGCTGCGACGGCCTGCCCGCGAAGACCCGACGGCGCGCCTGCGCAACGCCGGCTGGGAGCTGGTTCAGTGGCAGGACTATCCCGCGCCGTGGCGGCGGGAGCCGTTCGCGCGCGAATCGGAGATCGACGCGCTTGTCGAGAAGCTCCACGCCTTCGCCGAGCTCACTACGAATCCCACCAAGCCCACGGACGCGCTTTATGAGGACACGCGCAAGGCCAGGCGCACGAGCGAGGATCTGCGCCTGATCGAAAAGATCAGGCCGGCAGACCAGCCGCGCGACTACGACGGCCTCGAAGCGGAATTCGCCACCTTCGCTTCCGGTTGGAACGAGGAAGTGAAGAAATTCCGCAAGCCGCGTTCGGGGTACGGAGTGTTTTACAAGGACAGCGCGCGCCGCACCGAGGTGCAGGCCGCGCACGCGGATTACCTGGCCGCGGTGCAGGCCTTCGCCGAGCGCGCGGACGCCGACCTCGCCGCCTTGCTGCACGACGAACTGCGGGGCTCGATCGCGCGCTACCACGAACTCAAGCTGCAGGCGGGGCGGCTCGACTTTCTCGATCTGCTGGTGCGCGCTCGCGACCTCGTTTACAGCTGCGCTCCCGTCCGCGCGGAGTTTCAGCGCCGCCTGAGGTGCATCTTCATCGATGAGTTCCAGGACACTGACCCGCTGCAGGTTGAAATCCTCATGCTGCTCGCGTCGAATGATCCCGCGATCACCGATTGGCGCGAGGTCACGCCCGAGCCGGGCAAGCTCTTCATCGTGGGCGACCCCAAGCAGGCCATCTACCGGTTTCGGCGCGCCGACCTTGGAATCTATCAGAAGGTGAAGGAACAACTCTCCGCGCGCGGCGCGAAGTGTCTGGAGCTCACCACGAGCTTCCGGGCGGTGCCCTCGATTCAACGAGCCGTGAACAAGGCGTTCGGGCCCCTGATGACGGGCGACCCGAGCGTGCTGCAGGCCGCGTACGTGCCGCTGTCGCCCCATCGCGACGATCACGCGGATCAACCCGCGGTCGTCGCGCTGCCCGTGCCGGCCCCGTATGGCGCGCGGGGCGGTGTGACGGCGACGGCGGTCGAGAAATCGCTTCCGGAAGCGACGGCGGCGTTCGTGGACTGGCTGATTCACGCGAGCGGCTGGAAAGTGACGGAGTCGCAGCGGCCCGGCGAAGCGGTCCCGGTGGCGGCGCGTCATGTGTGCCTGCTCTTCCGGCGCCTGGAAAGCTGGGGCCAGGACGTAGCGCGCGATTACGTCACGGCGCTCGAGGCGCGGGATGTGCCTCACCTGCTGGTAGGAGGGAAATCGTTCCACGAACGCGAGGAAGTTCAGACGATACGCGCCGCGCTCGCCGCCATCGAGTGGCCGGACGACCAGCTTTCGGTCTTCGCCACCCTCAAGGGATCGCTCTTCGCGATCAACGACGAGGCCTTGCTCGAGTATCGTCACCGCTTCGGCCGCCTCCATCCGTTCCGTCTTCCGAAAGGAGACGTGCCGCAAACCCTGGCGCCTATCGTGGAAGCGCTTCAAATCCTCCGGGACCTGCATCGCTACCGCAATCACCGGCCGGTTGCGGAGACCATGGCGCGGCTGCTCCAGTCCACACGGGCCCACGCCGGGTTTGTGCTCCGGCCTTCGGGCGGGCAGGCGCTCGCCAACGTCCTGCACGTCGCCGAACTGGCCCGGCTTTACGAAGAAGGCGGCGGCATTTCGTTTCGCGGGTTTGTGGAACTGCTCGACCAGGAGGCGGAAGCCGGCGAGGCCCCCGAGGCGCCGATTCTGGAGGAAGGAAGCGACGGCGTCCGCATCATGACCGTGCACAAGGCGAAGGGCCTGGAGTTTCCGGTGGTGATTCTCGCCGACATCACGGCCAAGCTGGCGCGCTCCCCGGCCAGCAGGCATCTCGATTCCGAGCGCCGCCTGAGCGCCGTCCAGATCGGCGGCTGGACGCCCGTCGAACTTACGGAACACAGCGCCGAAGAGACGGAGCGCGATCGCGCCGAGGGCGTGCGCGTCGCCTATGTCGCGGCCACCCGGGCGCGCGACCTGTTGGTGGTGCCGGCCGTCGGCGACGATCCGGTGGAGCATCCCTGGGGAGCGGCGCTGAACGATTGGTGGACCAGCCCGCTGCGTGGCGCCATCTACCCCGAGCCGGCAGAGCGGCGCAACGCCGAGGCTGCCCCAGCGTGTCCCGAGTTCGGCGACGACAGCGTGCGCAACCGCCCGAAGTCCGGAGCCGGCGCGGACAATGTCGCGCCCGGCCTGCATCGCTTCGCGATGATGCCTGGTGAGCGAGAGCCCGCCGGCTACGGCGTCGTCTGGTGGGACCCTTCCAATCTGGAGCTCGGGGTCAAACCCACGTTCGGTGTGCGGCGAAGGGAACTGCTCGAGCCCGTCAGCGACGAGACCGTCGCCCAGGACCGCGAAACCTACGACCGGTGGCAGGCGGATCGCGCGTCCGCCATCGCGAAGGGCTCCGAGCCCACTCTCAGAATTCAAACCGCCACCGAGCACGCCGCCTTGCATGCGCCTTCCGAACCGCTCGAGGTCACCGTCTACGAGATCGAATCGAATCCGGATCGTCCGGCCGGACCCCGCTATGGAGCCCTGGTCCACGCCGTGCTCGCCACGGTGGCGCTCGATGCGGACGCCGATGATGTGGCGGCCACGGCCACGCTTCAGGGCCGCATCCTGGGCGCGACCCCGGAAGAGATCGCGTCCGCCGTCGAAGCGGTTTCGAGAGCGCTGCGGCATCCCATCCTGGAACGCGCGCGCCGGGCCGCCGCGGCGGGCGCCTGCCGTCGCGAGACTCCGCTCACGCTGAATCTGCCGGACCAGACCATGATCGAAGGTGTGGCCGACATTGCATTTCAGGAAGACGGCGCCTGGACGGTCATCGACTTCAAGACCGACCGCGAGCTCGAGAGGAAAATCGAAGTCTACCGGCGCCAGGTCGGCCTCTACGCCGAGGCCATCGCGCTCGCAACCGGACAGCCGTGCAAGGCTATACTGATGAGGGTTTGAGATGAGGCTCGGTCCACAGATCGTGGCTTGCGTGCTCGCGGTCGTATCCCTGATGGCGTCCGGCCGGGCCGAGACCAGGTCCAAAGCGAAGCCGGCGGCGGGCCGATTACTGGTCTACGTCGGCACCTACACGGTTCGCGATAGCAAGGGCATCTACGTTTACCGCTTCGACTCCGGCCGTCTCGCGCCGATGGGCCCGTCGGCGGTGGCGGCGGAAACCGCGAACCCGTCGTTTCTGGCGGTCGATTCGAAACGCCATCATCTCTATGCGGTAAACGAAATCGAGGAGTATCAGGGCCGGAAGACGGGGGCTGTGAGCGCCTTCCGTATCGATCGGAACACGGGCGCGCTCCGATTTCTGAACCAGGTGTCCTCCGGCGGCACAGACCCGTGCTTCGTCTCGCTCGATCTTGCGGGAAAGCATGTCCTGGTTGCAAACTACACGAGCGGCAGCGTTTCGGTGTTTCCGGTTCTACCCGGTGGACGCCTGGGCAAGGCGACGGCGTTCGTGCAGCATGAGGGGCACAGCGTGAACCCGGAGCGCCAGGAGGGACCGCACGCGCACGACATCGCGCTTTCGCCGGACGGCCGCTTCGCGCTGGTGGCGGACCTGGGCCTCGACGAAGTGCTGGTTTACCGATACGACGCGAGTAAGGGTTCGCTCGCGCCGAACGTCCCGCCCTTTGCCAAGGTCAGTCCGGGCTCGGGACCGCGTCATTTCGTCTTCGATCCGGGCGGCAAGTTCGTCGATCTGGTCAACGAGGTGCGATCCACGGTCACGGTGTTCTCGTACAACCCAAGGCGGGGCGCGCTGCACGAACTTCAAACCCTGTCCGCGCTTCCGCCGGCTTTCCCGGGCCACAACGACGCTGCCGAGATCGCCATCGGCCGCTCCGGCGGCTTTCTGTACACGTCGAATCGCGGCGACGACAGCATCGCGGTCTTCGCCATCGATCCGCGCCGGCGCACCCTCAAGCCGGTGGCTCACGTACCGACGCTCGGCAAGACCCCGCGCAATTTTGCCATCGATCCGTCCGGAGCTTACCTGCTCGCGGCCAATCAGGACTCGGACAATATCGTCGTCTTCCGCATCGACCCGAAGACCGGTATTCCGGCCCCGACCGGCCAGGTGGTCGAGGTTCCGTCGCCGGTGTCGATCACGTTCATGGCTGTGCCGTGATTCCGCGCAAGCCCGCGAACGCGACACGGGTCCGGCGTCATTCCACGGTGACGGACTTCGCCAGGTTCCGCGGCTGGTCCACGTCGCATCCGCGCAGCACGCCCAGGTGATAGGCGAGAAGCTGCAAAGGCACGGCCTCGAGCACGGCGGAGAGCAATTCGTTGGCGGGGGGCAGGGTGATGACGTGGTCGGCAAGTTCAGTAGCCTCGGTGTCGCCTTCCGTCACGAGGACGATGATGGTGGCCCCGCGCGCTTTCGCCTCCTTGATGTTCAGCAGGGTGCGGCGGTAGCGCAGTTGGGAGTCCGTCGAATGCTCGTCAACGGTGGCGATTACCACCACCGGCAGTCCTTCGGTAATCAAGGCGCTCGGGCCGTGCTTCATTTCGCCGGCCGGATACCCCTCGGCGTGGATGTAGGAGACCTTCTTGGTCTTGAGCGCGGCCTCGAGCGCGATGGGAAAGTGGACGCCGCGCCCGAGGAACAGGAAGTCGGCGGCGCGATGAAACTCGCGCGCCAGGTCTTCAATCTCGTCGTCGCGCTGCAGCACGGACTCGATCTGGCGCGGCAGCGCCACCAGGTCCGCCAGCAGGCGCCGGACTTCGTCCGTGGTGAGATTGTTCCGCATCTGGCCGAGATAGATCGCGAACAGATACAGGGCCACCAGTTCGGAGGTAAAGGTCTTGGTGGCGCTCACGCCGATCTCCGGGCCGGCATGCGTGTAGATCACGCCGTTCGCCTCGCGCGGCACCATGCTGCCGAGCGAATTGCAAATGGCCAGGGTCTTGGAATTTTTGGCGCGGGCCTCGCGCTGGCCGGCAATGGTGTCTGCCGTCTCGCCCGACTGGCTCACAAGCACGGTGAGCGTGGACGAGTCCACCAGGGGGTCGCGGTAGCGGAACTCCGAAGCGTAGTCGACCTCGGTGGGGACGCGCGCCAGGCGCTCCAGCATGAACTTGCCGACCAGGGCTGCGTTGCGCGAACTGCCGGCGGCCACCAGCGTGATGCCGGCGAAGGCCCGGAACTCGTCTTCGCCGATCTCCATTTCGTCGAGAAACACCTGGCCCGTGTCGGGCGAAATGCGGCCGAGCGTGGTGTCGCGCACGGCGCGCGGCTGCTCGTAGATCTCTTTGTGCATGAAGTGGCGGAAGCCGCCCTTCTCCGCCAGAACGGGCTCCCAGGCGATGTGCTGGACTCGCCGGGTGACCGGCCGTCCGTCGAAATCCATGAGCTTGACGCCGTGCGGCGTCAGCACGGCCAGGTTGCCGTCGGCCAGAAAGAACAGGTCTCGGGTGTGATAGAGGATCGCGGGGACGTCGCTCGCGACCAGGTATTCGTCGCTGCCGAGGCCGATCACGGCGGGCGGGCCCTGGCGCACGGCCACGACCTGATCGGGAGTACGCGTCGAGACGATGGCCAGCGCGAAGACGCCGCGCAACCGGTCGACGGCAGCGCGCACCGCTTCTTCGAGCGCAACAGGCTTCGATTCCCCCGCACCGCCGGCGTCGAGGTACTTCTCGATGAGGTGGGCGATCACCTCGGTGTCAGTCTCCGTGAGGAAGCGGTGGCCCTCCCCTTCGAGCTCCTCCTTAAGCTCGCGATCGTTCTCGATGATGCCGTTGTGCACCACGGCCACGGAGTAGTGGCAGTCGCGGTGAGGATGCGCGTTCTCCACGGTGGGAGGGCCGTGCGTGGCCCAGCGCGTGTGGCCGATCCCGTAAGCACCATCGAGCGGATTCAGGCGGATGGCTTCCCGCAGGTTGCGCAGCTTGCCCGAGGCGCGCCGCACCTCCAGCTTGCCGTCCTCGATCACGGCGAGGCCCGCCGAATCGTACCCGCGATACTGCAGACGCTCCAATCCGTCGAGCAGCAAGGGCACGACGCGCTTGTTTCCGATGTACCCGATGATCCCGGACATGCGTGTTCACGGCGGGGCGCGGCAGACAGAATCTACGCGCCATGCTCCCTTCTAGCATAGCGCAACGTTCGCGGTGCGCGGATCGATTCGCCGGTACAATGCCGTTACAATGTTGAATCGGCCTGTGAAAGCCACTCTCGCTGAGGTGATGATTGACCCTGACGCTGGGCGTTACCCTCTTTCTGGCTGCCGCGCTCGGCGGCGCTTTGAACGCGGTAGTGGGTGGCGCGACGTTCGTGATCTTCCCCGCTCTGGTCTTCGCAGGAGTGCCCGCCGTTCAGGCCAATGCCACCTCATCGGTAGTGGTGTGGCCGGCGGCATTGGCCGGAGTCTACGCCTATCGCGAGGACATCAACCTGGGTCGCAGCCTGCTGCTCGCGCTCGGCGTCGCGAGCTTCGCCGGGGGCGCGGTGGGCGCCTGGCTGCTGGTCCATACACCCGGTGACGCCTTCGTGCGCCTGGTCCCGTGGCTGCTGCTCTTCGCCACCTTGCTGTTCACTTTCGGCGGAACCATCGGCGGCTGGCTCCGTGGCGGCGCTGCTGGCGGCGCTGACGTCGGCTCCGCGGGCAAGGCTCTGTTCGGCGTCGCGTTCGCGCAGTTCGCCATATCGATCTACGGCGGCTATTTCGGGGCCGGGATGGGCATCCTGATGCTCGCTGCTTACGCGGTCGTGAGCCTGGGGAATATTCACACCATGAACGGAGTGCGGAGCGCCCTGGGCGTGCTGATCAACGGCGTAGCCATCGGGCTCTTCATCTACAACCGCGCAATCGTTTGGAAGCCGGCCCTGGTGATGATGGTAGGCTCGACGCTCGCCGGCTACTTCGGCGCCGTCATCGCGCGACGCGTCGATCCCGCGAAGGTCAAGCGGCTGGTGATGGCGGTGGCGTGGGCGATGACGGCGTACTTCTTCTTCAAGTCCTACCGCGGAACCTAGCCGGACCTTCAGGCTTTCTGGTCCACGGCCGCAAGCAGTTTGTCGAAGGCGTCGGAAAACAGGCGCACTCCATCCACGACGAGCCTGTCCGTCACATCCTTCATGGAGATGCCCGCCTTGGGCAGCGACGCCATGACCCGCGCAGCCTGCTCCACGTTCTCTTCCAGGCTAAGGCGAGGCCGGCCGTGATCGCGGAAAGCTTCCAGAGTGTTGGTCGGAACTGTGTCGACCGTGTCGGGACCGACCAGCTCCTCGACGTACATCACGTCCCGATATTTCGGATTCTTGGTGCTGGTGCTCGCCCAGAGCAGCCGTTGCGTGCGCGCTCCCTTGGCTTCCAAGGCCTTCCAACGCGGGCTCGCTACGATCTCCTTGTATTTCTGATAGGTCAGGCGGGCGTTGGCGATCGCCACCTGGCCTTCGATGCTCTGTAACAGATCCTTGTCGGCCGCGCTGTCCCCGCTCTTCAGCTTCTGCTCCACGATGGAGTCAACGAGCGTGTCGATGCGGCTGACGAAGAAGCTGGCGACGCTCGCCATGCGCTTCAAGTCGCCGCCACTGGCCGCCAGATCTTCAAGTCCGGAAATGAATGCTTCCGCAACCTGCTCGTAACGCTCCTGAGCGAACAGCAGCGTGATGTTGACGTTGATTCCTTCGCCGATCGCCTGGCGGATGGCAGGAAGTCCCTCGGCAGTTCCGGGAATCTTGATCATCAGGTTGGGGCGATCAACCGCCTTCCACAAGCGGCGCGCCTCCCGGATCGTGCTCTCCGTCTCGCGCGCCAGGTAGGGCGACACTTCCATGCTCACGTAGCCGTCCCTGCCCTCGGTCTCGTCATAGACGGAGCGGAGAACGCCGGCCGCCGCCTGGATGTCGCTGATCGCGAGTGCCTCATAGATGCCCATGGCGTCAAGATGTCCGCCGGCGCGCAGGCGTTCGAGATCGCCGGCATACTCCGCGCCTCCCACAATCGCTTTCTCGAAGATGGACGGGTTCGAGGTCATGCCCTTCAGGCCCTCTTCGTCGATCAGGCGCTGGAGGTCGCCGCTTGTGATCAGATTGCGCCGGATGTAGTCGAGCCAAATCGCCTGACCCAGGCCTGCCAGCTCTTTGAGGGCGTTCGCCTCGGCGGTTTTCACGGAACTCATGGTTGATTTCCTCCTGCTCTCTTAGATGAGGTCAAGGGTGGGCCGGACGCAGCGCAGGCCCGAGCGAGGTCCGGTGGACCTCGGCGAGCGGCGGCGCAATATTTCGCCTCGATGGCCTTTACTTTGCCAAGCCGCCTCACATGGCGTTCTTCACCGGAAAATTTCGCGTTCAGGAAGCTTCGCACCAGTTCCTTGGCCAGTTCGATAGCGATGATGCGTGAGCCCATCACCAGCACGTTCATGTCGTCGTGCTCCACGCCCTGATGAGCGGAGTAGGTGTCATGGCAGACGGCGGCGCGGATTCCGGTCATCTTACTGGCCGCCACCGAGACGCCGACGCCGCTTCCGCACACCAGGACGCCCCGGTCCGCCTCACCGTTCTTCACCGCCAGCCCCACAGGCTCCGCGTAGTCGGGATAATCGTCGGCCGGCATGTAACTGTGTGCGCCAAAATCCGACACCTCGTGGCCGAGGCTCTCAATGTAAGGGCGCAACTCCTGCTTGAGCTCGAATCCCGCATGATCGGAAGCGATGGCGATACGCATATGCCCCATGCTAGCACCGAACCGGGCGAGGGCAAATAGGAGCAGGCCCCGATCGGGGGCAGCTTGGATTCATGACGAACCATTCCTGCCTTCGGCGGTTTTGTTGACACTCTCTTTGCCTGCTTTCTATAATCTGACTTCGCCCTCGCAGCCCCGCATTTCTCAAATTCAAGCTGCCGAGCCACAGGGAGCGCAGTGTCTACCGTCGAGCAATCCGATCTTGTCGCGCAACGCCGAAAGAAGTTGGAATCCATTGTGGCGCTCGGCTTTGCCGCGTATCCCGAGCGCTACGACTGCACCCACAGTCTTCAGCAGATACTGGACGCCTATTCGTCACACACCGCTGAGCAACTCGAAGCCGAACGCGTGGCCGTGCGGCTGGCAGGACGGGTGATGACCATCCGGCCCCACGGCAAGGCCGGATTCGCCCACCTGCAGAGCGGTGGGGCGAGGCTGCAGATCTACGTTCGTCTCGACGCGGTCGGCGAGCGCGACTTCGAACTTTACAAGTTGCTGGACCTCGGCGATTTGGTCGGTGTGGAGGGGTACCTGTTCCGCACGCGCACCGGCGAACTGAGTGTGCACGCCGAGCACCTGATGTTTCTGGCCAAGGCGCTGCTTCCTCTGCCCGAGAAGTGGCACGGCCTTTCCGACGTGGAGATTCGCTACCGGCAGCGTTACGTGGACTTGATGGTGAATCCGGAAGTGCGCCAGACGTTCGTGAAGCGCAGCCGCATGATCCGCGCCATTCGTGACTTCATGGACGCCGAGGGCTACGTCGAGGTGGAAACGCCCATGATGCAGCCGCTCGCCGGCGGCGCCATGGCCCGGCCGTTCGTCACCCACCACAACACGCTCGATCTTACGCTTTACCTGCGCGTCGCTCCCGAACTCTACCTGAAGCGCCTCATCGTGGGTGGACTCGAGCGCGTCTACGAGATCAATCGCAATTTCCGCAACGAGGGCATCTCGACACAGCACAACCCCGAGTTCACGATGCTCGAGTTCTACCAGGCTTATGCCGATTATCACGCGATGATCGCGCTCACCGAGCGCCTGCTGCGGCAGGTTGCCACGAGGGTCAACGGTTCGCTTGAGTTCGACTACGCGGAGCAGCGCATTTCGTTCGAGCGCTTTGACCGCCTGACGATGAAAGAGGCGGTCGTGCGACACTGGCCCGAAGGCAGCGCTGGGCCGGCGATTGAGGATCTGGCGGAACCCCGGGCGATCCTCACCTGGGCCGAAACCTATAACGGCTGGGCCCGGGCGAACGGGCGCGAACCGCTCGAAGTCGGGTCCAAGACCGCGCCTGGCGCCGCGCTCCAGGTTCTGTTCGAAGAGGTCGCCGAGCGGCGCCTCATTCAGCCGACCTTCATCACCGATTTTCCCCTCGAGGTGTCGCCGCTCTCCAAGCAGCGTCCCGACGATCCCAATCTTGTCGAGCGCTTCGAGCTTTACGTGGCGGGGATGGAAATCGCCAACGCCTTCAGCGAGCTCAACGATCCCGAGGAGCAGCGCCGCCGCTTCCAGTATCAGCAGATGCTGCGCGAGACGGGCGATCTGACCGCGCACGCCATCGACGAAGACTATATCCGCGCGCTCAGCTACGGACTGCCGCCGACCGGGGGCGAAGGGATCGGGATCGATCGCCTGGCGATGCTGCTGACGGACTCCCGTTCCATCCGCGACGTCATCCTGTTCCCGCTCTTGAGACCCCAACCAAGCGAATCCCCGGTCTGAAGCGCGGCGGCTCGCCGCACGTCTCTGATCGCGCGTGCCTCACCGGCATTGTCTTCGTCCTCCGCGGCGGCATTCCGTGGCAGACGCTCCCGCAGGAACTCGCGCGTGAATCCTCTGTGTTCCAGGCTGCCCGCATAATGCCGGTGAGGGAGTGCGAATTGGGCCCAAGCAGCAGGTGGCCGACTTCATGCGCGATGGCGCGGCCGAGAGTTTGAAGTGGCAGAAACCATTCCCTCCTGAACCCATGCCCGGGCGTAAGAAGTGGCTTTTCTCCATAACGCCCGGGAGTTTTAGACGCTCCGCAACCCAGAACCCTTGACCAGGCGTTTCGCACCGCAAAAAGTCCACTTGGCGACAAATGGGTGGCAGGTCCGCACTCGGAGGCTTATTCTTCGCGGCAGGGAAACCACCTTATGTCAGTAACTCTCACTCTAAATGACCGGACTATCACTCTGGACCTCGCCGGTGACGTACCGCTTCTCTGGGCCATTCGGGAGAACGCAGGCCTGACGGGCACCAAGTATGGATGTGGGATTGCCCAGTGCGGTGCTTGTACTGTGCACCTAGGCGGGAAGCCTGTCCGTTCGTGCGTCACACCCGTCAGCGCAGTTGCCGGGAAGCCAGTGACGACGATTGAAGGTGTGTCCGGCGCCTCCGCGCGGGCCGTACAGAGTGCATGGGAAAAGCTGGATGTCGTTCAGTGCGGCTACTGTCAATCGGGCCAAATCATGTCCGCTATTGCCCTGCTGAATGAGAAGAGGGATCCCACCGATGCGGAAATCGATGCGGCGATGAGCGGAAACATCTGCCGCTGCGGCACGTATACGCGTATCCGGGCAGCAATTCATGAAGCCGCGGAGATGAGAAAGGGGGCGCACAGTGAAAGACGAAACCCACGTCGTTAAAGTCCCTGGCAGGCGACAGTTTCTTAAGGCCGGAGCCGCTATTGTGCCAGGCCTCGTGATCGGCTTCTATCTTCCTGAGCGGAGGGCGGCGCTTGCCCTGCAAGCTATCGAGCAGCCGCTCGGGTTCGCGCCCAACGCCTTTCTGCGAATTGGCGCCGATGACAGCGTTACGGTCATTTCCAAACATATCGAAGTGGGGCAGGGCGCCTACACCGGTCTGGCGACGATCTTAGCCGAAGAACTCGACGCCGCCTGGCCGCAGGTGCGGGTTGAGCCAGCGCCCGCTGACGATAATCTCTATAAAAACCTCCGGTTTGGTGTGCAATCGACTTGTTGCAGCGACTCGATCTCGAACTCGTTTGAACAATATCGGCAGGCGGGCGCGATGGCGCGCGCGATGTTAGTAGCTGCGGCGGCCCAGCGCTGGCATGTTTCTGGCAACGAGGTCACCGTGGAAGACGGGGTGGTCAAACACCTACGCTCATCGCAGCAGGCCGCCTTTGGCGATCTGGCCCTCTTAGCGGCAACCATGCCACCGCCTGCGCGCGTCACGCTGAAAGACCCCAGGGATTTTAAGCTGATTGGCGCCGCCGGTCTCCCTCGCGTGGACGGCAAAGCGAAGAGCAACGGTAGCGCGCTGTTCCCCATCGATGTCTCGCTCCCCGATATGGTCATTGCCTCGGTGGAAAAACCTCTACGGTTCGGCGCGCTGCCGAGAAGTTTCGATCCCGTGGCGGCGAAGTCCGTGCCGGGCGTAATCGAAGTAGTTCGGGTATCCGAGGGTGTCGCCGTTGTCGCGAGGTCCTTTCCCGCGGCACTGCGAGGCCGCAAGGCTCTCAAAATCGAGTGGGACGAGTCGAAATGCGAGGTGCGCGGAACCTCCGAACTGCTTCGCGAGTACCGCACGCTTTTGGACCAGCCCGGCACCGTTGCACGCCGGGACGGCGATGCCGCTGTGGGGTTGGCCGGCGCGGCGCGCACACTGACCGCCACCTATGAGTTTCCCTATCTGGCGCATGTGCCCATGGAACCGGATAGCGCGGTTGCGAGACTCTCGGCAGATCGCTGCGACATCTGGACCTACGACGCGGCGCCAACGGCACTCCAGAACACGGCGGCCCACATTACCGGTCTTCGCCCAGAACAAGTCCAAATCCACTCCCTGTACGGGGGTGGCAGCTACGGCGGGGGCGGCGGCGGAGCCGGGATCGCGGTCGAAGTCGCCCGTGCAACCGGAGGCCGCTTCCCCGTGAAACTCATCGAGACCCGCGAAGACATGATGCGCGCTGATGAGTTCCGTCCCATGTACCTTCATAGGCTGACGGCCGGACTTGACAAGGAAGGGAATCTGATCGCGTGGCATCACCGGATTGTGGGGCAATCCATTTTCGCAGGCCAGCCTGGCTATGTGACGAATGGCGTCGATTTTATTTCAGTGGCGGGCGCTAGCAACATCCCCTACGATATTCCCAACATTCTCGTGGACCTGCATTCAACCACCTCCGGAATACCCGTCTCGCCGTGGCGGTCCGTGGGCGACAGTCACAATGCATTTGCGGTCGAAACGTTCCTCGATGACATCGCTCAGGCCGCGGGCCGGGATCCCCTCGAATTCCGCCGCGCGCTTTTGCCAAAGGACCCCCGCCAAAAGCAGATACTCGAGTTCGCCATCGACGATCACTTTCGTGACAGCACCTTCGCCAAGTTTCCCCGTGACCGTCAGGTGCTCGAACTTGCGGCGGCCAAAGCGAACTGGGGTGCACCGCTCGGGGCGGGCAAAGGGCGCGGGATCGCAGTACACTACTCCTTCAAGACGTCCGTAGCTCACGTGGCGGAAGTCAGCGTCGGTCCGAGCGGGCGCGTAAAGGTAGATCGCGTGTTCTGCGCCATCGATTGCGGCGTTCCCGTCAACCCGGATATCATCCGGGCGCAGGTGGAAGGCGGAGTGGCCTTCGGCCTGAGTTCAATCCTCCATGAGCGGATTACCGTGAAAGCCGGAGCCGTGGAACAATCGAACTTTCACGATTACCGGCTGTTGCGAATCGACGAAATGCCCAGCGTCGAAGTGCACATCGTGCAGTCTGCGGAGCCGCCCACCGGGATCGGCGAGCCGGTTGTCCCTTCCGTCGGCCCGGCGGTATCAAACGCGATCTTTGCGGCAACGGGCAAACGGCTGCGGACGCTGCCTCTCGACCAGGCGCTATAGTTCGCTAATGTCCGTGATGGCTCGCCTTAAAATCGTCATTCTCGGCTGGGCCGCCGTATCTGTGTTCTTCACGGCCGTTCTGGAAGTCAGCGACTTCGGCCACAAACCCCTGGGCTTTGCTCTTTATTCAAACGCCGTGCAGTTTGCCCTTTGGGCTCTCGCGCTGCCCCTTCTTGTAAAATTCATTCGGCGCTTCCCGCTGAAAGACTCAAAAACAATCCGGAACGCAGGGGTCCTCCTGATCCTCATTGCGGTGATAGGGATGCTGGTGGCCGTCATCCACCTGGCCATCATGTTCCCGACCTATTTCCCAGAACATTCTTCTTATCCCACGTTTCAGGACCTAATCCGGTCGGAACTGGTCCGGTTTCTGCCGAATGACGTGCTGATAGGAATCGTATTGGTGATCGCAATCGAGGCCTGGCAGGTGTTGCGGGATCTTCAGTCGGAGCGAATGCGCGCGATGGATCTGGAACGCCAGCTTGCGGTGTCACGCCTGGAGGCGTTGCGGATGCAGCTTCATCCGCACTTCCTGTTTAACACCCTTCATACGATTGCGGGCCTCATCGGAGAGGAGCCGGCCTATGGACGCCGCATGGTTGTGGCACTCGGTGACTTTCTGCGCCTTACCCTGAAGAACGGCGCCAGATCTTTTCGCAGCCTCGCGGAGGAGTTGGAATTCATGGACCTCTATCTGGGCATCGAGAGGGTTCGCTTGGGCGACCGCCTGATGCTCCATTACGACATCGAGGCGCAGGCAACCACCGCCGAGGTACCCTACCTGTTGTTGCAGCCGCTGTTTGAAAACGCCATACGTCATGGCGCCGGCCGGCTTGCCGGACCCTGCCAGGTTGTGTTCCGGGCCCACCGCGATGGCCATCGGCTCTTGCTGAGCCTCGAGAATGACGGGGCGGTCCGCGCGCCGTCCTCGCCCTCTGCCGCCCATGGGGTCGGGCTCAGCAATACGCTGGCGCGTCTGCGACTCCATTACGGCAACGATTTCACTTTTCGGTACAATGACCGGCCGGAAGGCGGAGTTCGCATTGACTTGTCGCTGCCTTTTCGGAAGGCAGAATCAGGCGAGGAGCAGAATGCCCACTATCAGAGTGAGTATGCGCACGATCCTCGTTGAGGATGAGCCGCATGCAAGACAGTATCTCCGTGAACTGCTTGCCGAAGAAGAGGGTGTCGCGATTGTCGGGGAAGCATCGGGTGGAGTCGAAGGCGTCGACCTGATTCGCAAACTGCTCCCCGACTTGGTTTTCCTCGACGTTCAGATGCCGGAAGTGGACGGATTCAAGGTCATCGAAGAGATCCGGGGTGAGTCCATGCCCGCCTTCGTTTTCGTTACGGCTTACAGCGAGTACGCCGT
The DNA here is from genome assembly GCA_035949375.1 of Terriglobia bacterium. Taxonomy (GTDB): domain Bacteria; phylum Acidobacteriota; class Terriglobia; order UBA7540; family UBA7540; genus Gp13-AA77. The sequence goes on along the minus strand of DASZIG010000032.1, from coordinate 33,170 downwards.
GCGGGCATTCGAGGTGGAGGCCGTCGATTATCTTCGCAAGCCATTTGACCGCGACCGCCTGGCGGTCTCGCTCGAACGGGCGATGCGACGCCTGGAAATTCGGAACGGCCGGGCTGCGGGGGACCTCGATAACGGCGCCGAGAATCAGTGGCTCCCCCGTTTGGTCGTTCGTGATGAAAAGGGAGTTACTTTCGTTCCTGTCGAGCAGATTCTGTGGATCGAGGCTGCCAACAAGTATGCCGTCATCCACACCCCCGGCGCTACCCACATCACGCGGCAGACGATCCAAAGCCTGCACCTGAGCCTCGACCCGAAACACTTTGTTCGCATTCATCGGTCGACGCTGGTTCGCAAGGACGCGGTTCGAGGGCTCCACCCTTTGTTCCACGGGGACTATATCGTGAAGCTTAAGAACGGCGCGGAACTGACATTGAGCCGCAACTTCCGCCAGGAGTTCTTTCGCCAAATGAGCCGTTGAGTTCTCACATTGGTCGCTAATCCCTAATCCTTCGTCGGAAAATCAGCCCCCGGCGCGTCGTGGGGCCAGCAATCAGGCGCTCACCCCACAACGTACAGGTCAGGGTTTTGCTAGAGGTCTAGGGGCGGCGACTGCCGATGGCACGTTGGAAGGAGAAAAGGCCGCCGCCCTTCCGTGGCTTCACGGCAGCAACGGACGGCGGCCTGCAGGCGAGTTTACTGGACCACGACGCTCAGGGTAGTGCTGGCCGTGACGCCGGTCGAAGTGCCCGTCACCGTGACGGAATACGTGCCGGTTGGCGTTGGCGTGGGCCCAGTGATGGTATTGTTCGATCCTCCGCCGCACGCTGCCCACACGAGCACCAGGGCCAGAGCTCCCGCCAGCGCCCAGCCGCTTCGCGGGCGTGATCTCCTCAGACGCCGGGTCAGCAGTTTGATCCCGAGAGCCAGGGTCGCCGCGGTGCCCAGCCACATCCAGGGACGGGGCGGCGCCGGTGCGCGCGGGGCCTTCGGCGGCAGGGTTCCCGCCGTGGTCAGGACGCTCACGTTGGCCGTGGCCGTGTTCGGAGCCGTGACCGTGAGCGAACTCGGAAACACGGTGCACGACGACGAGGTTATGGAATCCGTGCACGTGAGCGACACCGTCTGGTTGAAGCCGCCAAGGCCCGTAATGTTCAGGTTGTAAATCGCGGATACTCCGGGCGAAACCATGGCCGTCGAATTGCTCGCGCCGAGCGAGAACCCCGAGCCGGCGCCGGACAAGGCAACGCTCTGCGGGCTTCCTTGTGCGCTATCCGCGATCGAAAGGGTCGCCACTTGGTTGCCCGCCAAGGCCGGCGCGAAGATCACGCTGATCGGGCAACTTGCTCCGGGACTGACCGACGTCCCACAGGTACTGCTCTCGCTGAACTGCGAAGCCCCGGTTCCCGTGATGGAGATGACGATATTAGACAGAGACGTGGTGCCGGAGTTGGTGAGCGTCACGGTCTTGGCGGCGCTCTTGGTCATAACCAACTGTCCGCCGAAGGTCAGGCTTGTGGGCGCCAGGCCGACGGACGGCCCGACCCCCGTTCCGCTGAGCGTGACGATCTGCGGGCTGCCGCCGGCGTTGTCCGCCACATCCAGCGTGGCCGAGAGCGTTCCGAGCGTCGTGGGGTCGAACGTAACCGTGATACTGCAGGTTTTGCCGGCGCTCACCGAAGTGCAATTATTGGTTTCCGTATAACTGTTGCTTCCGTCAATGCTGACCGAGCTGACTGTGAGCGTGGCGTTGCCCGTGTTGGTCAAGGTGACCGCCTTGGACGTGCTCACGTCGAGGTTCGGACTGCCGAAATTGAGGCTGGTGGGTGAAAGCGAAGCGATCGCCTCGGAACTGCCGGTGCCCGAGACTGGGAGCGTCTGAGGACTGCCGGTGGCGTTGTCTGCCACATTCAGGGTGGCGGAGCGGTTGCCCACTGCCATCGGCGTGAACGTCACCATGATGGTGCATTTGCCGCCGGCGGCCAGACTCGACGTGCAGTTGCCGGTCTCGCTGAAATCACCGGGATTGGCACCGCTAAAGCTGAAGCCGGTAAGATTCAAGACCGCGTTGCCGTTGTTGGTGAGCGTCACAGCGACCGCAGTCGAGGGGATGCCCACGGGCGTGGTCGGGAACGAGATGGTGGTCGGCGACAGCGCGACCAGCGGCGCCGTGCTTCCGGTCCCGCTCAGGGGCACGGTCTGCGGGCTGCCGGAGGCGTTATCCGCGATCGTCACCGTCCCGGTCTGTGTTCCGGTCGCCGTGGGCGTGAAGGTGATGGTGATCGAGCAGGAAGCGCCGCCTCCGAGCGTGCCGCCGCAAGTGTTGGTCACCGCGTAGGGGCCCGACACTGTGACCGAACTGACGGTCAGGTTCGTGTTGCCGGTGTTGGTCAACGTGACGATCTGGGGAGCGCTGGTGGTGCCCACCGGTTGACTGGCGAAGGTGACCGACGACGGCGTCAGGCCGACCAAGGCGCCCGAGCCTGACCCGGTGAGGGCCACGGTCTGCGGGCTGTTCGTGGCGTTATCCGTGAAGGTCAGGGTTCCGGTCTGGGTTCCCGCCTTGGTTGGTGTGAAGGTCACGCTGACGGTGCACATGGCCGCGGCGGCGAGGGTGCTGCCGCAAGTGTTCGTCTCTGCGTACTCGGTGCTGGCGACGATCGAGGTGATATTCAGCGGGCCGGTGCCGGTGTTGCTGAGCGTGACGGTCTGCGCCGCGCTGGTGGTCCCGATGTTCTGGCCGGCGAAGGTCACGGTGGTAGGCGATAGCGAAACCGTGGGCGCAGTTCCCGTGCCGGTGAGAGCGACGGCCTGCGGACTGGTGACATCGCCGTCGGTGATCGTCAAAGTTCCCGTGGCTGTGCCGCCCGTGGTGGGAGCAAAGATCACGCTGGCGGTGCAACTTCCCCCCACGGCGATGGTGGACGGGCAATTGTTGGTGGCGGTGAACGTCCCCAAAGTAATGGCGGCGCTCGTAAACGGCAGCGGAGTGCTGCCCGGATTGCTGATCGTAACCGTCAAAGCCGAGCTCGTAGACCCCACGAGCGTACCGGGGAAAGTAAGCTGGGCGGGTGAAATGGCGGTGACCGGCGTGTTCAGGAACACGTCGACCACGTTCAGAAGCTGATCGGCCGCGGCCACATCCAGACTACCGGTGCCCGTGAAGTCGCCGAGAGCCACTCCTTCGGCGCTGCCTCCAAGGATGAAGCCCGTGGCGTGCTCGAGGTGCGTCTGGAAGGTGCCGTCGCCGTTACCGAACAGCGTCGAGACGGCATTGACGTTGGCCGAAGTGTTACCCACGGCCAGGTCCAGGGAGCCATCGCCGTTCAGGTCTCCGGTGGCAATCGAAAAGGGCGAGAGGCCGGTCGGGTAGCTCACAGCAGTGCCGAAAGTACCGGGGTTACTGGTGCCGCTGTTGAGCAGGATCGAAACCGTGCTGGACGTTGTGTTCGCCGTCGCCAAGTCCGGAAAACCGTCCTTATTGAAATCTCCGATGCTCACGGCCACGGGGCCTGTGTTGGAGCCGGTGGAGTATGTCACGTTTGTCTGGAAGGTCCCGTCCCCGTTGCCCTCAAGCACCGAGACCGTATTGCCGGTCTGGTCCGCGACCGCCAGATCCAGCGTGCCCTTGCTGTGACCGAACAGATTCGCCGCCGCCACCGAACTCGGGCCTGACCCGGCTGCATAAGGCACCGCTGTGGCGAAGGCGCCGTTGCCCGAGTTCAGCAGAACTGAAACCGTGGCATCGCCGTAGTTCGCCACCGCGAGATCAGGCAGCCCATCGCCGTTAAAATCTCCAACGGCCACCCCGAGCGGGGACTGCCCGACAGGGTAGGTTACGGCGTTCGCAAAGGTGCCATCGCCGTTGTTGAGCAGGACTGAGACGGTCCCATCGGTCTCATTCACCACCGCCAGGTCGGGATGCTGGTCGCCATTGAAGTCACCCACGGCGACGTCCTGAGGGTTGGCGCCAACCGGATTGTTACAGTTGACGGGTGACTGGAAGGTGCCATCGCCGTTCCCAAGCAGGACGCAGACGGAGTTATCCGTAGCGCTCACAGCCACCGCGTCGAGCTTGCCGTCACCGTTGAAGTCGGCGGTGGCCACAGCGACCGGTCCGCTCGCCACGTTTGAAACCGTGGTCGTACTCGCGAAAGTGCCGTCGCCGTTCCCAAGCAAAATGGCCACGTCATTGTCCGCCGGATTAACCATCGCGAGGTCCAGGCGCCCGTCGCCGTTGACGTCGGTGGTGATGATGTCGTCCGGCAACTGGCCGGAGTTGCCGGTGGCATACATCGCCCCATTGTTGAACGTGCCGCTGCCGGTTCCCAGGAGGATTCCCGCGAATCCGCCGGCAGTGCTGGTGTACGCGAGGTCCGGGATGCCATCGTCATTCAAATCTCCGCTCACGAGCTTGCGCGGCACCTTCGGGAGGGCAAATAGCTTGCTGCTTGCGTATCTGCCGTTGCCTGTCCCGAGCATGATCACGACATCGTTCTGGCCCCCGTCCGCCACGGCCAAGTCGGGGTTGCCGTCCTGGTTGAAATCGTCGACGATAACCTGGAGCGGCTCCTGACCGCAGGAATACTCCACGTGCGTTTGGAAGGTCCCATCGCCATTACCGAGCAGAATCGAGACGCTATTCGCCGCCCCATCGGCAGTGACCACATCGAGCTTGCCGTCCTTGTTGAAGTCCCCTACAGCAATGCTATCCGGACTTGCGCCCGTCGCGAACGTGGTCCCAGCGCCAAAAGTACCGTCTCCGTTCCCCAGAAATACGGAGATCGTACTGTCGTTGAAGTTCGACACTGCCAGGTCGATATTCTGATCGCCGTTAAAGTCCCCCGCGACAATCGACCCGGGATTATTGCCGGTCGCGAGCGTGCCCGACACAGTGAAAGTCCCGTTACCATTGCCAATCAGCAGTGCGACGGCGTTACCGCTCGACGAGACCACCGCCAGGTCGATCTTGCCGTCATTGTTGAAGTCCGCCGCGACCAGCGCCACGGGATCGTTGCCGACGGTCCCGCTGACGGCGTTTGGCACCGTGGAGAAGGTTCCATTGCTGTTGCCCACCAGGATGGTGACGGTGGCGGCGTTGTGGTCCGCGGTGGCGATGTCCGGCTGGCCGTCACCGTTAAAATCCGCGGAAACCAAGACTTCGGGCGAGGTGTTTATGCCGGTCGTGAAACCGGCCTCGTTGAACAAATAGCTCTGGGCTGAAGCCTGGGGCATGCCAAGGCCAAAAAGAACGAACCCTGCTACGGCGAGTAAGGGAAGATAGCGATTGCCTTTCACCAGAATTATTCCTCCAGAATTCCGAGCCCTGCCAGTCGCCAGCCACACTACGAGGCCCGCGGCCTGAGAGTCGTCCGGGCCTATTCCATCCAGACTGCCTTATCACTGGTAGGGGCCCCCAAATATGAAGCCTGGATTCTATCGGTTGGATGACGACTAAGTCAAGCCGCGGAGCCTCAGAACACTGGGGACTCCGGGGGAGACGCGAGTAATACTCCACCTTGAAACCCCGGCTAAAGCGATCATTTTGGGGTGTATGAACCGGCTACTCGCACGATCGAGGCCACACGAGACCAGGCTGCTTGTTTTTCGTCAAGTCCTCTGCTAGATTTTTAACCCTGATCCTTTGGAGGTGAGAACGATGCCGGTTTCGCAAGTCCTGCTGGAAATCCTGGTCTGCCCGGTTTGCAAGGTGTCCGTGACGCCTACGGCCGACGATCTTGGGCTCAAGTGCCCCCAATGCCGCCGTGTGTACCCCGTGAAGAACGATATTCCCGTGATGCTGGTCGATGAGGCAAGAATCGACCCTCAATAGCGCCTGGGATTTGCGCCTGCCACCGCCAGCGACTCGTGGACAGCTTCTTCCACCCGGCCCGTTTCGATCCTCTTCATGCAAATGTTATCGCGGCAGGACTTCATCAACGGCGTGCCGTAGCAGGGCGCGCAGGGCACGAATTCCCGCAGAATCCGCACCGGTCCGCCCGACGATATGGGCCGCGTTTGTTCCAGGATGGCGGGACCCCAGAGCGCGACAAGAGGCGTGCCGAGCGCCGCGGCCATGTGCGCCGGGCCGGAGTCGATGCTGACGTAAAGGTCAAGCCGCCGGATCAGGGCCGCCAACTCCAGCAGCGACAATTCGCCCGCCAGATTCAGGCATGGGACGCCGGACTCGCGGGCGATGAACTCCGTAAGGGGACGATCGACCGGCGCGCCGGTCAGAATAACGTGGGCTTCCTCACCGGTGACGATGGACCGGGCGATGCGCGCAAAACGGTCGGGCGGCCAGCTCTTCAGCCGGGTCTGCTCCACCGAATGCTTCCGCCCGCCCCAGCCCGCGTGAATGCCCACCACCCGGGCGCCCTCAGGCACCCCCGCGAGCCTCAGACGCTCTCGCATCCGGTCGTCGAACTCTTTCGGATAGTGCAACTCCATTTCGAGCCCGGCGGGACGCACTCCCAACCCTTCCGCCGCGCGCAGGTTGTTCTCAATCGAGTGCTTCGCCGGATCGAAGTGGGCGAGTTCGGCCCCTGGCACGCCCGGAAGCGCCCCGTAGGAGATGATCCGGGTGGCCCGGGAGTGGCGCGCAAGCTCCGTGAAGCTGGGATGGCTCTCGAGCACCACCATGGCGTCCAGGCGCAGCTCGGCCAGGCGGCGCGCGATGCGCGCTTTTTCGAGGCTCAGCCACGCCGGAAGATGCCTGGCGGCCAGCGGAATGATCTCATCCACGTGCGGATTGTAGCGAACCACGTCGCAGGCGCTTCGAGCGCACAGGAACACGAGGTAGGCGTCGGGATAAGTACGGCGGATAGCGCGAGCGAGCGGGGTCGCCATTACCGTATCGCCGATGGCGCCGGCGCGCACTACGGCGATCCGAGGCGAACGCGAGGCTAGCGCGGCCGGATCGCCGCTCTGTCTGGTCTGGCCAGTCTGGCCGCCTGGGCCGGCCTGGCCGCTCTGGCCGCTCGCTGTCCGCGCGTCGTCCCGGACCCATGTTGTAGGACGCTGACCCACTCTGATCTACGGTAGGATGGCTGGCACGGTGTGTCAACGGCGCAACGAGCCCGTGAGGAGCCGTCAGGAGGACCTGAGGAGAACGTGCCGGCAGCTCACCTCCTCGGATCGGGAGGGGCTAGGGTCAGGCCCGAAGGGCCGATCCATCAAAGCCCAGGCCAACGGCCTGGGTTTAGATTCGAGGCGACATGCGCTCAGAGCCCTGAAGGGGCGCGACAAAACCGTAGTCACGGCCACAGCCGCGGGGTCGCCCTTTCAGGGCTCTCGGCCTGCGCTTCGGCCTTTTTTGCCCCAGGCCGTTGGCCTGGGCTGTGGTGGATCGGCCCTTCAGGCCTGCCTCGAATGATTCGGTCGGAACCCAAACCCAGGCCGTTGGCCTGGGCTTTGGTGGATCGGCCCTTCGGGCCTGCCTCGAAACGCTTCGGCGGGAAGGCACGAAGCCAAATGAAAAAGCCAATGTCAAGGCTTGAAGATGTCGTTCGGCGCTTTCGCGGACTCAGGGTCGGCATCCTCGGCGACCTGATGCTTGACGAATTGCTGCGCGGCGAGGCCACCCGCATCTCGCCCGAGGCGCCCGTGCCCGTGGTGCTGATGCGGGACCCGGGCCGGCGCGAGATCTTTCCCGGCGGCGCCGGAAACGTGGCCGCCAACGTGGCCGCTCTCGGAGGCAAACCCGTCGTGTTTGGCGCGCTCGGCGACGACGAGGGGGGGCGCAGGCTCCGGGCCCTGCTGACGGATCGCGGAATCGACGCCGCGAGCCTCGTGGAAGAACCCGGCCGCATCACGCCCCACAAAACGCGGATCGTGGCGCATCAGCATCAACTGCTGCGGCTCGACGTCGAGGAGCCGCGCCCCATTTCAGAGCGCTCGGAGGGGCTGCTGGCCCGCCGATTCGTCCGCCGGTTGGGCCGCCGGTTGGGCCGCCGATTAGGCCGCCGATTAGGCCGCCAATTCGACCGCCAATTCGACCGCCAGTTCGCCCGTGGCGCGCCCGGGCTCGACGCGCCTGGCCTCGACGCGCTGATCATCTCCGACTACCTGAAGGGCTCGGTGACGACGAAGCTCGCCGGCGAGTTCTCGGCCACAGCACGGCAGCGCGGCATCCCGGTGCTGGTCGACCCCAAGCCCGAGCACCCCGAGGTCTGCGAAGGAGCGACGGTAGCCACTCCGAACCTGCAGGAGGCCGAGCTGATGGCCCGCGCGCCCCTGCGCGACAGCGCCGCCCGGCAGGCTGGCGCACCGTCGCTGCGCGCAACCCTCGGCTGCTCGGCACTGCTGATCACGCGCGGCGGAGACGGCATGACCCTGGTGGACTCCGACGGCGCCGTGCGCGAAATTCCCAGCCTTCCACGGCCCGTCTACGACGTGACCGGAGCCGGCGACACCGTGATCGCCGTTATGGCCCTCGCTCTCGCGGCCGGCGCTTCCCTGGAGGAGGCCGCAAGTCTCGCCAACCTGGCAGGAGGCTGCGTAGTGCTGAAGTTCGGGACGGCGGTCATCACGCATGAAGAGCTGACGGCGCTGCTCGCGGGATCTCAGAGCACGGGAAATCGCGGCCGCTGACGCCAAAGGCTTTCCCGTCGCTCACAATGCGGCGCGCCCAATGCGGCGTGCAGATCGTGTAGAATCTCATTTTTGCGGAACGTCGGCTCAAACTATTCTGAAGAACCCGGGGTGGAGGTTTTGTGTCATGGCAAAGCTCGTCTACGGATTGAACCAGTCCTTGGATGGCTACGTCGACCATCTGGAATTTAGGCCAAGCGCGGCGCTTTTTCGTCATTTCATGGAGCAAGTGCGCGCCCTGACGGGCAGTGTGTACGGCCGCCGCATGTACGAGGTCATGCGTTACTGGGACGAAGACGGCCCGGAGTGGGTCGCGGAGGAACGCGACTTCGCGGCGTGGTGGCGGAGCCAGCCGAAGTGGGTTGTGTCGCGCTCGTTGAAGTCGGTCGGACCCAACGCCACACTGGTCAAGGATGACGTCGAGGCGATGGTCCGTGGGCTGAAGGCTCAGCTCTCTGGGGAGATTGAAGTTGCCGGACCAGAGTTGGCAGGAAGCCTAACCGGCCTTGGCCTTATTGATGAGTATCGACTTTACATCCACCCCATCGTACTCGGTCGCGGCAAGCCATTCTTCTCCGGCCCTCGGCCTCCGCTCCGTTTTGTGACCAGCGATCTCATTGGCGAGGACGTGATCAGGTTGACGTACGTTCCCGCTTAATCGCGCGACTCCCCCGACGGATTGCGCCGGGGCGCCGGGTCCGCGTTGGGTCACGTCCAGGCATTCCAGCTTGCGCACCAGTCTTCCCCGAAAGCGGTCGCGCAAAGAAACCTTTCTGCGACCGCGTGAAGGACCCTTTTGTGAGACGTGCTGCACACGCGCTCGCCAGTCCAGACTCAACGGCTCGGTGCCGGGCGGAATCCTCGACCCGCGATAGCGTACGGACCCGTCCGCGCTCCGTCAACGCAGAAGCGGCCGGAAAATGTTCTTGGACGATTGGTCGAATCCCGGTCCGGCCGTTCGTCGATAGAGTGAAGGAGAAGTCATGACACAGTATTTTGTGGCTATTTACCACCCCGACGACTACGACAGGTCCCTCGAGGATGCAGCGATGGAGCGCGATATCGACGCGCTCAACGAAGAGATGGAGGCCGCCGGCGTCAGGGTTTTTGTCGGCGGCCTGGGACCGTTAAGCAGCGCGAGGTCGCTGCGGTTGCAGCCCGAAGGTAAGGTGCTCATCACCGACGGGCCGTACGCGGAGACCAAGGAACACATTGGCGGTTTTTGGGTGCTGGAAGCCGCTGACTTGGACGAGGCGCTGGCGTGGGGGCGCAAGGCCGCCGTCGCGTGCCGGACGTCGGTCGAGGTGCGTCCGGTTTGGCGGCCCGAGTGAAGCAACTGGGCGGGATGGGCGCGGCAGATCGAGGGCCATCCTCTCTCGCGTGGGCCGGCTGGTTGGCCGCGAGAATCTTCTTCGGGCAAATTGTTAGGGTAGTTATCGAGGGGCGCGTTTCATGGCTATGGTCTACCGAGCGGTTCTGTTTTTCCTTGCGGCCTTGTCCGCCGCCGCTCCCTCGCAAGTATTCGAAGATATCGCCATAAGACCTGTTCCTTCGGCCGATTCGCGCAGCATGCGCGTACAAGTCCTGCTTGACGGCGACTTAAAAGCGAAGGCAGTCCCAGTGATCACCCTTTTGAGTTACGCTTACGACGTGCCTGCCAACCCGACGCCACGTCTCTCCTCTCTTCCAGACTGGACCCTTCGCGAGAGGTACGACATCGAAGGGAAAACACACACCAACATCACCGCACCCTCTCAGGACAGCGACGCGCAGAGCCAAACTAAACAAATGATCCGCCGGTTACTTGCGGATCGTTTCGGGCTCGTGATGCGGGTCGAGAATACACGGATGTCAGTCTATGCCCTTACCGTGTCCAGCAGCGGGCCAAAACTCCAACGGTCGGCAACCACCGCGAAAGACTGCATCTTTGACACCGGCCCGGAAGGTTGTCATACCTTTGTTATCGGCTTCGGCCATCCCCTGAACGCAAGAGCCATAAGCATGGATGACCTTGCCCATTACATCGAGAACTGGGCTGATTTGCCGGTCGTCAACCGCACGCAGCTTAGCGGACTGTTCACGGTAAACACGCAAGGTTGGCTTCCCATGCGGTTGCCCCCTCCGCCCCCGGGCGCCGCCCCCGACACGAACCGCTTCGCCCGCCTCCCAAGTATTTTCACGGTCTTAGGTACACTCGGCCTCGAACTGCATCGGCAAGAAGAGACTTTGGCGGTGTACACCGTTGAGCGTATCGAGCGTCCAACCGCCAACTGACGATACCTTGCGCGACGCACGAGACGACCAGGCCCTTCTACGCCATGAAGGAATTGAAACAGAGCAGCGGCCGCCAGCCTCTCAAACGTCAATCGCTAACCTTGAAATCGGCGATCGGTAGACCACGCCTCGTCAAGCTGGGCACTCTACTTCTTCGGGGGACCGCTCGATGCGTAAAATGATCCGATCGGGAATCGTCGAGCGTCGGCGGCGCAGACCTGAAAAGAAAGGTCTGCGCCAGCCGGCCCGTTTTGAGACGCCAATCTGTCCAGAGGTTCGAAGGTATTCGGAGACGTGCTTACTGCCTGACTGTAAAGCGTCCCGACACGTGTCGCGCACGACAGGAGCCCAACTCAGGGCAACAATATATTTGAGTAATCCACGCTACGGCACTAAAGGGCTTAGGGCAGGCGGGCGGTCAGCCGCGCTTCTTGGCCCGCTTCCGCTGGCTTAGGCGCTTCAATCGCGCTTCCTCTTTCAGCAGCCGCTCTTTGGGAACGGTGATGACGGTTCGGAAGGCGCGGTCTAGCCGAGTCCACGGAGTTTCTGACGGTACCCCGGGCGGTTCCTCTAGCTTCATTTCGGCTCTCTCCCGACCCGGGCCTCCAGCGATGGTTTACCCGGGCTTACACAAGTCATTGATGGGTGTACTGTTAGGCTTCTTCCTTCCAGACGAGCCTCGCCTTGGAAGGCATCGTCTGAAGTATGATCCGTCTGTCCTCTACCTGAAAAGACCTCATCTTATCTCGATGGAACATCGCAAGTAGAAAATTCACCGCCTCCGCACACCTTTCAATCAGTGGTGCTTCTCTGTTCGCCGCATCTTCGGAATACCGTATTTTACCGAGCGCCACCCTCATCTCTAAATCAGTGACCCTTCGACCGTGGATTCCTGCTGACAATTCGCTGTACAGAGATGACAACCTGTTGACGGCGTCGAATCTGCGTTCACTTTCGATGAATACGGGATGCGTCTTTGGGTAATCAAAAAGGAATTCTTGCGTCAAATACCACTTGGCCTCACGATTCATCCTATCGAATTCGACAGGGTGATCGGAAAAGTAAATATGACGCAGCGCGTTCTCAATAACTCCCCGGGTCAGAAGTTTTGCCGTCTTTCCGTATCCCATCATGACCTGCGGAAGAATCTGAAGTGCGTCGGAAGCGATTTCCTCAATGAAAGGACGCCCACTCTCCGACAGACGGCGGAGGCGGAAACGCCAGAGGATGAGACTATATGTGGCATTGTGTATTCGCCTTGCAATGTCCAAAAGGCTCCCTGGGGGAGATAGAGGAACAATCCTGTGCTCCGTCAGGAAGGACAGAACATTCGAAAAGTCAGTACTCAATGCCGGTACGGGCCGCTTGGCCATTTCAGAGCTGAGTTTCCTTGATGATCCTTTCCCACTTTGAAACGAAGCTCCGCCTGTCGGTGGATTTTTCGACGCCAGGGCTCATAGCCTCTCGCATTGAGGCTTCAAGCTTCTCTCGCGTACTGCGGTCGCGAGTTTCAAGATATTCTATGATTCTACCGGCGATATCGGCGCGGGACATTTTGTCGAATCGGCTACGGCTCATATTCGGAAGAACCCTTCCAGCAAATTGAGACAAGTCTTCATTCAAAGGGAACAGTCTTTTCTGGCGAAGCAAATCAAATAGATGCATTTGTTCTGCATCCTGCTTTCTTGTCGTCCTCGCTTCCGGCCGCTTGGGCACGACGCCGGTGTCCGCCCTCTCGGCTATATTCAAGTATTCATCAATCAAAGCAACCAAGGATGGATAATCCCTCGATGCTATGCTCCGAAACGCGATGAGGTCTTCCTTCGAGTATCCGACCGTTACATCGACGATTCGTCGCAAAAACGTGAGAAAGCTTCGATGTTTGTTATCTTGAACCAACTCATTCTCCCGCCGTACGAGTGAGGAACTCATCTGTGATTTTGAGAACTTGATCTCCGGTTTTACTGCCAGGCTTGTATATGAAAACTGGACGATGAGCTTCAACCGATTCCGCAACGTCAGTGGATTCGCTCAGGTAATCAGTAAAGACCTCGTCGGTTCGTTCGGCTCGCAGTTCTGCCATTACGTCTCGCATCCTGCGTGGCAAGGGGCCGCGAACAAGTGTAAATACTACTCCGACTGCTGAGATTTTGACTCCAGCGTCGTCCGTGTAGTCCTCAAGCCATCGCTCTAGAAGGGGTAAGCCGATCACGGATAGTGGGTCGGGTTTAATCGGTACCAAGTATTTGTGGCTCGCAAGTATTGCGGCCTGGGTGAAAATCGAAATAGTTGGAGGGCAGTCGATGATTACATAATCGTAACCAGTTGCCTTCTCTTGTAGATAAGCCTTGAGCTTCGTTTCCGTGAGGCGTTTCGAAGTCTCAATGTCCATAAGCTGGAGCGCAGACGGAATGAGGTCAAGCCTTCCTCGACCATTGCCGCCATTGAAGATCGGCATGGAGCAGGCCGCAAGAGGCATCTTGGCCTTGTTGACGGCTTTAGATTTCCCTTCCACGGTACTAACCGCACCGGGGCGCCTCGGGACGAAGATGTCCCGAAGGGTGCCCTTCTTGTCATCATTCAGGTGCTTTAGATACACGTCGTCCTTCACCAAATACTGAGTCGCGTTGAATTGGGGGTCTCCGTCAACGACCAGAACGTTTTTCTTGTGGACGGTCGCCAATCCGTAAGCCACATTGACGGCAAGCGTGGTTTTGCCCACGCCCCCCTTCATGTTCATGAACGAGATGACCTGCACAACTCACCTCCCCGGGCTGCCCTATTCTACACCCGGGCCAGTTTTTCGGGTACCACGCCTTCCGCGCTGCTGCCGTCTGTGAGGCAGCGCTCGGTCGGACAAACACCCTCAGCCTTGCCGGTCAACTGCTCGTAGGTGAGCCTCTTGCCGACGATCTGGCGCACTGCGAGATCGAACCGCTCTCCATCGTTCATGTCCTTCCGGTTGTTGTAGCGGAACGACTGTTCATCAAGATAGCGCGCCAGATGGTACGGCTCAACGCTGACGTACGTTCCGTGGATTGAGCGCTTTAGCAGGCTCCAAAAGTTTTCGAGTCCGTTCGTGTGAACCTTGCCATTCACATAGGCCACAGCGTGGTCAATGACTTGATGCGCGTACCGACCGGCCAGTCCCTCATACGACAGCAGAGCGTCACTGTAGAGCGCCGCGCCAACCTCAACATACTTGTGGACTTCCGCTTGGAGAGTTTTCTTGCGGCGGCTCTCCACGACAACGGTGCGTATCGTTCCGCCGCGCTCCAAGATGCCCATAACTGCGGTCTTGTCCTTGCCGCCCGTGCCAGTGATGCGGCGCTGGCGCTGTGCCGCGTGCATGAAACGCGCCTTGCCGCCGATGAACGTCTCGTCAACCTCGACTTCGCCCTTCGCCTTTTCCAGCGACCCCATGCGGAGCGCCAGCCGGATGCGGTGGTCCATGAACCAAGCCGTTTTCTGCGTCACGCCGATGGCCCGGTGGACCTCGTAGGACGAAACGCCGTTCTTGCAGTTCACAACCTGCCACATTGCGGCCAGCCACTTGTCGAGGCCAAGCGGCGATTCCTCGAAGATCGTGCCGGTCTTCGTCGTGAACGTCCGCAACGGGTGATGACTGGAGCACTGCCATCGGTTATGCTTGGGCTGCCACGTCACGTTCTTGTTCCCGCAGCGCGGGCACGTCACGCCATCGGGCCAGCGGCGGGCGATGACGTACTGACGGCAGTTCTCCGGGTTGGAAAAGTAGACGATGGCCTCTTGGAGCGTGTCGAGCTTGGGTTCCTGTGCGTTTTCCATGCTCAAATCCTAGCACGTTCAAGTGGATTATTCAAGTATATTCTTACCCAACTCAGGGTAGCTTGTCGAAAAAGAGATAGACGGCGGCAATCCGGCCATCCCGGGCAATGATGAAATCAGTCCCGGCGTAAGCTGGTGCCTCCCCAGCGCGGCCCGCTACCCATTTGAGCCGCCCGCCATTGCCCAATTCCTCCGGCTCGGCAATTGGCTGATATTGAAAGTCCGGATGAGTAGCCCTGATCACGCCCGCAATGCGATCAATCTCGTCGCGGCCGCGGTGGGCGCCGCTGTTGGGGTCGTAGAACACGCCATCTTCGGCCCAGATCTCGTCGATGGCCGCGCGACGACGCGCGGCGTCGTTCTCACCGAAAACGTCTTGAAGATTGCGGGTCACCAAGGTCGATATGCTGTGGGGCATGGCTATCTGATTGTGGTCGGCGCGTTTAGGTTGCAAGTTTTTGCACAACAGGACCCACTTTGAGACTTTCGGCCCAAATTCGGAAGCGAGGTTTCGAGCAAATAGGTGTCGAATTTTCTTCGGCTCCGCGTGATCCCTAAGCAAGCCAATTCAGGCCCTCCGGTGGCGCGAGAAAACTGGGACTGTGTAGCCCCGAGACTAGCCCTCGACAACCCTCTCAAAAAGCCAAAAAAAAGAATCTAAAATTTTACAAAACGAAGCCACTAAGCCCAATAGAATCAATAAAACGGCCCGAAAAATGGGTCAAAACGAAGCCAAACGAAGCCAGAAAGAGCCAAACCATGATCGGCATAAGTCCTTTAAAATCAATGCGACCTCGCTGACGGTGGCTTCGTTTTAGCAATTCGAAGCGAAACCCGTCTTGCGGGCCGTTTGGACAGAGTAGAGTCTTGCACTGGAGCCCGGCAGACCAATTCGCTGGAAGCGCACTGGTGGGGCGGCCGAACGCTGCCGCGTGATCGCTCTTAGTATGGATGGGAGAGAGCCGGACGGGTAGGCGTGGCCGCTCAGGGCCGCTCACGGGCGCCCCGTTTCCCTCGGCGCCGCTCAGTTCCGCCCAGTTCCGCTCAGGGCCGTTCAGTGCCGTTCAAAGGCGGGGTGGCTGGCTTGGTGGCCGTCACCAGGTGCGTAGGCAGCCAGGGACCGCTCCACCACATCCTCCAGCCGAGGCCGCGCCGGCCGACATCGATCATGCCGAGCCTCGCCAGATGGGCTCGATACTGGCGCGTGCCCATGATGTCGGCGATCATCAGGCGGCCCCCCGGACGCAGCACTCGAACGGCCTCATCGAGCGCCCGGTCCCGGCCGGAGCTCTTGACGTTGTGGACGGCCAGGCTCGAGAGAACGCAGTCGAAGCTCGCATCCGCGAGGGGCAGAGCCGTCATGCTGGCGGTCTCAAGTTCCACGCGGCCGGCTACGCCTTCGGCTTCGGCGTTGCGCCGCGTGGCCTCGGCGGCATTGCCCGACTGGTCGCCCTTCTTCCACAGATCGATCCCCACGGCACGGCCGCTCGGAAGGCGCTCGGCGGCCATGAGTAACACCGCTCCGCGGCCGCATCCGACGTCGAGGACGCGCTCGTCGCCCCGCCAGGGAAGATCGTTCAGCAGCCGCGCCCAGACCACGAACTTTCCCCGTCGCGATGCGTAGAGACCCCAGGCCATCGCGACCACGATCACGCCCGCGGCCACGAAGGGCACGATGGTCCGCGAGGCAATGCCGTCCACCAGGTTGATCAGAATCAGAACCGCCGGAATGGGCAGCAGGCTTGGAGCGTCGACTCCGTACGCGCCTTTTCGTCGAGCCTCAACGCGGACCGGGTTCACGCTGGCCTCGCTATTCCTGGGTTACGTAGAGCAGGTGGCCCTCGCGTTCCACCTGCAACACCAGAGGTCCGTTGGGAGCAATGTCTTTGAGGGCGGCGCGCAAGTCGTCGATTCCCGTGACGGGCTTGCCGTTCAGCCCGTGGATGACGTCGCCCGCCTGCAGCGGCGTCTCGAAGCCCGAGGGCTCGGCTGTTTTCGCCGCCACGATCACGCCCGAAGTGATGCGGAGAGACCCGACCAGGTCGGCCACCCGGGGTGTTATGTCGATCCCGACGATCCCGAGCGCCGGCACCAGGTCCTTCTCGGCGTCAGCAAGGTCGGTCAGTTGGTCGTAGCTATGGTGAGCCACCACGACCGGGACTTCGAGCTCCACCTTTTGTCCGTCGCGCAACACCTGCAAGCGGACCGTATCGCCGTCCACGTGCGGCTGCAGTGCGTGTTCAAAAACCGGCAGGCTTCCCGCCTGCTGTCCATCGATGGAAAACACGATGTCGTCAATCTTGACGCCCGCCTTCGCAGCCGGCCCGTCCGGAACAACGTCGGAGATCAGCAATCCCCAGTCCTGCGGCAACTTCAAACCGGCGGCGAGCGCCGGCGTGATGGTCTGCGCATTCACTCCGATGAGGGCTCGATGCACGTGACCAAAGCGGCGAAGCTGGCCGTAGGCAAAGCGGACCTGGTTGCTCGGGATGGCAAAACCCAGGCCCTGGCTGCCGCCCGAGGATGTCACGATGAAGGTGTTGAGGCCCACAATGTCCCCCTGGATGTTCACGAGCGGCCCGCCGCTGTTTCCGGGGTTGATGGGGGCGTCCGTCTGGACGTAGACCATGGCGCTGTCGGGGTCAGGCTGGCGGGCTACCGAACTGACAACCCCGAAGCTCATCGAATTGGCGAGGCCCTCCGGGCTGCCGAAGGCGAAAACCATCTCCCCCTGCCGCAGGCTCCGGTACTCGGCGAATTTGAGAGCGGGGAGGCCGGTCGAGTTCACTTTGAGGAGCGCGAGATCGAGGTCGGTGTCTTTGCCGACCAGGGTTGCGTCCAGGGTCCGGGTGTGATGAAGCTCGCTCGGATGCAGGGCTTGAAGCCCCGACGCTGGGGGCAACAACGCCACCTGGATGTGCTCGGCCCCCGCCACGACGTGGGCATTGGTCATGATGTAGCCGCCCGGGTCCACGATCACGCCGGATCCGATGGCGCGCTGGCGGCTGACAACGACGTCGGCGTTGCCGCTACCCTCATTCCCCTGCCGTTGCAGGCCGTAGCCCGCAACCAGGATCTGAACCACCGACGGCGAAACCCTGTCAGCGAGGTCCACGAGCGACCCGTTGAGATCCTGCAATGACTCCGCACGCGCGCCCTGGCCTCTCGCCGGCGGGGCAGCAAGCATGAGAGCTCCGAGCGCACAGCAGAAGCCGAAAGTCCTCAGCAAAGGAAACCTGAATTCCATAGTGCCCTCATTCGCCGCCATTTGCGTCACCAAGCCGGCGCGCAACCGCGCGACCTGTCAGGGTAGACGACGGCTCTGCCGCACCCGTTACCGCATGACCGAGCGGCCAACTCTTGGATGCTCTCGCGCGGCGAAACTACGCGAATTCCCTGCCCTGTTTTTCAAGGGGCGGCAGTCCCGGTCCGTGATTATGCAAGAGATGGGCCGAAACCCGGCCGTTCTCGAAGCGCGTGTAACAAGACCGCACCGGCGCGGTCGTGGGGGGTACGTGGGGCACAAGGCGGGGGAGTCGGCAGGCTCAGGCGAAGCTCGTTACAAGCGCTGGTCACGCATGACGCTCGCGTTCGATCAATCCAACGATCGCATCCACCGAGTCAATTTGAGTCTGATCGAATCCAACTCTGGAAAAGTCGATGCCGTATTCACGCTCGAGAAAAAGCGCGATGCTCACGGCATCGAGGGACTGAAGCCGTCCGCTCACGATCAGGGAGTCGGCGTCCTCAAAGGGGCTTCGGTCTCCCTTATTGCTCAGCAGATCCGCAACCATCGTCCTTGTCATCTCGCGCAGTTCCATGGTTATCCTCCTACGCCAAACAGATGCAGCAGAAACGCGAAGTGCGTGGTGATCGCGTGCGTTCGACCGTCATCATCGAAGACTTGCAGAAGGCAGAAAAAGAGCAGCACGCCGAACTGAGCGGGCAGTCCTCCCAGAAATGGCGGCCGCGCCCGGCGTACAGAGCTCCTGAGCTGCGAAACCACGATGCCCGCTGCCAGAACACAGCAATAGAAAACATAGACGTGGAATCCAAGGACTGCGCGCCGGAGGCCGAGTTCGGCGACGTAGCGGATGTCACGGATGAAGTGGAAAAGCATGTTGCCGACGGCAGCCGCAGCGAATGTGGCCACTGCCAGGCGAAGCCGGTTCCACCGCCTGAAGTATCGGAAAAATGTCGGGTAAAAGAAGAAATCGACCAGGAGTTCCTTGAAATAGAAGTAATACCGATTCCAGAAGTCGGCGATCGTCCTCGAACTGAGCGGCCTGTAGGTATTGCGCAGCGCCCGGAAACCGGCCATCCTGCAGCACGCGATTGCCGTGTGGCCCCAAACTGAAATCGCGAAAATTTTCTCCGCAAACGCCGCCAACAGCACAAGCCAGCACAAATAGCCGGGATAGGGCGCGTGAGCCGCACATCGGTCAAAAGCGTCCTCAAAGACGGGAATGCCAAGCGTTCCATGGGCGATCTTGCCAAACCCGAGATTGCAGAAGCCAAGAATGTCAGCCCACAGGAGCAGCTTGAGCGCTTTCAATTGCGTTATTGCGAGGTCTCGCGAAGTCTTCGATTCAATCCGCCGCAGGTACGCAGCGCCTTTAGGCAACGGCGTCGCCGTTGAGCCCCAAAAGGCGTGGAACGTCCCAATCTCGCTCACGGGGGAGTCTGGATCCCGGCTGCTCTGGTCTGAGATCGCGTAGGCCAGGAACCAGAGGTACGCCCCGAGAACGACGATCGCAATCCATGCTGCGGCACGAACGCGGTCCAAATCCGTGAAGGAGGCCAGCATCACCAGGGCGCTGTAGAGCAGGAACAGGGTAACGAGCGGACGACGACAGAAGAACAGGGCCGGATGACGGCGTGCCAGGCTGATCCACGCTGTCGCGAGGCCGAGCAAGGCCACAAGGCTGACCCCGTACAGCGCCCGAAAGTCCCAGCCGGCTGTCGACGGGTTCGATCCGGCGACAAACTGCGGGACCGCCCAGTCGAACCAGTACGGATTCGCAGCGAGCCAAAGCAAACTGCCGATCGTCAGCACACGGCGGCGATGATTCGGCAGGAATGCGGCCGCCGCCAGAATAGCCAGCAGGATTGCCGCGTTCCGCCAACTGTTTTGGATGATGAGACCGCCCCCAAATAGCAGGAGCAGAACCAACTTGCCCGTGATGGTCGCGGCGAAGGCGAGATTCTCTTCGTTACGCTCGAGGGCTGGGATCAGGCGAAAATCGCTTAGTGTTCCAATCCAGGAGGTTTTGCGTTCACCCCCTGAAATGGCGCCCAACTCAGGTGTCACCGCGGGAGTCGCGAGCTGTCTCACTGACAATGTCCTCTGAAATTCCTGCCGCTCGACGCTTTGCAGGCGCGCCACATTAGAACAGGTTCTCGTCCAGCATCCGAGCGAGCGCCTTCCGGTCGGTCTTGCCGTTGCCGCTCATGGGCATGGCGTCCAGCTCATGGATGCGTGTGGGAACCATGTACGAGGGCAAGCGCAGTTTCAGCGCCTTGCTGATGTCAGGAAGCGACGTGGAGGCGCCACTGATGAACGCCACCAATCCGGTCGCCGTTCCGTGCTGCATCGGCCAGGCAACCGCGGCCACCGTGAGCGATCCTGAGACGACGCGTAATTGGGCCTCGACCTCCTCAAGCTCCACCCGGTTCCCGAGGACCTTCACCTGGTTGTCAACGCGGCCCACGTGATGGTAAAGCCCCGACTCATCCCGATAGGCCAGGTCCCCTGTCAGATACCACCGCCGGCCGTCGATCATCGGGAAACGCGCCCGCGTAAGCGTTTCATCGCCGAAATAACCCTTCGCAACCTGCTTGCCGCAAAACGCCAACTCCCCTTCCTGCCCGGGTGGGAGAACGTTGCCGGTCGAGTCGACGACGATCGCTTCCATACCGGGAAACGGCCTGCCGATCGAGATGATCCCGCGGCTTGCCGTCACATGTGCCTCGTCGGAAAATCGGTCGCCGGTGCATACCACGGTGGTCTCGGTTGGGCCGTAAAGGCAATCGACGATGCTTCCATTTGCCGCGCTCTGCCATGCTTCGGCGGTGCTGTGCGGCAAGGCTTCGCCCGCGAACGCCGAGTATCGGAGCGCCGGCAAGGCGCCCGGACGTAGCATTTTCATTCTCTGCATGAACACCGCGAAGGACGGCACCGAGTACCACACCGTGATGGCGTTCTGCTGGAGAAAACGCAACGGTCCCAGCAACTGATTCGGCGGAACCACGTACACCGCTGCGCCCGCCTCCCAGGCATTGAACAGGTCGAAGACCGAGTTGTCGAACGACACCTCGCTCGGCTGGGCCACGCGGTCGTCGGGCTGGAAGCGATAGCGTTGCTGTATCGAACAAACAAAATTGCGCACATTCCCGGCGGTGATCATGACGCCCTTGGGCATTCCCGTCGTTCCCGAAGTGAAGATGATGTACGCGAGCGCACTCTCATCCATGAACCGCGGCTCGTCTGCGGCATCGAACGGCGGCAACTCATCGTAGGTCTGAATGTGGACGCCGCTATCCGCGGCGCGCGCCACCCTCTCCGAATCGCAGGCCCGGGCCAGCACTCGCTTGGGGCAGGTCTGAAGCAGCGCAGGCGACAGCAGATCGAGCCCCCAGTGGTCCACGACCAGAGCATCCAGCTTCGTACGATCGAAAAGACAGGCGAGGCGCTCCGCCGGCAATTTCGGCGAGATGGGCACGTACGCAGCCCCGCACCAGCACGTGCCGAGAATGCCCGCGTAGGTCTCCGGGGTACGTGATGCAAGGACCCCAACACGCGCCGGCGACTGCGCGCCTCGCAAAGTCAGCCATGACGCAACCCGCTGGGCAAATCCACCTAGTCCCCCGTATGACCAAGCCTGTCCCTCAACCCACAGCGCCGTCCGTCCCGGTTCGCCCTTGGCGTGCCGAAAGAATGGAGAAGCCAAATTGAAATTCACTCTCGGCATGTCCTCGTATCATCCGAGTACTGCGTCCCGGGGAATACTGCGTCCCGGCCAGCAGTCCGAGTTTCCGAGCAATCACGAAGTGAGCACAAGTGGACAGCCCGCCCGCGGGCAAAGCGTCGCCAATTCCTGACGGTCCTGTCCCCCCGCGACATACTCCGATCCGTGATTGCGACCACCGCGACCACCGCGACCAGGACGATAACCAGCCCGTATTCAGTCGGATCCTGGCCCTCTCCTTCGCTGCCACGAACGGCTTAAGTCGGTTACAATCCGCCAGCCGGTAAGTTGCATGCCAAGGGCCGAACGAACGCCCCGGTGACTGGGCCGAGAAGGCAGGGTGAAGTGGAAAGTTGCGCCTGGCCCGCAGTTGGCGGTGGCCCACAAACAGCCGCCGGGCACCGCGATGATAGACCGACTGATCGACAGCCCCATCCCTGTGCCTTCAGGCTTCGTGGTAAGAAGTAAACGCCTGGTGTCTCGTGCCCTGAGCAATCCTCACGCTACACATCCCGAATGGATTAAGTTTCAGAGGTTTTGTTGCGCGCCCTGAGGAAGAGACCGGACCCACCCAAATCCCAAATTCAGCGGAGCGCCATTTCGAGGCAAGTCGTCCGAAGATCGAAACGACTCGCCTATGAGCCATCGGGAACCGATGTATACTCAGCAACCGTCCGAGGGAGCCGGCCCGGGTAGCCTGGTAGGTGAACCGGCAAGGCAAGACAGCCGCTGGCCGCCGGCCCTGTGTCAGGGCCCTCGACACTGCTGGTCGGGACCCCGGTGTCCGTGGCAGCGCGAGGCATGAACATGTCAAAGACACGTCGCGATTTTCTGAAGACCGCTACGGCGGGCGTGGCGGCCAGCATGGCGCCTTCGGCTCTCGCAGCCGGCTCCGCACTGACGCCACGCCCGGCGATTCCATCTGGGCCGAGCGACTCCGCAGACGCGCCGGCGGGCGCCATCGAGGTGCGCGTGACCGGCGCCGGCCGCAAGTTCGCCGCCGCGCCGTCCATAGCCTGGACCCCGATCGCGGAATCGGCCCCGCAGGCGGCGGCCGGTGACGCCGTTACGCTCGATCCCGCGCAGACGTTTCAGGAGCACCTGGGCATCGGCGGCGCCTTCACGGACGCGGCCTGCTACACGTTTCACCGCCTCTCGGCCGAAGCGCGGGAGCGCTTGTTCCACGAGATGTTCCATCCAACGGAAATGGGCTTGAGCGTGGGCCGCATCTGCATCGGGGCAAGCGACTACAGCACCGGGGTCTACAGCTACGACGAGGGCGATCCCGACCCGGAGCTCGCGCGCTTTTCCATCGACCATGACCGCGCCTGGACCCTGCCCATTCTGCGCCAGGCCCGCTCGGTGAATCCCGATCTGTGGCTACTGGCCTCGCCCTGGAGTCCTCCCGGCTGGATGAAGCCCAACGGCTCCATGCTGGGCGGCTGCATGCATCAGGCTTCGATGCCCGCCTACGCCAGGTATTTCGTGAAGTTTCTCAAGGCTTACGAGGCCGAAGGCGTGCGCATCAACTCCGTAAGTTCACAGAACGAGGTGGACGCCGAGCAGGACGGCCGCATGCCGGCTTGCGCCTGGCCGCAGGAGTACGAAATCGGCTTCGTGCGCGATCATCTGGGGCCAGCGCTCGGCCAGAACGACCTCAAGACCGCCATCTGGCTGCTCGACCATAACTACAACCTGTGGGGACGAGTAATCTGCAGCCTCGACGATCCGGGATTGCGCGAATTCTGCAAGGCCGTCGCATGGCACGGGTATGTCGGCGAGCCCGAGATGATGCTCAGGGTCCGCGAAGCCCATCCTCAGGTCGAGATGTTCTGGACCGAAGGCGGCTCGGACTACACCGCCAAGGACTACCTGACGGACTGGTGCAACTGGGGCGGCGTTTTCACTGACGTATTTCGCAATTGGTGCCGATGCATGATCGGCTGGAACCTGGCGCTCGACGAGCACGGCAAGCCGAACGTGGGCCCCTTCAGTTGCGGCGGCACCGTGACCATCCACTCCACCAGCGGCGAGATCACGCGCAGCGGCCACTTCTGGGCTATGAACCACTTCGGGCGCTCGATCCGACGCGGCGCGCGGCGGTTCCAGTCGCAGGGCGGACCCGAGGGCGTGAGTCACGTGGGGTATCGGAATCCCGACGGGTCAAGGGCCGTGGTGCTGACGAATCTGGGGCCGGAGCGCAGCGTCCGGTTGCGCCTCGGAGCGATGACCGCGACGACGCTGCTCGGGGCGGACTCACTCACGACCGTCACGTGGCGATAACGCCTGTCGCCTCAAGCGCGCCGTTGGCCCCGGTGCCCTTGCCCGACGGGGGCGTCTGTATGACTTGGCCGTGGCGCTCTGAACCAGGAGAATCATGGATATCCACCATGAGTGGGATCACCGCATTGCAGCCGACTGGGAGTGGATTATCCCTCCTTCAAGCCCGTCTCTGACCGAACTGGTCGTCTTTGACAAATACCTCGCAAGCCTGCCAAGGGCGGCGACGGTCCTTATTCTGGGCTCGACCCCGGAGCTTAGAGACCTGTGCTTTTTTCGCGGGCTGAGCGCCACCGTGGTCGACTATAATCCCGACACGTTTCGCATTCTCGGCCGCTATCTGCGCCATCCCGATACTGCGCGCCTGGTTGTGCAGGATTGGCGAACCATGGCCCTCGATACACCATATGACGCCGTGATCGGCGACCTGGCCGTCAACATGGTGTCGGTGCCGGAACAATCGCTGGTTGTGAAGAACACCGCGACCGTTCTTAAGGAAGGCGGACTGCTCATTCATCGCGCGTGGGCCAGGCACGGCAGCAAATACTCCCGCGATGCTACGACCCTGTCCTCAATTCTCGACGAACACAACACCCATCGGCAAAATGCCAACTATTTTTACTCCCTGGCTTTACCGCTTATTTTTTACTACTTCAATGAGCAGGAGCAGTCCATCAACGTCCAGGATATCCTTCAAGGTCTCGATTCAGCGCTCGCGAACGGCCTCATCAGCGCGGACTGTCTATACCAGTTCAAACGCTGCTGGCATCGCTATCTTATGCCCAACTGGATTCAAACCGCCCACGACGCCCAGGCGATGATGAACCAGCATCTCGCCACGGTCTCGGTCGAGCGCGGGACTGACTTCTACAGCGAATTCTGTCCAATATACGTCATGCAACGCCAGCTCTAAGCCGCTGCGCACTCGGCCCGGCCGGCGCACGATAAGGAGCGGGCAGGAAAGGTTCATATGCCCAGCCTTAAGATCAAGCTATCAACGATACAGATCGCGGGCGCTCTTACCGCAATCGCGGTGGGCGTTATCGACGCGTTTATTCAAAAGGACGCCTACAACGCCATCCTGCTGGTTCTGGTTGTGGAAATTCTCACCCTTTCCATCGATACGTACTACGGCGCGCTCGGCGACAGCCGGCGAATCCAGGATACCCTGCGGTCACACCCGGTGCTGAAGGATTACGAGTATTGCATCTACGAATATCCGCAGCTGAGGGACAATTTCCTGAAGCGCAGCACGGTCACATTAGGCGCTGTGTTGAATGACTGGATGGATGAAAAGATACGGCTTCATCAAATTGACGTACAGGCTAATTGGAGCAATGGCAGAATGTACTTCCCGGAACAGGAGGTCGAGGGAAGGACGGTACAGATCCAGAATTCTCTGCAGATCGGAGGCTTCGCGACTCAACTGGAAGGGTATACCGAATTCTGGTTGGAGTCTGCTGAGGCCTATCTTGCGCAGACCCGTCAACTGGCTGCCCGAGGCAAGGATATCACCAGGGTATTTATTCTCCGCGGGGAACATTCCTTGAAGAACAGCGCTCTCATCACCCAGATGAGGATGGACAAGGAGGCGGGAATCAAGACACTGGTGGCTTTTAGCAACGGTCCGAAAAAAATCACAGACCCGGAGGCGGTGAAAGACTTCGGGATCTGGGACAACAGGTTATTGTGCCTTGTTGACTTGACCCACCAGACCGGAGAGGTCACCGGCTGCACCTACAGCGTGGCCGAAGCAGACCTGATCAAAGCGGGAAGGTGGAAGCAACACATCTTGCGGCACGCGGAGAAGGCGGATGCTTACCTGGCCGCCTTGCCTGAGAGGCCGTCATCCTAAGAGCGTACGATGCTTCTGCCCGTCGGGGCCCGCTGAGACCTCACTTCGAACCCGCAAGCCAGGATAGGCCTACGCAACATTTGCTCACCATCTCCTGTTAACCATCGGCCGTTTCTTGCGTATTTAGCATTGAGACATTGCGCGTTCGAGGCCCGAAAGGCCGGTCGCGGGGAGGCTGCCACATGGGGACACTGTTGCAGGATTTGAGATATGCGTTCCGGATGCTTGTCAAAAATCCGGGCGTGACTGCGGTCGTCGTGCTGTCGCTTGGGCTCGGCATTGGCGCCAACACCACAATCTTCAGCATGGTCAATGCCCTGCTCTTCCGGCCGCCTGCGGTTTCCGATCCCGGACGCCTGGCCGATGTCTGGCTGCATAACAAGAAGGCGAGCGGCGCGCTCAACGGGTATTACCCACTGAGCTTTCCGGATTACGCCTACTACCGCGATCACAACTCGGCGTTCTCGGGACTGGCTGCGGCGGCGGGCGACGGCACCGTGGTGGTGTGGAATCGCGACGGGCAGGGCGAAGCGTTACAGGGGTTGTTGGTATCGGCGAACTACTTCTCGGTGCTGGGGGTCCACCTGGAAGCCGGACGCGGCTTCCTTCCTGAGGAGGATCAGGCCGGCGGCGCTCATGCGGTGGCGCTCGTTTCGCGCTCCTTCGCCAAGCGTCGTCTCGGCGGAGACGGTGCGGCGCTCACCGCAACCCTGACGCTCAACGGGCGTGCCTGCTCCGTTGTGGGTGTGGTCCCGGATTCGTTCCACGGCGTGATGATCAGCTCCGCCCTGGACGTCTGGCTTCCCATGGGCATGCAAAAGACGTTCAGCCCAAGTCTCGATCTGGGCAGCCGCAACGAGTTTTTCCTTGAAGGCATCGGCCGCATGAAGCCGGGAGTAACGTGGCCGCAGGCGCGGGCCAATCTGCTGGTCCTGTCGCAGCAATTGGCGCAGGCTTATCCCGAGACCGACAAGGATTTCGAGGCGCTCGCCTACGGCGCCACCGCCATCCCCGGACCTTATCGCGGCTTCATCAGTCTGATTACGGCCGCGCTGATGGCGGTGGTGGGACTGGTTCTGCTCATCGCCTGCGCCAACGCCGCCAACCTGCTGCTGGCCCAGGCGTCGGCGCGCTGGCGCGAGATGGCGGTACGATCGGCGCTCGGGGCCGGACGCTGGCGCCTGCTGCGGCAATCGCTGACCGAGAGCGTGCTGCTCGGGTGCCTTGGCGGCGCGGCGGGGCTGCTCGTGGCGGGCCTGGCCGTCCCGTTGCTGCTCCGCCTCAAACCGCCGGGCATCCCAATCGCGTTCGAGGCGCCGATCGATTGGCGCGTGCTCGCCTTCACGCTTGCGGCCGGCGTGCTCGCGGGAATCGTGTTCGGCCTGGCTCCTGCCCTGCGCGCCTCGCGGCTCGACGTAGTATCGCGCCTGAAGGACGGCACCACCGGCGCGGGACAAAGCCGGTCTCGGCTGCGAAGCGTCCTGGTGACGGCGCAGGTCGCCGTCTGCCTGGTGCTCCTGATCGGCGCCGGACTTTGCCTGCGTAGCCGGGCCAACGCCCAATCGATCGATCCCGGCTTTGACAGCCGCAACGCCCTCGTAGCCTCGCTCGATCTCGAGACTCTCGGTTACAACGAGGCCCGCGGGCGCGCCCTCTATCAAAGTCTGCTCGAACGCCTGGCGGCTGTGCCCGGCGTGCGCTCGGCCAGCATGGCCGATATCATGCCGCTCGGGACCGCGGAGACGACCGAAGGCATAACAATCGAAGGCTCCAAGGCAGCGGCGCCGCGGCCGGGCGAGCCGGGATTAGCGGTCGACAGCGTCGTGGTTGCGCCCGGCTATTTTCGCGCCATGGGAATCCCCCTGCTCCATGGCCGGGACTTCGACATTCGTGACAACAAAGACGCGCCGAAGGTCGTGATCATCAACGACGTGATGGCCCGGCGGTGCTGGCCCGGCCAGGACCCTTTGGGCGGGCGAATCAGTCGGGGTGAGGGCAAGGATCGCACGACGGCGGAAGTGATCGGCGTGGTGAAATCCGGCAAGTACCGGACGCTCGGCGAGGACCCGGCACCCTTCATGTACAATCCGTACGGGCAGGCCTACATCCCCCGCATGCACGTGATCGTCCGCACGGCAGGCGACAGCGCTGCGGCACTCGACGGCATGCGGCGCGCGGTCCAGGAACTCGATCCGCACCTCGCGCTCTACGACGTGGAGACCTTCCAGCAGCTCATGCTGCTGCCGCTGTTTCCCGCCCACGCAGCGGGCCTGCTGCTCGGAGCGTTCGGGTCGCTCGCGTTGCTGCTGGCCATGGCCGGACTCTACGGCGTGATGTCGTACCTGGTGGTGCAGCGGACCCGCGAGGTGGGCATCCGCATGGCGCTGGGCGCGCGCGGCGGGGACGTCCTGAAGCTGGTGGTCGGAAACGGCATGCGCCTGACGCTCGCGGGCGTGACGATCGGCCTCGCGGGCGCGTTCGCCGTTACGCGGCTGCTTTCCAGCCTGCTCTATGGAATCCGGCCCACTGATTTTGCCACCTTCGCCCTGGTCTCCCTGGCGCTCGCCGGGGTTGCGTGCCTCGCGAGCTACATCCCGGCGCGGCGCGCCACCAAGGTGGATCCGATGGTAGCATTGCGGCATGAGTGATCCCGCTCCGGCGGCCTTCGGATTACGCGCGCATTCCGGCTGGGCGGTCCTCGTGGCCGTCGCCGGAACCGCGAGCGCCCCGTTCCTCGTGGACCGGCGGCGCATCGGCCTGGTGGAACCAGGACGCCTGGAAACCACGCAGCCTTACCATGCCGCCGCCGAACTCGATCTGTGCGAAGCGGCCGCATTCGTCCAGGTCTACGCCGAACGCGCGCGGTGTATGGCGATCGAGTGTTTGCGCGGTGCGATCGGCGGCCTCAAGCAGGAAGGCTACCGGGCCGTCGGCTGCGGCTTGTTGCTGAGTTCCGGACGCCCCACCGGCCCGCTCGCTCAAACACTCGCCTCCCACGCGCTCATTCACACTGCGGAAGGGTATCTGTTCCGCAACGCGCTCGCGCAAGCGGGCGAATGCTGCGGGCTGCCGGTGACCTCGGTCAAGGAACGCGAACTCTTCGCCGCCGCGGAGGCAACGCTCGGAATTCCCGCGAGTGCGCTCGGAGCGCGTCTGGCCGACATGGGGCGCGACGCAGGCCCGCCGTGGCGTCAGGACCAGAAGTATTCAGCTTTGGTGGGGTGGCTGGCTCTCGTGGCGAACGATGCCGGCTTGCGGAAAGCGGGTCCGGGGCGTGACGGTCAGAAGGGATGAATGCAGTCGGCAGGCGGCAACTGGACCGTTGCCGGCTGGCAAACGGTACTCTGCCCCGCAGTCACACTTTGTCTACCACGGACCGCGCTTTTGTCTTTTCGACTTCGAGTTCAAGCTCTTTCATTTTCTGCTGGTGCTCCATCTCGCGCTGGCGAAGTTCCTGGTGCATGCGCAGTTCTTTTTCGCGATACTTGAACCACGTTGGAATCGCTACCACGAAGATGATCATGATCCACACACCGTTGTGCGTGATGATCGAAACGATGTCATCCATATCCCGCCTCTCTGATCTCGATTCTCAACTGTACGCTAACACGCGCGCGGGGTGTGAGCAAGATGCGAGCCCGGCCTGGTGCTGGCGTCATTTGCGGAACTTCAGGACCCTGCAGGGCAGGCGTGACAGCTTCTCCCGGTTGGTGTTAACCTGAATCCCGCTGAGCGGCGCCGCGATATGATTCTTCCTCGCTCCAAGGCTCCATTCTCTCGATGAAATACGGGTTCGTTATCGACAATCGCAAGTGCATCGGCTGCCATGCCTGCTCGGTGGCTTGCAAGACGGAGAATCACGTCCCGCTCGGCGTGAACCGCACCTGGGTGAAGTATGTTGAGAAGGGGCGCTTTCCGAGCGTGCGGCGCCACTTCCAGGTGACGCGCTGCAATCATTGCGAAGACCCGCCCTGTGTCGAGATCTGCCCGGTCACCGCCATGTTTCAGCTGCCGGACGGCATCGTGGACTTTGATTCCGGGCGCTGCATCGGCTGCAAGGCGTGCATGCAGGCGTGCCCGTACGACGCGATTCATATCAATCCCGAAGATGACACGGCCGCTAAGTGCAATTATTGCGCCCACCGCGTCGAGGTCGGCCTCGAGCCGGCCTGCGTGATCGTTTGCCCTGAGCAGGCCATCGTGTGCGGCGATCTCGACCAGCCCGGCAGCCCGATCGCCGAACTCGTCCGGCAGCAGACGGTTCGCGTGCGCAACCCCGAGGCCGGCACGCGGCCCAAGCTCTATTACATCGAGGCCGAGGAGAGCGCGATCGTCCCCAGTGCGGCCCGGCACGAGCCCTTTTACCTGTGGTCGGAGCGGAACCGGAAGGTCCATGGCGGGGGCGCCGCCTACCCGCCCGACAGTCCCTTTCTACAGGCGGACGCGCTCGCAGCGTACGACGTGGCGCACGAACGCCCCTGGGCCTGGCAGGTACCGGCCTACCTCTGGACCAAGTCGATCGGGTCCGCGCCGCTGCTTCTGCCCGCGCTCGCCGTGGCGCTCGGATGGATTCCCTTCAATCGGCTTCGCGACGAAATCCTGACGCTGGTGGCGCTCGCCTTCACTGCCGCCACCACCGCCATGCTGATCGCAGACCTGACGCGCAAAGAACGCTTTCTCCGCATCCTGCTCAGTCCGCAGCGGCGGTCGTGGCTCGCGCGCGGCGGCTTCATTCTTGCCGGATACAGCACGCTCGGCGGACTGTTTCTGCTGGCCCGGCTCGCGGACTGGTCCGCCGCCGCCGCGATTCTGCTGTGGCCCATGCTCGCGGCCGGACTGCTGGCAGCCGTCTACACCGCCTTTCTTTTCCGGCAATGCAAGGGACGCGCTCTCTGGCGCAGCCGGTTGCTGCCGCTGCACCTGATCGTGCAGGCTGTGCTCTCGGGCGCCGTCGTTCTCGCTTGCCTGCCCGTAGCCTGGGGCGCGACGGAGCAGACCCGGGAGCTTGCCGCCTCGGCGCTCGGGGTTTGCCTGGCTCTGCATCTGCTGATCGTCATCCGGGAAATCGTGGTGCCGCACGGGACCGTGAACTCACGATATGCGGCGCGCCTGATCACCCGCGGCCCCTTCCGCACCACCTTTTGGGCCGGATCCCTGCTTGCGGGCGGCCTCGCGCCGGCAGCGCTCCTCGCGTTCGGCGCCTCGAATCCCGCTTTGCTGGCCCTTGCGGGTCTCCTGGCGCTTGCCGGTCTGCTGGCCTTTGAATGGTGCTTCATCATGGCGCCCCAGAGCGTGCCGAACAGTTGAGGCAGGCCGCGCTGCGTTCCGGACAAAGGCGCATACTCGCGGTTGCGCGAAGGGGTAGAATAAGTGGTAGCAGGAAGCGAGCGATCCGCAGGCAATAACCCGGACTTGACGCTTTCAGGGCGGACCCGAGGGGGCACAGTTGGAGAACGCGCTCGGTTTAGCAATGACGGGCGGCGGCGCCCGAGGCGCTTATCAAGCCGGCGTCTTGAAGCGCATCGGCGAGATTAAACGAGTTCAGACGCAAGGCAATCCTTTTCCCATCATCGGAGGCGCCTCAGCCGGCGCGGTGAATGGGGCCGCCATTGCGGTAGGCAGTGACGACTTTGCCGCGGCCACCTCGGTAGTCGCGCAGCTTTGGGCCGACCTCAAGCCTTCCGACGTCTTCCGCTGCGACTTGTTGGCGCAGACCCGCAATTCCCTTACCTGGATCCTCGATCTCTCGTTCGGTGCCGTCCTCGGAGGAGGCAACGCCCGTTCCTTATTGGACGCCACTCCCTTGAGGCATTATCTCGGCACCCATCTCGATTGCAGCCGAATCCAGGACAACATCAAGCGCGGGCACCTCTATGCGCTGGCGATTTCCGCCACGAACTACAGCTCCGGCAAGAGCTACCTGTTCATTCAGGGAGCCAAAGGCCATCCGATGTGGAACCGGAGCCGGCGCGTGACCCTGGCCACTAGGATCACGGTGGATCACGTGTGCGCGTCGGCGGCGATTCCGGTGGTATTCCAGCCGGTCAAGCTCAAGACGGCGCGCGGTACGGCCTTCTTCGGCGACGGCTGCCTGCGGCTTCAACAGCCGCTCAGTCCGCTCATTCGCCTGGGAGCCGACAGGATATTTGCCATCGGCGTCCGCGGCGAGACCGTCGAACATCAGGAGGACGCCGACGACGAGCGCGCCCCTTCGCTCGCGGAGGTGGCGGGACTCCTCTGCAACGTGATGTTTCTGGATCATCTGGCCGCTGACATCGAACACCTGGAGCGGCTGAACCGGCTGCTCGCGAGCAACCACCTGCGCTCTTCCGGCGCCAACGGATATGAAAAGATGAGGCCGTTGCGATTCCTGCACATCGCGCCGTCGGTCGATCTGTCAGACCTGGCGGGGCAACATCGGAAAGACATGCCCTACCTGATTCAATACTTCGTGAACAGCCTGGGACGCGATGCCGCCTCGTGCTCGGACCTGATGAGCTATCTGCTGTTCACGCCGCAGTACACCAAAGCCCTGCTGGATGTTGGTTACCACGACGCCGACGAGCGCATCGACGAGATTGAGGGCTTTCTTTATTCGCCCGGGGATCGAAGGAACTAGCGCCCGCGAACACGCCCCTGAGGCGGCAAGCCCGGCACCCCGCTTGAAAGGCGCTCCCGGCCGGCTGGCTGGCGCAGACCTTTCCTTTCAGGTCTGCGACAGCTTCGCAAGACACGCTCAAAAGCCTCCCGCGACTCAATCTTCTGCCTTCCTCGCCGATAATCCTCATGAATGCCGATCTACGGACGCCATTTTGAACCAGGCCAATTGCAGTTTATCACCACCAGCACCTACCGCCGCGTGCCCGTCTTTGCCATCCCCGGCTCCCCTCAGCTTTTTTTGGAGGCTTTGCGCGCGGCACGTTTCAAATTCGGCTTCCTCCTGGTGGGCTGGGTCTCATGCCTGAGCATTTTCATCTGCTCTTCCAGCCCTAGCCGGCGGAAGCACCCCAGAAATGAGGAAGGAATTGAAACAGGGCGGTGGCCGCAGCTTCTCAATCGCCAATCGGCAATCTTGAAATCGGCAATCGGCCGATTGGCCTGGGTCAACCTGGAGGTTCTACTTCTTGGGAAACCGCGCGATGCTGGAAATGGACCGGATCGAATGAATTGTCGAGCCTCGTAGGCGCAGACCTGAAAAGAAAGGTCTGCGCCAGCCGGCCTGAAAAGAAAGGTCTGCGCCAGCCGGTGAAGAACTCCGCCTCCGCGTGGGGGACTACCGCGTCCGCTTCACCGAGGAATCAGACACCCTCTCTGTCGAACGTGTCCTCCATCGCAGGGAAGCCTACCGCTAAAGTCGCAGATTGCAGGGGGAGCCAAGTTCAAAATCAAAGGGTGGG
>DASZIG010000031.1:0-28535 GCA_035949375.1 Terriglobia bacterium | reverse complement strand
CCAGGAAGTAGAGAACCAGCTTCGTCAGTTGCGTGATTTCGCCGCGACGCAACGCTGGGACGTGGTGCGCGAATACATCGACCACGAAAGCGGCTCAACTGGCGACCGCGATGAGTTCAAGGCGCTTTTCGAGGATGCCAGTCGGCGCCGGTTTGATTGCGTGCTGTTTTGGTCGCTGGACAGGCTGACGCGCGAGGGAACGCTGGAGACGCTTCAATACCTGAACCGGCTTGCGGCATACGGCGTCGGCTACCGGTCGTTCACCGAGGCCTACCTCGACAGCACGGGACTGTGGAAGGACGCCATCATCGGGATATTGGCGACCATCGCTAAGCAGGAGCGGCTCCGCATCGGCGAGCGCACGCGCGCCGGGCTGGATCGTGCGCGCCGGCAGGGAAAGATTCTCGGCAGGCCGAGGGTCGAGGTTGACGCTCAGCAGATAGGCGCTCTCCGCGCCAGCGGGCTAAGCTGGGCCGCCATCGCCGCACAGACGGGCATCGCCCGCGCTACCTGCCAGCGTGCCGTCCGCGCTGACGCTGCTTCGCCCGTTGCCGCTTGATTCTGTCCGCTTTCCGGACACGGGACCAGTCCGCGCCGACCTACCACGACCGCGAGCCACGCCCAACGCGAGCGCCCCGAACCGGTAAGCCAAGCCGCGTCGCTGACTTCCACCACGTACTTCCGCGCCATTCGCGCTGATCGGATGCGTTCAGGCGAACAGTGGCTCCCAGCGCTGCGTGATGTCGCGCGCCGTGTTAGACGCCCTGCGTCGATCCTGGTGGCTGTATGGCCCCGCGCGGGCCGCTGTAGCGCGTGCCGCGCGACGCTGACGCGGTAGTGGCCGCGCTGCTGCCGGCGTCTGCCGCAGGCGCTCGCCTGTCTCGCGTCGCCCGTACTGATGGAAGGTTCCTGCGCGTTCCGCGAAGCTCCCGGCCCCGCCCCCTTGGCCCTGCGTGGGCGCTTGCTACGGTGACCCGGTGACGGTCGTCGCGTCGCTGGCAGGGAATCCGGAAACCGGACGGCGAGCCGCTTGCCCGGTCCAGCCTGCGGCTGGCCCAATTCTGCCGGACTGAAACCCTGTGCTGGACAAGCCTCCGGACCCGACTATGTTCGTGTTGTTCCGTGTAAAACTCAATCCGGCGATTCACTCACGGCGTGTACTTGAACACCGTCCCGCAGGCGTCGGTGCCGCCGTAGTAGGTGGTGCCGTAAAGATTCCCGGCTGAGTCCCGGATCACGCCCCCCGAGGGGTCCCGGCCATCGGTTGACGACTCGCCAAACTTGTGCAGCACCGTTTCCTTCCCGTTCGCGCTTGGCGCCCCCCCCACTACCAATACCCCTACTCAATACCAATCCTAGACTTGTGGCGCTTAACGTGAAGCTCTGAGGTAACGGTGGACTACCAGCTCTCCATTGTCAATAGTTTTCTTTGAAGTAGGGGCAGGGTCTTAGCGGTCTAACTAATCAGTATCTACCGGACTATGCTACTCAGATAGTACAAACTCTAACCGTCTACACTGCCAACGTGATTGCAGTTTAACTACAGCGTCACTCCAGTGACTATAGTACTTAGAAGGTGAATGCCAAAGCGCCTGCTATATAAGATGTAGCGGGGCAGGCTGGATCGACCTCAACGAGCCGCACAGTACCAGGGAAATGAGAAAGAGGAGAGCACTCGATTCATAGTGTGGGATAGTGTGCCTTTATGGATGGCCACTCGCGTGCACCGTATTATTGCACGAAAAAGCCGTCGGAGCCTGTAAATTCGCGATAAATGCCTCCAGAATGGCCACTCGCGTGCACCTGTGCGCAGGGGAGGCCTGTCTAAGTTAGCAGATTCCGGCCGTCCGAGAGCCGCCAGAAAGCGATAAAGGAGAGCACATGAACTTCGATCGACCTACTTCCGTCTCACAGCGCCCGCTGAACGCCAGCGACGCTTTCGCTTCGAACGCCGCAAGCGGCGGCCCGTTGCCCCGGCCTCGCCGCAGTCGTTACCCACTCCGCGACAGCGTGTATTTCAGCATTCCGACCGAGCTTTTCGACACGGGCATGATCCGCAACCTCAAGCCGACAGAGCTGCTTCGCTATCTCAACCTGCTTCGCATCAGCAACTTCGGCTATGGGTGCCGCCAGATTTCCGCTTCGATGGCCGAACTCGAACAATTAGATGGGGTTTCAGAACGCGCCGGGCGAAACGCCGCAACCGGGCTCGACGAGCGTGGACTGGTTGAACTCATCAGAGGGCGGCCGTATTCGTACTTTCTGTTGTCTCCGCCCTCTTGGAACAATCGCAGTCCGGCGCTGGTCGAAAACACGCACGCTCAGATCCTGGCCATCATCAGGAATCTGCGAACTTGAGACCGTGAGTATCAGAAGAGAAACACACCCATATAAAAGAAAGAGAACATTTACAGCGACAACACTAACTTGTGCAAGCAGTTGCAGTTCGGCAATCAGCGTGATTTGCCGCGCTAACCGTCACATCGTGCTGCCAAGCGGGATTTGAAAGTAGCAAGTCTTGCCGCTGTTTGCCCTTCGCGGTTTCGGGGGGCGGACGGTTGGAGACGGCGGGCCTGCCGTGCCCGGATGGCGGCCCAACCACGGCCCAGTGAAGCTGGATTCTTTCCGCCTTCGGGCCGGCGCAGCTCTTGGTGATTCACTGGCGCAATTTTAGGAGGAGACCATGGCAGTTGGTACCCTGGCAAGAGTGGGGCAGTCGAGCGAAGCCGACGGGTGGCCCCCGAAGGCCCTAGCGCCGCTCTTAGAACCATTCGTGTCGGCCGATGAGGCAGCGCGGTTTCTAGCCGTCAAGCGCCGCCACCTACTCACTCTGGCTCGCAAGGGCATTGCCGGAGCGTATGGGCTGGGCACCGGAAATAAGCGAAAGCTCTGGGTGTTCCACCTGTCGAAGCTCGCCGGCGCCATCACGGGTGAGACCGCAACCATGGTCGCAAGACCACCAAAAGGTGTTACGATCCTGTCAGGCAGTCCCCGCTGACGGAGGAAACCATGTCCTATCAGCGAGGATCACTAAAGAAAGTGCCGCGCAAGGCAGGAGAAACCTGGGTGCTCAGATACCGGGTCGAAAGAGCGGACGGCAAACGAGTCGAACACACGCTGCCCGTGGGTCTCGTTCGGGATCTTCTCAAGGAGCGAGACGCATGGCGCGAAGTGGACGCGCTCGGACTGCTGGCCCGCATCAACGGCGCTCCGGTCGTCGGTCGCATTCGGTTCGACGCCCTTGCCGAGCACTACCTCAAGGCCGACTTCGGGGAGGATGCTGTGCGCCCCAAATCGGAGAACACGACCGCTAACATGGAACACATCGTCCGCGACTATCTCGTTCCCCGCTGGGGCGACGAGGTAGCGGAGGACATCAGACCGCTCGACGTTCAGCGCTGGCTGAAGTCGCTCAACACGGGCCGACGCCTCGCATGGACGACTATCTCGAAGATGCGGGGCGTGATGGGCCGCATCTACAAGGTTGGCATCCTTCACGGGCATGTCTCCAAGAACCCGATCACGCACGTCGAGACGCGCTCAACTTCAACGTACCGGGCCATCGTCATCACGCCCGAGCAGACCCTTGCTATCCTGCGAGGCCTCTCGAACCCACTGCATCACGCTCTCGTTCTGACCTGTGCGGCAACGGCTCTCCGCGCCTCGGAGATTCTGGCGCTGCGCTGGTCGGACGTGCTGTGGGACTGCGGAAGGATTCGAGTGTCCAAGCGCTGGGCAAGCGGCAAGGACGGCAACACCAAGACGCGCGCATCAAACGGCCACGTCCCGCTGCACGCCGTCTTAGCCGCCTACCTCCGCGAGTGCCACGCCCACACGCCCTACGCCAAGGAGACGGACTTTGTCTTTCCGTCGCTGAAGGCGGGTGGCCGGGTTCCGCTCTCGCCCATTGCTTTCGTTGCTGATCATCTGCGGCCGGCTGCCATCCGGGCCGGAGTGCAGATCGACAACGGCCAGCGGTTCGGCCTGCACAACCTGCGTCACAGCCTGAGCAACTGGCTCGTGAACACGGCGAGGGTCGAGCCGAAAACTGTGCAGGGCATCCTGCGCCATTCGAGGGTTCAGACGACGCTGGACCTGTACACGCAAGACGACTGCGACGGGGCGCGCGCCGCACAAGGCGAGTTTCTCAAGGCCTTGGGAATGCGCCCGGAGATGGTGCAATGAGGCCGTGGGCTGAGTTGTGGGTTGAGTTTTTTGGGCGGCTGGGCCGCAATTCCAACAGGAAACATGGTGGGCGATAGAGGATTCGAACCTCTGACTTCTACCGTGTGAAGGTAGCACTCTACCGCTGAGTTAATCGCCCGGATTCTTCAAGCTAGCAGATTGCGGACGCGGCGTCCAGATGGCGGCGAGTGATCGATGAGGACAACCCAGGAAGCAGGCGGCGCCCACCCGGCGGCCGCCGGAACGGGCGCATATGCCGGGGCCGTGGCGCGCCTGGACGGCGCCGTGCGCAGCGTGATCCGCGGCAAGGACGAAGCCGTGAAGCTGGCGCTCGTGGCGCTGTTCGCGCGCGGTCACCTGCTGATTGAAGATGTGCCCGGGGTGGGCAAAACCACCCTGGCGCGCGCCCTGGCCCGCTCCCTCGACTGCGCTTTTCAGCGCATCCAGTTCACCTCCGACCTGCTGCCCGCCGACGTGATCGGCACCAGCGTTTTCAGCCTGGAGACGCAGCGCTTCGAGTTCCGCCCCG
This sequence comes from Terriglobia bacterium, assembly GCA_035949375.1. GTDB lineage: Bacteria > Acidobacteriota > Terriglobia > UBA7540 > UBA7540 > Gp13-AA77. The sequence goes on along the minus strand of DASZIG010000031.1, from coordinate 23,821 downwards.
GCCCGATTTTCGCCAACATCGTGCTCGCCGACGAAATCAACCGCACCACCCCCAAAACGCAGAGCGCGCTGCTCGAGGCCATGAACGAGAATCAGGTCACGGTGGAGAAGACCACCTATCCGCTGCCCCAGCCCTTCCTGGTCATTGCCACCCAGAACCCCATCGAGCACCATGGCACCTACCCGCTGCCCGAAAGCCAGTTGGACCGCTTCCTGCTTCGGGTGCGCATGGGCTATCCGAGCCCCGAGAGCGAGCGCGAGATCCTGGCCAACTCGGCGCGCGACCCGCTCGATGCGCTCACCCCGGTGATCACCGCGGACGAGGTGGCCGAAATCCAGGGCGCGGTGCGGACGGTGAGGGTGGATGAAGACCTGGTAGGCTATGCCCTGGCCCTGGTGGAAAAAACCCGGCGCCACGAATACCTGAGCCTCGGGGTCAGCCCGCGCGGATCGGTCGCGCTGTACCGCGCGGCCCAGGCCCTGGCTCTCGTCGAGGGCCGCGGCTACACAGTCCCGGACGATTTCAAGCGCCTGGCGTTGCCCGTGCTCGCGCACCGCACGGTGGTGAGTTCGCGCTACGTCTCCACGCTCAAGCAGGCCGAGCAGGCCGAAGCCGTCCTGCGCGAAATCGTGGAATCGACCCCGGTGCCGATCTGAGATCTGCTTGACCTCCCGGAACGCGCTGTTTCAGCCCCAGGAACCCGTCGCCGTCGCCCCGGATTCGGGCAGGGCCTGGTGGTTTTCGATTTCCAGTTGGCCGATCAGCCGGTGAAGGCTGCCGCGCGTCAACCCGAGCACGCGCGCCGCTTGCGACCTGTTGCCGCCGGACGTGCGCAGGGCGCGTGAGATCAGACGGCGCTTGAAGTCGCGCACCTGCTCCTCGTAGCGGGGGCCGGGCGCCGGGAGATCCCCGCGCAACGCCGGCGGCAGGTGCCAAAGCTCGACCGCCGTACCCTCGGCCATGACCACCCCGCGATGCACCACGTTCTCGAGCTGGCGGACGTTGCCCGGCCAATCATAATAATCGAGCGCTTCGAGGACCGGGACGGAGAAGCGCAGGGCCTTGCTCCGGCATTGTTTCGCAAATCGTCCCAGGAAGTGGTGGGCCAGCAGGGCAATCTCTTCGCGGCGTTCACGCAGCGGCGGAACGTGCAGTTGGACGACGTTCAGGCGGTAGTACAAGTCTTCGCGGAACGCGCCCTGCTTCACCATCGCCGCAAGGTCACGATGGGTGGCAGAGAGCAGGCGGATGTCGGCCGTCTGGGGAATGTTGCTGCCCAGCCGCTCAAAGGTCCGCTGCTGCAGCACGCGCAGCAGCTTGGCCTGCAGCGCTATGGGAAGATCGCCGATCTCGTCGAGAAAGAGGGTGCCGCCCTGGGCGGCCTCGAACCGCCCGCGGCGGGCCGACACCGCTCCCGTGAAGGCTCCGCGCTCGTGGCCAAAAAGGTCATCGTCGGCCAGCGCCTCGGGAAGGTTGGCGCACGAGAACGCCACAAAGGGCCCGCTCGCGCGGGCGCTCAAGCCGTGGATGGCCCGGGCGAGCAGTTCCTTGCCGGTGCCCGTCTCGCCGGTGATGAGAGCGGTCACGTCGCAGGCGGCGACCTTGCGAGCCAGAGCGAACACCGGCCGCATGTTTTCCGCGCTTCCGATCATGTTTCCGAACAGATCGCTGGGCGCCGACGCGCCCGCAACCTTGCCGGGATCCAAGTCAAGTTCCATGTGTTTTGTTGTGGGCCCGGGGCCGGCGGATTCTACTTGAATCGCGAATCTGCGCGGCCGGGCGAGGACTCAGTTGGTCCTGTCGAGATCCGTTCGTGGATGTAAGTCTCGTAGACTTTGACCTTGGAGCGCAGCGAGCGCATAGAGTTCCAGCAAAGGGCCAGGCCCGAGAGCAGACCCGCGGTGAAGGCCGCCGAAAGCTTGAGCACTTCCATCAATCCATTCCTCGTGTTCGTTGGGTGTCTTCGTCCGGCGTCTCCGTGAGGGCGCGCGCTCCGGCCTCGCCTGCGGCCGGGCCGCGCTTCACCCGGACTCATTGCGATTCAAGCTCCGCAGCACGGGGGCCAGCTTTTCGAATTCCGCGGACTTGTCAAAGAAGAAATGCGCCCCGGCCTGCAGGCATTTCCTGCGATATTGCGGACCGCCGTGGTTCGTGAGCACGATCACCACCGGCGTCAGGCGGTCTCGCGAGATTCCTTCGAGCACTTCGATGCCGCTGCCCCCGGGCATCTGAAGGTCGAGGATCAAAACGTCCGGATTCAAGCTGCGGACCGCCCGGGCGGCATCGGCCACACTGCCGGCATGGCCCACAACTTCGGTTTCGCCGACTTCCGCCACCACGGCGGCCACGCGCTCGACCAGCAGCGGCGAATCATCGGCTATGAGCACTCGCATGATTGTCGTATCCAGCTTCCCCCTTTGCCGGGCACGGCGCCATCGCCGTAAGCGCGATTTCCCTGTAGAACTTCCGCACGCATGCGTGTCGTGGCTTGTACTACGTGGGAGGGCTTGCGAGGACTTGCGAGGACTTGCGAGGAAGGATCGCCCGGGCAAGGCAGGCCGCGCCGGAGGGTCAATCGACGAGGCGGTTTCGCAGCGCGTAACGCATGACCTCAGCGGTGGTGGTCATGTTCAGCTTTTCCAGGATGCGCGCCCGATAGGTGCTGACCGTGGTCACGCTTAAATGGAGGTCTTCGGCAACCTGGGTCACGGTTCTGCCCGACCCGATCATGCGCAAAACCTCGAACTCGCGGTCTGACAGGGCTTCGTGCAACGGACGGCCCGAGTCCTTGTGCAAGTCGAGCGCCAGCTTCTCAGCGAGCCCCGAACTCACATAGCGGCCGCCCGCCAATATCCTCCGGATCGCCCGGATCAATTCTTCAGGGGCGCTTTCCTTGTTCATGTAACCGGACGCTCCGGCCTTCAGCATCCGCTTCGCGTACTGGTCCTCGGGGTGCATGCTCAGCACGAGCACCGGAAGTTTGGGCCGCGTCCGCCGCAGGTCGGGAAGCACGTCCACGCCGCTGCGTCCCGGCATGGTGACATCCAGAATCACCAGGTCCCAATCCCGGCTCCCAACCTCCGCCAGAAGTTGCTGCGCGTTCTCGGCCTCGCCGCAGACGAGATCCGTGATCTCGCGCGCCAGGATCTCCCGCAACCCGCGGCGCAGGATGGCATGATCGTCCGCGATCAGGATGCGGATCATGGATCTGGCTCCTGAGGCAATGCAAATCTCCGAAGGCCGGGTTAGTCGCTCATGAATCCCGAACCGGACCGGCGGGCGGTGCCTCCGGAATCCGGACCTCGACCGCGGTGCCTTCTCCCGCAGCGCCCCGGATGGCGAGAACGCCTCCGAGAAGCGCGGCTCGCTCACGCATGCCCAGGATGCCGAGAGACTGTCCCTGGGACAGCTTCTCCGCGGAGATTCCGGCGCCGTTGTCGCGAACTTCCAGAACCAGGCCGCCGTTTCCGTCCGCCAGCCGCACGTCAACGCGGGTGGCGTTCGCATGACGCGCCACATTGGTCAGCGTCTCCTGAAAAATGCGGAAAATCGCCGTGGCCTGGGCGGGGTCGGCCGCTACGTCGCCCTCCGGCAACTCCAACCTGCACTCAGTGCCGGTGCGAGCCTGGAACTCCTCGGCGGCCCATTCGACGGCGGCCACCAGCCCGAGATCGTCCAGGATCCCCGGCCGCAGCTCGGTCGAGATCCGCCGCACCGACTGAATGGTCTCATCCACCAGCCTCAGGATGGACTCGGCCTTGCCCGGGTGGGCCTGGTCACACGAGCGAAACTCCCGCAGCAGCCCGCTCAGATCGATCTTCAGGGCCGTCAGGGCCTGGCCGAGCTGATCGTGAATTTCGCGCGCCACCCTTTTTCTCTCTTCTTCACGGACGCCCTCCGTATGCGCGGCCAGCGCCCGCAACTGCTCGAAGGCGTGCCGCGCTTTCTCTTCGGCGAGCTTGCGCTGGGTGATATCGCCGACCACCCCATCAATCCGGATCACCCCGTTCTCGTGCCGCATGCGGGCGCTGTCGAGCACCCAGCGGACGCCTCCGTCCGGCAGCAGGATCCTGTATTCCTGATTGTCGTGCTCGGCCTGTCCGGCCCGCAGGTCTTCGTAGGACTTCAGCATCCGCGCCCGGTCTTCCGGATGCACGGTGCTGACCCACGCCTCGGGTCCCCGCAGGAAGAACTCGGGCGGCCGGCCCGTGATCTTCTCCACCACCGACGAATAGTAGCGATACTTCCAGTTGCCTTGCCGGTCGACCTCCCCGCTCCACAGGTAATCCGGGATCGAGGTCATCACGCTCTGCAGTTCCTCCTGGCTGTGGCGCAACTCCTCCTCGGCCCGCTTCCGTTTCGTCACGTTGCGGACCAGAGCCAGCAGATGGAGCCCGCCGTCGATCCGGATGCGGCTCAGGGTGACTTCGGCGTCGAACGGCGTTCCGTCCGCGCGCTCATACCGCCACTCGAAGTGAAGGGTGGCGCCGGAGAGAGCGCGTTCGATGCTGCTGAGCGCCGCGCCCTCGGAATCCTCGCCATCGGGTTGTTGCGAAGGCCAGAACGCGTAGGGCGTGCGCCCGATCAGTTGCTGCCGCGTGCAGCCAAACAGCTCCAGGGCTTTCTCGTTGCAGTCCACGAAGCGGTCATCCCGCATCAGGAGAATGGCGTCGCCGGCGGACTCAAAAAGCACCCGGTAGCGGCGCTCGCTCTCGCTGAGGGCGGCTTCCGCCTGGCTGCGCTCGCTCACCACCGCTCCGACCGATAGGCCGGTCACCGCCAGGGCCAGCATCACGAGTTGCAGCCGCGGAAGGCCGGCCAGATCAGGGCGGGCGAGATGGGCGGCAATGATCACGCCCACGTTGATGGTCAGCACCCCGACCGCCGCCGCGGAAACACCGTAGCGCACGGCCATCCAGATGACGGGAAAGAAGAGCACGTAAAGAGGCTGATAATGGACCGCTGGTTTGAAACCAAAGACCAGCCAGATGGCAACCGCGATGCCTGCAATCGCGGCCACCGGTTCCAGGATCGCGGGCAACGCCCGGCGTCGCGAGCTGCCGGCCGCGAGCACCGGGACGGAGTCTCCGGCGCCGAGGAATGCGCTCGCCCGCGGCGCCACGTACAGCAGTAGAAACGGCGCAAAGGAAGCGATCGAGATCGAGTCGCCCACCCACCAGTTAAAGACCGCCTTCGCGAAGTCCGGCCGCGTTACCAGGCCGTCGCCGAGCAAGGCCAGAACGCCGATCAGGGCCGCCGGCAGCGCTCCCAGGATCAGGAACAGCGCCAGGCCGCCCACGTCGCGCAAGCGGCGAAACTGGAGGTCGATGCGCCAGGCGTTGCGCAGCCAGGCGGCGCCGCCGACGTAGGCAAGGTTCATGGCGACGATGCCGGGAAAACCCGCCCAGGAGAAGATGCCACGGTGATAGTTGAAGACGCAGGATGTCATCCCGCCGAGGAGCACCACCGGCAGGTAACGCATGCCGCCCCAAACCAGGATGGCCAGGCTCAATCCCGCCGGAAGATACCAGGCGGGCGCACCCGTCCAGGTGCGGAAGGTGGTCGATGCCAGGTCGAGCAGCACGAACGCAATCCAGAATGCTACCTGCACCAGCAGTTGCCGGGGCAGACTGCCGTGACGCGAGCCGGCTGGACCCGTGGGGCCCGTGGCAGGTGGTGTGTCGAGTTCGGCAGGCTCCGGCATCGTGAAAAGCTCGCCGCAACTAACGACAGAGGATGTGAAAAACGCAAGAGTCAGATCACAAAAGAAAGTAACATTGCCGTTAACCAGCGTCTAAATACTTGCGACGGCCACAGAGTATACACCCTTTTGGCCGGCCCGGAGCGGCCTCCGGGGGGCAGGGCAGTTGCAGGTTGTTAGTTTCGTATAGAGCGACTCGCATTTGAACCCGGCCGCAGTGCCGGGGTATAGTTTGGTCGCCGGGAAAGCGGATACTGAAAATGGAGGGAGCAACCCCAATGAACAGGATCGGAACTTGGTCGGGCTTATTTCTCTGTCTCGCCGCAGCCCTGGGTTCGTTGACGGCCCACGCGCAGGAGATCAGGCGGGTGGCCCAGCCGAATGAGTCCGTCAGGCTGCCGCACGGCAGTTACGTCTGCGACGGCCAAACCACCACGTCTCCGGTCGACGAAACCTATGACATGGTGACCTGCACCGGCCCGATCTACAACGCGGGCGATTACGCCGCCCTGTTCACGAAGCTCAACCACGATGAGCTGTTGAAGCTCAACGACTTGACCAAGCTCAACCATGATGAGTTGGTGAATTTCAACGCCAACACCCAGGCGGCCCTCAATCGCGACATCAGGGCGGCTATTCACAGGCAATTCCAGGGCCTGCCGGCGAACCTGCGTCAGGCGGCCGCGGTTCAAAACCTGGAGAAGTCCCTTTCGGACTATGTGGACGAGCGATTGCCGGAGGGTCGCGGCGGTAATCCCTCGCGCCCCTCGCGGCTTTCGGGTCCGGCCGCCAGCCCTGCAGGCGCCCCGCCAGTCTCGCCGCAGGACCAGCGCTGACGGCGCCTCGGGGCACCCTGTTATGGGTGCTGCGCGAGAAAAAACAAAATATTACGAACGAAGCCAAGAGGTTATTGAAAATAAACGACTTCTGTTTTCCATATTAGTCGAAAGCCAAGAGGTTATTGAAAAATAAGGCATTTACGCGCATAAAGCCAAGAGGTATATGATATAAAATGACTTAACCCATAAGAACGGGTCATTTTGAGGCAAGGTACAGCCGTAATTGAGCATTTCGGCAGGCATCTCGAGGTGTTTTGGGCACGCTTAAGCCGTTTTCGAAAGAGCCGCCCGCGAGCTGCCTGGGTGATTTGACAATTTGGGCCGTATCTGGTACAAGGGAAGAGAGATCGTGGCGCGACGGTGCGCACGATCCGGCGGCGGGGGCGGAAAGGCAAGCCCCGAGAAGGTCGCATAACTTATGCCAACTAAAACAGTTAAAAAGAATTCGAGCCGGGCCGGCCACGGCGCGACGGCCAAGCGCGCTCGATCGTCGGGAAATGGAACGCGTCCGGGTCATAAAGTCAGTAGTCCCCGCGAGGTCAAGTCTCGCGTTTCCAGCGCATTACGTGCCGGGAGCGCAGCCGCGCTGGCGGCCCGGCGGCTTCTGGCGCCGGTTGACGAGCAGCACGTGGCCGCCGTCCGCAACTTCGCGGCGGGTCTACAGCTCGAGCAGCGGCAAAACTACCGTAAAGCGCGCGACATCTTCGAGAAGCTGGTGGCGGGCGGTCCGGCCGACGTGGCCGATCGCGCCCGGATCCATCTTCGGGCTTGTGTAGTGCGCATGGGAACGAAGACCCCGGCGCCGCGCACCGCCGGTGACTACCACGTGCTCGGTGTGGCCGAGTTGAACGTCCGCGAGTTGGACCGGGCCGTGGAGCATCTGCGCAAAGCCCAGAAGCTGGAACCGAAGCGCGAGGAGATCCGCTACGCGCTGGCGGCGGCTCTGGCCCTGAGGGGCGACCGCGAGGCCGCCCTCGAGCACCTGGAGGCGTCGATCGCCCTGCGTCCCCAGAACCGCTTCCAGGCCCGGCGCGACGCCGACTTCCAGCCCCTGGCCGGCGACCCGCGCTTCCTCAGCCTGGTCCGCCCCGCGGGCGGCGACGGCGGAGGCTACATAGAGAGGCTATGACCCCGGAAAGGGAGGCGCGCCCGTGCGCGTGGTGGCGATGGGCGGCGGCACCGGGCTGGCCACGCTGCTGCGCGGCCTGAAGGCCTTCGTGACCGAAGGCCTTCAGGGCCCCTCCACGGCCGGACCCGTCATCCGCCGGTTGACCGCCGTCGTCACCGTCACCGACGAGGGCGGCAGTTCGGGCCGCCTGCGCCGCGAATTCGGCATGCTGCCCCCGGGCGATATCCGCAACTGCCTGGTGGCGCTGGCCGAAGACGAGCAACTCCTGACCCGCCTGTTCGGCTACCGCTTTACCGACGGCCGCGGCCTGGCCGGGCACAGTTTCGGCAATCTGTTTCTCGCCGCCCTGACCCATCTGACCCGCGATTTCGCCAAGGCCGTGCGCCTCTCGAGCGAGGTGCTGGCGATCCGCGGGGAGATCTTTCCTTCGACGCTTTCCGACGTCCGGCTCCGGGCGCGCCTGGTGGACGGGCGATCGGTGCGGGGCGAAGCCAACATCACCCGCACTCCCGCGCGCATCCGCCGGCTGGAGCTCGTGCCGCGCGGCGCCAGGCCCCTGGCTGAAACCCTGGCCGCTCTCGACGAAGCGGACCTGATCACGCTCGGTCCCGGGTCGCTCTACACCTCGCTCGTTCCGAACCTGCTGGTGCGCGGCGTGGCGGCGCACCTGGCCCGCGCCCGCGCCGTCAAGGTGCTGGTGGTGAATCTCATGACGCAGCCTAACGAGACCCGTGACTACACCGCTTCCGACCATCTGCGCGCCATCCGGGAGCACGCCGGCGGCCGCCGCCTGTTTGACTACGTGGTGCTGAACAGCACCCCGGTGTCGCGCCGCCTGCTGAAGCGATACACGGCAGAAGGCGCCGTGCCGGTGGCCAACGACCTTGAAGGGGTGTGGACGCTGGGCGCTGAACCCGTCGAGGCGCCTTTGATCGAGGAAGGTGCGGTGGCGCGGCACGAGCCGCACCTTTTGGCCGCGCTGCTGCTGAAGCTCGCGACGGGCCGCAAGGGACCGGAAGCCTCGCGGCGGAAGCGCAATCGCCGTTCCGGGAGCGATTTCGATTGACACCTTCGGCGAGAGCGCCGAGAGTAAGAAGCTTTGAGGCGCGGGCGGCAAAGGCGCGCAACGTTGACTCTGAATTGAGGTGTACCGCATGGCTGTAAAGAGCGATCGCTGGATCCGCCAGATGGCGCGAGAGCATGAGATGATCTCGCCTTTCGCGGATAGCCAGGTGCGCGAAGGCGTGATCTCGTATGGGGTCTCCTCGTACGGCTACGACCTGCGCGTGGCCGACGAATTCAAGATCTTCACCAACGTGAACACCACCATCGTCGATCCCAAGCATTTCGACGCCCGCTCGCTCGTCGAATTCAAGGGAGACGTCTGCATCGTGCCGCCCAACTCCTTCGCCCTGGCGCGGTCGGTCGAGTATTTCAAGATTCCCCGCAATGTGCTCACCGTCTGCGTGGGCAAGTCCACTTACGCGCGCTGCGGCATCATTGTCAACGTCACGCCGCTCGAGCCGGAGTGGGAAGGCTTTGTGACTCTCGAGATCTCGAACACCACGCCGCTGCCGGCGCGCGTCTACTCGAACGAGGGCTTGTGCCAGATTGTCTTTTTCGAATCGGACGAACTCTGCGAGGTCTCGTACAAGGACAAGAAGGGAAAATACCAGTCCCAGCAGGGAATCGTGCTGCCGCGGATTTAGGAAGGCAAGTCAGCAGACGGCGGTAGGCAGTACGCAGTCGGCAGTACGCAGTCGGCGGTAAGCAGTCGGCAGTCGGCGGCAGGCAGTCAGCAGTTGGCAGTCAAGCCCATGGAAGGCCAATCCGCAACCAGGCCGATCGAGTTCTGGAAGGGGATGCCTGGCTGCGCGTTGCTAGGTTTTCTGATGGCGGTCTCGCCACTGCCTGCTGCCGACCGCAAACTGCCGACCACAGACTGCCAACTGCGTAGTGCCGACTGCCTACTGCTTGCCGCCGTCCGCCCACTGCCGACTCGCTACTGCCGACTGCTTCCTGCCGACCGCCGACTGCCGACCGCCGACCGCCTACTGCCGTCGGCCGCCGCGGAGTCCGCGCCTCAACAGTTCACTCTCACGCCCGAGCAGCGCGCGCGCGCCGAGGATTGGGCCCGCGTCAGGGACGTGACCTACATCGTTGACCTTCTGCTGGCGGTCGCGATCAATCTCGTTTTCTGGCTCGGTCGTTTCGGTGTGGCGTTGCGCAACCTCGCTCGGCGCGCTTCGTGCCGGCTGATCGTGAAGTGCCTCGTGTTCGCGCCGCTGTTCGTCGCGGCGACCGGGGTCCTCAACCTGCCGCTCGACTACTATTCCGGATACCGGATGGAGAGAACGTTCGGCCTCTCGACCCAGACTCTTGCCTCCTGGCTTGGGGACTGGGGCAAGACGCTCGGGCTTTCCGCGATCGCCGGCGTGGTGCTGATGTGGGTGTTCTACGGCGTGGTCCGGCGCAGTCCACGCCACTGGTGGTTCAAGTTCTGGCTGGCCACGATTCCCCTGGCGCTCTTCGTGATGCTCATCGAGCCCTGGCTGATTGAGCCGCTGTTCTACAAGTTCACGCCGCTCGCCGACACGCAACCCGCCCTGACCGGGCGCATCGAGACGATGCTCGGGCACGCCGGGCTCGACATCCCGCCGTCGCGCATCTTCCTGATGAACGCCAGTAGCAAGACCACGGCGCTGAACGCTTACGTGTCCGGCATCGGCGCGAGCAAGCGCGTGGTGGTGTGGGACACCACGCTCCGGGCGCTCTCCCCTGACGAGACGCTGCTCGTCCTCGGGCATGAGACGGGGCACTACGTGCTTTACCACATCCCCAAGGAGTTTGTCCTGATCGAGTGCGTGCTGCTCGGAATGTTCTACCTGGGCTATCGCGTTTTCCGCGCGCTCATCCGCCGCTTCGGCGCGCGCACCGGCCTCGAGCGTGAAGGCGATCTCGCTTCCCTGCCCGTGGCCATGCTGATTCTCACGCTGGTCGGGTTTCTGGCCTCGCCGGCCTTGAACGCGATCTCGCGCCACTACGAGCATCAGGCAGACCAGTACGGGCTCGAGGTGGCCTACGGCGTGGTACGGGACCCAAACGGGGCGGCGGCGAGAGCCGAACAGATTCTCGGCGTGATCGACCTCGCGCAACCGGACCCGAGCCCAATCAAAGTGTTCTGGCTTTACACGCATCCGCCGGTTGATGATCGGATTCGTTTTGAGAATGAGTATCACCCGTGGACCGAGGGCCGGCCGCTCGAATTCGTACGGGCGCGTCCGAAAACAGGCTCTGGGCAGTGATCTGCCTCGTGCGGTACGGGTGACGTACCGCGTATAGGATGTTAGGCTTGGCGAAGTGATCCGGACCTACCGGGACAGGAAGACGCGGCGTTTCGCTGAAGGCGAGCGCGTTCCCGCGTTCGAGGGATTCCGGCGGCAGGCAGAAAAGCGGATCCGAGTTCTGGAGTCAGCCGCCGCTTTACGGGATCTCGCCAGACTCCCGAGCAACCGTCTCGAGTCGCGCTCGGGTGACAGAAAGGGTCAGTACAGCGTCCGAATCAATCAGCAGTGGCGCATCTGCTTCGAGTGGCCGCAGGGAGCCGATGGGCCGGAAAACGTGAAGATCGTTGACTGCCACTAGGAGCCCGGAATCATGGCACGCACTCCGATTCACCCCGGCGAGATTCTCGCCGACGAACTGAAAGAGATCGGTGTCTCAGCGGCCGGTCTGGCTCGTATTCTCGGCGTGCCGGCCAACCGCGTTTCACAGATCGTCGGGGGGAGGCGAGCGATCTCGGCGGACACCGCGTTGCGCCTGGCTCGTTACTTCGGGACTACTCCCGATCTCTGGATGAATCTGCAGAAGACCTACGAGCTCGACCTCGCACGCCGTCAGATGAGGGCGACCATCAACCACATTCCGCCACGGCAGGGCAGGGCCTCGGTTCATTACGAGCGTCGCAGCGCAAGTTCGGAGCGCTGAGCCGTCACTTCCGTTCGGCATCGCGCCCAGACTGACCGTCCAACCCCGCAATCAACCGATCGCCCAATCACCAATCACCCGATCCCTCAATCACTCAATGTTCCAGCCGGTTGTACTTCTTCAGCGCCTCGCGCAGCTTGTCATGCGGCAGCGCCTCCACGGTGTGGCCGTTGATGCCGGTCATGGTGCCGGCTCCCACCATGGCGTTGACGATGGCCTCCTCGGTGGCCTCGACGGTGGCTTCGAAGATCGGGTCCATCTGGTCGTTGGGAACCATCCCGATGTGCCGGATGCCCGAAGGCTTGCTTGCTCCCGGATTGGCCGTCGAGAAGGCGATGAAGATGTCGCCGGAGCCGTCGCCGGAGACAGTCCCCGTGCGCGCCAGGCCGAGCGTGGCGCGGCGCGCCAGGCGCTTCAACTGGCCCGGAAGCAGCGGTGCATCCGTGGCCACCACAATGATGATCGATCCCGCGTCCTCGCGCGGCGCAGCGCCAGGATCACGACGCTCGGACCAAACCTTATTGCCGGTGATCTCGCGGCCCACAGGGACTCCCGCGATTCGCAGAAAGTCCCGGGCGCCGCAGTTGCACTGCACAAGCACCCCGACGGTGTAGCCTCCAGCGCCGGCATCGAGCTTGCGTGAGGCTGTGCCGGTGCCGCCCTTGAACTCGTAGCAGACCATGCCCGTGCCGCCGCCCACGTTGCCCTCGGGCACCGGTCCGGAGCGCGCGTTGTCGAGCGCCTTCCACGCATCCCCGGGCTTAACGTGAAAGCCGTTCACGTCGTTCAGATAGCCGTCGTAGGTCTCAGCCACCACCGGCAGCGACCACCAATACTCCGAGTCCGCCGGTTGGCCGCGCTTAACCCTCCAGGCGATCACGGCGTCGCGCACTACGCCCACGCTGTGCGTGTTGGTGATCATCACCGGGCCCTCGAGGAATCCGGATTCCTCCACCCAGGTGGTGCCTGTCATTTCGCCGTTGCCGTTCTCGGTGAACCAGCCGGCGAAGACCGAATCGGTGGAGTCTTTGCCGCGCGGAAGTACGGCCGTCACGCCGGTTCGGACCGGGCCCTGACCCACCACCACCTTGCCCTCGCCGGAGATTAAGGTGGTGAAGCCGACCTCCACGCCCTTCACGTCCGTGATTGCATCGAGCGGACCCGGGGTGCCATCGAACGGCACACCCAGGTCGCGCGCGCGGACATGAGCGCTTGCGGCGGCTTGCGCCCAAACGGCCGGCGTGCTGAATCCGGCCGCGAAGAGCAACATCGTGGCTGCGGTCACGGGTGCTGACACCAGTCGCGCCCTTCCCCTCACGTCCATAGTCATCAGTGCACCTTGGTCAATCACAAATCACAAATCGCAAGTCGGCAATCGCAAATCGCCAATTACAGATCGCCCATTACCCCGAGTGCCGGAAATGGACCACTTCGCCGTCGTGTACCACGTATTCTTTGCCTTCCAGTCTGAACTGGCCGCGCGCCTTGGTTTCGGGCAGGCTGCCCGCAGCTACCAGATCGTCGTAGGTGACGACCTCGGCGCGGATGAAGCCTTTCTGGATGTCGGTGTGAATCTCGCCTGCGGCCTCGAAGGCCGTGCTGCCGGCGCGGATCGTCCAGGCGCGGCATTCGTCCTCGCCCACCGTGAAGAACGAGATCAGATCGAGCAGGCGATATCCGGTGCGGATGAAGCGCGAGAGCGCCGACTCCTTCAAGCCGTAGCTCTGCATGAATTCGGCGGCTTCGGTTTCTGAAAGCTCGGCCATTTCCGCCTCGATCCTGCCGCAGACGGCGGTAACGGCAGTGCGCGGCTTCTGGGCAAGGCCCATGTCGGCCGCGAACTGGTCCGCCGCTTCGGCGCGTCCGGCGTCCGTCTCGTCGAGGTTCAGCACGTAGACCATGGGCTTCAAAGAGAGGAAAGTGAAGCCGCGAATCAGCTTTCGTTCTTCTTCCGAGAATTGGACCTGGCGCAGCGGGATCTGCTGCTCGAGCGCCGCCTTGCACTTCTCGACCACCTCGAATTCGCGCTCGAGGGCAGGATTCTTGAGCTTCTTCACATCTTTGGCCAGACGTTCCAGGCGCTTCTCCACCACCGCAAGGTCGGAGAGGATCAACTCCAGGTCGGTCGTCTCCAGATCGCTCTTGGGGTTCACCTCGCCGCCCGGCGGCGGCACGGCGTCGTTGTGAAAAGCGCGGATCACGTGCGCCAGGGCGTCGACCTCCTTGATGCTGGCCGCGGCGCGCGCCCCGCCGCGCACAAGTTCGATGACGCTGCCGGGCGCGTCCAGATACTCGATGGAGGCGTGCACCGTCTTCTTCGGATGGTACATCTCCGACAGCCGGTCCAGCCTCGGGTCGGGCACCGCCACCACGCCGACGTGGATCTCCGTCTTGGAGGGCGCGGCGCTCGCGCTCTGAGAGCGCGTCAGAATATGGAAGAGCGTCGTCTTACCGGTTTCGGCCAGTCCGATGATCGCGATTCGAAGCACTGTCACCTCGGGGAACCAAAGCGCGGGTTCGAGCAGACATTATAGCGGCCAGGGAGTCCGCTTGTCCGCGACGACTGTCTCGACGATGGTGAATAAGGCGGGGCACCGGCTCGACCCGGTGCCCCAAGGCAAGTGTTGAAATATATGAATTAACCGGAGAGTACAGCAGACCGGTGCCGCCGTCTGTTCCGGAAGGAACAGGCCGAGCGCAACTTTAGCCCACTGGCGGCCGATTCTTGACACGCCCCGCGCCTTCTTCTAAGGTGGGAAGCTGGCTGTTACTCAGCGTCATCCACGGTTGATCCCTTTGCGAATCGTTTTTGTGGCGCCCGAAGGCGTCCCATTCTCCAAGACGGGCGGGCTCGGCGACGTAGTAGGCGCGCTGCCACGGGCCTTGGCGGCGCTAGGGCTCGAAGTGGACGTCATCCTGCCCCGCTATCGCGTCACGCCGCCCGGTGAAATGGTGGACACGGGGCGCAGCGTGACCATGCCTCTCGGCGCGGGTTTCCGTTTCGCCAGTATTCAGCAAGGCCGGGAGCCTGATCTGAGCCCGGCCCAGGAGGGTGAGGCGCCGCCAGGCGTGCGCACTTACCTGGTCGATTGCCCCGAGTTCTTCGATCGCGACGGCCTGTATCAGGACAAAGCCACGGGCGCGGATTTCCCCGACAATCACCTGCGTTTTGCCGGGCTAAGCCTCGCGGCGCTGGAATTCGTCAAGCGCCTGGGCCCTCCGCCCGAGATCATTCACTGTCACGACTGGCAGACGGCGCTCGTGCCCGTCTACCTCAAGCGGAATTACAGGCCCGATCTCTTCTTTTTCGATACCCGGGTAGTCTTCACCATTCATAATCTCGCCTATCAGGGCGATTTCCCGCGCGCGGCCTTGAGCGAGATCTCGCTCGACGATAGTCTCTTCAATCAGGACGCGCTTGAGTACTACAACCGGGTGAATCTGCTCAAAGGCGGAATCGTCTTTGCCGATGCGCTCACCACGGTGAGTCCCACCTACGCCCGGGAGATCCAGACCGCGGAGTTCGGCGTGGGGCTCGAAGGCCTGCTGCAGAAGAATGCCGGCCGGCTGCGCGGCATCCTGAACGGCGCTGACTACGAAGCCTGGGATCCGGCCACCGATCGGCTCCTTCCGGCACACTACACACCGGAGAATCTGGAAGGCAAGAAGGAGTGTAAACGCGCCCTGCTCCTCAAGATGGGCGTGGCGGCGCCGGTGCTGTCGCGGCCGGTGCTCGGCATCGTGTCGCGCTTCGACCGCCAGAAGGGCTTCGACCTGCTGGCCGAGGTCGCGGAAAGCCTGGCGGCGCTCGACATCTACCTGGTGGTGCTCGGCACCGGCGCCCTTGAGTACGAGGAGTTTTTTGATCGCCTGGGCAGGAAGCATCCGGGGAAGTTCCTCGTCAAGGTCGCTTATGACAACGCGCTCGCCCACCTGATCGAGGCCGGCTCCGACATCTTCCTGATGCCCTCGCGCTACGAGCCATGCGGTCTGAACCAGATGTATAGCTTGAGGTACGGCACCGTGCCGGTGGTGCGGGCGACGGGCGGCCTCGATGACACCATCGACGGCTTCGACGGCGTGTCGGGCACCGGCTTCAAGTTTTACGAGTACACCGGGGCGGCTCTGCTCGACGCCATCGGCAAGGCGCTCGAGGCCTTCCGCTGGCCGCGGCTCTGGACCCGGATTATGTCAAACGGCATGCTCAAAGACTTTTCCTGGTCGCGCCCGGCACGACAGTACGCTGAGCTTTACCGGTCGCTGGTTCCGGCCAGGGTTGCTAAAACTGGTCCGGCGGCGGCCACAGCTGTGCCCCGGGTGTGACCTCGGTCACCGCGTCCGCAGGCCCGGACCTGCATCTAATGTACCTGCGCGGCCCCGGGCGGCAGCTGAACGACGAACGAGAATCAAGGAGACAATGATGGCTGGAAATGGTTTGGTTGAGTTTACGGATCAGAATTTCGAGGAGCAGGTGCTCAAGTCCGATAAGCCGGTGCTGGTGGACTTCTGGGCAACCTGGTGCACCCCGTGCCGCGCGATCGCGTCGACCGTGGAGGCCTTAGCGCAGGAGTTCACCGGACGCGCCAAGGTGGGCAAGGTGAACGTGGATGACAATTTGAACGTCACCACGCGTTATCGCATCACGGGAATTCCGGCGTTGCTGGTGTTCAAGAACGGCCAGGTCGCCGAGCAGATCACCGGACTGAGATCGAAGGACGAGCTGGTGAAGCTGGTCGAGCGCCATCTCTGAAGCTTGCAGCCCGCCTGCGGTCGCCCGGCGACGAGGCTCGGGCGGGGTCCGCGTTGACTTTTCCGGGGTATATCGCATCCCGGAGCGTTCCTGATTTTGTTTGGGTGCTTCCGGCCGATCGCCAAGGGTCGGCCCTCCTTCCTTGCGCGGCCTTGATCTGAGCGCCGTCCATTCAGGTACAATGAGACACGACCCCCGAAGTTCCGGAGTTCGAAATGCGCAAAGCTGCCGTAGTAGTGGGCGTACAGTGGGGCGATGAAGGCAAGGGCAAGGTGGTGGACGCCCTCACCGAACATTTTGATGTCGTGGCCCGGTATCAAGGCGGCGCGAACGCCGGACACACGGTCGTGACGGGCGGCCGCAAGCATATCCTCCAGTTGCTCCCCGCGGGCGTCGTACGCCCGGATCGAATCGCCGTGATCGGAAACGGCGTAGTGATCGATCCGGAGGCGCTGGCCAAGGAGATTCACTGCCTGGAGGAGGGCGGAATCAGCGTCGGCTCGCGGTTGCGGATCAGCGACCGGGCGCACTTGATCCTGCCCTGGCACCGCAGTCACGAGATCGCGGCGGAGGCGGCCCGGGGTGGCGGAAGGATCGGCACCACGTCCAAGGGAATCGGCCCGACTTATGAGGACAAGGCCAGCCGCCGCGGACTGCGCACCTGCGACCTGCGGGACCCGGGGACCTTCCGCTCGAAGTGCCGGGAGCTCGTGAAGGAGAAGAACCAGTTGGCGGCCGCGCTGTTTGGCGGCGGGCAGGAGCAGGACGACGGCGCCTGGATGGACCGGTATCTCGAGGCGGCGGCGGGAATCGTGCCGCGCCTCACCGACGTTTCGGCGTTTCTGAATCGCGCGCTCGACGCCGGGCATCGCGTGCTCTTCGAGGGCGCGCAAGGCACCATGCTCGATCTCGATCACGGGACCTATCCTTTCGTGACCTCTTCCAGCGCCTCGGCGGGCGGCGCCGCCACCGGCACCGGCGTTGGGCCCACGCGCCTGGGCTCCGTCATCGGCGTCTCCAAGGCGTACGCCACGCGCGTGGGGAGCGGACCCTTCCCCACCGAAGCCGCCGGGGAAGACGCGGACAAGATTCGCGAGCGCGGCGGCGAATACGGCGCCGTGACCGGGCGCCCGCGCCGCTGCGGCTGGTTTGACCTGCCCGCGGCCCGCTACAGCGCCCGCGTGAACTACCTCAGCCATCTCGTGATCACGAAGCTGGATATCCTCGATCATCTGGCGGAAATTCCCGTGGGTGTGCAATACGAGCTCGACGGGAACCTGCTGGACAGCTTCCCGCCCGACGTCACCGAAGTCGAGCGCCTGAAGGTGAGGTTCATCTCGCTGCCGGGATGGCAGCAGCCTACCTTCGGCCTGCAGAATTACGATGAGCTTCCCTTGCGGGCGCGGGAGTACCTCGGGTTCATCTCCGCCGAGGTCGGAGTTCCCGTCGCCATGATTTCGACCGGCCCCGAGCGCCACCAGACCATTTGGATGGACACCTCCTTCGTCCCGAAAGAGTAGACGCGCTGCGGCCCGCGCTCCCGTTCGCCATGCTCACCTTCGAAGCAGCCCTTGCCTTGGTTCGCCAGAAGATCCGCGAGAAGATCGGGGCGCCCCTCGTGCCACTCGCAGTCGAGACCGTTCCTCTCAGCGCGTCCCGCGGGCGCGTTCTTGCCGAAAACCTGGCGGCCGACCGCGACTATCCGCCCTTCGATCGTTCCACCCGGGACGGCTTTGCGGTGCGGGCCGCGGACCTGGCCCAAGTCCCCGCCACCCTCGAAATCCTGGGCACGGCGCGCGCGGGCAGTCCCTTTGCAGCAGGCGTCGATTCCGGCTCCACTGTCGAGATCATGACCGGCGCGCCACTGCCCGAGGGCGCGGATGCGGTCGTCATGGTTGAATACACACGCGAGCCCGGCGCTTCGGCGCCAGGCGTCGGTGCGGCGGCGGGCGGCGGTGCCGGGGCGGGCAGCGGTGCTGGGACGGACCGGCGGGTGGAGATTCTGCGTTCCGTGCAGGCGCTCGACAACGTGGTCCGTCGCGGCAGCGAGGCAGCGGCGGGCTCGCGCGTGCTTTCGAGCGGGCGTCGGCTCGGCCCGGGCGAGATCGGTCTCGCGGCCGCCCTGGGACGCGCCTCGGTCAGCGTCTTCGCTCGCCCCCGGGTGGCGATTCTTCCCACCGGTGACGAGGTTGTGCCGGTGGAGCAGCAGCCTGCCTGGTTCGAGATCCGCAACAGCAATGCGCTGGCCCTCGCGGCCCAAGTGGAGGCCGCCGGCGGCGTTCCGTGCCTGCTTGGAATCGCGCCCGACCGCAAAGACGCGTTGCGCAGCCTGATCGAGCAGGGCCTCGACTCTGATCTTCTGGTTTTGAGCGGTGGAATCTCGGTCGGTAAATACGACTTCGTGGCCGAGATTCTGGCGGACCTCGGCGCCGAGTTTTATTTTCAAGGCGTGGCCATTCGCCCGGGCAAGCCGCTCGCGTTCGGCCAGGCGCGCGAGCGATTCTTCTTCGGCCTGCCCGGCAATCCGGTTTCGACTTTCGTCACCTTCGAGCTTTTTGCCCGGCCTGCCATCGCGCTCCTGGGCGGCGCGGACTTCGACGCGCCGGTCTTGCTGAAGGCGCGGCTGGCCAGGCCCGTACGGCAGAAGACCGGGCTGAGCGTCTTCATGCCGGCCCGGGTGACGCTCGATCCGGGCCGGGCAGACCCGGTGGTCGAACTGGTCGGGTGGCAGGGTTCCGGAGACCTTGTGGGTCTGGCGGAGGCGAACTGCTTTCTGGCGCTTCGTCCGGAGCAGACCGAGGCCGCGGCCGGCGATTGGGTGGATGTGCTTCCGAAATCGTGGTGAGGCGATAAGGGCAGATAGTGCGCAAGCGATTAAGCCACTACGATAAGACGGGTCGCGCCCGCATGGTGGACGTTTCCGCCAAGCCGGAGACGGTTCGATTCGCCCGCGCTTCGGTGCTCGTGCGCATGAACGCCCGCACGCGCCGGGCCGTGCGCTCTAATCCCAAGGGCAATCCGTTGGAGGTGGCGCGCGTGGCCGGAATCGCGGCGGCCAAGCGCACGTCAGACCTCATCCCGCTGTGCCATCCATTGCTGCTCACACACATCGACGTGCAGGCTGCTTTCTCGCGGGAAGGCGTACGCATCGAATCGCTGGTGCGCACTACGGGTCAGACCGGGGTGGAGATGGAGGCGCTCACGGCGGCGGCGGTTGCCGCGCTCACGGTCTACGACATGTGCAAGGCCCTCGACCACGGCATCGAAATAACCGGCCTGCGCCTTGATGAAAAGGCAGGCGGCAGGAGCGGACATTATCGCCATGCAGGCAAAGATTCTGGTTCTGAGTGACTCGACCGCAGCCGGACGCCGCCAGGACGAGGCCGGCGCCGCGGTCAAAGAAATGCTGGAGGCGCGCGGCTGGACGGTGGCCGCGTTTGACGTCATGCCCGACGATCTCGACGCCATCAGTGAGCGTTTGCGCGAGTGGACCTTCTCGCCCGATTGCGACGCCGTCTTTACCGTGGGCGGCACCGGATTGAGCCCGCGCGACGTTACGCCCGAAGCCACCCGCGCCGTGATCGAGCGCGAGATTCCGGGGTTCGCCGAGCTCATGCGCGCCGAAGGCCTCAAGAGCAATCGCCGCGCCGTGCTCTCGCGCGGCCTGAGCGGGCTACGCAACGGCCGGCTGATCGTCAACCTGCCCGGCAGCACGCGCGGCGCGCGCGAATCGCTCGAAGCCGTGATCGATCTCCTGCCCCACGCAATCGACATCGCGCAAGGCCGCACGGAGCATCACGACGGCCGCTGATTCTGCTCCGAAGGCAAGACGAAACACAAAGACTCAGAGGCGCAGAGAAAGCGTGAGAGCTGAAAGACAACCTCGCGCGTTTCTCTCATCTCTGTGTCTCTGCGACTCTGTGTTTCAAACCGCTACTGGGTTGCGGGCGCGGCCGCCGGCTTGTTGAACTTGGCGTCGTCAATGGGCACGTTGTGCTTGATCTCGGTCAGCTTGATGGTGAAGGCAATTTCGCCCATGTCGGAGTGGATCGCAAACGGCACATGGACCCCGTCCACCTCACGATAATCGCTGAGCGTGGTGACGACATCGGTCTTCCCCATCGGGCCGTCGGCCACGGTTTGGGCGCGCACCAGCAAGCCCGAATCGGCGTCGAACGACATGGTCATGGGCGCGCCGGCGGCCGGAACGGCTTCAACCACGTACGCGTCGTGACCGTCGACGCTCTCTTTGCCCTTCACCGTCATCTTCGGGTAGTCGTCCTTGAGGCGAATCGCACGGTAGAAGTCCGCCTCGTTCTTCAGGGCGGCCAACCCGTCGCCGGTGACGTCAACCAAGCCGGTTTGCGGGTTATCCGACCAGCCTGCCGTGCCGTTGAAGCCGCGCTGCACTACGCCAAAGGACGGGATGTCCGTTACGAACAGCACTTTGTCAGGAGCCTTCGCGTAGATCTCCTGCGTACCGTCTGCCGCCATTTGGTCCATCGAGAATGTGCCCTTGGAAACCTGACTGTTTAGTTTCTCCCAGGCGTCTTTGCCCCCGGAAGCCTGCACGAACTTATCGATGATCTGGTCCGCCGAGGGTAAAGGCGCCGCAGGCGTAGCCGGAGCCGTCGCCGCGGGGGCTGTGGCCGCCTTGGCCGGGGCCGGCTGCGCCGGAGAGGTCTGGGCGATTGCGGGGACGAGTCCTGCGCAGAACACCAGCAGACAGGCCGCCATCAGAGTTTTCTTTCGCATTGTTTCCTCCATGATTCCATTCGTTGCCGGGTACTCTTCCTCATACGTTTGAGCGCCGCCGGGTATTTCACCATTTCACCATCTTGGGCCATCTGCAATCAGCCTTTCAGCATTCATGATAACCGCGCCGCGCGCCAGGCGCGGTCGAGGTCCACTCCCGCTCGGCGTCCGAACTCACGCAACTTCGCCATTAACTCCGCGGCCCGATCATCCGCCTCTTCGGGCGTGAGGCGGGGCGCATCGTAGCCGAGGGTGTCGCGCAGGATCGCAACATCTTCGGAGCAGAAAACTACGGTGCCGTCCCGTTCGATACGCTCGATGCCGTCAAACCGATGCGACGCTTCGTTGAGGGCGACGGCCTGCTCGCGCGAAAGCCCGTCGATGGGCGCCAGCCGGATTCCCTGCGAGCTCACCAGCAGCGGATAGCCGCCCGCGAGTCCGCCCGGCGCCGGCGCGTGCAGGGCCGTTTCCCTCTCGAGGCCGAGCGCCCGGATCAGGCGCGCCGCGCAGCCTGCCGTGAGGAAATTGATGGCGGGCCCCGGCGGCAGCGGGTAAGGCCATCGCAGCAACTGTTCGCCGCCTGCGGTTGCGGTGGCGTCGACCCCGCTGCAAGCGACGCGCAGGAAATGCGGCGCGAGCGGACCCTCCCCGCCTTCAAAAGCGGCTGACACCAGCGCGTGATGGGCCACCAGCGTCACGCGCACGCTCTCAATCGGCTGCCGCAGGCGCTCAGCCGCCACGATCCGCACCTTGGTGGCGATCTCCTCCACGTTGCCGATTCCGCAGTCCGGCTCGAGACCGATCTTGCCAAGCACCGGATTGACGACGTCCGGGAAAGGCGCGGTGAGCGTAACGCCGGGGTAGCCGGCGGCCCGCAACTCGCGCATCAGCTTGAGGGTCAGGCTGAGATGGAGCGGCAGCCAGACGCCGAAACGTGCGGGACCGAGGCGCGCCGCGTGTTCGGGCGGCAGCAGGTTCGCGAGCCACCACGTCTGCCGGGTGGCCGTGCTCAGAATGATGTCCGGCTGCTCCCGCCCGACAAGCTCGGTCAGGCTGCCGGGACGATCGAGATCGAGGGGCGCGAAGCGGATCGACGGGGCAAAGCCCTGGGCGGTGGCCCCGGCCCGAGCCAGGTTCACGCGACGCTCGCCGCGGTCGGTGTTGCGGCTGGCTATGACGATCGGCCCGACGCCGGGCTCGCGCGCCAGGAGCTCGATGAGCGCCGACGCGAGGTCGCCAAGGCCGATGATCATGATCCGCGCAGGATCGGCAAGCCGCTGTTTCTCGGTTTTCACACGCACTCTGGAAGCCGGTACCGCTTCGCCTTCGCGGGATCAGCCCTGGATTAATGCCGGCTTCGGGCCCCCGGCGCTCGATGGAACCACCTCGCTCAGACGCGCCAGGTCGAGCACCATGTGGCCGTGTTCGTCCACCTCGAAGGTGGTAGCGAATCGCGCGCCCCAAACCAGTTCTTCGTAACGATACGAGTAACGGACGTAGACCGTTTGGAAGAAGGTATCGTCGAACGCTTTGATCATGATCAGAAATTCCGCTTCGAGCCGGGCGAGATCCTGCGCGGTCTTGCGCCACAGCGGACTCGACTCGGTGATGGGGTGCACGACGGTCCAGGCGAGGGGCAGGAACTGGACGTTGCGGCGCTCGAGTTCGAGCGCAGCGTATTTGCGCACCCGTCCGCCGTCAGAACGCTCCACGGTCATCATCAGGACGCGGGCCTCAAGCTCCATCAGGTTGTTGGACCGGCGATTGGCAATGCGAAACTGCAGCGCCGCTCCCTCCTGATAAGGCGCTACCAC
Source organism: Terriglobia bacterium (assembly GCA_035949375.1). GTDB lineage: Bacteria > Acidobacteriota > Terriglobia > UBA7540 > UBA7540 > Gp13-AA77. The sequence continues at coordinate 846 of DASZIG010000031.1, read as the reverse complement.
CATCTGCCGGCTGAAGGCGATGCGCGCCGCCGGCCGCGAGAATCGACCGAACACGAGGCCTGTGGCCACAGCGAAAGCCAGCAACCCGAGCAAAGCTTCGAGCGCCGCAACGGAATTCGCCATGACTCCGTCCGGCCAGATGTTCCCGTAGCCCACCGTGGTGAGGGTGTGGGCGCTGAAAAAGAAGGCGTTCAGAAAACGCGTGAACGGGGTGGCCGCATCCGAGCCGCGGAGGTGTTCCATTCCGACGCCGTAGTAGTAGAGCACGGCGAACATGAGGTTCAGGGCGAGATAGCCTGCCAGAATCATCCCCATGAAGACGCGCCACTTGGCGTTCAGCATGTAGAGGTAGGGATGCACGTCGCGCCAGGTGGTGCCGCGGCGATGCACGTTGAATTGTCCGTCAGGATTGATGACGCGCCGCAGTCCGCCGCGGTACTGCTCGGTAAAGCCGGGATCGAAAGCTGGCTTGCTCATAGAGGCCGATGATAGTGGGACGGCGCGGCGCGTGTCCAGCGAAGCCGCACCTGCAAGCGCGCGTGCTCCGTTCTGCCGCACCGGAGCAGAAAACGCACTTGACTTCACGGTCGGGCAGAGTATTATAGCCGTCATCTCAGGGTAGTCATCCATCCAGTCGTATGAACGCGGTGGAGAGAAAGGGTGCGACGCTAACCAGCGACCCGAATGTCGGGCGGGCGGCTGTGTGAAAGGAAGGTTTATGAATCTCAACGCGCAAATTCCGGCTTGGTTTACTCGCATGCGACCGCGTAAAGATGCAGGCGTGCGCGCAAACTGGCGGACACGGGCGTGTGCGGCCCTGATCGTCCTTGCCGCGACGGCGATTGC
>DASZIG010000030.1:0-159206 GCA_035949375.1 Terriglobia bacterium | reverse complement strand
CCGCTCGAAGCGCCTCAGAACCTTCTGCATCTTGGGGGGAATGTCGGGCGACTCTCTGGCCATTGTCGATCCTCCTGGGAGAAAGACCGACGTTATCAACTCCGGCTACGCCGAGTCACGCACCCTCACCGAAAGGACACGTCTCATCGATGCGGCGGAAGAGTCCTGCCCCACCGGCTTGTGCTGCGATTTCCTGCCAAAGTTCTTCAACCCTCGTCATTTTCTGTCTCGTCGCCCGCGTCGTCGTCTGCCTCGTTTTCAACGATCGCTTTCCATTCCACAAGGTTAACGCGATATTTCACGCGTTTGGCGACATCCGTATCGTTGAACTGGGGAAAACTCAAGCCTAACGCCACCAGAATATCTGGCGCATCCTGGTCGGCTGCATCGGTTCTTGCCTCGATGACGTGCACAAGCAGGAGAGGACGGGTGCGCGCCTGCCGGTAAAGGCGATCTGGCACGCTCTTGCGCTTGCCCTTGTTCTCCTGCTTGAACGCTTCGTTGATCTTCGCTATTACGTCTGGAGGCATCCCTTCGCGCTCGATGCCACGCGAAGCGACGCGCGCGCTTTTCCCGGATACCAACACGCTATCTTGGTCAGGACGCACTCTTCTGATATTCGGCCGGATACGCACGCCACCAACATCGACCTCTTTTTGGGCCTTCTCCTTGGGGGAAAACGACATCCCACGTCTGGAGGCGTTCCTCCGTCGTGTTCTCAAGGAACTTCGCCAGATCAGCCGCTTGAAACGAAATATTGAGGGGGTGGACATCAAAGCTACGAAGGAGAGAAACGACGAAGGGCTTCGGGATTCCGGACCAAAAAGGGTTGCGATGTCCCGCCTCATCTCGCATCAACCCTTCAGTCACCAGCGATCCCACGAAGCGCTCTACGGCCTGTCGGTTAGCGCGGATGATGTTCTCGTTACTCTTAAGACGGGGCGTCTCCAGACTTTGACCGCTAATCGAAATCACCCGTTCGACAGTCCTGCCCGTTCGCATCTTGTTTTGCGCGGTTACGATTAATGAGTCCGGATGGGCCCGCACCTTTAAGCCGAAATCCTGTGGCGCTTTCCCTTGCGCTCTCATTTGTTTGAACTCTGACCGGAGCTCGTCCGTTGCCATGCTGATATGCGCGTACCAAAACCTGGCGTCGTCGCTTAACCAGATGCGGCAGAGATCCTCATACCCATCCCTGTATCCGAACCATCGACCCATTTGAAGTAACGTGTCATACATCTGAGAATTTCGGAAGAAATAACTTGTGCTCAAACCTTCTAGTGTCAAACCACGGGAAAGGCTGTTTCCTCCGACCGCGATAACACGAAGCCCTGTTTCGCGATGCTTGGCATAGTCAAGGCTTGCGGCTCCCGTGCGCTGGTTCACGGCCTGAATGACCACCGGAAGCGCGGCGGTCACCATGCTCGCCTGAACGGTGGCCCAAGGTATACCAAGGCTCGCGAATTCAACCTTCCACGTTTCGTGGATGGAGGCGAGCGTGGGGTTCCTCAGCGCCTCCGCCGGAGGAAGTTGACTAAAGTTGCGGATATCCTGCTGCACCTCAGACAGCCACGCGTGTAGGAACGACGCAACTTGGTCCTGGACATTTGTGAATCTGCTGACGTTGACGAGCATCGAGCGATGCGTAAGGCCTTCGCCGCGCAAGTCGCGGACAGTCGTAGCGAGTAAGAAGGCGCGGACGGCTTCTTCCAGGCTATGCGGGAGCGCATCCACGTTGAGCGACGCCCTGTGTTTCGCAGGGAAGACTGTGTCGGCATCCTCAATCGACCGGAGAATGCTCACCCGTGCCTCGTCTCCAAAAACCGCTTGAGGCCCCAGGTAGTTTGTTGGCGCCTCCAAGCTGTAAATAAAATCGCGCGGGAACAGATCGCTCCCAAGCATTTCGTCGTCCGTCTCCGGGTCAATGAACACATTCGCGAATGGGGTCGCTGTGAACCCGATGTAACTTGATCGCGTAAAAAGTTGGAGAAGGGACCGGATGCACCTGTTGATGGTGGTTGGATCAACCGCCGACGGCCTCGTATTGACTGATGCGTTGTCGGCCTCGTCATCGATCACTAAGACTGGGGTATCAATGAAACCGCTTGGGCCCGCGTTAAATTCAGTGAGCCAGTTTTGTAGGTTTTCAAGCATACGTCGGTTCTTCTTCACGACAACCAAAACAGGAATGTTAAAGCTGTCAAGTCGAAAACCCAGCGCATTGAGGAGTGCCTTGCTAAAATCGCGCTCCCGGGAAGTGAAGACTCCCGCCGCTCGGCGTGGGTCAATGAGGCCCACACCAACCGCGCGCCCACTTCGAATCTTTGTGAGCTCTCCCGAGCTATCAAGCCCAACGAACCCCTCGTCAAGTCGCTCCTGGGTCTGACGGCGCAGACTCTCCAGGGTTCCAGCTAGCAGGATGATGAGACGATATCCGGCGTCGCCCGACTTGCAAGACAACGCGGTGTAGGTGGCCGTCTTGCCCGACTGAATATCGCCCACCACCAACCCACGGCGACGCCACCGAGTCACTTGGGCCGGATTCCCCAGTAGATCCAGGATGTCGTCCGTCACACGGTCGAGCATCCCGATGACCTTCGGGGGCCAGCCTTTCTTGTAGAGGAGTTCGCGAAACCGTTTCCAATAGAAAGGGTCGATCTCCGGTTTGCACGCGCTTAGCCATGGTCGATGGTCCGATACCAAGAACACACCAATGTCCATTTCGATGGCCAGTTTTGCCTGCAGGTGCTTGAGCAACGCGTCAAACTCTTCGTCCGATACGGGGAAGGCCAAGCGCAACCGATTTGCGTTCGCCCGGAGTTCCTGTTCCGTAGGAGCGCGGTCACTCGGGAGGGAGACAACGATTGTGCGTTCGAGGTTTTGAGAGTTCTCGCTGGTCATAAGCTGAGGGCCCGAAGGACAGCTTGTGCCGAATCTGGTGCATTGCAAAATGGCTCAATCGTCGGCAATGCGGTCAAAAATCGGTCTCCCTCCGGCGTACCGCGTCCGAGACTCCCCAGGATTGTTTGCGCCAGTGCCAACAGGCTTTCATACTGATTGTCTTCTGGATGTCGAGTTTGTGGTCGCAGTTCTGAGGCCATGTCGGCATAGATCGCATCGAAGGGCAATGCATCCTCCAAAAGCCGCAGGAACCCGCCGAAAAGATGCAGCAAGTCGTTTGAGCTATTGGCATCTAGTGCCGCTATAAGCGGGTGTTCCCGATTAATTCGATACGCGACACCATCCCGATCAACTGTCCGCTCCCAGGCGTGGATGATTTCGTCAGGCGCCTTGCGACCACGGTACGTATACACGCGGCGGCTGCCCTCGGTAATCCGATTAATGATCTGCCGTAGCCCCTCACGCAGTGATTCCGGCGGATAGGTCGTGGACTTCTTAATATCGAGTTGCCAGAGGTGGTCCAAGCGATTCGAGATGTCGACATGCACTCGCGCGAGCTTGGTCAACTCCTCCTGTCGGACCAGCCTGAACCACGATCCCCAACTGATCAGGCGCCGATTGCGGTAGATGTAGAAACCCTGATTGCGCCGAAGCTCGTCTTCACCCCCCGCCAAAGTTCGGTCGGCGTCGCTAAGTTTAGAGAAGTGAGGGAGGATGAATGGAGCGACCGTCACCCGTTCGCCCTCAAGGATGAAGTCCTCGATTGGTAAGGTTTGTGTTGCCTTGTGCGCCGTCAGAAATGGATCGATCGTGGGCAGTGGGTTACGGTTGATTGTAATCGCAACTGGTCGTGTACCCAGAGGCGGGTTAAGAAACCGATGAAAGACCAGCGCCAAGTGGTCGCGAGCCAGGTCAACGCGGTTTCCTAGCGCTCGTTCAAGCGGTGTGCCATCGGCCACAAGGCTGTCGAAATGCTCCCACAGGACGAGTGTTCCGTGATCATGTGCTCGCAACTCATCTATGAGGGGCAAAGTATTCATGTCTGCGCTGGACAGCTGTAGCAGCATCCAGTCTTGGCGTGCAGCTATATGGTCAAGGTCCCAGCAGCGGGCACTCAATTCTCCCGCCCTCAGGGAGACGACCGTCAAGCACCTGCACTGCGATAGCGAGGCGGTCTTCAATCCAAGGCCGAACCTGCCAAGATCGCTGGATTCCCGCGCCAGCCGCGGATTGCGGCTGCCGTGCCGCATCGCGGCGGTCAAATCACTTGGAGACATGCCCCAGCCGTCATCGAGCACCGCGAGGAACGGTCGCCCGTACGGCGAGAAGTGCACCTCGACACGATGCGCGTCAGCCGAGACACTGTTGTCAATCACGTCGGCAAGGGCAGCCGAAAAGGAATATCCGATTGCACGCATCGACTCCAACAGGTCGGCTGCCGAAGGCGGCAGGTAGATTTCGGCCTGTGCCTCAGACGGCGGCGCAGCTGGGATGGACGCTGACATTTGCTCGATGCCCCATTCCAAATACTGATTCGTCGGCTCTCAGCCTACAGTGTGCAGCCCTCCCAATCGAGAGTCCCAATTAGTGCACTGACCTACACGGAGGGCGCTCTCCCAAAGCTCATCCTTCTGGCTAAATCATAACCTCTTCTCGCCCTTTTCTGACTTTAAGGGCTAGTTCCCGATTTCGGTAGCACATTCCGGCGATGGCAGCGTCGCTGCAATAATATTCATCGCTTTTCAGTTCCCCGGCTGCATAGCGCCGCCATGCCTCCCGTGCTACTGGTGCAAGCATAACCGGCCAACCGCTCTGCACATAATATGGTGCGGTAAGGCGCGGTTCGGCCTCGCTGATTTCGGAGGCGTGCTCAGCATCGTATGAAACAGTCGAACCGTGGTCGGCCGCGCTGTCAGGATGAAGGCCGCCATAGAGAAATGCAACAGAATACCAGCCGAGTAGGAATTCGTCGGTTGGAAGCCGTCGAAGGGAATTTGACTCCGCGGCTCTGACAAGCGCTAGGAGCCATTCAATAGCTTGGTGTTGATTCTCCGGCAGGGGTCGCAGGCCAAACCGGAACCTCGTGGTTTTTCTCAAGGTTTTCTCAATGTACGATTTCACTGCTAATCCTACTGCCTCCGCGACGAGTGGGGGCACCGCGTTGCCTATCATTCGGAACTGATGCATACGTGAAACGGGAAATGTAAACCAGTCAGGGAAGCTCTGCACCCGCGCTGCCTCACGCGGAGTTAGGGATCGGTTCTGGGTGGGATGAATGAACATGAGCCCGTCTTTGCTCAAGTGCGCGAGGATGGTTGTGCAGACGTCGTTACGATGCTGTCGCTTGTAGCGATCTCTGAAATTCTCCCTATCGTACGGAAACTCAAATGTTTCACCCCGTTTCGTTGCCGCGGTGAAGTGCTCGCCCTCCCGAAGCTTGGCGAAGTCCCGGAGGTCACGCTCACTGTGGGGCCGTGCGCGGTGAGCTGTGAGTCTGGCGGCGCGATGGACTTCCAACGTCTTGTAGAGGTATCGCCGTCCGTACTTTGCGACGTGCGCACGCCGACGATTCATATCGTAGTCCGTCTCCTCCTGGCCGCCACCGGCTTGGACCGGGGGTAAGTCGCAGATGGCTTCACCAAGAGTTGGTGACTTCACCGCGCGCGGCGGAGGCTGAAGTGCGCTCGGAAAATAGTCGGGACAATCAAGTCGGGTGCCGATGATTAGCTGGCGCTGACGTGTCTGGGGGACTCCGAGAGATGAAGCCTTTTCCAGCTGAGAGTGTACGCGGTAGCCCTTTGCCCTCGCCTCGTGCTGAACCCGCGTGAAATACTTTCCGCCGTCGGCCGATCTAAGACCCAGTACGTTTTCCATGACAAATACGGTCGGCCGAAAGAACTGAACATACTCGAGAAATTCCTGGTAAAGGAAACGACGCTTATCCTCCACCAAACGAGGGCCATTGTTTGTGCCATCACGCCGCCGGACAGTTGAAAAACCCTGGCAGGGGGGACCTCCCACAACTACGTCGACTTCATTGGCCTGGATTATGTCGGCCAATTTTTGCGGCGGGAACTGTGTCAGGTCCTTGTGCAAAACGTGTGTGACATTCGGGAAATTGCAGCGGAAAACCTTGACGGCCTCCTCGTTTGAATCAATCGCAGCCAGCACTGCGAACCCCGCCCGCTCCAAGCCAAGACTGAAACCACCGCAGCCGCAGAAAAGGTCGATGCAGGTCAATACCTTCATTAAATAGAACCCCTGACTTCACGAACAGGCTGTCCACGCGGATCGATGAATTCGCTCCCGGCATTTAATGAGAGCCAACTCGACGCCTCTAAGCGAGCCTCAATCATTCGATTGCTCACCGACATTGCGGAGAGTATGCCTCATCTGGCTAAGAAGTTGCAAGCACAGGCTTCTGCGGGAGTTCTGAGCGGTTCCGCGGGCCATGGCGGTCAGGCTCTGCAGGCACTCGATTGCCACATTACGCACAAGCCCTTCCTGATGCGCTCAATCCGGGTTCGTCGGTGATGCTGAGGCGATCGGAGGCTCGAGACGGCCAAGGCCCAAGCAACCTTTAGGGAGTGAAATCACCAACGCGACGGTCCGAACACACGCGAGAGACGAGAAGTGGCAGGGATCGATTCTTGTCGGGACAAAAAATCCCGCACCGAGGGGAACGGGAGGTGTTGAAGGGTTGCACCGATCATTCAGGGCAAGGTCGGTTGGGCCGCCTCAGCGATGAGGTATTCTTCGGGGACATGGTCAAAATAATGCCCGACGAGTTCAGCGTCATCTTCGGGCGAGTCCTCATCCGTTTTCGAATCCCACATTTCCCGGACATAGCTCACGAGCTCCGCCTGGGGCTTCTTCCCGAGTCGGATAAATCGTAGCAATTGGCTCTCTGCTAGCCCATGAGGAGCCGCGCTCCCGAATCACTAAGACATACGGCATCGACGGACTCCTTTTTTGATGCGAAGGTGTGGGTCTGGGCGAATGTGCTACGCGTCGCTGGTGAGCACCGGGGTGCTCGGACGCTGTGGTGAGCGCCATTCAAGGTGCTTCGCTTTGAGAGCGGAACCCAGGCCCAATCTGAGTGTAGCAGATTCAGGAATCACTGCAAGCAGCTTTCCATGCCCGACCGCAATTCTGCACAAGTCTGGTTACGAGCTTGAGCGCCAAGGCCCTTACGGGGCGGCCGGTTCGAGACAAGACACGACTTCAAATCGGAACATCGTGGCTGGCACTTTCAGACGTGCTCCGCCGGCGCTTGTCGTAAATCTGGGTGGTGGTGATGTGCGGGTGGCCGAGGAGGTCCTGAAGCTTGCGGATATCGAGGCCGGCGTCCAGGAGCAGCGTGGCGTGGTGGCGCGGAGAGAGCGGGGCGTAGAGATGCGCTCTGCGGGCCCTTGCTCCCGTCTGGCCGATCGATTTTCTGCACCGATCCGGGAGAGCTCTCCAGATAGCTTTCAATTAGCAGATACATCATGAGGGGAGCGATCGGCCGGTCCACCAGTTCTTGGCTGTGCGAATTCAGCCGCGGGCAGTATTCATGGCCGCGCCGGAGGGAAGACCTGATGACAAAACTCTTGCTGGTTCCCCCGCGAGCACCGCGGTGCTCAGCATGGATCTTCAGACGGGGATCGTTTCCATTAACATCAAGGACCGCCCGGACCTGATGGAGCGCGCCGGCGGGCGTGTTGAAGGAGGTGAGAAAGCTGGAGGCCTAGCACCGCAGGCGGACGAGATCAGTGAACGGCGGCAACGGAATCCGCTCTAAAGGCACTTCTTGGCACGCTGTGCCCACGCTCTGTGTCCCCGGTGTGTGCCCCCCACGAATCTAGGGCCTATTCGGGCTTCTCCGGCTCGGGATCGATGCCCATCGAGCCGAGGAATGCGGCATCACCCTGCTCCTGAGCTCGAAGCCTTTTGAGACGCAGGGCGTCCTTTGCACGCATCTCTCGCTTCTTCTTTCGGACGGTGCTCAGGTCCTGGTAGAGAAGGGAGAACAGAAGCGGGTCGCCTTTAACCTTAGCCGTCCGAGCGTAGCTCTTGGCCAAGGCAGCCCGAATCCTCCGCTCGACCTGATGAGCGGTGTCCAAGTCGGAGGCGCGGGTCGACTTGCGAATTAGCTTCCCGCGCCATTTGAATTTCAGCCAGAAGTAACGGCCGCGTTTATATAACATGGCCCCTCCCTACTGAGCCAACGATAGCACGACCGGGCTGGTTGCATCAGGGCGGTGGCCTCACTTAGCCGGGCACAGTGAGCAGCACGTCCGACGCGCTCAGAAGAGGTATTCACCAGGGGATGCTGTCGTCTTCCTCAGCCCGAATTCCTGCAGCTGGAGAACGAGCTTGAGGTGGCGGTGTTCTCCTCGCATGTGAACTGCCCGATTCCGGCACCCCACTGTTGGACCCAAGTATGAGGCCGGGTGGCAACCACTCTTGTCCTCGTTTGCTCGTTCCCGTCGGCAGGGTTCCAGCTGCAGAATCCTCCACCCGGATTCACGATCGCCGCACCCACGCCATGGCGCGCTCCGGGTAATCGTTGTAACCTGCTGCGGACGAACGCGTTCGGGGCAGCCACACCACCGTCAACGTCTCTGAGGCTTTAGCTCGGCGTATCGCCTCTGTCGCCTAATCGCCTTCCTGGCGTCGCGTCGCGCTGTCGGGGTGTCGATGCGGCATTTGTCTCTCGACAGCTCGTCGTATTCACTCCTCGTGATTGGGTCTGTTGAGAGCGAGGTACTTGTTTTGTACGGAAGGTATCTGCGGCGGGAAACGGCGACTTTCGCATACGCTCTGCCCTTCTGCGCCACCACCGTTTCGAGTTCATCGTCCGCCCGCCCGTCGCGGTCCTCGAAGTATTCGTGTTGCAGGACTACGATGTTGGAAAAGCCCATCGCGATATAGTCGGTCAGAAATCTGCTCATGGGAAGATGCTCCGATTTTAGCCGCTGCATAAGCGGTGAGTGGCGGTCGCAAGGCCGGAATCTCGACACTGCGATTGCCTCCATCAGCGCAGCACACATTCTTAACGCAAGAGGCAAGTCACTCGAAGGGAAACGTCTCTTCGATAAGCTCTGTGACTTTCTCCCTGCGCAGCTTTAGAACGCGACGAGATTTGCCGTCGATCCACTTTGTCGCTGTGTGTCGATCCTGATCGGCCTCGCTCAGCCCGTCTCGAGAGAGTTGTTTCGTCAAATCCGCCAGGCTGAGCGGGTATGGGTCGCTTTGTTCGCGACAGAAACCGACGACGGCCGCGTAGGCGGCGTCCGGCATCAGGTACAAATATTCCCGGTCGTGCCATCCGATCATGCGCTCGCGCGTGCCGCAGTCCACATCTGCCAAGAAGACCCTTCTCGCGGTCAGGAGCGCGGCCAAAACGCGAAAGAACCGCGGAAGAGGCGCGTTCGAACCAATGAGCTTGGCGTGCTGCTGAGTCACTTTTTCGAGAGCCTGTTCGCCCACCTTTCGCAGTTCTTCAATGTCGCGAGGGGGGCGCGCGCCGATCTTCTGGGCGTACGTGAGCACGCCATCGAAAGACGTCCACAGCTGGGCACGGATTCCCGCCATCCGGCTGTGCTCTCCCGGAGCCATCATCTTGCGCCGGGTCTCGAGTAAGCTCTGCTTCAAGCTGGCAGTGAGCCCAGGCATTTGCAGCGCCAGCGACTGAAGGTAGCCGGCCGTGGCGTGTTTGAGCCGGCCGGCACTGGCTTGCGCGTCGGTGAGCGCAGTAAGGTTGACGTCGCGTTTGTCAACCTCGAGAGTCAGAGTCCGGGCGAGAATACTTTGGGCGGTGGGGCGCTGCTCGGCCGTCACGATGATCACGCCACTCGGTGCGCATGCTGGCAGCTCCGTCAAATCAGCGTTTAGCCGGCCACGGCCTTGACGGTTTCCTTGCGCACGAAGCAGTCGACCACTCTTGGCCTCGAGCTCCCTCGCGTCCATGCGAGTCGGGCAATAGTCGTCTATAACGAGTGGGAGATCCCGGAGCGCCGAGGCACGAAGCTCGAGAGAATTCGCCGTGGAACTCCAGTTGGCGGGCAGATGGGACGCGCCAAAATCGCCGAAAAGCGAGAGAAAAAGAGCGGCCAAAGTCGATTTGTACGAGCCAGTCGGACCCACAAGCCAGAGCGAAAAGTCGACCTCGAGGATACTGGCCAGGGGCGCGGCAAATACTCCGGCGAAGAGTGGCACCGTCACGACCGCCGGCGCCAGGTCCAGGAGTCGCAGGCCAGTCTTCATGGCGTCCTTGGCGTCCTCGATATTCCGCGGCAAAGAGTAGCGACCAAGATCCTCTGCCAGCTCAACTTCATAGCCGTCTTGGCCGAGCGCTCCCGAAGGCATCAAGAACAGGGACTTGCCGCTGTCGGTGATCCACCCGGTGTGCGCATAGATCGTGCGCTGTCGCGGGTTCGGCGATAGGGTTTGAATGGCAGCCAGCAAGTGATCCTTTGCAGCGATCCCAGGCTCGATGATCGCCGCGGTCCCCCATTTCTCGATCACAAAGTTCATGTGTCGCAGTTGCCCGGGAGTCACGCGGACTCGGGCGAGCTGTCGGCCGTCCTGGAGCTTTGCTTCAATCGCCACTTCGAGCCGGTCCTGCCCACCGTGGTGCCGGGTCACCTCTTCCACGATTCGCGCGTCGAAGTTTGCCAATCGCTTGGTTTCCCAGCCCCGCGGCGTCATCTTCTTCATGTAGGTGCAGGCCTGTCGAACGAAATATGAGGGTCCAGAAGCGTCCGCTGGTGGATCAGGAGCCTCTCTGGGGTGATTCTCTTGGATAGCGGTGGCTGGCTCGAGCCCGTGGAGGTCCCGCGCTACGCCCCGTGGTGTCTTACGATTTCCCATTTTCCGGTCTCCTTCTTTTGATTTTGCCCGGCACTCCCAGTGCCGCGAAGGGGGCTTTGAATCGCTTCGCAGTTTTGGTTAGTATAGAGAAGTGGGCGTTCGTGCCTGATTCAGCTGGGGCCTCTCATTTGTCCTGCGTCAAGCCGCTGGTATTAAAGCAGTTACGATGAAATGGGAACAAATACCTGGCGATCTTGAGCGACTCGATGAAATTCACTTGGTGCGCCGAGTTCCCTCCCCTCTTGAAGGGACGGGATCGAGGTCGGTTAGCACTGCGGCTGGTCGCCTCACCGGTCTCACCGGTTTTTCCAGGTACGGCTGGACGGCCGTCACGCAGACCGCGGCGGCTGGTGAAGACGGGACGCTCGCTGGCTGGTGAATCGCGCGCTGTTACTGGCTTTCCAGTCGCTGAGAGCCACCTAACGCGGCGCCTGTCCGGATCCATGCTGCGCCGGATCGAGTTGCTGCCCTTGTCCACCGGGTACAGGGCCCAGCGAACGAGCGGATGTCAGCGGGAACGCAGGAGGAAGAGGAAGAGTGTCGGAGGAATCGCTCCAATGAGGGCCAGCTTCGGTTTTTGGGAGGCTGAGGCTGAGACGGGGCAAAACCGTCCAGTTCAGTGGCCCCTTCACGCTCCGAGCGAGCGGCTCACTGCATTTTATGGTCAGGTGGTACGTTGACGGACGGACCGAATCTCATAATGAAAATTCCGGTTCCTAAATTAGGGGCCAGTGCACGTGGGCTACAACTTTGAGCGAGGGAAGAAGATGTCGTCTGGGTCGGGTCGTTGGTGCTATGGTGGGTTTCCTGTTCGGTGGCGGAATTCTCGCTTCTACCGGCTTTTTCGGTGTGATGGGCCCGATCGTCGGATATGTAGCCGGTTCGCTGGTTGGAATTCTCCGCCTGAAGCACTCCCATTTGCAACAGTAGTCCCGGCGCCCACGCGCCAAGCCGCATCGAAGGCCGCCTCTTCGGCCTGTTTTATGTTACGCGCGATCTCTCCTGGGTTCATAAGACCTCAAGCACGCCCTTTAATTTTAACTCTAACCTATTGCCTCACAGGTCGGTTGACAGCTCCTACGGGTTGGAGAAACCCGGGGAATATTCTGTCATGATTCCATCGGTCCTGCCTTGGTATTTTCGATGAAGGTGCTGCAGGTTCTTCCAAACCGCTGCGTTCTTCATCAAGGCCAGGAGCGGCGCCCTTCTTCACGACGGAATCGCGATTCCACCGAGCCGCTCCGCCCCCTTCGAAAAACCGGTGAGAGTGGTGAGGCCCACTTAGGAGCCAAGTCTAAGTTGCTGGAAATATTGGCCTTAACTTCGCAGTTCGCGCGCCGCTCCGTTGCGGGTGCGACGTTGTGAATTTTGATGATGCCGGTGATCGTGCCCAAACCGCAAGCATTCTCCATAACTCTAACAATCCAAGTGGCTTCCTGATCTATTCCAACCTGCCGACAAGGGTATCCGTCCCTGGGGCTTCCTTGCCCGCTAATTATTCTTGCTGGCGGACGCACTAGGACGGTTGCTCCGCCGGATACTAACCCCAAGGGTGGAGGATTGAGGCACTGATAGCGCGCCCTACACAGGGCTAGGAGAGGTAAATGAACAAAGAGAGTGCATTCGTGTCACGGGATCCCGGAGACAACAGCTTCGAGATGATCGATTCTGATGAGCTCGCCGCACGATTGGGGGTGCCACCGTCGTGGGTCCGCAATCGGACCCGGAGCAATACCCCGACGCAAGACCACATCCCTTGCGTCCGGCTCGGCCGATACGTACGGTTCGAATGGCTGTCGCCGCAACTTGAAGAGTGGCTGGCAGGCAGGCGGCATTAGCTTTTTCTGAACATCTCAGCGGCCGGCAACACACGTGGACCGCTCCGGCAATCTGATGGGCGACGCACGGACGTCCCAAACCGGGTTTCCCTGAGCTGACCCCCCGCCTGCGCGAGTCTCTTAAGTCGCTGGAGAAGATGCGCTCGATCAAGTGGCGGTTGAGGCGGACGAAATGCTCAGCAAAACTTGGCCGCTGAGAACTCGCGGTCGCTGATTTTGCACCCAGCCGATCGGGGTTCCCGCGGCCAGCGCAATTTCCCCAAACCACGCCTCAACTCGGGCAGGGCAGATGCGCTCAGCATCGAAGCCGCGTATGACTTAGAATCAATTTCCTTCGGGTTGGCCACACACACACAGAATCAGGCCGCCGCCGCAAAATAACCGTCGCGAAGTCGGACCTCGTCACTGCCGCCCTCCTGGAAAGGGAGCAGGCGTGATTCCGGAACCGCGTTCATGGTAAGTCCAGGAATCTTGGCCGGGTCGCCCGGAATCCGAGCTGGAGCGTTCTCCTCGGTGACCGTCCAAGTCCGGCCAGTCACAATTTACACGAAAACCGCCCATCTCTGATCACAATGACCCGGGCGACAGATATACGGCGGCGCTCCTTAGAGCGGTACGCGTGTGAACGCAATAGCAGTCTGTCCGTTCTGTTCTGTCTCCCGGAGTCTTGCTCTTTCGGACCCATTTTCCGAAACTAAAGACATCCGTGATCCCGCAATCAAATCACCGCATTTTCTTAGTGGCTGGGTTGGCGTAGCCAATTTCCTTCCTCAGGTGGAGAAACATATATATTTTGCTATTCGCCGGCTTCACGGCGGAGCACCTATACTAACCAGATCTGAACGCCTCCAGCAGACGACTGTCTGCTGGGGTCATCAAAATGAGGTCCGGCGGGACGCTTCCCGGCTCCCGCCCCCTCACCTTGACCGGGAACAAGGCAAATGCGATCACGCCCACAAGTACAACCGCCCTTTGAGCCAGATCCGTTTCCCGCTCTTCGGGAGGGTTCAATCGGGTCGTCTCCGCAGCCGCTGGTCAGTTGGAAATGGGCGGTCCTAAACTCGAATCTGCCCTCCACCGGGCGCCTCGTTCTTCTCGCGCTGGAAGCCCACTTCGATTCCTTTGAATCGGAGGCCTACCCTACCCTGGAAACGCTGGCGTCCCAGACCGGATTGTCCAAGAGGAGCGTTTGCACACATATAAAGCTCGCATCTGAGGCTGGGTGGATTATCGTCAGGAAAATACAATTAGCTGGCCTCGCCGTCAAAAGTGTGTACCGTCTGTCGTTCCCAAACACCGATGAAAGAGGGGCGCAGGCCGGTGAGCCTAATTCACCAGCCCGGGTATCTTGCTTCACCGGTCCGAGTGAATGTGGTGACCAACATACCGGAGGGCCGGTGAGGGGCGTGCCCGCTAATATCTTGCGGCCTTTAAATGAATATATAAATACTGCTTTCTCCGATAAGACACCGCTGTCTTCACAGCCTGATTATGCTGATACCCACTGTTTGCAGGAGCATTCGCACGGAAAAGCAGATGCGGAGACGTCCAAGACGTCACCGTCCGCGAGGATGGTAGATCGTGAAGAAACGATTGCCATCACACCCGGCGCAATAGTATTGTCGAGGGGCGGGACGACCTCACCACCATACTCTCCAACTGACCTCACCGGGGAAATCATCGATCGAATGCGAATCGATCATCCGATAAGCATTTTGAGCGACATTTTATTCAAGAGAACCGGTCGAGATACTGATTATTTATTCCCGCGGTACGTCCACGATATGATCGAGGAACACCAGGTCAATTTCCTACTCGGCTTCGATCGCTGGTTGCTAAGGAATCTGGACAAATGCAAAGCGGGGATCACGCAATTTCCGATCACGTATTTCGCCTTCCTCGCCAAATCGAATCCCATCTTGCTGGGCCCCTTCGATGTCAGCGCGTATGCAAGTGAGGCAAGGAGTCAAGCGCAAGGTGCCCCACCGGCGATCGAATCTGGTGATACTGATCGGCCTGACGGGTTGAATCTCTGGCGCCGAGAATATCTCAGGAAGAAATACGAGACGTATCGGTCAGCGTACTGGTCAGCCTTCGGCGCCCGGGACATAGAATCTCTGTCAAAGGCAAGCGACATTATCGCACCTGAGGAATGGGACCAAATACGAGGGCTAGGAATCGATGATGAATATTTCACAGACTGGTGACGGCCGGAGCTTTTTTGAAGACCGGGGCATGAAGTCTTAACAGGAAACTGTACCGTTGACTGCAGGAGGGCCGCCAACGTTGCAGCCTATGAGGGTGGGAGACCCGATGTGGGAAACTGGGTGCGATTCGGTTGAGCCATGCGGAGGCCGCCGCAGCCCAGCCTCCCAACGTAATCGCGAAACCGACGGAATCGAAGTTTCGCTTGTACACCGCTGGTCAAGGCCAGGTGACTGAGAACATGAGCACAGAAACCACAGACATCCAATCTATATCCCGGAATCAAGGAATCGGCAACTTCGAGGTGATTGACTCGACGGAGCTGGCAGCTCGTTTAAGGGTGCCCGTATCTTGGATTCGCAATCGTACCCGAGCGCGGACGCCCAAAAACGAAAGAATCCCTTGCACGCGCCTCGGAAAATATGTCCGCTTCGAGTGGGGATCGCCATGGCTGATGGCATGGCTTGCCAAACACAGGGATTGAATTGTTCATGAGAACAGCGGGATAATCCCAAGGCTTCGTGAGGAAGCAGGAAGCTACGGACAGTGTGCGGGGCAATTTTTCAAGGGAAAGGCGCGGCCAGAGAGACCCGCTGGTTGCCGACGTGCCAAAATCACCAGCGCCAACTGTGGCGGAGGCTGGCGCCGCGAGGTGACCGCGGACCGGGGTGGGTTAGAAAGCTGGCCGTCGCGGGTTTCGCGCCCAGGTGGAAGGAGAAAGCCAGATGCGGAGCCGAAAGCAGCGCGGTCAGATCATTCGAATCGGGAACCGCTGGTACGTAAGGTTCTGGGAGCGCCGTAACGCCATAGGGAAGGTCGAGCGCAAGCGCGTCACTCACCAGCTTGGGCCGGTCACGACACGAGGAAAGCGCCCGCCAGCCGACATCGTGACTGCCGCCGAGCGTTACATGGCAACGGTTAATACGGGCACCATGCCCGCCGAGCGGATCGTGACCATCGGCGGTTTCGTGGAACAGGTTTACCTCCCGTGGGTCGAGCAGCACAAACGCCCGTCCACGGCGAAGGGGTACACCGACATTTGGGAAGATCATCTCAAACCGCTCTGTGAGAGGGTCTGGCTGAGGGACGCGCGGACCTACCACGTTCAAGGCTGGCTCAACAAAATCGGCGCCGGCAACTTGAGCCGGAACACCCTGAAACACGTGAAGAGCGTGATCAGTGGTATTTTCACCCTGGCAAAGCAACAGGATTATTTCCAGGGAGAGAATCCTGCCCGCGACACCGCGATCAACCCTGGGGCCGCCGAGCCCCGGGAAACGTACGCCTACACCCTCGAGGAGATCAACCACATCCTTGCTGTGCTTCCTGAACCTGCTGCCACCGCCTTTGCTGTTGCGGCTTTCATGGGTCTGCGACACGGGGAGATTCAAGGATTGCTCTGGGAGAACTACACGAACGGGCAGATGTATGTCTCCCGCTCGATCTGGAATGGCCGCGTGACGGAACCAAAGACGCGTAAGGGACGCGCGCCCGTTCCCGTGATCAGGCAGTTGGCGCAGCGGCTGGAGATGCATCGGCTGCGGTCAGGAAGTCCAACCACGGGCCCGATCTTCGCGAATGCCCTGGGCAGACCCCTGTCGCTCGGCAGCCTTGTTAACCGTGTCATCCTGCCAGCACTGAACCGCTGCGAAGTTTGCGGAAAGGTGGCATCGAGCCACCACGGCCGGGACCATGAGTACAAGCGGGACACTGCCCTTCCTGAATGGGATGGCTGGCACGCCGCCCGCCGCGGCCTCGGCAGCAACCTGTATCGCCTGGGAGTGCCGGAGATCGTGATCCAGCGCATCCTGCGTCACGCGAACGTCAGCACCACGGCAACCTACTACATCAAAACGGCGCCTGATGACGTGCAGAATGCAATGACCACACTGGAGAATCGAATTGGAGAGTCGGGCCGGAGCTTAACGGACACCTTCGGGACACTAAACAGGAAGCCGGCAAGCAAACCCTCCACGATTCAGTAGCGGGGAAATGCTTGATTCTGTAAGAACTGGCGGAGAGGCAGGGATTCGAACCCTGGGTACAGGTTTTGGCCCGTACAACGGTTTAGCAAACCGCCGCCTTCAGCCACTCGGCCACCTCTCCGCGGGGCGAGGACACCGGCAGGCGGGGCCGGCGTTCGGGCTGACCTTTAGAGTCTAACCGAAACGGGCCGGGCTTCCAAGCGAATCTCCCCCTCGTGTCCCTGCCTTTGTGTCCCGGCGCCGCGAGTCTGGCCGTCCGACCGTCACACGATTTTCATTTCCTCGGGATCCCAGTGAACCACCGTGCCGCGTTCGTAGCTGAGATTGCTAAGCAAGGCGGCTCCTGCCGCACGGAATCCGAACACGGCGTCTTCGACCACAGGACGGCGCGTGCGGACGGCTTCAAAGAAGTTCTTGAGATGATCGTAGCTGTCACTCGTGCCCGGCGGCGCTACGTATTTCTCGAATCCGAGCGGCGGCTCTCCGGTGGGATGCGGGATAGGGTACTTCTGCCGGTATTCCTGCACGATGAGCTTCTGCGTGGCCTCCGGAAACGATTCGATGGTGAAGCCCGGCTCCGTTTCGCGCGGCGTGCGATTTACGCTGACGGCGTCGCCCCCGATTTCCATGGTGCCTTCCGACCCGGTGAAAATCAGCCCCTCGCTTTCCGAGCCGCCATCCACGAAGTTCACGCGCAAACTGAGGTTGAAGCCCTGCTTATAATCGAACGTCCCGAGCAACACGTCCGGCACATCGCGCCCGTCCTTCCAGAAGCGGAGCCCCCCGGTCGCCACGGCGCGGACCGGGCCATGCGTGTCCGTGACGAAGTGAGTCCCGCTGAACAGGTGGACGAACAGATCGCCGGCAACGCCGCTTCCGTAAGCCTTCCACTTGCGCCATTGGAAAAAGCGCTCGGCGCTGAATTCGATCTTGGGCGCACTGCCGAGAAAGCGCGGCCAGTCGCACGTTTCGGGCGAGGCGTCCGGAGGGATCGTGTAGTTCCACGCTCCGAGCGACGAGTTTCGATCCCACCACGCCGTCACCATATTGAGTTCGCCGATGGCGCCTGAAGCCAGCAGTTGCCTGGCCTTTGCGTAAAGCATCGAACTCACCCGCTGGCTGCCGATCTGGATAATCCGATTGGTCTCGCGCGCGGTTCGGATGACCTCCGGCCCGTCGGAGTACAAATGAATCATCGGCTTCTCGCAATAAACGTCCTTGCCGGCCTTCATGGCATCGATGGAAACCTGCTTGTGCCAGTGGTCGGGCGTCCCCACGATCACGGCGTCGATGTCCTTGCGCGCGAGAATCTCCGCGTAGTCACGGGTGGTGAAGACATCATCCCCCCAGAGCTCCTTGCAGTGGTCCAGGCGGCCGTTGTAGCAGTCTGCGGCGGCGACCACCTTTACTCCCGGTACCTGCGCGGCGGTTCTGGTGTCGCCCTGGCCCTGGCCACCGGCCCCAATCAACGCGATCTGGATTTGATCGTTCGCCGCCATGGGTTTGGCGGGCTCGCCTTGGTTCTGCGCCAACAGGTGAACCCTGGGTGCGCCGGTCGCAAGCGTTCCGGCTGCCGCTGCCGACGCCGTCTTGAGAAAGCTCCTGCGATTCAGTTGCTCCACATTACCTCCTCGACTGGCGAGTGCCGTCTTTGATCGACCCTTCAACATAGACACGCCATAAACGCGCCCGCCGGAATTTACGATCCAGGCGCAACCGATGCACAACGGGTGCGGTTGCGGAAAGCCGAAAGCTCATTCGAGACCTCATTATAGTCCGACGAAACGCGCCGTATGGAGACGCGGCTGCCCTATAATGGCTGGCGGGCTCTTCGCGGACCGCAAGCGCCTGCGGGATTTCACGCGGCCGGCTGCCGCGTGGATTCGAATCGGGAGGCTGGTGATCAAAGTGGGCAAAAGGCTGCTTGGACTGCCGATGGCGGTGATCCTGCTCGCGATCATTTGGAGCGCGCGCGTCATAACTGGGTCGCCGCGGGCCGCCGCGCAGGATCCGCAGGAACCGCCGGTCGGGAAGCCCTCGCCCAGGTTGCTGCCCCCTCCGGACGGGGCCATCGCGCCCGGCGACGTTGATCCGAAGACGCTCACCGCCGTCGTGGACGAGTTGGTGGCTTGCGGCACGCGCAGTTCGCTCTCCTCGTGGCAAGCCGGCGATCGCGGAATCGGCTGCGGGCGCGACCGCATCGTGGCGCGCTTCGAGCAGATCTCGAGGTCCACGGGCGGCCGGCTGAAGGTCAATGTGGAGCGCTTCCAGGCCACTGCCGAGCGCACCGGCGGCCGGCCGCTGCCGCTCGAGAATGTGGTCGCGATTCTGCCAGGCTCGGATCCGCTGGTGGAAACGGTCTTCATCGTTTCGGGCCACTTTGACTCCCGGCCTTCGGATGTTATGGATCCCGCCGCCGGCGCTCCGGGTGCCGACGATGACGGCTCCGGCGTGGCCGTCTCCCTGGAATGCGCGCGCCTGCTCGCGAGCCGCCAGCCGGCCGGAGGCTACAGGGCTACGCTGATCTTCGCGGCAGTGTCCGGCGAGGAGCAGGGGCTGCTGGGGAGCACGCACCTGGTCGATTACCTGCGCCAGAACGGTTATGCCGTTGGCGGAATGCTCGACGACGACATCGTGGGCGCAGACTTCGCTCCCCGGGCGCCGCACCGCGTGCGCCTGTTCTCGGCCGGAGGCGCTGAAGGCGCAGACAGCCCGTCGCGGGAGCTGGCGCGCGCCGTCGAGGAGATCGATTCCTCCGCGGCCGTGCGTCTGATTTTCCGCGAGGACCGGCTCGGCCGCGGCGGCGACCATATACCTTTCAGCGACGCCGGATGGCCTGCCGTGCGCTTCACCGAGCCGCTCGAAGATTACCACCATGAGCATCAAACGCCGCGCGTCGAGAATGGCGTCCAGTACGGCGATTTGCCGCAGTTCATGAATTTCCAATTTCTGTCCAATGTGGTTCGCGACAACGCCGAGGCGCTGCGCGAGCTGGCGATGGCGCCCGCCCCGCCCGTCGAAGTCGTGCTCTCCGGCGCCGTCACCCCGGACGCCACCGTGCATTGGAACGCGGCCCCCGATCCCGCGCGCGCCGGCTTCGAGATTCTCTGGCGTGACACCACCGCGCCGCGTTGGTCGGTATACGACTTCGTGACCACCGGTAGCGAGTACGTGTTCCAGGGCGTTTCGACGGACAATCATTTCTTTGCGGTGCGCGCGGTGGGCACAAACGGCGCCCGGTCGCTGGCCACGCCTGCCGCGCCCAGGTTGAGGCGTCCGGCGTCTGTTCAGCCGGCTGCTCCACCGTCAGGCGCTCATCAACAATGAGGCGTCCAGTTCGCTGCACGTGCAATGGCCGCTCAGAGCTAGCGTGAGATCGAGGTCGGCGAGAAAGTTCCGGACCACTTCGCGCACGCCCTGTTCGCCGCCCACTGCGAGGGCCCACAGATACGGGCGGGCCAACAGCACAGCACGCGCTCCCAGGGCGAGCGCCTTGAGGGCGTCAGCGCCGCGCCGGATGCCGCTGTCGAACAGCACCGGAATCGATCCTTCGAGGGCCTCGACGATGGCGGGCAGGGCATCGAGCGACGCCATGGCGCCGTCCACCTGGCGCCCGCCGTGGTTCGATACGATCACGCCGTCCATGTCCCACTTGCGCGCGAGCCGTGCGTCCTCGGGATGCAGAATGCCCTTAAGCAACAGCGGCAGGCGCGTCTGGCGCCGCACCGCATACAGTTCTTCCCAGGTGAAGGAAGGATTTGAGTAGACCGCCACCCAATGTTTGACCGCGGCGGCGGGATTTTCCTCGGGCGTTGCCGGAAGCTTCGAGCGAAACACCGGGTCGGTGACGTAGTTGGCGAGGCCCTTGCTCTCGAGGAACGGCAGGAACGGATAATCGAGGTCGCGCTCGCGCCAGCCGAGCAGCATGGTGTCGAGCGTGACGATGATGGCGCTGTAGCCGGCCTGCTCCGCGCGGCGCACCATGCTGGCGGTGAGCTCGGGATCTTTGCTCGGATAGAGCTGGAACCAGCGCGTGGCGTCGCCGGTTGCGGCCGCGACCTCCTCCATACTCTTGGACGATACAGTGCTGAGCGCAAAGGGAATGTTCAGACTGGATGCGGCGCGCGCCACCGCTACCTCGGCGTCGGGGTGGATGATGCCCTGGACGCCGACGGGACCGAGCAACAGCGGAGCGGGCCACCGGCGTCCGAAAAGCTCGATGCTGAGGTCGCGCTGGCTGACGTCGCGCAACATGCGCGGGACGATGCGCCAGCGCCGGAAGGCGTCGCGATTGGCCCGCATGGTGTCTTCGCCGCCCGCGGCGCCGGCGATGTAATCCCAGGCCTCCGGACTCATGGCTTCGCGGGCGCGCTGTTCCAGCTTGTCGAGTCCGACCGGGAGCAGCGGTTTCCGGCCCGCGAGCCCGCCGAGGTAAATCTCAATCTGCCGATTCGGGCCGTAGGGAACGGAAATCGGGGTTGAATTCGGGTCCACGCTGTCCTCCGTCAGGGCGGCGTCAAGGTGACGCTGGGGCGCCGCCAGCTGGAAAGTATCGCACAACCGATGCGTCGTTACGCGACAACAATATCGGCGGTCGTCGGAGTGTGGCTGGGTCTTCTGGCCCTGCACGCTCCGTTCCTCAGGCTCCCTTACCACTGGGACGAAGCCGGATACTACGTACCGGCGGCGCTCGATTTCTTTCGCCACGGCCTGCTGATTCCGGCAAGCACTGAGCCCATCGGTCACACCCCGCTGGTGAGCGTCTACCTGGCGCTTGCCTGGCGGATCTTCGGTTTTTCGCCGCTCGTCACGCGCGCGGCCATGAACCTGTTCGCGGCTGCTACCGTGATCGCCACGTTGGGGCTCGCCCGGCGCCTGTTCGGCAAACGCGCCGAGGCCCGCGAGGCCTCTATCGCTGCCGCCGTGCTGCTGGCCGTTGCGCCGCTCTTCTTCGCCCAGAGCGAGATGGCGCATCTCGATCTGGCCGTGGCGTTCTTCACCCTTCTCGCCGTCCGCGCGCTTCTCGACGAACGCTGGATGTTTTTCGCGGCAGCCGCGTGGCTCGCGACGCTTACCAAGGAGACCGCGATTGTGCTGGTGCCCGTGGCCTGGGCTTACCTCTGGATCGAGTCCCGGCGCCCCGGCGGCAAGGTTCGCGCGTCTGCGTGGATCGCGCTCGCTTCACCCTGTCTGCCGCTCGCTGCCTGGGCGCTCTACTATCATCACCACACCGGCTTTTGGACCGGCAACGCCGGCTATCTGACGTACAACCTCTATTCCACGCTGAATCCCGTGCGCATGCAGCTCAGTTTTCTACGGCGCTTTTACGAGGTCTTTATCAGCGGATTCAACTGGCTCCTGGCCGCCCTGGCGTTCGCAGGCTGGTGGTGGACCCGCAAGCACCCGCAGACTGCGCAGATGACACGAACACAAGAAGACGCACGAACACAAGAAGACGACCGCTCACGCCAATTCATTCTGTTGACTTCGCTGCTCGTGGCGGCTTATCTCGCGATGCTGAGCGCGGTGGGCGGCGCGATTCTGCCGCGCTACACGCTGCCGATTTATCCGCCGCTCATGGTGCTGGCTATCGGATGGATCTGGCGTCTGCCGCGCGCGCTTGCGCGAGCCGGCTGCCTGGTGGCCACAGCCTGCCTGGTGCTTGCCTGGTTCAACAATCCGCCTTACCCGTTTCCCTATGAAGACAACCTTGCGTTCGCGGACTTCATCCGGCTGCACCAGCAGGCCGCAAAGTACCTAGAGGACTACGACGCGCGCGTGCCCGGGTTGCGCGTTCTCACGGCCTGGCCGGCCACAAACGAGCTCGAGTCGCCCGATCTCGGCTACGTCACGCGTCCGCTCCGCGTGATCCAGGTGGAAGGCTTCGGTGCGGCCGACCTGCAGTCTGTCAGCCCCGGGTCCTTCGATGCGCTCTATCTCTACTCGCGCAAGTGGGAGCCCCCGGGCAACTGGCTGGAACGCTTCCCCTGGCTCGAGAATCTTCAGTCGCGCTATTTCGATTACGCGCCGCAAGTGCCGGAGCGGGAACTCGTAGCGCGACTCCACCTGAAGCTGGCGGCAAGGTGGGATCGGCGCGGCCAATGGGTGGCGATCTACCGGCCCTGACATAGGCCGCTGCCCTGCGCCGATTCGTTGGAGCCGATCAGCGATAGCTGACGCTGCCGTCGGCTGCCAGGGGCCATCCCGGATTCCAAGCTACTTCCCATGCGAAACCGTCCGGATCGGCAAAATAGCCGGAGTAACCGCCCCAGGACGCCTGGCGCGCAGGCTTCAGGATCGGCGCGCCCGCATCCTGAGCGCGTTTCAGCAAGGGATCAACCTCGGCCTTCGCGCGCACGTTATAGGCTAGCGCCATCGCGGCCCGGCCGAACGTCTTTGGGTCGGCCTCGAAATCCGCGGCGAGTTGGTCACGCAGGAAAAGCGCGAAGATCATCCCGCCCGCCTGGAAAAAGATGATCTCCTTGTTCTCGAAGACGGGTTTCCAACCGAGGCCGTCCACGTAGAATCGCCGCGAGACCGCCAGGTCCCTCACGCCAAGGGTCACGGCGCTGATCCGTTGTTCCATGGCTCCCAATCCTCCCGTTCCGAAAGAGAAGGCTGCAGCGACTGCCAGGTTCGCCAGAAGCTCTCTTCGAGTCATGGCCCGAGTATCAAGGGTCCAGGCAGGCTGGCGCAATATCTTGCTTTCGGTTCTGCGCCAGCCAGTGCAGCGCAGGCATCATTCGTCGCCCTCCGATTCACCGAGCAGCGCCGTCACCTCACGCCGCAACGCCGGCAGGCTGGTCTCGATGACTCCCCAAACTACCTCATCTGAGATCGAAGCGTAGCCGTGGATCAGTCGGTTCCGAAAGGCAACGATGCGGCGGGAGTTGCTCACCTGGTCGGACAAGCCCGGCTCCAGTCGAATCGCTTGGTTCAGTGGTTCCCCGACGATCTCAAACTGCCGCTCCACGGCGAAGCGAAGCATGGGATCAGCAACGTAGTTGGCCAGCGTCTTTCCGGCCGTAAACCGAGTGAGTAAAATCGCACGCCTCGGCGATGTCGAGGAGGTACTTGCGGACCTCAAGTCGCAGCATAGAGCACGACCTGGGTCCGCTCGATGGCGCGCTTGAAGTAGGGATTACGGATGGGTCCCGGTTCCGCCAACTCGACTGGTAGTTGGAAGAGCCGTTCGAGATCTTCTTGCAAACCAAAGTAGTTGTCTGCGAGTTGGGCCGGGCTCTGAGGCGCAAATTCCACAAGGAAGTCGAGATCGCTGGACGCAGAATCGAAAGTGCCGGCGGC
The DNA here is from genome assembly GCA_035949375.1 of Terriglobia bacterium. Lineage (GTDB taxonomy): Bacteria > Acidobacteriota > Terriglobia > UBA7540 > UBA7540 > Gp13-AA77. Next base: position 135,115 of record DASZIG010000030.1, on the reverse strand, counting down.
TGCCGAGCCGAATAAGGCTAGGCGACGTACACCTCGCTGCTTGCAAATCTCCGCTACCTCGTTCGTCTTCCCCTGCACAAGGGCGTCCATCAGTCACCCGCCACATCATACCCGATTCCTCGGTCGCTTGGCATACGGTCAACTCTTCAACCGTTTTCAAATCTCGCTCCATTTGCCGAGCTGAAGCTCGGTGCCATGTCGACGTCTGGCCTCTTGGACTCTACGCTATTCGTCGGGGGCGCTGCCCGCGACGGCTGGAGCCGCTGGAGGAGCCATCACGTGCGGCCGCGAAGCGCTGCCCGGCGGCAGGCTGCCGGCGTTCCGCTCCGCGATCCTCACCGATCCAAGGTTGGCGACGTAACGCGCGATGCCGCGATACAACCCTTCTGCGATCTGTTGCCGGTAGTTGGCTTCGCTCAGCAGGTGCTCGTCGCGCGGGTTGGTGAGGAAGGAGATTTCAGCCAGGATCGACGGCATGTTGGCGCCGATCAGGACTACGAAGGGAGCTTTTTTCAACCCGCGATCGGGTTGTTCGTTGCCGGTGCGCGCTGTGGCGGCGTCCAGAGACTGGTCGACCTGACGGGCGAATTCATCGGATTCCTGGATCTTCTCCGTCAGCGCGATCTTCTTGATCAGGCTCTGCAGTTGATGGACGGATTCCTGCGAGGTCGCGTTTTCACGCGCCGCCACTTCCAGGCTGTTCGGGTCCGAGGTGAAGTTGAGGTAATACACCTCGATCCCGCGCGCGCTCGGGTCGCGGCTGGCATTGGCGTGGATGGAGATGAACAGGTCGGCCGAACGCTGATTGGCGATGGCCGTCCGCTCTTCGAGCGGTATAAACGTGTCGTCACTGCGAGTCATCACCACCTGGCTGCCCATGCGTTGCTGGATCAGCTTGCGCAGGCGCAACCCCACGTCGAGCACTACGTTCTTTTCTTCCAGACCGTCGGGTCCGATGGTTCCCGTGTCGTGACCGCCGTGTCCCGGATCGATCACGATGCGCGCGATCTTCAAGCCAAGCGCGCGCGTCAGAGTGCTCGATCCCGAGGACGTTTGGGCCGATGGCTGGACGCGCCCCTCGAGGGCGCTGCCGGCGCGATTCGCCGGACTGTTTGCCGGCTTGTCCGCCGGATAGTTGACCCGATTGGCGCTCGTGACCGCCGGAGTTTCATCGGTGTCCGTTGTGTCCGCCGGTTCGCTTGCGGCGCTGCTCTCGACAGGCTCCGACGTCATCCTGCGCGTCGTCCCAGCCGGTGTGCCGCTTGGGGTCGCGCGGACCGATGCCGTGTTGTAGCTGGTTTCGGGCGCTTCTGCGACCGGCTGCGCACTTTCCGGCGGAGGCGCGAAACTCGCACGGGTGCCGGAGACCGGTACTCCGCCGGGCATCCTGGCCGCCGAGCGTGCCAGCAAGGGTTGAGCCGGGCCGCGCACGTCAATAATCAAGCGAAAGGGGTTGGGCAGGGTGAAGACCGAGTAGTCGTCGATTTTGGCCACGTCGAGCACCACGCGACTGACCTCCGGGGTGAACTGCGCCACGCGGACTTCGCGCACGAACCCGTTCCCGATCGGGAACGACTTGCCCTTCAGCGCCTGGCTCAGATGGGTGCCGGGCAGGTCAAAGACAATGCGGTCGGGATGCTGGAGGCGAGCCGCCTCGAACTTCGCCTCGTCTTCCACGCTGATGACAATGCGAACGTAGTTCGGACCCTCCCAGTAGCGAACGTCGCTGACCGCGAGCAATCGCCCTGACGCGAGCGCCGGGCCCTCGGGGGGAGCGGCACTCTCGACCGCGGCCGGACTCACGGCGGCCTGAGCGGATTCCGCGGCCTGGGCGGCTTCACGATGGTTCATCTGCTCCAATCGCTGGCGGGCCTCGGGCGCGTTTGCGGCGTATGGGAAGCGCGTGAGGTAGTCGCTGTAAGCCTTGGCGGCGCCCTCGGTATCCCCGAGATCCACGCGGTAGATGTCGCCCACCGTCAGCAGCGCATCACGCGCCACGGCGGCGCCGCCGTACTGATCCGCCAGGAACTGGTACGTGGCGACAGCGCTTTCGTAGTAGCGATTGTTTCTGAGAACGTGTCCCATCTCCTGGTAGACGGACGCTTCGACGGCGATGGCCGAAGGAGTCTTCGCGTATCCCGGGTCCGTGCGATACACCAGGTCAAAGGCGCGGGCCACCTTCATGTAGTCCTTGTACGAACGCGCCTGTGGAGCGCGAGCTTCGAGCGCGGCACGCAGCTTCAAGGCGTTTGTGTACGCTTTGGCGGCGCGCTCGCGCTTGGCGGAGGCCCGACCCGGAAGCAGGGCGAACGCCCGGGGATTCGGCGCCGTCCATGCGGCGAGCGCGAGACACACGAGGGTCATAATCCGCAGTCCGGCGCGGGGCAGCCGGCGCCTGTTCAGGAGGCCATTATTGGGCAAAGTGGATTCCCCCTCGCTCATCGACGTATTGATAGATTGGCGCGGGGCGCGCCGCGTTGTCCGGCGGCCGCTGATCGCCGTTCGGGGACACCCTCGTGGCCGGCGGTTTACCTGGCGTGGCGATGCCGCCGGTGGGATAGAGCGCCGTCACTTTGCGCACGTAATCCTTCGTCTCGGCGTACGGTGGAATGCCCGCGTAGCGCTGCACCGCGCCCTCGCCGGCGTTGTAGGCTGCGAGCGTCAAGGGCAGGTCACCATTGAATTGCTTTAGCAACTGGCTGAGATAAGTTACGCCGCCGCGGACGTTCTCAGCCGGATCGAATGGGTCTTGGACGCCGAAGCGCGCGGCCATGGCGGGAATCAACTGCATCAGCCCCATTGCGCCCTTTGAGGACAGCGCGCGCGTCCGGTAGCCGGACTCGACCCGCACCACGGCGTCCACCAATCCCGGATCAATGTCGAACCGGCGGGCCGTCTGGCCAATCACCTGCCGGACGGCCTCCGGCGCGGCGGAAGCCTGCGGCCGCGCATCGGGCGCTTCGACTGCGGCTGGCGCCGGCGTCGCATCGCTCGCGTTGATGTACACACGGCGGCCCTGGGCGTCGATCTCGAGCGCGATCTGACTTTGAGGAAGAGGCTCGGCCCTGAGAACACGAGCGGCAAGCGCTACGGCCAACAACAAGAGAGCGGATTGGAGAATGAGCGGCCCGATCATGGATCTCCAGGCGCGAGCAGGGCTCCGCCTCGAGAACGCATCCCCTCCTGATTCTCCTTCAGACCGTGAACCGCGCGCAGAGACCCTCTCCGCGCGGGCTTGGCGCCACGGTGTGCCCGCGAGGGCACGGTCGATTTGCATTATACCACTCCATGGACACACCCGTAGGCCAGATCCTACGGGTACCGCCCATGAACTCTATCGGCTGATTCTATCGGGCAGGGGAGGCGGGTCCGTAGATCAGGGTGGGGCCGCTCAGATACACGGCGCCCTGAAGTTCCTGATCCGTTGGATTGCGCAGCATCACCAGGCTGTCCCAGCGAATCGGGTAGTGGATCACCCCGTCGCCCGCGCCTCCCGAGTGCGTGCCCTGGGGTGCATCCATCAATATCAGAACGTAGCGCCAACCCTTCCAATCGATGGCTCCTCCGCCCTGTTCAAACAATTGTCCCGTGGAGTCCACGAAGCGCAGGAAAGGCCGAACCCGGGAGTTGTCGCCCTCGATCCACAAGCCGAGCGCTCTAGGCTCGCCCGCAATCGCCGTCGCCGCGGATTCCGAAGGCGTCACGCGGACGCTCGTGTGGCCGGGCGGCAGCCTGAAGCTCAGCCTGAGCGCGCCCATGCCCGTTTCCGGCGGACCGTCGGCCGGCAGCGCCGCCACCAGCGTGTTCTCGCCCGGCGCGGCCCCGTCTGATTCCAGTTTGTAGCCGGAAGGGACTGCGCCCGCCGTGGCGCCCGGGAAATCGCTGACCGCGAGGAAGCGGCTCGGCGGCACCTGCAACACCACGCCGTGGCCCTCATTGAGCACGCTGATTCCGACCTCGTAAATCGCGGTTGGAGCCTCGGCGACCGGCAGGTTGAGCGTGATGTCATTCGCCCCGGGCGCGAGGTGCAGCGGAACGGAGTCGCTCGTGAACTTGATCCCCGCGGTGCCGGTTGCGCTCACCGAGCCGCTGAAGCCGTCGCGGGCGGGGTTCGTGATCAGTACGGGCAACGAATTGTGGGTGATCGGCAGCAGCGTGACACGCAAGGGATTCTCGATCACCAGGGTGGTCACCTGGTTGAGCCGCCCGACCCCTCGCACGTCCAGCTCGACCCCCGCGCGCACCGGCTCCTCGAATCGAGTGAAAACGTTCAACTGCGTGGTCAGATGCGCGGTCTCTCCCGGATCGGCCTTCAGGCCAGGTCCTGCCCAGGAGCGCCCATTCATTCCGCGAATGCGGAAGTGTTCCGCCTTCTCAAGCGGATTCTTGACCGGTACGCGCAGCGTCAGGTCGCCCGGCGACCGCACCTCGATATCGTTCGGAAGGCGTTGCCAGGCAGCCGCGATGGCCAGCAGGTCATTGGGCGCGCTTGGGACGAGATACTGCGGCTGATTCGTCAGGGTCATCACTAGGCCGTGCCGGTCGGCCACCAGCGCCGCCAGGCTTTCACCGGTGACGCCGGTGACCTCAAAGGCCCCGGCGCTCGCGGGAAGTGTAGCCTGGTGCGGCGCCGCCGTGGTCCAGGCGGCCAGGCGCACTTCCTCGTCTTTGCTGAACAGTAGCACGTAGTCCTCGGGCTGATCGAGGGCTAGCCGCTTGTTGAAGCGAAATCCGCCGAGCATGCTGGTGAGAGTTTGCACGGCCTTATACGCGGGATTCTTCGGGAGGGTCACGGTTCCGCCCGCGACGGCGGGGGGGCCAATCAGGCCGAAGTGCTGTTCCGGATCATGGGGGTCGCCGCCGCTCTCCCAGTCGTACCAGAAGCTGATCTCCTCATCGCTCGAAATTTGCGCGAGCCACCCGCGCGCCAGCATGTCGGCTTGCTTCTGCTCGTCTATACCCTTCCACACGGCCGAGTATCCCCACTCGCTGATGATGACCGGGATGATCTTGCCCGGAGGTGTGTACTTGCGCATCAGCAGGCGGACGTGGAGGAGATCATCCGCCACCGCTTCGGGATCGCCGGGACGATAGGTGTGAATGGTGACGGCCGACCAGTAATTCAGCAGGCCGGCGCGAAAACACGCCTCGAGAAATGGCGGATCGATCTCGGCGCTCGCGGGTCCGGTCAGCTTTTCGTCCGGCGCGGCCTCCTGCACCGCCTCGCCGACCGCGAGCGCCAGCTTGATGTAATCTTCGGTGTTCGGTTTCGGTGTCCAGAAGCGGAAATTGGGCTCGTTGTAGACCTCCCACAGAATGTGGTGCCCGCGAAAGTGGTCGACTGCCGCTGCCGCCCAGTGCGCGAAGGCCTGGCGCGCCTCATCGCTGGCCGGCGACAGGCCGTGATCGTAAAGAGGATTGTAGTAGCAGAGGATGAAGAGCGTGTGCAGCTTGGCCGCTTCGAGCCCCGAGAGCAGTGCGTCGTACCCCGAAAAGTCGTAAACCCCGGGGGCGCGCTCGGTCGAGGCCCAGTCCAGGTCCTTGCGGACCCAGCGCACGCCGGTGTCTCGTAGCGCCTCGATCTCGCCAGGCTGAGGCTGCACAAAGTGAATGCCGATCCCGAGCCCGCCGGCAACGTCATGACCCGTCGTCGCTTGGGCGCGGACCGGCAACGCAGCCGCCGCGAGCGTCAAGCCCAAAAGCGCGATCAACCCGAGCGTCCGAAAACTCGTAGGGCCAAGCCCCCGAGCCTGCCGTGTATGCCTCCTCGCCGGCCTTATTCGCGAGGGCCAACCCCTTGATCGTGTCGGATGAAGTGGAGCCGTGCAAGACTTCACGAGGCCAACGTAGCACTTTCGTCAAGGGTTATCAAGGAAGGCTGACCCCGATGGACAGCAGGCTCTGCCCTACGGCACCATCCACCCGAGCATATGAGCTTGGGCCAGCGCGAGCGCGCTTAGGAACGTGGCGAATGCAATGCTGTGCCAGAAAGTGGATCGCAACACTTCGCCCTCCCGTCCGATCAGGCCGACGGTGGTGACGCCGATGCAGATATTCTGCGGCGAAATCATCTTACCCGTGACGGCACCCGAAGAGTTGGTGGCCGCGAGCAGGATCGGGCTGACGTGGATCTGGTGCGCGGCCGCCACTTGCAGGTTCCCGAACAGCAGGTTGCTCGAAGTGTCGCTCCCCGTCATGAAGCATGCGAGCCACCCGAGGAATCCGCTCGCGAAGGGGAAGAACTGCCCGAGACCCGCCAGCGCCGCGCCCAGCGTGTACGTCATGCCGGAGTAGTTGTAGAGGTAGGCGAGCGCGACGATCAGTCCCACCGTCAGCGCCGGACGCACTAATTGCCGGGCGGTCTTGAGGCCGGATTTTCCCACCTGGCGCGGCGTCGCCTTCAGCAGGAGCGCGGTCAGCAGCATGGCGGCGAGCGCCGCGGTGCCCGCCGCGAGCGGTTGAAAGGTGTAAATGGCGGCGTAAGCTTTCCCATAGAGCGAAATGAAGACGGCGTTGTGCAGCAATGGGACTGGAAGCTTCACGGCCCCGCGGTCAAAGAGCTTGAAGTGAGACCATGTGATCGTCACGGCGGAGAGCGCGGCCCACGGCAGCCAGGCGCGGACCTGACCGGCGGCGGAAAGCGGATGGATTTCCCGGCCAGTCGCGCGCGCCGGTGGGAAATCGGGCGCTGCCGGAGGACGCCAGAAGCGCAGCAGCAGCACCAGCGCGGCGATGGAAGCGACCGACGCCAGGATGTCGGGGACGTACGGCCCCCAGAAGTTCGAGACCGCGAACTGCACGACGGCAAACGCGCCGCCGCTGGCGAGGGCCGCCGGCCACGCCCGCTTCAGTCCGCGCCAGCCGGCCACCACGCACACCAGGTACGCCGGAAGCATGAAGGAAAGGAACGGAAGTTGCCGGCCGATCATGGCGGAGAGCTTGCCGAGGTCGAGTCCGGTGACGCCCGCGAGCGCCACGATTGGGATGCCCAGGGCTCCGAAGGCGACGGGCGTGGTGTTGGCGATGAGCGAGGCGGTGACGGCACGGCGCGCATCCGATCCGAGGGCGACGAGCAGAAAAGCCGCGATCGCCACCGGCGCGCCGAATCCGGCGGTGCCTTCGAGCAAAGCGCCGAATGAGAAGGCCACCAGGATCACCTGCACCGACGCGTCGCCCGAGGCGTGCTCCTCAATCCAGCGCCGCAGCAGATCGAAGCTGCCGGTATCGAGCGCCAGATTGTAGAGCCAGATCGCCGCGAACACGATCCACATGATCGGCCAAAGCCCGTAGACGAATCCGAAGCCCGCGCTCGCCAGCGCCAGGCGCAGCGGCATCCGCCACACCGCACCCCCCACCAGCAGGGCCGCCGCGAGAGCGCAGGCCGCCGAAAGCCAGGCGGAACGCCGCAATACGCCGAGCAGCACCAGCAGCAACGCCAGAGGCACGGCGGCCAGCAACGCCGAGACGGGCAGCGCATGCAGGGGATCGACCGGCTGGGGCCAGGGAGGTGTCATGCGAAGGCCACGGGCAACATGCAAAATCAAACACAGAGCCACGGAGACATAGAGCTAACGGTCGAAGACCTTTCGAGTCTTTCTCCGTGTTTCTGCGTCTCTGTGTTTGATTTTTCCTGCTACTGACGCTCCAGCGCCTCGCGGTCCCATCCGGCGAGCTTCGCCCCAGCTTCATAGGTGCTCTGGCAGAATTCGAGGATCGCCTGCTCGGGGTCCGCTGCGGTGCGCACGTCATCGTACTTGAGAATGAACTCCCCGAACTGCCGATCCCACCCGGCTGCGGCCGGACGCGGGATCTCCCGGTCGAGCCCCGGTGGGGCGGGCGCGGTGTAGGAATAGAATGCCGGCTGGGGGAACCGGCGGTCGCCGGGCCAGAATCCGCAAGCGATCACTTCGTGGGAGTAGGCTTCGCGGGTGACCGGATCGGCTTCAGGACGCGGCGGGGCGCGCCGGCCGCTGAACCGGCCCACGGCCAGATCGAAGGCGCCCCAGAAGAAGTGCACCGGGCTGCACTTGCCGATGAATCGCGACCGGAATTCGCGAAAAATGCGATCGGAGTTGACCAGAATGCGGTGGAAGCTCTCCACGCGCGCGGCGTCGTACGAGGCGTGGTGCTCGTCCTGGTCGAACGGCGTCCTGTCGTCAAACTCGTCGGGCGTTAAATGCAGGCTGACCTCGATTCCGAGCGCGCTGAGTCCGGCCACGTACTCGCGGTAGAAGTCAGCCACCGAGCGCGGGCAGAGTGGCATACTCCATTCCCGGCCCTCGCTCGTGGCGACCGCGAGCCGGTGACCAATAAAATCAAACTCCACCTCGAACGTGCCGCGTGCCGAAGCGCCTGACGGACCCGACGGAACAGGCGGCGTGCGCAGGCCGCGCGGCGTCACGCGCAAGGTCACGTTCCACCAGTGATTCTCGAGCGGCGTGAGCTCGAGGCGCGTCTTCCCCACGATCTGCGTCCACATGTGGAGGGTGTCGCACGTGCTCTCCCACTCGGAGAAGGGAAGTGACGGCCATTCCGTCGCGCGGTCAGCGTTTGGCGAAATCAAGTTCCACCTCGTCGATGTAGCACCAGCCCCAGTCCTCTCCGCGCTCGAACGATTTCATGATGGGGTGCCCCACGGAATGGAAATGCTTGGTGGCGTGCTTGTTCTTGGACGAATCGCAGCAGCCGACGTGGCCGCACGTCAAGCAGAGCCGCAGATGCACCCAGGTGTCGCCGATCTTCAGGCAGTCTTCACACCCGCGCGAGTGCGGTGTTACGTCCCGGATCTGATCAGTATGCGTACATTGGACCATAGGCTTCGCTCCCTCGTTTGGCTCGCGCGGCCCACCCCTCGAAGCGCCTGCAGCGCGACCGCGCGGCGCAGCACCGCGTCCCCCGCCGTCCAAGGCAGTATACTCCAATCCTCATGGCGGCCTGGAAGGGACAGTTGGACCGAGAGGCAGGACTGAAGAGTTTGTGCGAGGAGTCGAACATCGGCGGCTCTGCCGTTGCCCCGTGGACACTCCGAGCGTCGCGAAGTAAAGCAAGCTCAAGCCTACTCTACGGCATCACAGCCGCTCGCAGTGAAAGAATGTAAGCCGTCCGCTCTCTGACCGCCGTAGGATCCTGGCCCGTCGCCTTTGTCAGGGGCGATCCCTCATATTCTTCGTACGAATACGAGGGCGGCTCATTTGGCTGGGCGCTGACCCTCACGAACTCGACCGACTTTATACGATCCGGGATGTTGGCGCCGAACCAACGAGGGTCCTCACGCTCGGTCCATGTTGCAAGGGAGATCACGGAACCCCCCGGATAGTCCTGCTGCGAGTGCGATCTGGCATATTCCACGGCAGGATCGTTGCCGAGCAAAGTTGCCATCGTCGAGTCTGACCGGTCGACCACAGAGGTGATTACTTTCCATCGCAACGGGTTCTCAGGAATATCTCCGGTGAGAGAGGCGTTCTCATTCAACGCTGCCGAAACCCGGGATGAATTATTGGAACACCCGAACTGGCTTATCGCGATGACGAAGCCGAGAAGGCAAGCTGCTCTGCCTCGGAATCTCATTGTTGGCCTCCGATCGCCTCCGTGAAAACATAATCAGCGTTGCGCATGGGTTTGTGGCAACCCACGCACTCGTCGGTGAACGTCGCGTCCTTACCGTACGGTTTCAGGTCGGCCCCGCGCCAGCGCGCCCATCCCCATCCCAAGGTGTTCGCATACTTCTTGCTGTCGCGGATCATAAACTCCACTTGAAAGAACGCACCCGTGCGAACGAATCCCTTTTCATCCGGCTGCTGAAACCATGCGACCTTCGCGAAGGCAGTGCCGTCCGGCCACGGATTGATGTGGTTCTCGGCGATCGCCTTGACGGCGATGTCATTGCCCAAAACTTCCCTTATCGTGCGGTTGTCAGGCCTGTCGGTGCTGCTGATCGCCTTCCAGTTCTTGTAGTCGGGCAGAAACCCGACGCCGTTTGGCGCCGGAGACACTGGTAGCGTACTTTGCTGCGGAATCCAGTTGTTATATTGCGCATCGGCGGCGCTGACCTCGACGGGCGTCGCCGCCTGCTTCGGCTCGAGTGACGCCAGATAATTCTTCAACACTGCCAACTGTTCCGGTGTGATCGCCGAGTCCGGATGAAGCCGCTTATACGAGGGCAGCGGCATGGCGCCCAACTCGATCTGGCTCACAGACTCGAAGAGCAATCCGGCTTGCTGCGCAGCCGGAAGTTTGCCGGTTTCCGAGAAATTCAGATGCTTTCTTGCCTCTCTCACGTCGCTGACCACCAGCCAATATGCGGGCGAGGGCTCGTCAAACCACGAGAGCCTGGTCTCATTGGAATGGCAGTTGTAGCACGACGTTTTAAGAATTTGCTTCACTTCAACAGGCGCAGAAATCTCGGCTGCGACGGGAGGATTGTCCAGCGTAGGCCGAAAGAATTGGATGCCGATAGCGCCGAGGCACAAGACCCCGAAGGCCCATAAGGCGGCTCTTACTAACGGGTGGGATTTAGCAGCCATTGTTCCTTCCTATACGGTGCAACGACAAAAAAGAGCGAGGCGAATCACTTCCATAGCGACCGGAACTACCAGAGCCTTTTCCTCGACTGCCATGGAGGACTGCATGCGGAGTTCCACGGCCGATAAACACGGAGCCAGCTTTCAAGGTGTTGATTGAGAGAATTTTCTAGGAATGGGATGATATCTTCGAATGAGCAAGCCGCCAAGCATGTTGGTAACCGGCAGGCAGTCCTGGTAGCCGGCTGGCATCGAGGCCCCGGCTAACTGCCCTCAGTCACCCCCTTCAGGTTCACCGTAGGGCTGAAAAAGCGCAGGGGGGCTGATGAGTACCGAGCCCCCCTGTCCGGAAAACGAGACCGAATGGGCTACTTCGCCGGATCACCCGTCCGATCAGAAACTTCGGCCGGGCAGGCGGAAGTCTTCGTACCATCGAAGGTTCCCGCGGTGTCGGTGTTGCCGTTAATGTAGAACTCCACCTGGCGTCCGCTGATTGCGCTTGTGCTAACCAGCCGCCCCTTCCAGGAGAAAATGTACGTGCCGTCAGCGACGCCGTGAAGGATGACTTCATCCCCATCCTGGTACCACGTACCGCTCCACCCGTTGGTATAACTGGGAACGTTCCAGGTGCCGCTGTTGGGAAACAGGACGCCACCCGTCTTGGTGAAGTTGAAGCACCAGGTGTACGATCCGGTGAGGGCCGGCTCGAAATATCCGGTAATGTTGTACGATCCGCCGAAGTTCGGAACGCTTTGCGCATTTGCAGTCGGGGCGAGCAGGAATGCACATACCAGAAACCCGAGGGACAGTAGCACACCCTTCGCCAATAGCATCGCTTTCTTCATTGTTTCTCCTTTTTGTCTGTAGTTGAGCCTTTCGACTCGTTCACGCAGATAGTGAGGAGACGCGCCTGTGCGTTTCATCCTTGATGGACGGCCTTCGGATCGGCACAGCGATTGAGGATTATGGAGTGTGGGCTTGCAACGCGGACTGGAACGGAATCCCAACCGCTCGGCCTTTGGCCACCTTCCGAGTTGAAAGCGCGCCCGCCGCGCGATAAACTCCGAAGTGCAGATTAGCATTGAGCAGAGGGAGACAAGGCATGCCCGGTGTGATGAGCCCGCCTTTCCAAGTGCGGGAACAGCGCGTGGTGCTGCGCAACGTAAGCTGGGAGACTTACGAAGGGCTGCTGGCCGCCAACATCAGCGCCAGCTCGCCAAGGATCGCTTATGACCGGGGTGCGCTCGAGATCATGAGTCCGTCCGTCGAACACGAGGAGCTGAAAGAAGTGGTCGCGATGATCGCCGACATCGCGGCGGAGGAATGGGGAGTCGAATTCATAAGGCTTGGTTCCGCCACCTTCCGCCGGCGCGATCTCAAACAGGGCGCCGAACCCGATTGCTGTTTCTACATCCAGCACGTTGAGTTGATCCGCGGAAGGGGCGCAGTGGACCTCCAGGTCGATCCTCCGCCGGACCTGGTGATCGAGATTGAGGTCACGAGCCCCGCCTTGGACAATCTTGCCATCTGGGCCCGCCTGGGAGTCCCGGAATTGTGGTTGACGGACGGCCAGGGTGTGAGGATTCTGTTGCTCCATGCCGCTGAGTACAAGTCCAGCTCGCAAAGCGCGGCGCTGCCGGGGTTGACGGAAGCGGTGCTGTCGGAGTTTCTGGATCGCAGCAAGACGTTGACCACGCTCGCCTGGCGAAAGCTGGTCCGGAAGTGGGCCAGGCAGCGAAGCGCCTCAAGCGGTCCGGGCTAGAACTGCATGGGACAGTCCCGCACAGCCTCGCTCGGCGCCAGCGCCCGAAGAGGTTTTTTATGATCTTGGTGCATGAAAAGATTCGGCCGATACATTGACGAGGCAGGCTGGCGCAGACCCTTTCTTCTCCGGGTCTGCGTCGGTCCTTGTTGTCTTCAGAAATCAAGAGCCGAGCAGAGCAAGGATACCACGGCTACTTAGGCGCGCCATGCCCCGGCGCTTAACATCAGCAGCAAGGTCTTTCACCTGCTCGGGGGCGGCCACCCGGCGGCCTTTCTCCGCGCGCCAGGGGAGGCTTCAGCTTGACCGACAGCGACCAGTATTTCCAGTCTCCACCGCTCGCATGGACGGGGAACAGAACCCTTCAACTTCACTGGCCCGTTGCCTCGAAAAACGCGAAAATTCGAAAATGTTACGAACGAAGCCATGAGGTTATTGAAAACAAACGACTTCCATTTTCCATATTTTTTGAAAGCCGTTAGGTCGTTGAAAACAATTGAGTTACCTGTTGCAAAGCCAAGAGGTTATTGATTGGCAAGGACTTAGATCGAAAAATAGGGCCCAAAAATGTGGGTGTAGAATGAAATCTGACGTAAAATGACGGGTTTTTGCACGAAATCTGCAACCGTGGCGAGGCCAGAACCTGGCTCAGCAGATCTCTTATGTCCACTTATCTTGTTACCGGCGGCGCAGGCTTCATCGGGTCCCATGTGGTGGAGGAACTTCTCGCCCGCGGTGAATCCGTGCGCGTGCTCGACGACCTTTCCTCGGGAAGCAAAGAGAACCTCGGGGAGCGCCTGGGCCATGTGGATTTCACGGAATGCGACATTCGCGACCTCGATCGCATTCGTCCCGTGTTCAGCGGTGCGGACTACGTGATCCACCTGGCGGCGCGCTCTTCGGTGGCGTTTTCCATCGAAGACCCCGTGACCGCGACGGCCGTCAACATCGGCGGCACTGTGAACGTGCTGGTGGCGGCGAAGGACGCGGGTGTGCGGCGCGTGGTCTTCGCCGATTCGGCGGCGGTCTACGGAGACAATCCCAAGCTGCCGCGCGTGGAGTCGCAGGAGCCGCAGCCGCTTTCGCCCTACGCGCTCACCAAGCTCACCGGCGAGCACTACTGCCGCATCTTCACGCGCGTCTTCGGGCTCGAGGCCGTCCCGCTGCGCTTCTTCAACATCTTCGGGCCGAGGCAGAATCCGGACTCGCCTTACACCGGCGTGCTCTCCAAGTTCATCGTGGCGTATCTGGCCGGCCGGACGCCGGTGATCTTCGGCGACGGCGGGCAGTCGCGCGATTTCACATACGTGGCCAACGTCGTGGACGCCGTGCTGCGGGCCTGCGCGGCCCCGGGGGCGGCCGGTCAGGCCATCAACGTCGGAGTGGGCGAGAGCTTCACGCTGAATCAGGTGATCGCGATCCTGAACCGGATCTTCGAAAAGCAGGTCAAGCCTCGTTACGACGCGCCTCGGCCGGGCGACGTGCTGCATTCGCTTGCTGATGTCAGCCGGGCGCGCGCGCTGCTCGGGTATGAGCCGCAGGTCGGCTTCGAAGAAGGATTGCGCCGCACCGTGGCCTGGTACCGCATGGCGCTCGGCGGGAAGGCGGGGGCGCCATGACGCCCGCAGCGCTCGCCGGCTCCGTTCTCGGCCCGCTCGCGGCCGGAGGATCTTTCGTCTATTACGCCTGCTCCGTGCCCACATCGCAGGTGCTCGGAAAGGCGCTGGTCCGCGGGCCCGCCGGCGGCCGCGAGGTGGTCCTGACCTTTGACGACGGCCCCGCCGAGCCTTTCACCGGACAGATCCTCGACATTCTTCGCCGCTACCGCGCGCCGGCCGCGTTTTTCTGCTGCGGCAAGAACGCCGCGCGATTCCCGGACGCCGTGCGGCGCGCCGCGACCGAGGGCCACGCGGTCGGCAATCACACCTGGTCGCATCCGCTGCTCTACATGAAGGGCCGCAGGCGGATCGAGGATGAGATCGACCGCGCTCAGGAAACGCTCGAACGCGCCACCGGGCGCGCGCCGGCGGTGTTCCGGCCGCCCTACGGGGTGCGATGGTTCGGCCTGTTTCCGGCGCTTCGGGCCCGCGGCCTCACCGACGTGCAGTGGTCCGACACGGGGTACGATTGGAAGCCGCGGCATGGCGCCGCGGACGTGGCGCGCCTGGCGCTTGCAAAGCTGAGGCCGGGGGCGGTCATCCTGTTGCACGACGGCCGCGAACCGCGCGAGCCCGGCCGGGTGGACGCGTCCACCACCGTGGCCGCGTTGCCGGCCATCATCGAAGGCGTGCGCCGGGCCGGCCTGGAACTGGCGCCGATCGAGCGCTTCCTGCCCGCCGCCGGGGAATCGAGGGCCTGACGCCCGCTCGCGGCGGGCGGCGGCAGGCGGCCGCAGGCGCCGGCAGGCGATGCTATGGCGCGAGTGCTCATCCTGACCGTCTCGCACGGGGCCGCGCACCGGCGGGTGGCTGGGGCGCTCGCCAAGGCGCTCGCGGAGCTCCGTCCGGGGCTTCACGTGGCCGTCGAAGACATGCTCGCGCGCGTGCCGGCCTGGTTCCGCGCCTACTACAACTCCTACGAGATTCCGCTCCGCTACTGGCCGGCCCTCTGGGGATGGATCGAGGGTCAGCAGCACATAGGCTATTCGACTAGCCCAGGATGGATTTACCGGCGGGGGGGGCGGCCGCTGTTCCGCTTCATCGAAAGCTTTGCGCCTGACGTGGTGGTGGCGACCGAGACCGGGGCGCTCGAGCTCGCCGTGCTCGCCCGGCGCATGAGCGGCGCGCGCTGGCGCCTGGCGGGCGTCGACGGGCTCGACGTGGACCGCGCCTGGGCGCAGCCCGAGGTCGATCTCTACGCCGTCACGCCCGACCCGGTGGCCCGCGACCTTGCGGCCTGGGGCGTGCCCCGCGCGAAGATCGTGGCCTGCGGCATGCCGCTCGATCCCGGCTTCCTCTCGCGCCCCGATCGCGCGCGAGCCCGGCGCGATCTCGGCGTCGCTCCGGACGCGGCGCTCGTGCTCGTGCTCTTCGGCGGCGCCGGATTCGGCAGGCCGCGCCTCATCCTGCGCGAGCTTGCGAGAGTGCGCCGTCCGTTCCAGGCCGTGTTGATTACGGGTCGCAACCAGCGCCTGCAGCGCGAGGCGGAAAGGGCGGCCGCGGAAACGAAATGCAACTGCCGCGTATTCGGCTGGGTCGACAACATGCAGGAGTGGCTGGCGGCGGCGGACCTGGTGGTGAACAAGCCTTCCGGCCTCGCGCTGCTCGAAGCCATGGCTTGCGGCGTGCCGTTCCTCGCGCTCGATCCGCTGCCGGGCAATGAGCGGCGCCACTGCGACCTGATCGAGCGCTGGGGCGTCGGGCGCTGGGTCCGAAGCCACGCCGAACTCGCCCCCGTCATCGAACGCCTGCTCGCGGAGCCCGCAAAGCCCGGGGATGCCGGGGAGCCAACGGAAATCGACCGGATGCGCGAGCGTGGCCGCGCGCTCTCTCAACCGCGCGCAGCCTATGACGCGGCCGAAGCCATCCTGAAATTGACGGAGTGATCGGGTGGGTGGATGCCGGTCTCAACCGGCGTGAGGATCAGGCCAGGACGAGGTCCGGATGGTAGACGTTTCCCGCCACGCGCCGGGCCACGGCAATCAATCGGCGCTCGCCGTTCATGACCTTGAGCAGCGTGATGGCGGGACCCGCCGCATCCGGGCCGAGGCCGCGGTCGGCGCGGAGAGCCTGGGCCAGCTCGAAGCTGCGGCCGTGCCGCACGTCCTGTTCCTCGCGCCCGCGCACCACCAGCGCCGGGCAATCCGGCAGCAGCGCTTCGAGCGGGATCACCAGTTTTGCGGCTTCCCCCTCTGACGCGGCTCGTTCCATGGTCGCGAGGCTGACGGCCCGCCCCTCCGCGAATTCGGCCACCGCCGTGCGGCGCAGGCTGGCCAGATGCGCGGGGCATCCGAGCTTGCGGCCCGCGTCGTGGGCGAGCGAGCGCACGTAGGTTCCGCCCGAGCATTCCACGGCGAACTGCGCGGCCGCGCCTTCGAGAGACATCAATTCGAACGCGTAAACCTCCACCTCGACCGGTTCGAGCTCCACGGTCTCACGCCGGCGTGCCAGTTCGTAGGCGCGCACGCCCTTCACGCGCTTGGCGGAAAACGGCGGAGGCGTCTGCTTGATGCGTCCGGTAAACTCCGCGAACACACGCTCGACCTCGGCCGATTGCGGACGGCACTCGACGGGCTCTGCGGCCCGCACGCCGGTGGCGTCGTAGGTATCGGTCGCGAACCCGAAGTGGATGGCGCCGCAGTAGGCTTTGCGCGATTTCAGATAGAACTGCGCGAATCGCGTCGCCTTGCCGATCGAGAGCGGCAGGACGCCGGTCGCAAAGGGATCGAGCGTTCCGAAGTGTCCCACCTGCCGGACGCGAAGAATGCGGCGCACGGCAGCCACGACGTCGTGCGACGTCATGCCCGCCGGCTTGTCGATGAGCAGGACGCCGGCGAGTTCCGGAGCGGCTCGAAGAGGAAGCGCGGCGGCGGCAGGTTCAGTGGTCATGTGATCTCTTGGGGCTTCCGGGCCGGCGCTCGCCGACGAAGCTACTCGTCGGAATGGAGCTTGCCGAGCAGGTCCTCGACACGGGCTGCTTCCTCAGCGCCGCGATCCGGCACAAAGGCGATCTCGGGAGACCGGCGCAGACGAAGGCGCCGCGTCACCTCGCGCCTGACGTAGCCCGCCGCCGAGGCGAGTCCGGCCAGGCTCTCCGCGCGTTCCTCTTCACTGCCCAGAACCGAAACCAGCACTCGCGCGTGGGTGAAGTCGGGGCTCAGGTCCACGTGGGTCACGGTTACAAATCCGATGCGTGGGTCCTTCAACTCGCCTTCGACCATCTCGGCAACCTCGGTGCGAATCTGATCCGCCAGCCGCTCGTGTCTGTGTCCCGGAACCATACGCTTGAAGACAGCCGATCCGGATTGCCCTGATCTCGACGCGGGCATCGGCGGTCAGAGGATTTCGATGCTGAAATCCTGCACGTCGCTGCCGAGAACCTTTTCCGATTCCGCGAGCACCCGCCGCAACACTTCCTCGAGCAGCGGCCTGCTGCCGGAGATGGCGGCCACCCCGATGGTTGCCTGCTGCCACAGGTCCTGGTGGTCAAGCTCGGCCACGGCCACGTTGAAGCGGCTGCGCACGCGGTCGCGGATCTTCTGCACGACCGCGCGCTTGTCCTTGAGGGAATGCGCCCAGGGGATCTGAATCTCGAGCGTGAGCACCCCGACAGGCATGGAAGGGTTCGGAGTCAGCCGGTTCGGAGTTTGGAGTCCGAGGGACCGAGGAAAACTCCGAACGCTGGAATCAGCTCGGCATGGTTTCCGTGACCTTCTCGGTCACGAAGGATTCGATCACGTCGCCCACTTTCAAATCGCTGAAGTTCTCGAGCGAAATGCCGCACTCCATGCCGGACCGGACTTCGGGCACGTCCTCCTTGAACCGGCGCAGGGACCGCACCCGGCCCTCGTGGACGACCGCGTTGTCGCGCAGCAGGCGGATGCGCGCGTCGCGCGTGAATTTACCGTCCTGCACGTAACAGCCCGCCACCGTGCCCACCTTCGAGATGCGGAAGACGTCGCGCACCTCGGCATGGCCGACCACGGTTTCCTTGATGGTAACGGCCAGCAGGCCCTGCATGGCTTTCTTGATCTCGTCCGTGACGTCGTAAATGATGGTGTGCAGCCGGATATCGACGTTTTCGAACTGGGCGAGGTCGGTCGCTTTGCGCTCGGGCCGCACGCTGAAGCCCACGATCACCGCGTTCGAGGCCGAGGCCAGCAGCACGTCGCCCTCGGTGATGGCGCCCACGCCGGCATGGATCACCTTGATCTTCACGCGCTCGTTGCTGAGCTTGTTCAGCGTTTCCACCAGGGCCTCGACGGAGCCTTGCACGTCGCCCTTGATGATCAGGGGCAGTTCCTTCACTTCCCCGGCCGCCAACTGTTCGTGCAACTGTTCGAGGGTGAGTCGCGCGCTCTTGGCAAGCGCCGCCTCGCGCTGCTTGTCCAACCGGTGCAGCGAGATCTGCCGTGCCTTGATCGTGTCCTCGATCACGTAGAGGCGGTCGCCCACCTGGGGCACGTCCTCCAGGCCGAGAATTTCCACGGGCGTTGAGGGACCGGCGTCTGCAACCGGATGTCCGTGGTCGTCGAGCATGGCGCGCACTTTGCCATAAATGGCGCCCACGATGAAAGGATCGCCCACCTTCAACGTCCCGCTTTGAACCAGCAGTGTCGCCACTGGGCCGCGCCCGCGGTCCAGGCGGCTTTCCAGCACGGTTCCGGAGGCGGGCTTATTCGGACTTGCTTTGAGGCCCTGAAGGTCCGCCACGAGCAGGATCATCTCCAGCAGCACGTCCAGATTCTCGCGCTGCTTCGCGGAAACCTTGACGGTGACCGTGCTGCCGCCCCACTCCTCGGCCATCAAGTCCAGGTCGGCAAGCTGCTTCATGACGCGGTCCGGCTGGGCGTCAGCCTTGTCAATCTTGTTGATGGCCACCACGATGGGAACCTTGGCGGCGCGGGCGTGGTTGATGGCCTCGAGCGTCTGCGGCATCACGCCGTCATCGGCGGCCACCACCAGCACCACGATGTCTGTCACCTTGGCGCCGCGCGCGCGCATCAGGGTGAAGGCCTCGTGGCCCGGCGTATCCAGAAAGACCACCTGGCGTCCATTCACCTCCACGCGATAGGCGCCGATGTGCTGCGTGATTCCGCCGGCCTCGTGGGCCGTCACGTTCGTCTGGCGGATGGCGTCGAGCAGCGAGGTCTTGCCGTGATCCACGTGGCCCATCACGGTCACCACCGGGGCGCGAGGCCTCAGATCCTCCGGGCGGTCCGCGACTTCGACCTCGTGCGTGACCTCTTCCTCGTAACTGATCACGTTCGCCTCAGCACCGAACGTGCGGGCGATTTCCGCGGCCGTCTGGCTGTCGAGTGTCTGGTTGATGGTGGCGAAGATTCCCTTGTCCAGAAGCTTCTTGATCACATCCCGGGCGCGAGTCTCGAGTTTCTCCGATAGCTCCTTGATGGTCACTCCTTCGCTCAGGGTGATTTTGCGGGTGATGGCCAAAGGCTCGGTCACAGCCGGACCGCGCATGGGCTGAGGCGTTGGCCGTCCGCCCGGACTCGGGCGCCCGCCCTGGAATCCGCCTCGTGAGGGGCGAGGAAGTGCGCCGCCCGCGGCGGGAGCGCCCATCCCGGCTGGACGGGTGGCCGTCGGATGCGTCTGGCGATGGTGCTCGCCGGGACGTCGTGCCGGGGCCGGCCGTGCCGCGCCCTTTCCGATGCCCGGGTAAATGGGTTGGCTCGAAGGCGCAGGCTTGGCGCCCGCGGGAGCCGCTCCCCTTGCGGCGAGCGGCGTTCCGCCCGCTGGCGCCGGGGCCTTCACCGCGCCGGGAATCGTCCGAAGCCCGGGCCCAGGCGTAGCAGCTTGCGGGGCGCGAGCTATGGGGGCGGCGCCGGTCGTTACCGGCGACGAGGCAGGCTTCGAGGGCAGAACCGCGCCGGGTACAGGTGAAATTCCAGGCCCAGGACGGCGAACCCCGGGGGCGAGCGGCGTCACGGGACCCGCGGCTGCGGGCGCTGGTTTCTCCGCCGCCCGTTGGGAGCCGGCGAGCGTCCTGCGGGCATCCTGTTTGATCTGGTCGATCGTGCGCACGAGCGGCGTTTCGGGCTTGGCAGGCGCAACCGGCGGCGCTGCCGGACGCGCCGGAGCGGGAACGTGCGCTGCTGGAGCCGGAGCGACGGGAGGCGCCACGCTCGGAGCGCGAGGAGCCGGCGCAGGGGCGGGAGGCGCGATTGGGGACGCCACTGGCGCCTCCGCCACCGCCTGATGCGGCTCGTCGCCGTTCTGGCTGAAGTGCCGCCGCACCCGGTCGGCGAGATCATCATCGAGAGCGCTCGAGTGCGACTTCTTGTCGCCCTCTCCTATGGAAACAAGATAATCGAGGACCAGATTGCTCTTGACCTCGAGTTCGCGCGCCAGTTCGTTTATGCGAATCTTCGACATCTAATTCGGCTACCTCAAAACCCCGCGAGCTAGGTTCCGCCCGCACCCATCGTATATCGCTAGCGATCCTCTTCCGTACCTTGTTCCGGAGCCTGGCCCCCCGTCCCGGGCTCAGTCTCGGGCCCGGCCTGGGACTCCGTGCCGGGTTCTGCCGAAGACTGCTCGCTCGACTCCGCGCCCGAAGCGGCCGCTTCCTGCGAGGCTGCCTCTTCGGAAGCTTCGGACGCACTCTCGACCTCGGACCCTGCGTCGCCTTCGGCCGCAACCGCCTCGCTTGCGACCGTTTCCGCGGCGATTTCAGCGGTCGGCCACTGGATGGCTGCGGCTTCGGCTGCGGCCGCTGCGGCGGCTTCTTCTTCCGCGGCAGCCTGGCCGGCTTCGAAGTAGTCGGTGACGACCTTGCGGATGCGCTCCACCGTCTTCTCGCCGACACCCTGAATCTCGGTGAGCTCGTCGGGGGTCATGCGGGCCAGTTGTTCCACGGTTTCGATGCCGTGACTCTGCAGCCTCTCGATGGTCTTATCTCCGAGGCCGGTCAACTCGACGATGGAAGCCCCACGGCGAGCCATCTCCGCCATCTGTGACTCGATTTCCTGGCGTTTCTCCTCTTCGCTCTTGATGTCGATGTGCCAGCCCAGCAGCTTTGCCGCCAGGCGCACGTTCTGCCCCTTCTTGCCGATGGCGAGCGAGAGTTGCGTATCGTCTACGATCACTTCCAGCCGCTTCTCTTCCATGTCCACCACGGAGACGTGATTGATCTTCGCCGGACTCAAGGCGTTGGCGGCAAATCCCAGCACGTCCTCGTTGTACTCGATAATGTCGATCTTTTCGCCCTTAAGCTCGCGGATGATGGATTGCACTCGCATGCCCTTCATACCCACGCAGGCGCCCACGCAATCGACGTCCGGGTCCTTGGAGAAGACGGCCACCTTGGTGCGCTCCCCGGATTCGCGGGCGATCGCCCGGATTACCACGGTGCCGTCGTAAATCTCGGGAACTTCCATCTCGAACAGGCGCTGCACCAGCATGGCATCGGCGCGCGACACCACAACCTGGGGCCCGCGGGCCGCCCGATCCACCAGCGTGATCACGGCGCGCAGACGGTCGCCGACCTGGTAGGTTTCCAGGCGCGACTGCTCGCGGCGCGGCATCCGTCCCTCGGTCCGGCCGAGGTCCACGATCACGTCCGACCCTTCCACGCGCTTGACCGTGCAGTTCACCAGTTCGCCCACGCGCTGGTTGTATTCCGTGAAGACCGTCTCGCGCTCCGCCTCGCGCACCTTCTGAAAGATCACTTGCTTGGCCGTCTGAGCGGCCACGCGGCCCAGCACGTCCGTAGCCTTCGGAATCCGCACCACGCCTTCCAGTTCGGCCAGTGGGTCGCGCACCTGCGCCTGCGCCAGCGAGATCTCGTGCTCCGGGTCGGCGACCTGTTCCACAACCTTCTTGACCGCGAACACTTCCACCTGGCCGGTTTCCTTGTTGAAGTGCGACTCCAGATCCTCGGCGCTCTTGTAGTACTTGCGCGTAGCCACAAGAATGGCGTCCTCGACGGCCGAGATGATCACCTGGGTGTCGATGCCCTTCTCGCGGCTAAGCTGGTCGATCGTCTGGAAAAGAAGACTCGTGCTCACTTTTCACCTTCTCGCAAACCCGGTATTCGCAACCTGAACGCCTGCTGCTTCTTGTTCAGCCAGGCCGCCGATTCTCAGAACGAATCCCGGCCTGACGGCGTCAATGACGCCAATCTTCGACCAGCAGCCTGGTTTTAGAAATCGCCGCGAGGTCGAACTCGCGGGTTCCTTGAGCGCCGAGATCGAGGCGTACCCGGCCACCCTCGAACCCCGCCAGCCGCCCTTCCAGCACCGTCTGCCCGTCGAGAGGCTCGCGCAGGATCACCCGCGCGCGCCTGCCCGCAAAGTGCTCGTAATCGCTGGGCTTACGCAGCTCGCGATCGAGCCCCGGCGATGAAACCTCAAGCGTGTAGCTGGTCGGGAACGGATCCTCCACATCGAGCATGGCGCTGAGCTGTTCGCTCACATTCTGGCAGTCGGCGTGAGTGATCCCGCCCGCCTTGTCGATGTAGACTCGCAGCAACGGGTTGGACCGACCGCCCTTCAGCTCGACGTCTACCAGGTACAGGCCCTCGGAGCCGGCCACACGCTCCGCCATGGATCGTAATGCTTCAAGATCGAGAGCCATACGTGGCGGAGTCTGGCGGCTTGGCGCTGACACTTCCCGCGTGACGATTCTGGATCGCCGCTCCTCCGCCCCTTTCAGCGATGTAACAAAAAAGTGGGCTTTCGCCCACTCGGACTTCTCGCCAAAAACAGTATAGCGTGCCAGATAATCAAAAAGCAATCAGCCAAGCCGGCCGGTAATGACCCAGCTTGGGGTAGAGGCGGGTTGATCCCGCCACTTTTGTGATCCGCCCCCGTTTTCGTCTGCTCAGGCCGGTTTGGCTTCAGGGGCTTCGCTGGCCGCTCTCGCAGCGGGAGCAAGATGATAGACCACAAACGAGCTGGCGTTGAGCGTGATCGTCATCGCCCCTTGCGCGTAAAGCATTTGTGGACAATCGCTTCCGGGCCCCCGCCAGCGCGGATCGGCGGAGTCGATCTGCTTGACCCAGGCGCCGTCGGGAACGCTGAGGTCCAAGATCGACGGGCTCCGCGCGAAGTTGAACACAGAAAGCAGGTCGCCCGCGCGGCCCGAAGACTGCAGCGCCAGCGCCTTCTCGGGCTCGAATCCATGGGCGGCGACTTTGACCCCTGCGGCCGGCAGGTGATCGCGCCGGAACCGCAGGAGCTCGGCGTAGAATGACCGCAGGGTCCGGTGCGGCTCTTGCCGGCGCAACTCCCAGTTCAGCTTTGAGGCCGTGAAAGTCGCGTCCGCCTGAGGGTCGGGGATCTCGCCGCTCCAGCCGAATCCCGCGAACTCCTCGCGTCGTCCGCGGCGGACAGCTTCAACCAGATCCGGATCCGAGTGGCTTGTGAAGTAGAGGAAAGGCGACCCTTCGCCGTATTCCTCGCCCATGAAAAGCAGCGGCACGAAGACGGAAAGTAGGGTTAGGCCGGCGGCCAGCTTCAACTCCTCGAAATCGGCCAGATTGCTCAGCCGATCGCCCTGCGCGCGATTGCCGACCTGGTCGTGGTTCTGCGAGAAGACCACAAACTGCCGGCGCGGAAGGCCTCGCGGCGAATTGCCGTGCCGGCACCGGCGATGCCGCGAGTGCTGGCCCGAGTAGAACCAGCCCTCGTTGAGCGCCGTCTCGAGCGGCCGGATTCCGCCGAAGTCGGCGTAGTATCCCGCCTGTTCTCCGGTCAGCAGAACGTGAAGCGCGTGATGGAAGTCGTCCGTCCACTGGGCGTCGTGTCCGAATCCGCCCTGATCGCGGATGCGAAGCACTCGCGCATCGTTCAGGTCGCTCTCGGCGATTAGGTGAATCTCGCGGTGGGTTCGCGCGGCCAGCGCCTGGGAGGCTGCTCCGAGATCGGCCAGAAAGGGCACGGCGCTCGAATCCACAATGCCGTGGATGGCATCCAGGCGCAGGGCGTCCACATGAAGCGTGTCGAGCCAGTAGAGAGCGTTTTCGACGAAGAATCGGCGTACTTCGTCGCTGTCCGGACCGTCAAAATTGAGCGCCGCCCCCCACGGTGTGTGGTAGCGATCGGTGAAGTAGGGGGCGTACTCGCCGAGGTAGTTCCCTTCGGGTCCGAGGTGGTTGTAGACCACGTCCAACACGACGGCTAGTCCCTCGCCATGGGCGGCGTTCACGAGGCGCTGGAAGCCATGGGGTCCGCCGTAGGAGTTCTGAACGGCAAAGGGGTACACGCCGTCGTAGCCCCAGTTGCGGCTGCCGGGAAACTGGGCCACCGGCATAATCTCGACCGCTGTCACGCCAAGCTCGCGGAGTTCCGCGAGCCGCGGGATCACAGCGTCGAACGTGCCCTCCGGCGTGAATGTCCCGACGTGCAGCTCGTAGAAGACATACTCCTCGAGAGGTCGACCCAGCCAGGCGCCGTCGTCCCAGGAGAACGATCGCAAATCCAGCGCCTGAGAGGGACCATGGACGCCGCGGGGCTGGAACCGCGAAGCCGGATCGGGAAGCTCGCGGCCCTCCGGGAGCCGGTAAAGGTACCCGCTCTGCGCGTTCACGCCATCGACGCGCGCCCGGTAGTAACCTCCCTCCGCGGGCGCCATCTCGACGAGGTCATCGCGCGGGGAGAGCAGGTGCAGGTGCAGCCGCTCGAGCCGGGGAGCCCAGACCAGAAAATCGCAGCTTCCGTCCGGCCGGAGCGTGGCTCCGAGCGCTTCCGCGTCGGGCCGGCCGGTGGGGTCGTTCTGGCCGGCCTGGCGGTTTTGGCCGCTTTGGTTGATTCCGTTCATTTTCGATTGCCGGATTCTAGGGCGGCTCTGCCTCCGCCGAGCAACACTCTTGGATTCTGTTCAATTGGGTTTGATTCTCGCTGCCGCCAAACGGGCGCGCGTCTCGAGCGCCCGATCCTAAGCTCCCTCATGCCCGCAATGTGCCGCCTGGAGGCTGGTGCTGAGAAAGATCACCGCAGGATCCAAACCAGGGGCACGAGACCCGCCACCGCCAGGGCGACGAGCAGCGCGAGGCTCTGCTTGCCGGCCGCTCCGCGCGCGAAGAACCAGGCGTAGATACCCTTGACGACGTTGTTGCTCGCGGCGGCGATCAGGATGCCGGCCGAGGCCACCTGGACGGGCGCGAGCGACCCGGCGGCCTGGGTCATCCCCATGATAAAGGGATCGACGTCGGTCACGCCCATGACTGCGGCGAGCGAATAAACCCCGGCCTGGCCGAGATAAAG
Organism: Terriglobia bacterium; assembly: GCA_035949375.1. Classification (GTDB taxonomy): domain Bacteria; phylum Acidobacteriota; class Terriglobia; order UBA7540; family UBA7540; genus Gp13-AA77. The sequence continues at coordinate 109,950 of DASZIG010000030.1, read as the reverse complement.
CACGGCCCAATGCGTCGCCACCAGAATGGCCAGGAAGAGGCCGGCAAACAGGAAAGCGGCGCTCAATTCCAGGGGGTTCTTCGGCTCATACTTGCGCTCAACGTCGTCCTTGGTGGCATCCGCGCGGCGGGACCAGAGCCAGCCGGCTCCCGTCGCAATCCCCGCAAGAACCAGGAACGATGGACCCAGCGCCACACGCAAGTTGCGATTGAACAGTCCGACCAGGACCGCCAGGCGCACATACATCACTCCGGACGCCATCAGGGTTGCGCCGGCGAACAAGTGCGGGCGTGTTTCCTGAGCGGCGCGCTTGGCCAGAACCACGGTCGTGATCGTGGAGGAATAAGCGCCGCCTAAGACACCGCCGAGGATCACTCCGCCGCTCTGTTTGGTGACGCGCTGCAGCACATAGCTGCCGTAAGAGAGCGCGCTGACGGCCACGACCACCAGCCAGGTCTTGAGAGGATTGATCCGAAGGACGCCGAATTCCTGGTTGGGCAGAATGGGCAGAATCACGGCGCTGAGCAGCAGGAACTTGGTAAAAGTGAGGACCTCGTTGGGTGGAAAGCGCCGGGTCAGGTCTTCGAGACCGGTCTTCAGTTCGAGAAGCAGGGCGCTCGAAACCGCCAGCGTGGTGGCGATCCAGAAATGACCGTAGTAGACCAGGGCGCCGACGATGTAGATGGTCAGCCCTGACATCTCGGTAGTCACGCCCGCCGTACTGGCTGAAGTGAGCTTGTGCCAGTAGGAGAGCAGCAGGAACCCGGCGACCACCACGAAGCCGAGCGTCACCGGCACAAGCTGGCCGCCCGAGAGCACCGCCATGGAATAGGCGATCAGCGCGATCAGCGGGAAGGTCCGCACGCCGCCAAAGGCATAGCGTTCGGCGCCGGCTTTGTGCTCCTCGCGCTCCAGTCCGACCAGAAAGGAGAGAAAGAGCACCAGCACGATCTTGACGCCGTCGGCCGGCAGCCACGGATAGAGTCTGGCAAGCATAACTTGGCCCGCGAATGCGATTCCCGAAGCGCGGCCGGCTTGCAAAGCGCCGGGCGTTACGCCCCGATCGGGCGGGCGCGGAACGTCAGCCATTCTCGGTACGAGGCGCCGACTTGTCAACCGGCATTGTCAGTGGATAGTGCTCTATTTACGCCTTGTTAACCAATAGCCGATCAGCATAACGACGCCGAACACACCGATGAAAGTCAGGCCCACCACTCTGATTGTCCTGTCGAGTCGCGGGAAGTCTGCGCGCGACGGCGGTCGTAATCCTTCCAAACGTAGTAGCCCCAGTACACGATGATCGCCGCGATTTCATACCAGGTTAGCGGTCTGTGAGGTGCCACTACGAACACACGAGTTCTCCAATTTCCGGAGGTGGCTCGCGATCCCCGCTTCCATAGCCGGTGTCACGCAGATCGTGCGATGCGTTCTGCAAAATTTACCAGCCAAAGTGTAGCGCAATCATCGCCCCCAGATTGGCCCATTTCTTTGAGGATGCATTGGTCAAGCAGGTCAGCCTGCGGGGCTGCGCCTGGCATTACACATGATGTAGCCTATGTAGGGGGCCTCGACAAAACTCTTGACAACCGCGGTTGACTGTGTGACGCTCGCTTCTTCCCTAAAGGACCACCACCGGAGCCACCGGTCCCCGAAGAGCGTGCCATGTCCGTCCGACCGCTCACCCCCCTCGCGCTGCCGTCGCGCCGCGCCAACGCCGCGAGATCGACGGGATCTCGCTGGCTGCAGCCGGAGCCCCGAGTTAAACATGGCATACGAATGAAGCTGGAATGTCCCTTAAATTCAGTAGGATATGCGGATTGCCTTTGGCTGCCCTCGCCGGCTCCGAATTGTGACCGGCTGGGGCGGGGAATTCATGGCTGGGGACGCGAGGCTGGGCGCGCCGTCGTGGTACCGGGAGTCGAACCGCGACCCGCAATCGCGCGGGAGGCGGTTGATGACGAGGGTCGCGTCGCATGTTGTAGAATGTCTGCCGGGGTCGAGCGCCGCTCCGCCCTGGTTTTCATCCAATTGAATGGCGCCCTCCCTGTGTTGCCCAGCCTTTTGGCGGGTGTCACGCGACGGCATTGGAGAACGGCATCCTTGACCTGTCCCATTTGCAAGAAGCGCAAGGCCAATCGATTCTGTCCGGCGAAGGCGCAGAAGATTTGCGCCGTGTGCTGCGCCACCGAACGCGAAGTGACCATCGACTGCCCGTCGGACTGTCCGCATCTGGTGGCGAGCCGCCAGTATGAGGACGAACGCCGCGTGATCGACTGGTCGCAGGTGCCGTTCGGGGACGTGAAGGTTTCGCCTTCCGCGTTCCGCGATCATGAAGGGCTGCTCGATGCCATCGCGTTCGGCATTTGCGATTTCGCCGCCCAGCACCGGATGCTGGTCGATAGTGACGCCATCGCGGCGCTGCATGCGCTCGCCGAGTCTTACCAGACACTGGCCAAGGGCATCTACTACGAGAAGCCTCTCGATGACCGGATGCAACACGAGCTTTCCGCGCACCTGAAGGAGGCCATCGCCCAATTTCGAAAAGACGAGGCCGCGCGATCCGGGGTGAGTTCGCTCCGGGACGAAACTGTGCGCGACGCCTTGATCTTCGTGACCCAGCTTGGGGGCACGCGCACCAACGGGCGTCCCAAAGGGAGGGCGTTCCTCGACTTTCTGCGCGTTCAGTTCAAGTGGCAGGGGACGGCGCAGCCGGCGGCCTCGTCCCTATTGATTCTCCCGTGAGCCATTGCCGATTTTCGATTGTCGATTGGTGAAGCAATCGTCAATCGGCAATCTTCAAATCGTCAATGCCATGACTCAAGCCGAAGACGTCCGCGGCGCCGTAGACATCGTCAAGATCGTCGGCGATTACGTCCAACTGCGAAAAGCCGGCGTGAACTTCAAGGGCTTGTGCCCATTCCACCAGGAAAAGACCCCCTCCTTTTCGGTCCATCCCCAGAAGCAGATCTTTCATTGTTTCGGGTGCGGCGTGGGCGGCGACGTTTTCAAATTCGTGATGCTGATTGAGAACCTCTCCTTCCCTGAAGCTCTGCGGCGCGTGGCTGAGAAAGCCGGGGTCAAGCTCGAGCAGCGCCCGACCGATCCGGCTTCGGACGCCGCGGCCCGCGACCGCGAGGTTCTGATCCGCATGCACGAGGTGGCGGCGCGATTCTTCGCCACCCAGTTGAGCGCCACGACCGAGGGCCGGGCCGCCCGCGCGTATCTCGCCGATCGCGGGCTCAGCGATGAGATCACCGCCCGCTTCGGCATCGGCTACGCGCCCTCCGAGGGGCACGCGCTGCTGCGCCAGCTGGAAAGCTCCGGTTTCAAGGGGGACGTACTGGAAAAGAGCGGTCTGGTGCTGGCGGAGGCGGAGGGCCGGCGCCGCCTCGATCGTTTCCGCGGCCGCGTCATGTTTCCCATCGCGCGCGAAAGCGGGTCTGTGGTGGCCTTCGGGGGGCGCGGCCTCGGCGACGAGCAGCCCAAGTACCTGAATTCGCCCGAGACCCCGATCTACACCAAGAGCCGCGTGCTTTACCATCTCGACGCCGCCGGCAACGCCATCCGCAAGGGGGACGAAGCCATCCTGGTGGAAGGCTACATGGACGCCATCGCCGTAGCCTCTGCGGGATTCGAGCAGGTGGTGGCCTCCTGCGGCACCAGCCTTACCCCGAGCCAGGTTCGCCTCCTCGCCCGCTTCACCCGGCGGGTGGTGGTGAATTACGATCCGGACTCGGCCGGGGTGGCAGCCACCCAGCGTTCGCTCGAAATCCTGCTGGACGAGGGATTCGAGTGCCGGGTGCTGGCCTTGCCGGACGGGCTCGATCCCGACTCGTTCATCCGCAAGCGGGGCGCCGGCGCCTACGGCGAGGGGCTGAAGAGCGCGCCAAGCTACCTCGAATACCTGGCCGACCGCGCCGCCGCCGCTCACGATCTGCGCACCCCGGAAGGCAAAGTAGCGGCCGCCAACGCCGTCCTGCCCTATGTGATCCGCTTGCCGAGTCCGCTGCTCCGCAGCGAATGGTCCGACCGCCTGGCAGCGCGCCTGCACCTCGATGACCGCCTGCTGCGCGAGGAGGTCCGGCGGGCGGCGGCCGGCGGGCGCCGCGAGGTCGCCGCGGCCGGGGTGGCTCCGTCGCTTGCCGCGAGTCCGGCGGAGAAGGAACTCCTTCGCGGATGTGTCGAGAACGCGGAACTGGCGGACGAGTTCCTGCCCGTATTGACGGCGGAGGGGTCGTTCACGGGCCTCGCGACCTCGCGCATCTTTCAAACCATCCTCGACGCCCGCGCGCGCGGAGAAAAAATCGAACTGGCCGCGCTCGAGGAGACGTTGACCGCCGCCGAAAAGCAACTGGTCTACGAATGCCAGTTCGCGGACCAACCTCCGCTGCCGCGGGATAAGGCGTTCCTTTACGCACAGGCCCTGCGTCAGAAAAAGTGGCAGCGGGATCTCGTGGAATTGAAGGCCGAGATGGAGCGCGCGGCGCGGAATCACGATCAGCAGCGCATCGGCGAGCTCCTCGGCAGGAAGAAGCAAATCGAGGACCTCAGCCGGGCGGCGATGGTCGAAGCCAAGGCGCGCGCGCGGCCGCGCGTCTAGCCTCCTCCGGTTGGCCGTTCCGAGGCCGCCGGTATATCCGAGGCCGGCGGTATAATGCTCGCCGGTGTCCGACGATGCGAAGATTACATCCTGCCCCGAGGTCGCGCCTCGTGTTCTCTAAATTGACTGTGCCTCGGCCGGCGTCCTAGCGTCGTGGGCCGATTTTTGGCGTATATTAGACGCCTTGGAGTGATTGGGGCAGCGCGCGAGGGACACGCGCGTGCGCCCGCGAGGAGGTCTGATGGCCACGACTGCGACCACGCTGCAGGCGCTGCACCTCGCAGAGGGCATGAGCCGTCTGGGGACCGAGAGCGCGTTCGACGTGCTCGTGCGCGCCAAAGCGCTGGAAGCCGCCGGACGCGAGATCGTCCACCTGGAGATTGGCGAGCCTGACTTTCCCACCCCCCTGCACATCGTTGAAGCCGCCGTTGACGCCCTGCGCTACGGCTGGACGCACTACGGGCCCTCGGCCGGCCAACCCGCGCTGCGCGAGGCCGTCGCCGAAGACGCCGGACGGCGCCGCGGGATTTCCATCGATCCTTCCGAGGTCGTCATTACGCCGGGCGCCAAGCCCATCCTGTTTTTCACCATCCTGGCGCTGGTCGATCGCGGCGATGAAGTGATCTACCCGAACCCGGGGTTCCCCATCTACGAGTCCATGATCAATTTTGCAGGCGCCCGGCCCGTGCCCTATGGACTCCGCGAAGGGCACGACTTCGACGTGGACCCCGATGAGATCATCAGCAAGATTACGGCTCGCACGCGCCTGGTGATTCTGAATTCGCCGCACAATCCGACGGGCGGCGTCATGCCGCGCGAAGCCATGGCGGAGTTGGCGCGGGCGCTCGCGGGCCGCGATCTCTTCATCCTCTCCGACGAGATCTACAACCGGCTGATTTACGAGGGCGAGCACGCCAGCGTCGCGCAGTACCCCGGCCTTAAGGAGCGGACCATCATCCTGGACGGCTTTTCCAAGGCCTACGCCATGACCGGCTGGCGGCTCGGGTATGGCATCATGCGGCCGGACCTGGCCGAGCGCGTGGCCCAGTTGCAGACCAACGCCACTTCCTGCACGGCGAGCTTCACCCAGATCGCCGCCGTCACCGCGTTGCGCGGCGATCAGGGCTGCGTAGATGAGATGCGGGAGGAGTTCCGTCGGCGCCGCAGCGTAATGGTGGAAGGCCTGAATAGCATTCCGGGCTTCCGCTGCCGCCAGCCGCGCGGCGGATTCTGCGTGTTTCCCAACATCACCGGGACGGGCCGGCACTCGAAGCCGCTGGCTGACGCGCTCCTGAACGAAGCAGGCGTCGCCGCTCTTGCCGGCACGGCTTTCGGGGCCTGGGGCGAAGGATATCTCCGGTTCTCGTTCGCCAATTCGGTGGAGAATATCCGGAAGGCGCTGGACTGGATTGGGAATTGGGTGAAGAATAATGTGTGACGGACGGCGCGCCGACCGGGATACGAGGAGCACGCGAGCACATGCAAGTCACGATGAATCTGCCGGGCGAAATTACTGAGGGCCTGACGGGCTTGCCCCGAGCCTTACTGGAAAGCTTTGTTCTCGAAGGCTATCGCTCCGGCCGGTTGACCGAGGAGCAGGTGCGCAGGATTCTGGGCCTCGGGACACGGACGCAAGTCGATGGCTTCCTCAAGGAACACGGCGTGTACCTCGACTACTCGTTGGCCGACTTGGACCATGATACTGAAGCCAGCCGCGAGTTCAGTGGTCCATGATCGTTATCGCCGATCGTTATCGCCGACACTTCCCCGGTTAATTACCTCGTGCTCATCGGCGAAGCGGAGATTCTGCAACGGCTCTATGGACGCGTGGTGATTCCCGGCGCAGTCTTACGTGAGTTACAGGACCCGCAAACTCCTGCGGTCGTCGCGGAATGGATTGAGCGCCGGCCACCTTGGGTTGAGGTTCGTCGACTTACCACTCAGCCAGACACCAGCCTGCAGTTTCTAGCCGGGGGGTGAGAGCGAAGCTATCAGCTTGACTGATGAGTACGGGCCGGAAGCGCTCTTGCTGATCGACGAGGGGAAAGGCCGCCGCGAAGCCAGCCGGCGCAATCTCCGTATCACCGGCACCCTGGGTGTCTTGAACGACGCGGCGTTCGTGGCTGGGTGGACATCCCCTCTGCTATAGAGCGCTTGCGGAAAACCACGTTTCGGGCCGCCCCAAGGCTCCTGCAAAGTTTCCTCGATCGAGATTCGGAGAGAAAAAAGAGGCAACGTTGATTCAGCCGCCCCAAGGTCATCGCAGAGACTCGAACTCATATGTCCCCTAAGTCTAGCTTTCGCGTCTTTGCCACCTGCAATATCGGACACGAGGCGCTGCAGTTGCTGCGCGACCGCGGATACGAGCTCGAAGTCCACGACGAACTCGAAGCGCCGCACAAGAGCCTGATCATCGAAAAGGTCCGCTCGGGCATCGACGGGCTGATCACCACCTTGCGCGATCCCATTGACGCCGAAGTGTTCGAGGCCGGACGGGGCACGCTCAAGGTTGTGGCGCAGGATGCGGTCGGATTTGACAACATCAATCGCGCCGACGCCAATCGCTACAAAGTCCCCTTCACCAACACCGCCGACGTGCTCAACGAAGCCACGGCGGAGTTTGCCTTCCTCATTCTTGGCGCCGTGGCGCGCAAGCTTTGGCCCGCAGAAAACCTGGTGCGCGAGAACCGATGGGGCACATGGCATCCCTACCTGCCGTTCCTGGGCGATGAGATCACCGGGAAGACAATTTCCGTGATCGGAACCGGTCGCATCGGCCAGGCGCTCATCAAGAAGGGCGTGGGCTTCGACGCAAGCTACCTGTGCTACGACGCTGCCCCGCCGCCCATGGACTTCTTCAACAAGATCCAGGAGACGATGGACCTTCGCTTTCAGCACGGCTTGACGCGGGAGCGGCACACCATCCGTTTCGTCAGCTTCGAGGAGGCCATGGCCGGCGGCGACTTCGTCACGCTCCACGTGCCTTTGCTGCGCGAAGGCGACGCGGCCGTGCCGACCTACCATCTCATCAACGAGAAGACCTTGCGGCTGATGAAGCCCACGGCCTACCTGATCAACACCTCGCGCGGACCCGTGGTCGACGAGTCGGCGCTCGCTGCCGCCATCAAGGCCGGCGGCATTGCGGGCGCGGCGCTCGACGTCTTCGAGCGGGAGCCGCTGCCGCGGGAGTCGCCCCTGCGCGATCCGGCGCTCGCCGACCGCGTCCGGCTGTTCCCTCACTTCGCGAGCGCCGGGCGCACCACCCGCCTGTCGACCGATCCCAATAAGGGCATGGCCGGACGCTGCGTTCAGGGTCTGATCGATGTGCTCGAAGGAAACTATGGCGGCAATCCCGCGAACATGCCTTACGTGGTCAACAAGGAAAGCTTCCGCTAGGTGCGGGTTAAGAAGCCGCCCTTACGTCACTCCGTAGTCTTTATCGCCCGTTCGATTTCACGTCGGGCGGCGTCTCGAGGTTCAGGGTGATCCGAAACCACCAGTTGGGTTGGTAATTGATCTGGACAGGCGCGCCGCGCAAGGCTCCCGTGGTTCCGAGCAGCAGCACAAAAGGGGTTTTCTTTCCCGTGGCGTGATTCAGCGTGTGGAATCGCGCTTCTTCGAGATCGCGATACTTGTGCTCGACTTTCTGCTTGGAATCAGCAAGCGTGAAGCGAACGGTTTTCTCGGGCACCGGCCGTGCGCCGTCGAGGGTCAGAGTGTATTCCGTGGAATTGTAGACATAGCAGAGCGAAACCGGACTCGACTGTGGGGTCAGAGCCGTGTTGGCAAGATTCTGCATGGTGGAGAGGAATCCGTTGCTCCGGACGCAGGTTGCCGAAGCCCCGGCCAGGGTGTGGAACTTGCGCGCCTGCCCTTGCTGCACTTGTTCCAGAACGACCCGCTCGGCGGGCTCGACCTCGCGGAAGTCGAAATCGTGGTCCGAGAAAAAGGGGACGGTGACGGAAACGGCATTACGCGCATTCACGCGGCTGATAATGGCCTCGAAGCGGTGTTGGCTTAGCTGCTTCTCATCTGCCAGTTCCTGTTGCATGGCGCCCGCCGAGTCGCCCTGCGACGACTTCATGAACCCGAAAAAGGCGCTCGATTCCACTGTGCCGTCCGGCCCGCGCTTTGCGACCTCCGTTCCCGCTCCCCAGCGATTCGTGCCGTGCGCCCTCGCCGGATCGGAACCAAACAGCAGCCGGATGATCTCGAGGCTCGGATCGCCCGCAGCCTGACCCACCTTGACGTACCCTCCTCCGACATCATCTTTGGCGGTCCAAAATAGGAGCAGGCGAATGTCGACGGTCAGCTCAAAGTTGTATTCGGCGTCGAAGCGGGGCGGCGCCTTCAGCCATTGAAGGGCTTCGCTGATGGCGGACGCGTCGGCGGCCGACGGCGATTCCCCCTGGGCTTGGCCGAGGCAGAGGGCTGAACCGGAAATCACGAGTGCAAGAAGGACCGGGCTCACCAGGCGGCGAAGGTCGCGCATCTAATCTCTCGTCCCCTGATAGGATATCGTGATTCACGAAATGCCGGAAGAACGGCACCGTGATTTTCGTGTGGTCATCCGTGTTCCCGCCCCGTCCTTTTCCCTGATCGGCGATGAACCAGGGGACGGCAGCAGGCCGCCCCGCGGCCGCCGGTTGGAAAACAGCTACGCGCGGCGGATAATCGAATCGAGGCTTCACTTCAGATGAAGTTGCGTGAAAAGGCCGAGGCGGCGCCGCTCGGGCCTGGCGTCTACATCTTCAAGGACGAGGCCGCCAAGCCGGTGTACGTGGGCAAGGCCAAGAGCCTGCGTCTGCGCCTGCGTTCGTATTTCCAGGAGTCGCGTCCGGCTGACGACAAACGCGACCGCATGCTCGGGGCCGCCGACGATCTCGAGACCATCCTGGTGGACAACGAGAAGGAGTCTCTGGCGCTCGAGAACAACCTCATCAAGCGCTTTCAACCCCGTTACAACATCCTGCTGCGCGACGATAAGACGTACCCTTACGTCAAGCTCACTCTCGGCGAGCGCTGGCCGCGCGTCTACGTCACGCGCCGGCTGCGCAAAGACGGATCCGCCTATTTCGGGCCGTACTTTCCGGCCAACCTCGCATACCGCGTAGTGGATTTTATCCACCGATCATTTGGAGTGCCCTCCTGCAAGGTGGACCTGACACGCTTCCACCCGCGTCCCTGCCTCGAATATCACATCAAGCGCTGCGTGGGTCCGTGCGTGGAGGGCTATACCACCGGCGCAATCTACGCCGAGAACGTGCGTCAGGTGCGGATGCTGCTGGAAGGCCGCGTCAGCGATCTGGTGCGCGACCTGCGCGCGGCCATGACCGCCGCCGCAGCCGCCGAGCGCTACGAGGAGGCGGGGCGCCTGCGCGACCGCATCAGCACGCTCGAGCAGCTCAGCGAGCGCCAGAAGATGGCTGCCTCTGAGGCCCGCGACGCGGACTTCTTCGGCTTCCACCAGGAGGGGCCGCAGGCCGCGGTCAACCTCTTTCACGTGCGCGGCGGACGCGTGGCCGACCGGCGCGAGTTCTTCTGGGAGGACCTGGAAGGATTTGAGCCGGCCTCCTTCTTCTCGTCTCTGCTGAAGCAGCTCTATCTTGATCAGCCCTACCTGCCGGATACGATTCACGTGCCCGCGGATTTCGAGGACCGGGAGCTGCTGGAAGAGGTGCTCAGCGAAAAGCGCGGGCATCGCGTCCGAGTTGAAGTGCCACAGAGGGGCAGCAAGCACGCGCTGGTGGAGTTGGTCGCCCGCAACGCCCGGCACTCGTTCGAGCGCCGCTTCCGGGTGGTGAATCCTCCGGCGCGCGAAATGGAAGATCAACTCGCCGAGGCGCTCGACCTCGAACGCCCGCCGCGCCGCATCGAGTGCTTCGACATCTCGCACCTGCAAGGGTCCGACGTGGTGGCGTCGATGGTGGTGTGGGATGGCGGCAGGATGAAGAAGGCGGACTATCGCAAGTTCATCGTGCGCGGCGGCCAGAACGACGATTTCGCCAGCATGGCCGAGGTGGTGGGACGGCGCTACCGGCGCCTTCAGGAGGAAAAGAAGGCCCCGCCGGACCTCATCCTGATCGACGGTGGAATCGGCCAGCTCCACGCCGCCGCGGCCGCGCTCGAGGACCTCGGGATCATCAATCAGCCGCTGGCGGCCATTGCCAAGAAGGAGGAAATCCTCTATGCGCTGGGCCGTGAGGATGAGCCGGTAGCCCTCGATCACCATTCGCCCGCCCTGCACCTTGTGCAGCAGATTCGCGACGAGGCGCATCGCTTCGCGGTCACGTTTCATCGTTCCCGGCGCGCCGGGCGGTCGCTGACGACAGAACTGCTTGGCATCCCGGGGATCGGCGAGAAGACCGTCCGCAAGCTCTTGGGGCAATTCGGCAGCGTAGCGGCCCTTAAGCAGGTCTCGGCCGAGGAGCTTAGCCAAGTCGTGCGCACGAAGGAAGCAAAGGTGATTCGGGAGTACTTCGAAAGTTCTCAATCATAGGCAGTCTAGACTGTCTATTAACAACCTATTCTTTTTGCTTGCATTAGCCTAAGGATGTTGTAGACTGAGCAGGTCGAGCGGCGGGATTGCGATGCACGGGCGGTAGATAGTCTGCACATACTTTTAATGCCAGAGAGACTTGGCGCGACATCCAGCAGAGGGCGGAGGTTGAGAGATGAGCGACGACAACGGCGGGTCGAAGATGGTGTTTTTCCTGGCAGGGCTTGGGGTTGGAGCGATAGTCGCGCTGCTGTTTGCGCCTCAGTCCGGCGAAGAGACGCGCGAGTACCTGAGCCAGAGGGCTGACCGGGGCCGCGACTATGTGAGCGGCAAGAGCCGTGAGTTACGGCGCCAAGCCGAGGAACTGGTCGAGAAGGCCAAGGACCTGGTGACGCAGCAGAAAGACCAATTGTCTGCAGCACTTGAGGCGGGCAAGCAGGCCTATCAAGACGTGAAATCCCGCTAGGCGGGAATCGCGGGCCGGAGTTGATCCTGGGGCGCTGCGAACTGCGCCTCACCCGAACGTCCTTTTCCCTCGCGGAGGATTCGAAAGCAGGCGCGCATGGCTGCCCACGATTGGGTGCTGACGGTCTTCGTAGCGGTCACCGCGGCGGCGGTGGTGACGCAGGTGGTGATTCTGGCTGCGGTGTCGCGGGCGCTGGTGCAGCTTGCCCGCACCATGGAGCGGATTCAGAACGGCTTCGAGCAGGAAGTTAATCCCGTGCTGCGCGGCGTGAACGAGTTGATCATCGCCCTCCGCGAGCCGACCCGGAAGATTGCTGCCAATCTGTCCGAGACCTCCGAGTTGCTGCGGGTGCGCGCGCAAAGCGCAGACGTGCTGGCGGCGGAGGTGATCGAGCGGGTGCGCGCCGAAGTGATTCGCGCCGACCAATTCATCATGGGGACGCTCGAGATGATGGATCGGGCGACAGAGGCGGTGGAGCGCGGTGTCATGGTTCCGGTGCGGGAACTCACAGCGCTCGTGGCCGGCCTGCGGCAGGGCATTGCTTTTTTCCTCCGGCGGCGGCGTCCGGCCGGCGGAGGCGAGCGGGCGCCCGCCGAAGAACAACTTTTCATCTGAGCGCGCATTTCGCCCTCCGATCGATAGCCTAGTAAATAGCCTATTATCAATCCATCGTCCGGAGTCCCGGTTGAGCTCTCTCCACCTGCTTTCGGCGGCGCGGCTGGCGGATCTGGTACGCGTCCGGACCGTCTCGCCGGTGCAATTGGTGGAACTGCACCTCGAGCGCATCGCGCGTCTGAATCCCCGTCTCAACGCCTTCGCGGCGGTCGATGCCGGGGGTGCCCTGGCAGCCGCCCGCGAGACCGAGCGGGCGCTCGCGGCAGGCGCGCCCGCCGGCCCGCTGTGCGGCGTGCCGGTGACCATCAAGAGTGCGATCGATGTCGCGGGATTGCGCACGGAGACGGGCTCGCGCATGCGCGTCGGCCAGGTGGCGGCGGCCGATGCGCCGCTGGTGGAGAGACTGCGGCGAGCCGGGGCCATCGTGCTCGGGAATACCAACGCCCCCGAGCTGCTGATGGCCTACGAGACCGACAACCTGTTGCACGGCCGGACCAACAATCCGTGGGACCTCGATCGCACCGCGGGAGGTTCGAGCGGAGGTGAGGCGGCGGCCATCGCGGCGGGACTTTCAGCCGGCGGCTTCGGCAGCGACGGAGGCGGCTCCGTGCGCGTGCCCGCGCATTTCACCGGTATTTGCGCCCTCAAACCCACCCCCGGCCGCGTACCCTCCACCGGGCACTTTCCTCCCGGGCTCGGCCCTTTCGCCTTGATTGGTGTCGTTGGGCCCATGGCACGAACGGTCGAGGACCTCGCTCTTCTCTGTGAGGCTGTGGTTGGCCCGGAGGCGGGCGACGCGGCTTCGGTTCCGGTCGATTGGCGCCCCCCTCCCGAGTCCGAGGTCCGGGCGGCGGTGGTCGGTTACTTCGAGGACGACGGCGCGACGCCGGTCACGCCTGAAACCAGGGCCGCCGTGCGGGCCGCGGTGGCGGCGGCAAAACGCGCCGGCTTCACCACGCGCGCTTTCCGGCCAAGCGGCCTCGAGCGGGCGCGCGATCTGTGGTGGGTGATGTTCGGGCTCGCGGGCGGATTCGTGATCCGGCCCAGCGTGGCATTGAACGAGCAGGACACGAGCCCCATCCTCCGGGAGTTCCTGAGCTTGGTCGCCGACGAACCACCACTTTCCGCAACGCGGCTGATGGACGCGTGGATCGGGCGCGACAGGCTGCGCCTCGGGCTGCTTGAGGAGATGCGCGATGTCCCCGTCTTTCTTTGCCCCGCCTGCTCCATTCCCGCTTTTCGCCATGGCGAGCGCCAGTGGACCGTCGACGGCGCCACGGTGCGCTACCTTCGCCGTCCCGACATCTTCACTTACACCCAGTGGTTCAATTTGCTGGGTAACCCCGCCCTCGTGATGCCGGGTGGGCGCTCCCCTGAGGGCCTGCCGATCGGCGTGCAGGTGGTCGGCCGGCCTTATAAGGACGAGCTGGTGCTCGAGGTCGGCGCGAGGATCGAGCGCGAACTCGGCGCGTACCAACCGCCCCCTTTGGCGTCGGAGTAGCCGTAGGGCATGGCCGCCCTGGGAGCGCATCCTGCGGTCGTCGGGCACATCTAACTAGAGCTTGCGCCGTACGCTCGCTGGTCTTATGGGTCACATCATCCCATTTCTGCTGAAGCACGGCTACGCCGTGGTGTTTGCGGGCGTTCTGTGCGAGGTCATCGGCGTCCCCATCTCGTCTGTACCGCTGCTGCTGGCCGCCGGGGCGTTGGCCGGTTCGAAGCATCTCTCGCTCCCGGTGCTCGTGGCCTGGGCGCTTCTCGCCTGCCTGATTGCTGACATCAGCTGGTACCAACTGGGCCGGCGGCGCGGGTTTTCCATCCTCAGGCTGCTTTGCCGTATTTCGCTTGAACCCGACTCTTGCGTCCGCCACACCGAAGATCGCTTCGCCCGGCAAGGAGGCCGCGCGCTGCTGGTTGCCAAGTTCGTCCCTGGCCTCGGAACCGCGGCCGCGCCCCTCGCTGGCTTGCTCCGGATGCGCCCCGCGCGCTTCCTGGCCTGGGACGCGGCTGGGTCGCTACTGTGGGCCACCAGCTACCTGGCGGCTGGATACATCTTCAGCCCTGAACTCGACCGCCTCGGTCAATACGCCGGGCGTTTGGGCGCGGGACTGGTGATCCTGCTCGGCGCCGCCATCGCGGTCTATGTCGGCCTCAAATATCGCGAGCGGCAGCGCTTCATTCGTGATCTGCGCGTGGCGCGCATCTCAGCCGACGAATTGCGGCAGAGGATCGCAAGCGGCGAAGAGGTTGTGGTGGTGGATCTGCGCGGTTCCGTCGAGTTCGAGGCGGACCCGGCCATGGTGATGGGCGCCATCCACATGCTGCCCGAGGAGTTGGAACAGCGTAGTCGCGAGATTCCGCGGGACCGCGACGTCGTGCTCTACTGTACTTGACCGAACGAAGCCACGAGCGCCCGGGTGGCGCTCCTCTTGCGAAGCAAAGGTATCACGCGGGTGCGGCCCCTGGAGGGGGGCTTTGCGACCTGGCGCGAGCGCGGTTATCCGCTGGCGCAGTCCGCTGCGCCAGCCGTGGAACCTCGCGAGGAAGGTTACTCAATGCCGACGTAGATGTCGACTTGGGAATTGTCCGGGTCGTGGCTTCGCTCGTCGTAGATCTCGAAGTCAGCTTTGTAAGCGCGCTGTCCTCCAAGGCCATGAGCGCTCTCCAATTCCCAGATCTTCTTCCAGGCTTCGCTGACGACCTTAGCGACCGGACCCCGGTCGGTGGTCAGGACCGCGTACCGCGATTTGGGGATGACCTTGACCACCATTCCAGCAGGCGCCTCCGACCCGTTGCTGACGCGCGCGCCCAGCAGGTAGTCGTAGTCGCCGTCGTGGTTGCTCGCGTAGCCGGTGTAAACGGCCAGGATGTTACCGTCGATCTTGTTGGGAATCCTGTCCCTCAACCCTTCCTTGACGAAGCGGCCCCACTGCCGGGGAATGATCCCGCCGCCGGTCATTTCCGCGGCGTTGCGGGTTCGGGCCTCGATCCCGATCACGGTGAAGCCGTCCTGCTCGACAATTCTAGGTTTCAAAGCCTCTCCTGGAACGCGCAGCGCGAAGAAGGCGAAAAGGCAGGGAGCACACAACAGCAGTCCGTTTGCGCGAAAGCGCTGCATCGGCGCCTTCGGAGGGATCAGCCCGGTCGCCCGGCGACTACGACTTCGGGGCATAGTAGCCGTCACGGGCGTTGACGCGATACTTTACCTGCTTGCCCTTTTGGTTGATGATTCGTAGCGGCGAGCCGTCGGTATCGATCAATTCCACCTTCAGCTTGTGGTACTTGCCGTCTTTCGCCGAGTCGCTGGGCACGAACCCGAGGCTGTACTGCGTCCGGAGTTGTTGCGCGATCTGTTGGTAATCCGAGGGGATTTCACCTTCAAAGCGCGGGAAGTACGCCTGGCCCCCCGAGTATTGGGCGATGTAGTTGAGCTGGTTCCTGATCTGATCGTTGGTGAAGTCAGCGCGACCACTCGGATTGCGCACCGCGATAAACTCGTAAGTGCTCAGCGGGTAAATGGGCGTGTCGGAGCCCTTGGCGATTTTCAGCATTTGTTCGTAGGTTATTTTGCTGAAAGTGTCAATGCCCGTGGTGCCCAAGAGGGAATTGCCCGAGCCCCCAACGATCGCGATGATCGCCTTGCGCCCCTGGATATCCCTCATACGGTCAATGGTATAGGACAGCGCATCGAACAGGTTGGCTTCGGAGAAACCCGGAATGCGCAACGTATCGAGGGCGGCCCGGACCTGACCGCGGTCCTGAGTGAAATCCGAGACGATGTTGGTTTTCATGTCGTACTCGACGACTGCGACCCAGTCCTGCGGCTGGATGAAACCGAGAAACTGGTAGGAGTCCTGCAGCGCCAGGTACAGATTGCTCCAGGACCGGCTGGAAAACTCGATCAGCAGGCAGACGGTGATCGGCGCGGCGGCAGTGCCGAAGTTGCTGAGGTTTTGTTCCACGCCGTCGTCATACACCTTGAAGTTGGTCTTCGCCAGTGTGGAGATGGGGCTGCCGTCCTTGTCGGTCACCAGCACGTCCACGTTTACCAGATTGGTCGTCGTCGAGATGGTAAAAACTTCTTTGGGATTGATCCTTTCCGGCTTCTTCTCTTCCGGGGCCGGCGCGGGCTGGGCGTCCTTCTTCTTGGGAACCAGCACCGTTTCACCGGGCTGCGCGGCGGGACCGTTATTCTGCGACGGGGCCGCTTGCTGGTCCTGGGTGGGTTGCTGGCTCGGCGATTGGCACCGACCGGCGGATGCGAAACCCAATGCAAGCATCAGAGCGAAAATCCAGGGATCCTTCTTAGAGTTCATTTTGCTCTCTCCCTACGGGGCTGACAGTCACATTAGATGACGTTCGCGGCTGGCGGGTCAACCAGCAAAAAAACTTAATGCAATCTGAAGGAAGCGCCGATATAATCCCGTGCCGGGGCGAGCCATGGTCTGAGGCCAGCCTACGGCGTCCATAGCGAGCAAGATAGGTTCGTGAAAGAGCAGTGTCGCGAGAGGAAACTGCTGAAACTGCCGTAGCGCGGGTCTTGTTCGCAGGTTCGAGGGGGAAGGCTTCTGGAGTATAAAACTAGATATTGACGCAGCTATTACTTGACAAACCAGAATCCGCAGTGAGAACCTGTAAAGTCCCGTAGAGTCAGTAGTATTTGACTCTAGGGTAAACTTCGGTTAGGCTCTGCTCCAGGGGCTGCCTCTCAGGCAGCTACATGATTAGGGAGGGGAGTCTAAATGCGAAGATTTTCTATTTCTTGTTTGCTTGCTGCAGCCGTGGTGCTGGCGAGCTTTTCGTTACGCCGCGTTTCCGCGGCCGTTGAGGCTTCAAACGGATGGTCTTCACCCGCAACAACGATAGGGTTCGCGCCGGTGCCGAGTCAGCCCGCCACGGTGACCGCGACCGCCGCGCAGCTAGCGCCATTACCAATAACACCCACAACCTCGGTGGCCATCGGGACGTCACCAGTACCGCCGATGCCGCCGCCTATCGAGGTCGCGATCGGGACGTCACCGGTACCGCCGATGCCGCCGCCTACCGGGGTCGCGATCGGGACGTCACCGGTACCGCCGATGCCGCCGCCTACCGAGGTCGCGATCGGGACGTCACCAGTACCGCCGATGCCGCCGCCTATCGAGGTCGCGATCGGGACGTCACCGGTACCACCGATGCCGCCGCCTGTCGAGGTCGCGATCGGGACATCACCGGTACCACCGATGCCGCCGCCTTCCGTCACTCTGGCTTGACAGAAGAGAGCCTGGAAGGCATAATCTCCCTCGACGATGCCGGACTGAACACGCGTCGGTCTCGGTCGCTGAGGTATTGCCGGATTGCCTATGTCTGAAGGGCTGCTCTCGGGCCTCCAATATGGAGGCTATGGGCTCGAACTCGTTCTGTTGATCGTCCTGCTTCATCGCGGGTACCTGCGCCCCCTCAGGTCGCTGTGTATTTTCGTCGGCGCGCTCCTCGCGATTGACGCTGGCGTGCGTCCGCTCATCATTCGGTTCTATGGTGAAACTTCTTCGGCCTACTACAACCTGTATTGGGTCACAGATTTGATTCTCGTGCTCGCCTCGTTTGCCCTGATCTGCGCCTTTTTTCGGCGCGCTTGTCTGCAGCATCGTGGCGTTTGGAAGACGATAAGGCCTGCTCTTACCATTGTGCTGGTCCTCGAACTCGGTATCTCGACTGCGACCTTCCTGCAGGGTTATCATAAACACCTGCTCTTTACGCGCTTCATATATGGATTCAGCCAGAACCTGTACTTCACATGCGTCGTACTCAACACGGTTCTCTATTTGATGCTGCAATGGTTCAAAGACCGCGACCAACTGCTGCACCTGCTGGTCTGCGGCCTGGGTATCCAGTACGCGGGGCCGGCAGCCGCTGCTGCCCTGAGTTGCCTCACACGCAGCAAAGCCGTCGGCGAACTGTTCGGGTATCTTTCGCCTGTTTGCGGAGTGCTGATGCTCGGGATCTGGGTTTACGCCGTGATGCGTCAGCCTCGAACGGCCGTTCGGCCAGTTCCGGCGTGAGGTTTTGGACTTTCTGACTTTGAGAGGTTTACGATGCTTTCAGTGACGATTCTGGTGATCTCGGCGTCTTTGTTTTTGTTCTATCTCCAGGCGGCCTGCGAGAGGATTCTTCGACGCCCGTTCGAAGACCCGCTGCCGGATCCGATTGTCGATGCCAATCGCCTCGAGTTCCCCTTCATTCGCCGCGCGCTGGAGGAGTATGACGCGCCCGTGGATTACGCGCGTTTTCGGGTGCAGCTGATGTGCGACTACCTGGCTCTCATTTACCTGCTGCGCAACGCAGCCAACCACCATCGCAGGCTTTCCGGCGAGGAGCGAACGCTGGCGGTCTATTTCCGCGCGCTTTCGGGATTGCTGGCTCTCTGCCACCTCTCCGGGCTGACCGAGCGCCCGCTGCTTTTGAAGATGACCTCAGTGCTCGAGTACTTCGCGAACGTGCTCGGCGAGCGCATCAAGCGCGTTCGCTTTGGCCATCTCACGGCCTCCGAGTATTTGATGAGTCTCTAGCTTTCCCCTGACGTGTTCGCGCGGGATCACTCCCTCGCGAAGTTGAAACGGAAGCCTGCCATGAAGTTCAAGGGCAGGGCCGGGAATCCCAGCACCTCTTCGTAGTGCCGATCCAGCAAATTGTAAATCTGGCCGTACACTTCCAACCCCCTGTAGGCCCTATACGAGAACCCGCCGTCCACTCGAACATACCCTTTGTTCTGGAACAGGCAGGGTAAACCGAGTTGGCACGCGTATGTGCCATCGTTGGGCTCGAGATCGAGTACCTGGCCGCGCCAGTAGCCGCTGGTTTCGAGAGTGGCCCGCCGATGGCTCCAGGCGGCCGTATAGTAACCGAGGTTGCGCGGACGCCGGATCAGCGGTTGTCCGACCTCGAAGGGCGCCAGGGCCTCGCTTGAGCCGTCGAGGGCAAGGATGGATGTCGGCATGAAGGTGTAGCCGGTCTCGAAGCGCACTCCGGAAGTCGGCTGGACGCGAAGGGAAAGCTCCACACCCTGGGCCCGCGCGTTGCCGAGGTTAGCGGTCGTGTACGTGCTGAGGTTGCTCAGCGACCCTCCCAGCACCTCAATCTCATCCTTGAATCGATTGTAGAAGTAGGTGGCGCTCAGTACGGCGTGTTCGCCCGCGAGATGCTGGTCAAGGCCCACGTCGAAACTCAGGCTTCGCTCGGGCTTGAGCTGGGGATTGTTGGTGAAGGCGAGTTCGAAGCCGTCCGGCTCCCGAATTCCCGTGCCAAAGCTCGAGTGCAGCCGCGTAGCGCCTAAGCCGGCGGTAGACCCACCGCCGTGAGCTAGCCAGGCGACAGACAGATGCGGGTCTACCTGCAGGATGGTATTGGCGGGAATGGCCGGGCGCTCGCCAAACGCATCTGGAGGCATGGCGCCGGTTCGGATATCGTCCGCGCGCACGCCGGCCGCCACCGACCAGCGACTGGCCGGCGTCCAGCGGTCTTCGACAAAGTACGCGAACGTGGTGCGCGGCAGCAGGAACGGATTGTTCTCGGCGTCGGCGATGTAAGTGTCCTTGATCTGTTCGCGATCGTACTCAAATCCAGCCGCCAGGAAGTCATTATTTGAAACCAGGACCTCGCTGCGCGTGTTGAAGGCGCCACGCAGGTTGTTCGAGTAGGAATCGCCCGACGTGGACCGGAAGTAGTAATCGTTGGTGGAGAAGTCCGCTGTGGTGACCTGGCGGAAGCGCGACGAGAATTGCTCCTCGTACGTGAACGAGTAGCCGAACAGGTTCTCTTTGTCGCGCGAATAGTAATCGATGCCGGGGAAAAGATTATCGGGATCGGAGCCGTAGGCTCCGGGCGCGCCGGCATTGTTGGCGTTGCCGAAGAAGTGAAAGCTGAACTGCCTCCGGCCGCCCGACGGATAGTTGAGGCTTACGATCGCGCTCTGGTCCTGGTAGGAACTGTTGGGCACGGGACCGCCGGAGTCCAGCCGGCTTGCGTCCACGGCCCAGCCGAGGCCCCGCGTCAGGCCGCTCGAGCCCATGCCGATTCTCCACGTGGCATAGCTGCCGGCTTCTTCGAGCAGCGAGAAGTGCGGGGGACCATCGCCCGCGCCCGTGATGATATCCACCACGCTCGAGACCGCGTTCGTGCCGTAAAGCGCGCTCTCGGGGCTGCGCGTCACCTCCACGCTCTCTACGCCGTCGGTCGTGAGCGGCGCGAAATCGAAGGCCCCGCCGAACTCGTTCATGGGAATACCGTCGATCTGGACCAGATTGAAATCCGATTCGCCGCCGCGCACGAAGAGGCTGGTGACGCCGCCGCGCGGGCCGGTCTCCGCCACGCTCACGCCCGGAACAGCGCGCAGCGCGTCAAAGATCGTCTGATCGCCCCTCTCGTCCATTTGCTCCGCGGTCACCACGCTGACCGACGAGCCCACTTGGGGCGCGAGCTCACCGCCGAGCGACGCCGACACCACCGCTTGATCGGCCACGGCGCTCAGCTTGAGATGAAGATCGACCGCCTGGTCGCCGCCGGCGCCTACAGTCACGTCCAAGGGCGTATCCGAAAATCCTCGCGCGCGCGCCGTCAGCTTGTACGTGCCGCGATCCAGACCTTCGAAGCGGTAGCGTCCCTCGGCGTCCGTCGTCCGTTCGTCGACGGCGCCCAAGGGCGAGAGGAGCGTGACGCTGGCCTCGGGCACAGCGCGTCCCTGAGGATCGAGCACCACGCCATGGATCGATGCGGCCCTGGCGGGCGCGGCGGAAAACGCGAATGCGGCCAGAGCGAGCGCGAGGCCGGCCAGACTTGAGCTTTTGAAAAGCAGGCTGATGAGGGATTTCACAATGGCTCTCCTTTTCCCGCTCCTTCGGCGGGACGTCAGGCGGCGGAGAGAGCCGGCGGAAGGCAACAAAAAAGCCTCCGATTCCCAAAAGGTCCCAATTGCGGAATGCGGAGGCGGTATGGACTCCCTGGGACTCTTTCCGTCGAAGAGTTGGGTTCAACAGTTGTTCCAGGCAGGTTTCCTGGCTCTCGGGTCGTCGCCGACGTCCTTCGCCTTCCCATGCCGCAGGGCACAGTGGCTGGCCTCAACGCCTCACATCGGGCGTCAAGGGCCTTGAAGGACGCGGCTCGCCGATCACAGTGGCGGGACCGCGGCCGATTTACACGGCCTTTCCTTTTTCTCCCGGCGTCGCGCCGGGAGCACCTCGGAACAGGAAATGTCAAAGATCGCTTGAATCTAACTTCGCAACCTTAGCGCGTCGTCTTCTTCGTGTCAAGCGGCGGACGCGCGTTCCGGAAGACCATGTCGCCAGGGTCGCGCCCGTGCGCCTCGCACCATCCCAGGTACAAGCGGCCGTAACTGGCGGTGATGTACTCGCGCGTCGTGTAGCCGAGCGCGCGCGCGACCTGATCGATCCAGCGCTTCGGCCCCTCGATCTCGAGATAGACGCCGATGGGTGTTTCGTCGAAGGCGACTTCGGCGTGAGGCGGATCGGTCCGGCGGCGGTAGAGGGTGCGATACTTTTCGTAGCGGAAGGCGACTCGCAGCCCGAGCGCCTCGAAGATGCCGGCCGTTTCGGGGGCGTCGTGCACGCGCGCCTCGATCTCGACGCGCTCTTTGAATCGTCCGGCGCCGATGCGCGGACCCTTGAACGTCAGCAGGCTCCGGCCGGGCTCCGAGCGCAACCGCAGCAGGCTGCCTTTCTTCCTCAGCTTCCGATCGGGAAAGTCCAGCAGCGCGTTGCGCTCGAAATAGCGCTTCGAAGCGCGGCGGAACCCGATCTCTGCCAGCCGCCGGCGCAGCGCGCGGGGATCGTGAACCGGCAGTTTGATCTCGATTTCGCGGCGCATACGGCTCGACTTGGGACGGCCTGTTGCCGGGGCCGTTCTGTCACGGCGTAGCCTATTTAGATAGCTTACGTGATCCGGGCTAGGACTGCCGGCCTAAGACTGCCGGTCGATGATGAAGTCCCCGAGCGACCGCAGGGCGTCTTTGTAAGGGGATTCCGGAAAGCCCGCGAGATCGCGCGCGGCGCGCTCGGCATGGCTGCGCGCCCGCGTGCGCGCGGACTCGAACGCCCCGTAGCGCGCCACCAGGTCCTGAATCTCCGCGAGCGGCACGCGCGTGAAGCCGCCGTCTTCCACGACCTGCGCCACGCGTTTGCGCTCTTCCGGGCTGCAGCGCTGGAGAGCCTCGATCAGAGGCAGCGTCACCTTGCCCTCGCGCAGGTCATTCCCGACCGGCTTGCCCAACCGCTCTTCCGATGCCGTAAAATCCAGCACGTCGTCGATCAACTGGAAGGCCAGGCCGAGGTTGGTGCCGCACGCGCCCAGGCTTGCCTCCGCCTCCTCCCCGCCGCCGCCCAGGATCGCGCCCAGGCGCAGGCAGGCGGAGAACAGCGCGGCTGTCTTGCGGTAAATGAGGTCGAAGTAATCGTCCGCGCTCACGTCCAGGCGTTTGAGAAGCGTGAGCTGGATCATCTCGCCTTCCACCATCAATTGCGTGAGGCTGATCAACAGGTCGAGCACGCCGAAGTTGCGTTCGGCCACGGCCACACTGAAGGCCTGCATGTAGAGCCAGTCGCCGGCCAGCACGCTGTGATGATTGCCCCAGCGCGAGTTCGCGGAGGGGCGGCCGCGCCGCGTCTCGGCCTCGTCAATGATGTCGTCGTGCACGAGCGTGGCGGTGTGGATCATTTCCACCACGGCCCCGAGGCGGATGGCGGCAGGTCCCTGGTAGCCGCACAGCCGGCAAGCGAGCAGCACCAGCATGGGGCGCAGCCGCTTGCCGCCGCCATCTTGCAGATACCGGCCGATCTCGGCGATGGGCTGCACGCCGGACGCAGTCTGCCGGGCGAACTCCTCCTCCACTTTGGCCAGGTCCTCGCGGACGAGGTCGAAGATTTCCTTGACCGTGACGTTGCCGGTCGATGCCATAAAATCCCTACACCCGCAGGCTCATGTTCCCACACAAAATGCGGGCGCAGCAAGCAGCGCCCCTACGGCGTCAGGCTGAAAAGCCGCTGGAAATTCTCCACCAACTGCCGCCCCATAGCCTCTTCGTCTAGGCCGCGCAGCGTCGCGAGCTGGCGCGTGGTCTCGCGTACGAATGCCGGCTCGTTGCGGCTTCCGCGATGGGGCAGGGGCGCAAGGTACGGACTGTCGGTCTCGACCAGCAGGCGGTCCGCCGGGAGCACCCGCGCCACCTCCCTCATATCCCCGGACTTTTTGAAAGTCAGGTTGCCCGCGAACGAGACGTAGAAGCCAAGCTCGATCAGATCCAGCGCGTCTTCGGCGGTACCGGTAAAGCAGTGCAGGATGCCGGCCCCTGCCGCGGGCGCGCCGTCCGCGCCTGTGGGCTCCTGCCCGAAGTGCTCCCGCAGGATGCGGCGCAGATCGCTCCAGGCGTCGCGGCAATGAATCACGATGGGCCGCCCGAGCTCGCGAGCCAGGCCGATCTGCCGTACGAAGACGCGCGTCTGCACGTCGCGCGGGTAGTCGTAGAAGTAGTCGAGCCCGATTTCGCCGACCGCCAGGAACTTCGGGTGCCGCCCCATGGCGATCAAAGCCTGGAAGTGCTCTTCGCGCGCGTCGGCGGACTGGTGGGGGTCCACGCCGGATGCCCAGTAGAGGCCCTCGTGACCCTCGCTCAACTCGCGCACTCGTTCCACACTCTCCGGGCGCGCCAGGTCCGCGATCAGCAGCACGTGACCGACTCCGGCATCCCGGGCCCGCGCGATCACGGCCTCGCGGTCGGGGTCGAAGTCGGCAACATCGAGGTGGGCGTGCGAGTCGAGGTATGGGGCCATTTCTGATTGGGGCGATCGGGCGATTGGCGCCAAATTTGGCCCGTTTTTCACGCCGATTTGACGCATTTTGAAGCTAGATAGTCCGTTTTTGCGCTCTTATTTTTGAGCTAAACTATTTATTATCAGTAACCTCTTGGCTTTGCACAGGTAAATCATTTGTTTTGAATACCCTAGTGGCTTTCAGGGAATACGTAAAATAGAAGTCGTTTGTTTTCAATAACCTCCTGGGTTCGTTCGTAACATTTTTATTTTTTCGCGCCAACCCTTCCCGCCGAGCGGCAGTTTCCTCTCCTCAGTCCGCTTAAGCGCCGCCACCAATTTCTTCGGCTTCACAATGGGAATTTCAGGCAACTGCGTGCACCTCAAAGTCGACCTTCAGCGGGAACATCTCGACCAGGTTGGCCGGGTTGGCGATTCGTGGGTCTTCCTCTTTGGGCACGGGACGCAGGTGCGGAACCCCATCTTCAAAGCACGTTTCCAAATACAAACTTACGGCCTCCGCCAGCATTCTCCTCGCCTCTTTCGCGTTTCTGCCCTGCGACGCGACGTCAAGCTCCAAACACAAAGAGACAAAGTGGCGACCCTCGCGGAAGATGGCGCCCGTAAACTCAGAATGGTTTTGATCATTCTTCATCTTGATTCTCCAGTCTGCCCCGCTCCCCTCGGACTGTTAGGCCAGGTGGCGCCGGCCGGCGACTACTTGAGCCTTGTCCCGTTCGGCACGTCCTGTTTGAAAGTTGCGAGCACCGGCTTGCCTTCAGGACCGGCCGAGGCCGCCACCACCATTCCGTTCGATTCCACGCCGCGCAGCTTTCTCGGCTCCAGGTTCGCCACCAGCACAATCTTCATGCCCACCAGGTCTTCCGGCTTGTAATACTCGGCGATCCCGGCGCACACCTGGCGCGTCTCCGTGCCGATGTCCACTTGCAGCTTGAGCAGCTTTTGGGCTTTCGGGATGGGCTCGGCAGCGAGGATCTGGCCCACCACGAGTTCGACTTTGGCGAAGTCGTCGATGGTGATCTTCGCGGGACTCGGGGCCGGGGGCTCGGGGCTCGTGACTCGGGGTTCGGGATTCGGGGTTCGGGGTTCGGCCGCTTCTGATGGCTGACCGCTTTCTGCCGACTGTGACTCGGGGCTCGGGACTCGGGACTCGGGGCTCGGGATTCCTTCTGGCACGGTGATGGTTGCTCCTTTCGGTTGACTGCGCTCGCGGTCGGCCTCGGCCAGTTCGCGCAGTTTGGCCAGCGTCTTGGCCTTGTCGAGGCGCGGGAAGATGGGTTCGGGCTTGCCGACGACGACCCCTTCCGGAAAGCTCTCCCACTTTAAGGGATCATTGCGGCTGACTCCCGCGATCGGGTGTCTCTCGCCGAGTTGTTCCCACAGCCGCGCGGTCGCCGATGGCATAACCGGATAGGCCAGCACCGCGATTTTGCGCAGAGTTTGGGCCGCATGGCAAAGCACATCGGCGACCTGTTCGCCGTCATCGTTGGCCCATGGACGCGCCTCGGTGAAGTATCGGTTCTCGTTCCCAATATGGCGCCAGATCAGATCCAGAGCACCTGAAAAATTAAGGTGGCCAAGATGCCTGTCCGCCTCCTCGGCTAAGGTGAGACCCGTATCGAGGGCGTGTGCTGCAGCCTCGCTCTTGGGATGAGAGCCCGACGGCTGTGGGACCCTTCCACCGAATCGGCTGTGCAGCAGGGTCAGCGTTCGACTGGCGAGATTCCCCAGATCATTGGCCAAATCCGAGTTGTATCGCTGAATCAACGAGTCATACGAAAAACTCATATCCTGCCCGAACGGTGCTTCGCGCAGCAAGTAATAGCGGAGCGCGTCGTTGCCGGGGG
This sequence comes from Terriglobia bacterium, assembly GCA_035949375.1. Taxonomy (GTDB): domain Bacteria; phylum Acidobacteriota; class Terriglobia; order UBA7540; family UBA7540; genus Gp13-AA77. The sequence goes on along the minus strand of DASZIG010000030.1, from coordinate 84,107 downwards.
CTCCAAACGAATCGAGCGCGTCCACGATGGGCTCCGGATACACCACGTTGCCCTTCGACTTCGACATCTTGTCCTGCTCGTAATTGATGTACCCGTGCGCGAAGACGGTTTTGGGCAGCGGCAGCCCGGCGGCCATCAGGAACGCCGGCCAATACACCGCGTGCTGGCGCAGGATGTCTTTGCCGATCATGTGCATGAACTCGCCGGAATTCGGGGTTCGGGGTTCGGGGTTCGGGGTTCGGGACTCGAGGCTTGTGACTGCCGATTCCGGATTGCTAGCTGCCGACTGCCGACTGCCGACCGCCGACTCCCGAGCGTCGCCGGGCCCCGGTCCTGGGACGTTTCGCCAGTATTTCTGAAACGTGGCGTTGCCGTGCTCGCCGTCCGCGTAGCCGATGCCGGTCATGTAGCCGATCAGGGCGTCGTACCACACGTAAAAAACCTGCTCGGGGTCGCCGGGCCAGGGCACGCCCCACTTGATGCGCCGCCGGCTGATGGAAATATCGCGCAGGCCGCTCTTCACGAGGCTGATCACTTCGTTGCGGCGGAAGTCCGGCTGCACAAACTCCGGGTGCGTCTCGTAGAGATCGAGCAGGCGCTTCCCGAACGCCGAGAGCTTGAAGAAATAGTTGTCCTCACTGATGAGCTCTGCCGGACGCCCGCAGATGTCGCAGTTCACCGGATCGGTCGAATCCGACACGTAGCGTTCGTCCCAGATGCAGTAGCGGCCCTCGTAGCGGCGCTTCTCCACCACGCCGGGCTCATTTTTTTCGGCCAGCAACAGCATGCGCTGCACGGAGGTGACGTGGTCCGGCTGATCGGTGTAAACGAAGTAGTCGTACTCGAGGCCGAGCTTCCGCCAGAGTTCGACAAAGAGCTTTCGTTGCTCGGCCACGAATTCGCCGGGCGATTTCCCGGCTGCCTCCGCGGCGCGCGCCAGCTTCTCGCCGTGCTCGTCGGTGCCGGTCAGGAAAGCCACATCGTAGCCGCACATGCGCTTGTAGCGCGCCAGAACGTCGCAAACGATGGTGGTGTAGGCCGAGCCCACGTGCGGCCGGGCGTTTGGGTAATACAGCGGCGTGGTGAGATAGAAGGTTTTCATATCGGGTGATTGAGCGATTGGGTGATCGAGATTGACTGATCAAGATTGACTGATCGACTCAGTGAGCCATTGAATCAATGAATCATTGAGTCAAGGAATCAATCTTCCGATTACCCGATTGCTTCCTGTAGGCTTCGCGGGCTGCCTCCATTACTTCTTTCAACGGTACACTGCGCTCGATTGCAGCCCGCCGGCAGTCTTCGAACTCCGGTGCCGCGTTCATCACCTGTCCGTTTCGCCGTCCCACTTTGATGCGGACCGGACCATAGGGCGTCTCCACGCTGACGAACTCGCGGTCGAGCACGCGGCGCTCTGCCGTGGAGATGCGCAAGCCGAGCGTGGTGGTTTCTGCGAAAACCAGGCCGGCGAGGGCTTCGGCCTGCTCGGGGCGCGCCAGCACGCGAATTTCGAGCCCGGGGCGGCTTTTTTTCATGCCGATGGGCGCGCAACTCACGTCGAGCGCGCCGGCGGCGAGCGCGCGTTCCGCCAGATGTCCGTAAAGCTCGGGGCTCATGTCGTCCACGCTGGTTTCGATCACGGCAACGGTACCCGCATCGGGGTTCGGGGCTCGGGACTCGGGGCTCGGGACCCGCTCTCCGATCATCAGGCGCAGCAGGTTTGGATGACCTGGGAGCTCCCGCGATCCGGCGCCGTAGCCGATCTGTTCGATCTTCATGGGCGGCAGCGGCCCGAAGCCGGCCGCGAGTGTCGAGACGATGGCCGCGCCGGTCGGGGTGACCAGTTCCGCCTCCACGCCCGTCGAGTACACCGGCACGCCGCGCAGCAGTTCGGCCGTGGCCGGGGCCGGCACGGGCAGCGATCCGTGAGCCGCGTTCACGCGGCCGGAGCCGAGGTTCATCGGCGAGGCCGTCAGCTCCTCCACGCCCAGCAGTTCGAGCGCCGCGCAAGCGCCCACAATGTCGAGGATCGCGTCCACCGCGCCCACCTCGTGAAAGTGGACCTGCTCGAGCGCCCGATCGTGCAACCGGGCTTCGGCCTCACCCAGACGGCGGAAGATGCGGCGCGAGCGTTCCTTGACCGTGGCCGCGAGGACGCTCGACTCGATCATCTGCTCAATCGGCAGCAGGTGCCGGGGCGGCTGCGGCGTGGGAGCCGTGATTTCCACGTGCGTCCCGGCCAGACCCCCGCGCAGCACGCGCTGGACCTTGAACTCATAAGGCCCGAGCGGAAGCCGGGCAAGCTCCGCCCGCAGGCGTTCGGCGTCGAGCCCGGCGTCGAGGCAGGCGCCCAGGAACATGTCACCACTGGCGCCGCTGGAGCAGTCGAGATAAGCGGATCGGACCGGAGGCATAGGCTCGCGAATGTCCTGAACTTGCTTCCTTTACGACTGTAGCACAGGCCCTCAATATCGGTAAGTCCTTGTCTTAGTGAGGGTAAGCTGGGGCCGCAAAAAGCTCATGGAAGGCGCCGAAACGGCCGATATGCAGACGTAAGGCCGCATCGGGCCAACCCGTTGCGGCCTTGCCGGCCTCCCTGGTGTGAATCGAGGGGGCGATCAAGCAAACGAAAGGAGTCAACTCTTTGATGAAAAGAGCCTTAATGCTGTGCTGCAGCTTAGCCCTCGTGCTGGGTCTTGCGGACATGGCCCGGGCGGGGAACATCAGCGTGTCGCTGGTGAGTCCTGGCTCGGTTACTTCCTACGACGGAAGCGTCTACGTGGGTCCCTACCAACTTCTGGTCAACGGTACGAACTTGAGCGCCGTGTGTGACGACTACGGTGACGAGATCTCTACAGGAGAGAACTGGACGGCAAACGAAGTGCCCTTTACGCAGGCGGGTGTCAGTGCCGCACTGTTTGGGGGCGCCCAGAACGCCGACCAGCTCTACCTGGAAGCCGCTTACCTCACGTCGCTTTTCAACCAGGAACCAACCTCGGACTACAACGACATCCATTTTGCTCTGTGGGGTCTGTTCAATCCGAGCGCGCTTCAGAGCTCAAATTATGACGCCGGCGCTGCGGGCTTCCTCTCGCTCGCCGAGTCTCAATCCTTGAGCTTCAGCGAGTTCCAAAACTGGGAAATCCTGGTACCGGCCTCAGGACCCAACCGGGCCCAGGAGTTCCTGGTACCCGGCGGCCCTGCGGCAACGCCGGAGCCGGCCTCGCTGCTGCTGTTCGGCGCGGGGATTCTCGGCATCAGCTTCTTGGTGCGGCGCAGGCTTCCTGCCCGCGTCAATGCGTAAACCTCGCCCAGGCAAACAGAAACTGGCTTGGGCTCAACTTAAGAATCATCCTCCAAACGGGGGGCAGGGGGCGGGCTTGCAACCCGCCCTTCTGTTTCCACGTCGCGCCTGCATTCGCGCGATGAGGTGATGCGGTGCGCATTCCCGCGTCCTCAGGCCAATACCCCCGGCCGGAATTCTCCCCGCTGTTTCCCAATCGCCACCTGATATCTTCAAATAGACTTTGCTGGTGGTTTCACCTAGAATCGGCCAGAAAGCCCGAAGCGGAGGACCTTATGAGCTCAAGCACGATGGACCGGCTGTGGTCCGACTACCAGGCGCACCATCAGACCAAGGGAAATCGCACCTGCCACATGATTGGAATCCCCCTGATCGTGTTCGGACTGCTCAGCCTGCTGGCGATTCCGATTGTGACCATCGGTGGACGGTGGCCGATCGAGATTTCGCTCGTGATCCTGCTCGTGGTCGGCGCCATTGACATATCGCTCGACGCCCGGCTGGGTGCGCTCATGCTGGTGAGCTCGTTCGTTTTCTATCTTGTGGGACGAGGCCTGGCCTGGCAGGTCGCGGCGGGCCTGTTCGTCATCGGGTGGGTCTTCCAGTTTATCGGGCACGGAGCCTACGAGAGGCGGCAGCCGGCCTTTTACAAAAACCTGGCCCATCTGATCATCGGGCCGCTGTGGGTGCTGAACCACGTGTTTCACGTGCGGGGTGAGACTGCGGCGCCGGTGGCATCGGCGGAATCGGCGCGAAGCTGATGGTGGCGGGGCGCCCCGGAAGGACCTTCCGGAGCGCCTGATTGAGGTTCGTGGCGCGACTAGCCGCCGAGCGGCTTGTCCTTATCGGTCGCCTGTTGCTGAGTGTTCTCCCGGACAATCCCGGTCTGATCCGTGTAATAGTGCACGGCCCCGGTGCTTGAATTGACCGGGTTCGCCGTCAACACGTAGGTCGGGATCCTGCCGTCCGAACCCGCCGGACCCGCGGTGTAGGTGAAGGTGTAGCCTTCTTTCGTGCCGCCGGCCAGCTCGCTGTCGATGAATCCGGCCAGCGATGCGTTCGGCGTGGCGTCCGGCGCCGGGCCGAGGGTGGCCAGCGTTTGCGAGTAGCCGGTGTCGTAGGACTGAGCGTAGTTCTCCTCGGCGGCCATGATCGTGCGCATGGAACGCATCGCCGACCCCTCGTTGATTTCAGACTTCGATTTCCAAAGGTTGGGTACCACAATGCCGGCGACCAGCACCACAACTACAATAAGGACGATGACTTCAAGCCATGAAATGCCCTGCGATTCCTTGCGCATACTCCTCCTAAAAAATTCCCTGTTCCGGGCTTGCTCCTGGGAAAATCCTCTTCCCACGGCCGCAGCGTCGATCGGCAGCCATGCCGTCTCCTGAGGCCGTCCAGGGTGCTCTTCGCCGCGTGAATCCGTCCGGCCAAGCTCCCTGAGGTGGATAGCTATTCTACGATAGTTTTCCAGGCCGCGCCAAGGGCTTTTAGGATTACGTACTACCCGATCGTGGAACGAACGGATTTAACTCCCAAGTAAACGCCGTTCCGTCGGAGCACAGGGATTCCCGCGAAGCCGGGAATCCGCTCCGAAACCCCTTGTAACCACCACGTCGAGGTGCCGGATTCCGGGCTTCACGGGGATGCCTGCGTCCCGAGGCCCCCAAATGGCACTGCGCCCGCTCGAGAATCTGCTCGACCCAGGCGCAGGGCTGTGCCACGCTGGAGTTGGAGGATCGCATGGAAGTGAAGAAGGCCTTCAAGACCTTTCGCTATGCCGTCGAATTGGCGTGGACCGGCGGGCGCAACGGGCGCGCCTCAGCGGCGGGAAAGCCGGACCTAACGGTGGGCAGCCCGCCGGAATTTCGCGGCGAGGAAAGCGTCTGGTCGCCGGAGCATCTTTTTGTAAGCTCGCTCAGCACCTGCCTGATGCTGACCTTCCTGAGCATGGCCGAGCGCCGGGGGGTGGAAGTGGCGGCTTACACGAGCAACGGCGAAGGGGTGCTAGAGAACGTCGAGGGAAAATATCAAATCACGGCGGTCACGGTGCGTCCCCTGGTAACACTGAAGTCGGCCGCTGGCCTGGAGGCGGCCCGCGAGATCATGGGCAAGGTCGAGGCGAATTGCTTCATCTCCAATTCCATCAAGTCCAGGATCGATCTGCAGGCCGAGTTTCGGGTGGCGTGAGGCCCTAATCCAGCCGTGGCGCAGAGTTTTGTTGCCGTGCTTTGCTTGCTTGGCTTATGATTCGGCTCGCAGTGATTTCTGACATGGATCGGAAGGAGGTAGACTCATCCAGCATCTCCGAGATCGGCTACGACGTGACGACCGGGACGCTTGAAGTTGCTTTCAACAACGGCGGGGTCTACCGGTATCTCGAGGTGCCGGACTCGCTATACCAGGCCTTCGAAACGTGCGACTCGAAAGGTAGGTTTTTCAACCAAAATATCAGGAACGTGTATCGTTGCGTTCGCGTGGAGCAGGCACCTTGAGTTTCCTCCGCGCTGGACAATTCCGTGGCGGACTCTAGACAGGAATCTAGCCGAAACGCAGCTTGCTGGCCTCTAAATACGGTTCGACCATCTCAACTGCGATCCAGCGGCGCTCAAGCTTCTCGGCTACAGCTCCGGTCGTGTTCGAGCCTGCAAAGGGGTCTAGCACAATGTCGCCATACGTCGTGAGCAACTGAATGAAGAACTGGGGTAGAGCCGCGGGAAAGCGGGCGGGATGCGGCTTTGACCCTTGCTCTTTGCAACGTAGGGTGTATGCGTCGTTGGCTGCGTTATTGCCAAATATCAGCATCTCTGAAGGGCCGTCCCACTCGACTACGTTCGAGGGTATAGAACCGCCGGCATCGATATTTGCGAAGCTCGGCTTGATGTTGTGCCCAGAGGGTCGGACCGTTCGGTTCACTCCTTTGCCGTTAAGGCGGTGCATGTCCTTGCTGTACGGCTTCAAAACGGCGCGGTTGTCGGCTTTCGGCCACGGGGTTTTTGATAGCCACCAGATGTACTCAACCGAATCGCGGACTCGAATACGTCTGACCGTGACCCACTCGGCCGGCATCGGCATTTTCGCAGGGTTGTACCAGAAACACTCTTGAGCGAGATGGAAGCCGACTTCTTCCACCAGCGCGATGAGCAGCTTGAAGTGGTAAAGCGACCTGGTTGGCTCGCCTTCGTTGTAGCTGCCCCCGATGTTCAACACGAAACTTCCGTCAGGGGCGAGAACGCGCAGGATCTGCCGGGCAAAGCGCAGGAACCAGTCGACATACGTCGACTTAGCAACGTTGCCGTATTCCTTCTTGAAGTGCAGCGCGTAAGGGGGTGAGGTTACGACGGCATTTACTGAGTCCGTGGGTAAGAGGTTGAGGATTTCAACGGCGTCAGCCAAGTAGGCCGCTCCTAGTGGGGTACTGTAATAAGGGTGCCTTGTGGGCAGCAGGCTCGCAGGGTTGTCCCCGTCTCTTGCAAACAGCCCGGCCTGTTTCTGTGTAATCTCCATGTTGCTACTCGTCCGATCGGCAATTCAAGATACCACAGTTAGCGTCTCACTCTTGACGCTACATCAATTTGGTTCACTGTGTCAACCTATTTGTCGAAAAACTCCATAGCCGTGTCGGACTGGGTTTCACAGACGCAAGCTGCGCGCCTTAGGGGTGTGTCAAGGCAAGCGATCTGGAAGCTCGTTCGGAAAGGGCGCCTGCGGAGCCTGAAGATCGGCGGGCATGTGCTCGTGAGCCGCGCCGACGTTCAGAACTTCCAGGCCCTTGAGGCTGGTCGTCCAAGGATGAATGATGAACAGAAACGAGATCGAGGAAATAAAGCGCCTTCTTGACGGGTGCACTGACGATCAGCGCGCAGAAATCTTCACTTACCTGCGGCCGTACTGCCATATGCATCCTTTGGAGGCCAAACTTGGGGTCCCAGCCGAGACGATTCTTGAGGCGATAGCCAGAGGCTCCGATCTCACCCTGCGTGGCGTTAAGGGAATGATTGCGGAGCTTTCGTTCAAGACTCATGTGCTCGACAAACTGCAACAGTGGACATACCAGCCGTTGGTCGGCGATTACCCGTATGATTTTCTGGTTGACGACGGGGCCGGCGCGGTGAAGTTGCAGGTCAAGATGCAGCGCTCTGAAAAGCAGGCGCCTTCCCGATATAAAAGCGGAATGTACAAGGTGGAGGTGCAGAAGACCCGGGGCGGCGTTGACAAGCTGACGAAGGAGAAGACGCGACCCTATCGATTTGGTGAGTTCGACGTCCTGGTGGTTTCATTGCACGCCTCGACCGGTAGATGGGATTCTTTCCTTTACACCGTTTCCAGGTGGCTGATTCCGAGTAAGAGCGACCCGCGAATCATTCAGACATTCCAACCCGTCGGAGCAGCGCGCAACAGCGACTGGACTGACAACCTCGATGCTGCAGTGGGCTGGTTTCGCTCCGACATCAGGAAGACGATATGCACTGAGTGAATCGAGTCGAAAGGTTTCGCCCACCTGGATCCGTGCGAGGCCCGCCGTCAGCGGGCCCTTGTCATAGGCCCAGCGCAGCCGGGGGATGGCACGCAGGTAAGCGAGACGACCCCGACGGCGCCCGCCGGATGCAGGTGTAATGTGCGTCGAGGTTGTGCTAGACTCCGCTGTTCGTCGACTCGTCGACTACAGAGGTCCGACTCATGCCGCAAGCGATGCGCAGTTCCAAAGTTTATGACGCCGTAATCGTGGGCTCGGGGGCCGGGGGCGGTATGGCGGCCTGCGTCCTCACGCGGGCGGGCGCGAAGTGCCTGCTGCTCGAGGCCGGCAGCTGGTACGACACCGCCAAAGAATCGACGATGCTGAAGTGGAACTACGATCTGCCGCATCGGGGCGCCGCCACGCCGGACAAGCCTTTTGGCGAGACGGACGCCTGCGTGGGCGGCTGGCAATTGCCCGGCGAGCCCTACAACAACGCCGCCGGCAGCGATTGGATGTGGTGGCGCGGCCGAATGCTCGGAGGGCGCACCAACCACTGGGGCCGCATCTCGCTGCGCATGGGTCCTTACGATTTCAAGCCCTACAGCCGCGACGGTAAAGGGTTCGACTGGCCGATCACCTACGACGATCTCGCGCCTTACTACGACAAAACCGAGGAATTGATCGGCGTTTTCGGATCGCAGGAGGGTATCGAAAACACGCCGGACGGCAAATTCCAGCCGCCGCCCACGCCGCGCTGCTACGAGTTGCTGATCCAGCAGGCTTCGCGCAAGATCGGAATCCCGTGCATCGCAGCGCGCCTATCGATCCTGACGCGCCCGCTGAACGGCCGGCCCGCGTGCCATTACTGCGCCCAGTGCGGGCGCAGTTGCGCAACCGGTTCCAACTTCTCTTCGCCCACCGTGCTGATTCCGCCGGCCATGGCCACCGGAAACCTCGAGATCCGCTGTGACGCCATGGCGCGCGAGGTGCTCGTCGACCACGAGGGTCTCGCCACGGGCGTCTCCTACATCGACAAGAAGACGCGCAAGGAAGTGCAGGTGCGCGGCAGGATCGTGGTGCTGGCCGCGAGCGCTTGTGAGACGGCCCGGCTGCTGCTCAACTCGCGCAGCCCGCAGCATCCGAACGGCCTCGCCAATTCGAGCGGTCTCGTGGGCAAGTACCTGATGGACACGGTGGGGACGGATGGCGGCGGGTTCGTGCCGTCCCTCGAAGACCTGCCGGCGCACAACTGCGACGGCGTCGGCGGCATGCACGTCTACATGCCGTGGTGGAACTACGGCAGGCAGCTTCGTAACGAGTTGCCCTTCGCCCGCGGGTACCATATCGAGCTCGGAGGCGGCCGCGGCATGCCCGGCCCCAATGACTATGACGGCAGCGAGCAAATGACGGGCGGCGGCTACGGCGTGGAGCTGAAGCGCAACATCCGCAAGCTCTACGGCTCCTTCCTGGGCTTCTCCTGCCGCGGCGAAATGATTCCCAACAGCGACAGCTATTGCGAAGTCGATCGCGATACCGTGGACCAGTGGGGCATTCCGGTGCTGAAGTTCCATTTCAAGTGGACCCAGGACGAAATTCTGATGGCCCGGCACGCGCAGGAGACCTTCCGCGAGCTGATTGTGGCCATGGGCGGCCAGGTTCTGCAGTCGTCCGGACCTGAAGATAACTGGGGAATCTCCAAGGGCGGCCAAATCATCCACGAAGTCGGGACCACCCAAATGGGCGACAACCGCGGAAAATCAGTGCTCAACCCTCACTGCCAGGCTTGGGACTGCAAGAACGTGTTCGTCACCGACGGCGCGCCGTTCGTTTCCAACGCCGACAAGAATCCCACGCTGTCGATCATGGCGCTCGCGTGGCGCACCTCGGAGTACGCGGCCGAGCAGGTGAAGAAGTTGAATGTTTGAAAGGCAGTTGAAAGTCACGAATTGAGTCGAAGGTTGAACTCGAAGAATACAGGAGATTCCCATGGCGACCGAAACCAAACCCAAGGAAAACCACACTGGGATTGATCGGCGTGACCTGCTGAAGGTCCTCTCGACCGTTCCCGCGGCGGCCCTGCTTCCGGCCGCCGCCCGCGCGACCGGAATGTCGATGCCGCACGGCCATGAGGCCGCTGCAGCGGCTCCGGCGGCCGCGCCAGGCCCCTACAAGCCCACCACGTTCGACGCGCACCAATACAAGACGATCGAGGTGCTCAGCGACATCATCGTTCCCGCCGACGAGCGCAGCGGCAGCGCCACGCAGGCCGGCGTGCCCGAATTCATCGACCAGTCACTTGGCTTTCACGGCGGCAATCAGCTTGACGCCATCCGCGGCGGCCTCACGTGGCTCGACCTGGAATCGAATCGCGCTTTCGGGCACGATTTCGTCGACGCCTCGGATGCCGAGAAGAAGCAACTTCTGGACCGCATCGCTTATCCCAAGACGGCCGCGCCCGAAGACGCCCCGGGCGTAATCTTCTTCAACGCAATGCGCAACGCCGTGCTGGGCGCGTTCTACAGCAGCAAGATGGGGGTGCAGGATCTGCCGTATCTCGGCAATCAAATGCTCTCCGAGTGGGACGGTTGCCCCGCGAACGTTCTGGCGAAGCTCGGGTTCACGAAATAGGTGCCAGGTGCTAAGTAGTTGCCAGGTGTTAGGTGCTGGTGATGGGGCTCAAGAGTTATCGAGAGCTTCTCGTTTGGCAGAAGGCCATGGACCTTGTGGTGGAAATAAAGTGGGCGCGATGCTTCCCAAGACGGAACCGCCTACAACACCTAACCCCTAACACCTAGCACCTGGCACCCGGAAAGGAACCCCTTGGCCACAACAACCGCACCAAAACCGGGCGTGCGCGAGAAGTCTCAGATCATGTCCGCGTCCGAGATCGAGCGCTCGCTCACCCGCCTGGCCTACGAGATCGTCGAGCGCAACAACGGCGCGGCCGGACTGGTGTTCGTGGGCGTGCGCCGCCGGGGCGCGCCGCTGGCGGAGCGCCTGGCGCGCAAAGTGAGCGCCTTCGAACACCTGGAAGTCCCTGTCGCGGCCCTCGACATCACCTTCTATCGCGATGACCTCTCGACCATCGACGAGAAGCCGGTCGTACATCAACGGCTGCTTCCGTTCCCGGTCGCGGGCAAGCGGGTGATCCTGGTAGACGACGTGCTTTACACGGGCCGCACCACGCGCGCCGCGCTCGATGCCATCATCGACGAGGGCCGCCCAGGCCGGGTGGAACTGTGCGTACTCATTGACCGCGGCCATCGTGAGTTGCCCGTCCAGGCCGATTACGTGGGACGGCACGTGCAAACGTCCGATATGGAAGTGATCGAAGTACGCCTCAATGAGATCGATCAGGAAGAGCGTGTGATGCTCTGCGAGCGCACGAGCTGAACGAACCGCTGCACGAACCTGTGCAGCCGGCAACCCTGGGTTGGGAGGAGCACATGCTGTATTGGATCCTGGTAGGGCTCGTCGCCGGCTGGCTGACGGGCAAGATCATGAAGGGTTCGGGGTACGGCGTTATCGGCGACATCGTGCTTGGCATTCTGGGCGGCTTCATCGGTGGCTATATTATGTCGCGGCTTGGGATCGGGGGCGGCGGGGTGATTTACGGCATCGTGGTGGCCGTCTTCGGCGCGGTGATCCTGGTGGCGATTGTGCGCGCCCTCAGACGAGCGTGAATCGGAGGGTTGATGAAGCTCGAAGGTCGCGTAGCCCTCATTACCGGAGCCGGTTCTGGAATCGGACGCGCTATCGCCCTGCGCTTCGCCGAGGAAGGCGCCACGGTCGTGGTCAACGATATTGTGCCGGAGGCCGCCGCGAAGACGGTGGAGGCCATGGCCCCCGAGCGTGGTTTCGCTGTCCAGGCCGACGTCTCGTCGAGCGCGGCAGTCCGGGCGATGTTCGCGCGGGTGGCCGAGCGTTTCGCCGGCCTCGACATTCTGGTGAACAACGCCGGCATCGTTGAGACCGGTCCGGAGCGGACGGCGGACCTGAACCGCAAGGCGGAGGCGCGCATCGGCGAGTTGATGGCCGGCGGGCCGGTGCGCACGCATTGGGACATCACGCAGGACCTCAGCGATGAGGAGTGGCACCGCATGATCGGCGTGCACCTGAATGGCACCTTCTTTTGCACGCGCGAAGCGCTCAGGTTAATGAGTACGAAAAATCGCGGCTCGATCATCAACATGTCGAGCGTGGCCGCCCTCCGCGGAATCGAAGTGGCATCCCACTACGGCGCCGCCAAGGGCGGCATCCTGGCCTTCACACGCTCGCTCGCGCACGAAGTCGCCTCGCGTAACATCCGGGTGAACGTCATCTGCCCCGGCTGGGTGGATACGCCGATGACGGCTAATTTTTCGATGCTGATGCGCGCCTTCACCACTTCGCAGATTCCTATGGGGCGCTGGGGGCAGCCGGACGAAATCGCGGGGGCGGCGGTGTTCCTGGCGTCGGACGACAGCGCGTACTTTACCGGCCAGTGGCTATCGCCCAACGGCGGATTGTTTACCGGGTAGGTTCAGGTGCAAGTCGCGAAGGGTAAGGCGTTAGGAACCAGGTCTTGGGTGCTGGGTGTCAGGTGCTAGGCTAGGTGGGTGTTAGACGGGGCTCACAAGAAGCCTGCGCCAAAGGGTATCTGGCACCTAGCACCTGAAACCTGAAACCTGAAACCTAACACCTGGCCCTACGCGCGCTCGGGCTTTCTTCCCATCGTGAGGAAGAATCCGCCCTCTTTGCCCTCAGTGAAAATCCACCCGAGCTGGCAGAACAAGTTCTCGAGAGCGGTGCCGGGCTCGTGCTTGTCAAACAGCTTGTCGTCCATGGTGAAGCGGTCGCCCATTCGGATCTTCGGAACCGAGTTAATATACTCGATCCCGTTTTCGCGATACCAGTGCAGCACTTCACTGACGGACATCTTCATCTCGTGCGGATGCTTGTACTGATCCATGTACCACGTATGCCGCTTGTCTTCGCCGATCTTGCTCTGCCGCATGAAATAGTCGAGCTTGGCCAGCTTGTCGCGGGTCAGGTTGAAGATCACGCGGCGCATGTCGAGGAACAGACGCCCATAAGTGTTGTAAAGGCCGATCGTGATGTAGCCGCCGGGCTTCACCAGGCGCAGCACGTTCTTGAAGGCGGTGTAAGGATCGGCGGTGTGATGCAGCACGCCGTTCGAGAAGACGTAGTCGAAGCTCTCCTCCCTGAGCCCGAGTTGGAAGAGATCCATCTGGGCCAGGTCGACGTGCTTCATGTTGAATTTCTTGCGAAAGGAGTTGCCCTTGCTGAGCGAACCCCATGAAAAGTCGATGCCGACCACGTCCCGGCGGGCGATGGAGAGGAAGATGGCGAGCTGGCCCGTACCGCAGCCGGCGTCGAGGACCCTCGCTCCGAGCGGCAGTTGCTCGTCGAGCAGCCTCGCGTAAATGCCCTTCTGCGCCTTGTCGAGCAAAGCTTGCGGGCTGTCATAGTCGTCGTAGCCGGGAAACGAGCAGCCCTCGTAGAACTGCCGCACCTTCTTGCCGACCACTTTCCGGGTGGTCTCTTGCGGTGGGGGATTGGAAACTGCTGTGCTCATGGGGTCCTCTCTTATCGTGACGTATTATCGAAAAACAGGCTCGGCTCGTGCGGAAAAAGGCGCGAAGCTTGGGGCGCGAAAGCGCGCCGATGAGGATTAAAAGCTTCCCCGGCTTTGCCGAACGTACCGATTAAAGCTCAGGGAAAAGCACGCTGATCGCCACGTGCCCCGACCGACCCTCAGCGATTGGATTCGGTAGAAAAGAGTAACACGGAAGCCTCGAATCACGCTAGAGCCGCCTGTGATCGAGTTGTTTGATATGTGTCTTCGCAACACCCGTCAGGCGCGACGCTGGCCGAGAGCCGTCACCGCCCTACGGCGCGGGCCTTGCCGTGCCACAAACGAAAGCCGCCCCGAAATGCATTGCGGTTATCGCCGAGCCTGGCGCCGGGAGGTAACTTCTTGAGCATCCGGGCATTGCCGCCGCCGAGCACCACGTAGTCGGGTTCGAGCGCCGACCTGAGCCGCTCGACCACCTCCAACACCTCGCGGCGCCACTTCTTCTTGCCCAGACGCTCGAGCGCGCGTTCGCCCACGTAGTCCTCGTAGGTCCGGCCCTTCTTGAACGGGAGATGGGCCAGTTCCATGGGCTCCGTGATGCCCTCCACGACCATGGCAGATCCAAGCCCGGTACCGAGGCCGAGAAATAGCATCCGGCCGCCCTCGTAACTTCCGATGGCCTGCATGGCGGCGTCATTCACCAGCTTCACGGGATGGCCGAAGGCACGTTCGAAATTGAACCGGACCCAGCCGCCTCCCAGGTTGGGCGGCTCCGTGAGCGGCCGCCCATGAACCACGGGTCCCGGGTATCCGATGGAAACGGCGGAGTATTCCCAGCCCGCGGCGGCCTCTCGCACGTCGCGAACCATCTGCGACGCTGTCATTTTCGGCCCCGAATCGAATTCGATCTCTTTCTTGTGGCCGGTTGCGAGCACCTTGACGTGTGTGCCGCCCACGTCGATCACCAGCACCTTGACGCGCTTTTTCGCCATGGAGCTATTCTAGCAGGCTGCGAAAAAACTGTCGGGACTCGCCTTGAAAGGGCGGCAACGCCGCTGATACCTCACGACGCCTTGCACTACTGCGGTCTGCCTGGCATGGGGAAGTCCATCTTTTGCGGCTCGCCCGTGATCTGGGAGGTTTCGTGGTCGAGCACCTTCTCCAGAACCATGGAGGTCCCGTCCGACGATGTCATCTTGACCATCCCATACGGCGAAATCTTGGTCGAAGCCCAGACGTCCGTCGTGCCTTTATCGGTGGACCTGTAGTGCTGCGTGTCGAAGGTACCTGCTGGAACGGTTATACTCTCGCTCCCGACCACCTCGCCCATACCGTGCGATCCGCTTGCCGCCTGCTGCTGCGCGTGCTGCATTCCCATGTGCATCATGCCGACGGGCATCTCCATCGGCGGCCGCCCGGCGGTCTGCACGATCATACGTTTGATGTCCACGTTCCCGGGCTGGATCACCATGAGCTCCTTCATCACCATGGCGCCCTGGGGCGTCGTGGAGCGCATCTCCAGCCAATACGCGTCCTGGCCGTCGGCGGTCCCTTTCCCGACCACCGCCCAGGTCCAGTCATGCATTGCGCCCTTCTTGTCCGTCAGTTGATACTGTGCGCCGGAACCGACCACGGGCTTGAACTCGCCCGGAATATTGGGCGGACGCATCATGCCTTGTGACCAGCACACGGCGGCGAGACCGATCACGGCCACGGCCGTGGCGACGAAACTGCGAATGGAATTCATGGAAAACCCCCTTTTGCGGTCAAGCTGCTTCGCAGCCTGTCGAGTCTATGATACTACCAACCGGGCGCCACCACCTTGCAGGCCCCCGCGTAGCGGCTCGGTTGAACGCAGCGGCGGCTCCATGCGGCACAAAACGGCGGGATAAACCCGCCTCCGATGCGCGCACGGGTGCCGCTGTCCTGGGGGAGGTTCGGATCCGAAAGGCGCCGTCGGGCTATCGCTGCCTGCCGCCCTACTCGTCGCGCAACGCCCGGACGGGTTCAACCTTGGTGGCGCGCCAGGCGGGGATGATGCACGCGGCCAGGGCCACCGCCACCAGCAGAGAGGAGACGGCCGCGAAGGTGCCGGGGTCAGTGGCCTTCACGCCAAAGACCAGGCTCGCCACCACGCGGCTGAGTTCGAGCGCGCCCACCCATCCAATGCCGACGCCGAGCAGGGTGGGCCGCAGCCCATCGGCGATCACCAGGCGCAGCACATCGCTTGTCTGCGCGCCCAGCGCCATGCGGACTCCGATCTCGCGCACCCGTCTCCGCACGGCGTAGGCCAGCACGCTGTAGATTCCGACAGCCGCGAGCAGCAGGGCCAGGCCGGCGAAGGCCCCGAGCAGCAGCATGTTGAGGCGACGCTGCGCCATGGACTCCGCGAACAGGTTGTCCATCGTCCGGACGTCGAGCACGGGCGCGGAGGGATCCACGCGATGGACGGCGGCGGTGATCTCTCCGGTCAGGTTCGAGGGACTGGACGCGGTGCGCACTACGAGGGACATCGGAAACGACCTCCATTCTCCGAAGCCGGGCGCCGGGGCCGACAGTTGGGCTAAAGGCACGTACAGGGTTGCAATCGCGTCAACCACGTCCAGCCCGTCCTGCTTCACGTTGCCGACCACGCCCACGATCTCGCAGGGGCCAAGGGAAGTGAAAGTCCGGCTCAGATGCTTGCCTATGGGATTCTGGTCCGGCCAGAAGCGCCGGGCCATGGCTTCGCTGATCACGGCCACCGGCTGGGAGTCCGCTGTG
Organism: Terriglobia bacterium; assembly: GCA_035949375.1. Lineage (GTDB taxonomy): Bacteria > Acidobacteriota > Terriglobia > UBA7540 > UBA7540 > Gp13-AA77. The sequence continues at coordinate 68,003 of DASZIG010000030.1, read as the reverse complement.
TCCGATGCGCTGAAAGTGCGCCCGCGCAGCAGGGGGACCCGGAGGGCGCGCAAATAGTCCGGGTCAATCACGCGAACGGCCACCTCAGGCTGGTCCGCCATGGAGGCCGCCGGCCGGCCTTCGATTTGGATCGGCTGCGTGGAGCCACCCTCGGTGGGCAAAGCGTCCGTGACACCGGCCGATTCGACGCCCGGCAACGCCGCCACCCCCCCGCGTATGCGCTCGAAGAAGTCGCCCTGCTCAGAAGGCCGGGAGAACTCGCGGGGAGGAATCGACACGGTCATGGTGAGGACGTTATGCGGGTCGAGGCCGGGGTCAACGGTGCGGAGCTTCCACAGGCTGCGGATCATCAGGCCGGCGCCGATCAGAAGCACGAGCGAAAGTGCGACCTCCGACACTACCAGGGCGCTCAAGTGGCCGCCGGAGTCCGCATCGGTGTGGCCGAGACCCTGCTTCAGCATGTCGTTGACGCTGGTTTGCGTGAATCGCCGCGCCGGAAGGAACCCTGCCAGCATTCCCGCCAGGACCGAGATCGCGAGGGTGAAGGCAAGCACCCAGCCGTCAAGCTTGATGTCGACGCTGCGTGGTAACTGCCCCGCGAAATAGGCGCCGATAAAACGGACCATAGGGCTTGCCAGCAGGAACCCCACGGCGCCGCCGGCCAGCGCGAGCAGCACGGTTTCGGCCATGACTTGCTGCACAAGGCGGCCACGGCTCGCGCCCAGGGCGGCACGGATCGCCATTTCCTTGCGGCGCATCATCGTTCTGGCCAGCACCAGGTTCGAAATGTCGGCGCAGGCGATCAGCAGCACGAAGGCCACCGCACCAAGCAGCACCAGGAGGGCGGGCCGGACCTCGCCCACGAGCTCCTCGTGCATCGGAACCACGACGGCGCCCCACCCGCTGTCGTCCGCGGGGTACTGTTGCGCCAGACGCCCGGAAATGGTGTTCATTTCGGCCTGGGCTTGTCCCAGGTTCACGCCGGAGCGCAACCGGGCCACCACCATGTAGTGGTGCTCGCCGCGGATCGCGCGCTCCTTGTCCGTCCACGCGAGCGGCGTCCAGATCAGCGCCCAATCTGGCCGATTGAACCTCGGACCCATGACGCCGACCACCGTATAGTCCTCGCCGTTCAAGCTGATCTTCTGTCCGACGGCGTCTCGCCTCGCCCCGAAACGGCTTTGCCAGAAGCGATAGCTCAGCACCGCAATCTTGCCGCGCCCGGGCCGGTCTTCATCGGGAAGAAACGTGCGGCCCAGAATCGGGTTCACTCCGAAAACGGAGAAGAAGCTCGACTCAACCGCCCCGGCCTGCACGAACTGCGGGCTGTCTCCGCCGGTGAGATCGTAGCCCGCAAAGGTGTAGATCGCGGTCGTTTCGAAAACGTGGTTCTGGCGCGCCCAATCGACGTAGTTGGCCGCCGAGACGGCAAACTCCGTCATGCCGGGGAAGCTCTTGGCCGGCGGCACGTGCCAGACCTGAACCAGCCGCGAAGGGTCTTTGAACGGCAACGGACGCAACAGGGCGGCATTGACCACGCTGAACATGGCCGCATTGGCGCCGATCCCGAGGGCCAGGACGATGATCGCCGCCACCGCGAATCCGGGACTCTTGGCGAGCACTCGAAAGCCGTGTTTCGCGTCATGCCACATCGTTTTCATTTGCGCCTCCCTCTGCCTGGCTGCGATCCGAGCAATGCCACGCGCACCCGTCGCCCGGCACCGGGTGGGCAACCGGTCCTCCAGAAGCGCGTCAACCGTATGCGCCCACAAATAATGAAGTTGTCAGGTGTTGCGGGACTGCGGCGTGCGACGCTGGTGTTCGCTTTTGAAAGCTGCTGTCCGCGTTGGAACAGGCTGGAACCGGTGCCGAGAATTGGCTGCGAGCGCCCCGTCAAATCAGGCTACTCCGGAGCTGTGGCGGGCCGTTTTTACGCCTTAGGACTGAGGGCTTCCACGCGCACGGGCACTTCCCTCTTGCTCGCCGGGAGGCCCGAAATGTCGGCCAGAATCAGGGTGATGTTGTCCGGACCACCCTGCTGATTGGCTGCGTCGATCAGCGCGCGGCAACGAGCTTCCAAGTCCGAGCTGTCGCCGGCGATCTCCTGAATCTTGTCGGATCCCACAGCGCCGTAAAGACCGTCGCTCGCGATCAGCAGCCGGTCTCCGCTCTGCAGTTCAGCGCCGGTCAATACGACATGAAGCTCCTCCGAAGTGCCTAATGCCTGCACAAGGATGCTTCTCCGTGGATCGTCGCGGGCCTGGCTCGCAGCATCCACGGCACCCATTTCGACAAGGTAATTCAGGAAGGTCTGGTCGCGGGTCAGTTGCGCCATCTGACCGTCGCGAATCAAATAGGCCCGTGAATCACCGACCTGGGCGACGAGCAGCGTGGACCCGCGTACCAGGGCCGCCGTGGCGGTAGTCCCCATGCCTTTGCAGGCGGGCTGGCTGCGGCTTGTCTCGAGGATGGTCTGATTCGCGGATTGGAGGGCGGCCGCGAGCAGCGTGCCCAGCTCGTCGCGGGTTACCGTCTCGCGTTCCTGCAAACTCTCGAGAAGCCGAACCGGAGCCACGTCCGAACACATGTGGCTGGCCAATTCGCCGCAAGCCTGTCCGCCCATGCCGTCGGCGACCAGCAGCAGAACGCCTGAAGGCCCCACTGGGCGACGGAGATCAAAGGGCCCGGCGAAGATTTCCTCGCTCGAAAGATCGCACGCTGCCAGGTTGTCCTCGTTGTTCTTGCGGACTCGTCCCTGATCGGTTACCCCGCGGACGGCGAGCTTGACTTCGCTTCCGGCCTTGGGTTGCTCGCCCGGCCGAGGCCGGGACGACGCCGTGATCTCGGGCACTGCATTCACCTCTGAGACCTGGCGGTCTCCCGTCTAAGTACATCACATCATAACCGCGCGAGCAACCACGCCGGAGTAGGTTCGCGCCGGCGCAATGCCCGCCGGATCCCTCACTGCCCGCTGTCGCGCACGCTCTGCCGCAATTCGGCCACGATGTCGCGCGCCACGGCGCGGGCATGGTCCAACTGGCCCGGTGGAAGCGAGATCGCCGCCACCTTCGCGTGTCCGCCACCGTTGTAACGCTCGCAGATCGACGCCAGATTCACGGCCTTGCGGGCCGGATTCCAGGGATTGCTGCCCACCGCGATCTTGGTGCGTCCCGGGGAGGCGCTCACGGCCACGCTGTAGACCGCTTCGGGAAACAGATGGTAGGGAATGAACTTGTTGAAGCCCTCGAACTCCTGGTCCGCAACGTCGAAAAATAGGACCCGGTCGGCGAGTTCGCCGCGCTCGCCGATCAGCTTCATCCACTGCAGGTGACGCGCATAAAGTTCGTCAAAAGCCTGCCGGATGCGGGGCAGAGCTACGATCTCCGCCAGGGACTTGCGCGTGAGCTCGGGAATAATGCTGGCCACGAATCCCGGCGTGCGCACGCCCTCGATCACCAGAGTCAACTGGGTGGCCGGATCGCGCAACTCCACCGCCGTGCGCGTATCCGGATACTGCGCCCCGTCGATAATGTCCGCCCACTTCACCATGTCGTCCAGATCGCGCGCGTGAAAGCCCCACTTTTCCGCCGCGATGTGGGCGATGAACTTGGTGCAGGAGCGGAAGTCCGGATTGTAGAACTTGCGGCCAGTCGTGTCGCGCCGGAAATGCTCGGCGTCCGCCGCAGTGAGGAAGGCGCTCTGATGATGATCAAACCACCAGTTCAGGCGTTCCGAGCTCGAATACTTGAAATCCACGATGGCGTTCTCGTCGCCATCGAACATGCTCTCGTCAAAGAGTTGTCCGGCGCGGTGCACCAGGCCCCGGTAATGGAACTCCGCCGCCGCGTTCAGGCGCGCCTGATACACCCGCGTAAACAGGGCGGCTGAACAGGCCCCGTCAAAGCACTGGTCGTGAAAGCAGATGCACAGGCGCATAGGAGAAAGGGGGACGCTCACCGGCGGGTCTGCCGCCCTACCAACCTTAGAACGGCCCCAGCGGGCAAGAACAGCTAAGGTGCGACATCCCGGACCATATTGTCAAGAGGCAGATGCTCGAAAGGAGCGCGGCCGGACGCGGCGCCGCGAGCCATCAGGGAAGCGCGAAGGCTACCAGCGAGTCGCCGAGCCTGTTGCCGAGCTTTCCGTGGCCCCCGGCGGCAATGACCACGTACTGCCTGCCGTCCGCCTTCAATCGATACGTCATGGGCGTGGCCTGGCCGCCCGCGGGCAGCCGGCCTTTCCACAGCTCCTTGCCCGTGTCGGTGTCAAAGGCGCGCAGGTACTCGTCGCCGGCGGTTCCGGCGATGAAGGTAAGTCCGGCCGCCGTGGTGATGGGGCCTCCGAGGCCGGCCATGCCGTAGTGGGCCGTCAATGGGATTGGCGATAGATCGCGCAGCGTGCCCAGAGGAATCTGCCAGCGGATCGTGCCTTTGGCGAGATCGACCGCCACCAGGCTGCCCCAGGGTGGTGGATTGCAGGGCATGTGGACGGGGAAGCGCGACTGCGAGACCAGGGGCGCCCGGCTGAATCCGTAGGGAGTGCCGTGCTGCGGCGAAACTTCGGCCCGTAGCTTGCCCTGCTCGGCGGCGTCCTCATGCGCCTGATACTGGTCGCGCGGAATCAGGTGGACCTCGAATGCGATACTGTTGGTGAAGGTCACGAGCGTCTGGCGGACCGGGTCAAAGGCGTAGCCGCTCCAGTTCATGCCCCCGATGTTTCCCGGAATCACGAGCGACCCTTGAACCGTGGGCGGCGTGAACATGCCCTCCGCCACGAGTTTCTGCATCTGCTGGCGGCACGCCTCGCGATCCCATCGCGTCAGGCCCCAGGCATCGCCCGCGTCGAGCTTCTGCCGCGTGAGCGGGGGCGGCGCCACCGGGAATGGCTGCGTGGGCGAGGTCTGCTCGCCCAGCTCGTGGCTCTGCGGCACGGGCCGCTCCTCCACGGGAAAAACCGGTTCGCCCGTGTCGCGATTCAGCACGAAAAGGTTGCCGGTCTTGTTGCCCTGCACGACCACCGGCACGTCCCGGCCGTCACGATGCAGGATTGTCAGTAAGGGCGGCGCGGCAGTGTCATAGTCCCAGAGATCGTGATGCACGAGCTGGAAGCCCCAGGCGATCTTGCCCGTGCGCGCGTGCAGCGCTACGACCGAGTCCGCCCACTTGTCATCACCCTTGCGCTCGGTGCCGGCGTAGTCCGGACTGGCGCTGCCCGTGGGCACGAACACCAGGTCGCGGGCCGGATCGACGGCCATCACGGACCAGGCATTGGCGGCGCCCGTCTTCCGGGCGCTCGCTCCTTCCCAGGTCGCGGCGGCCGGGTCGCTCGAATCCTGCGGGATCGGGTCCCAGCTCCAGCGCAGGGCGCCGGTCCGCGCGTCAAAGGCGCGCACCACGCCGCTCGGACTCTCCACGCGATCGTTGTCCGCGATCCCTGAACCGGCGATGACCAGGTCGTCGATCACAGCGGGGGGCGAGGTCTCTTCGTATTCGCCCTTGCGGATGATGTTCGAGATCCCCTGGGTCAGGTCTACCTGGCCGCTCTGGCCGAAATCGGCGCAGGGCGCGCCGGTGGCGGCGTCGAGCGCAAAGAGACGGGCGTCGATGGTGGCGATGTAAATCCGCCGCCGGCATGGCTCGCCCGGCGCGCGCGCGGGATCGATCCACGTTGAGACGCCACGATTCATCAGGCCTTCGGAGTAGTGGACCTGCAGATCGATCTTGGGGTCGAAGGCCCACTTCTCGGCGCCGGTTTCGGGATCGAGCGCGATCACACGATTAAAGGCGGTGCTGAGGTACAGGGTGCCGTCAACCACGATGGGCGTGGCTTCGAACTCGCTCTTGCGCCGTCCGCCGCTGCCGTCGGACACGTCGCCGGTATGGTAGGTCCAGGCCACCTGCAGGTCCGCGACGTTGTCACGATTGATCTCGGTGAGGGGTGAGTAACGCTCGCCGCCGGCGTCGCCGCCGTAAAACGGCCATTCAGCGGTGGGTCCTCCGGGCTCGACAGGAACGATCCGGCCGCAGCCTGCCTCGGCCAGGAGCGACGCTGCCGCGAGCAAGGCGGCAAGCCAGGGGGCGGCGCGGCAGATGTGAGAGCGGCGACAACTCAATAGTTCTCCAGGATGTCGTTCACCAGCGTCCGCGCGAAGTCCTGCGCCACGCGGTTGAGCGCCGGCTCTTGTTCTTCGAAAAGCTGCGAGTTGGACTGGCTGACCTGATACTCCTCGCGGAACACGTACTTCGGATTCGCGAACAGAACCTTCTGAGTATGGCGGTCAATCATCCGCACGTCAGCGGAAACCACGACCTGCAGCGCCGTGGCCGCGCCGGTGCTGATGTTGAATGCGATCACTCCGGTCGTCACGCTCTTCACCGTCCCCTGGATCACCGCGTCTGCCTGCTCGGGGTCAGAGGTGACCTTGTAATGCGTGCGCTCGATCAACTCCCGGATCACTGCGGCGGACATCCGCTGCTCGATGCGGTACTGACGGCTGTTGTTGGTAAAGATCGGCACCGCCACCGTCTTGACGTCCGGAGGCAGGTTCGATCCACGTCCGGCCACGTGGTAACCGCAGGACGGGAGCAGGCAGGCGGATAGCAGAAGCAGAGCGGCCGAACATCGCCACCGGGCAAATCGCAATCGTCTGGTCAATGGACCTGTCCTCGGGCGGCCCGACCGGGATGGCCGGTCCGCAGAACGTTCTCTGCGATCTCCACGGCGTTGGCCGCCGCCAGGCGCAAGTTATCCGCCGCCGCCCAGATCCAGAGTCCGCTTGGGCGGCCGGCGTCGGCGATGATCGAGTCGACGAGGATGTCGGCTGTTCCGGTCACGTCAACCTGTGATGGCGCTTTCTCCGAAGCCCGGGTCACGCGGACGGGTTCGCCCGCGAGCGCCTGGGCGGCCTTCGCCGGCGTCAGAATGTCTGCGGTCTCGACGTAGAGCGACACCGCCATCGAGTAAAACACGGGGGCTTGCACAAGCCTGATCGCGGGCAGAGGCGCGCGCCCACCGAGAAAGCGGCCGAGCTCGCCGCGCACGCGAATTTCGAGGCTCTCGAGCGGTCCGGAGCCTGAGCCTGCGAGGCGCGACAGCATGTTGAAGGCGAGCTGCGACCCGAAAATCGCGCGCGGGATCCTTTGAAAGCTCAGCAGATTCACCGTCTGCTTCTGCAGTTCCTCGATGCCGCGCGGTCCGAGGTGCGAGGCCGGGCTGAAGACCTGAGCCGCCGCGGTGGTAATCTCGGCGCGCGACTGGAGGCGCAGCAGCAACGCGCCGAGCACCATGGTGGCCGGATGCGCGGAGGCCACCATCCGGACGCGGGGCACGCTGTCTTGCGGAGCGACGGCCCGGTCAAGGAAAGCGATCTCCGGCGTCAGATCGGGTTCCGCCAGGCCCCCGTCGAGATCGATCACTAAAGACGGCAGGCCGGAGGCGAGGAAGACCTGTGCAGGATCGGCGGGCGCGGCCACGAAGGCCACGTCAATCCCGGCGCTTGCCTCCTGGGCCGCCAGAAACTCCGCAGCCTCGTCCTTCTCGATGTCGAGGACGGGTAGTTCCGGGTCGGCTTCCATGCTGGCGGTGGCCTCGAGCTCGATCAGGTGCGAAAAAGGGAAGTGCCGTTCCCGGATCACCGCCCGCACCTCGCGGCCGAGCAGCGACGATGCTCCGACGATGGCGACGTTGTAACGCGCTTCCGTGGGCGTCATTGTGCGTGGGCCTCTTGCGGGGGTGGCGCCGGGGGATGGCGGCGCCCGAGCAGGCGCGTCAGGGGTCCGCTCACCATGTAGCCGACCGAGACGAGCAGCAGGGCATACTCGGAGTAGGCGTAGACCAGGTAGATGGCGAGCCCGATCAGGATGATGGCCGCGTAGGGCCGGGCCCGGCGCAGGTCAAAATTCTTGAAGCTCGGGTAGCGAACCCGGCTGACCATCAGAAAGGCCAGCAGCGCGATCAGCAGCAGCCAGCCTGCGCCGTAATTCCAGTCGTGAATGGCCTCTTTGCGGCAGTGTACGATGGCCGCCACCACGCCGGCAGCGGCCGGAATCGGCAAGCCCACGAAGCTCCGGCGGTCACCCGCAGGGCGGGTGCTCTGGATGTTGAACCGCGCCAGGCGCGCGGCGCCGCAGATCACGAAAGCAAAGGTGACAATCAGGCCGATACTGGTCAGGTGCTCCCGCCAGAGCGGTCCCACCGTTTCCTCCACCGGCCGGATGCCCCAGGAGAAGGCCAGCAGGGCCGGTGCCAGCCCGAAGGCGATGACGTCGGCGAGCGAGTCAAACTCGCGGCCAAAGTCGGAGGTGGAATTGGTGAGCCGCGCGATGCGCCCGTCGAAGCTGTCGAACACCCAGGCCCAACCGATGAACTTGGCGGCGCTGTCGAAGGCGAGGCGGCCCGCATCCGTCGTAAGATCGCCCGTCAGGAGCGCCGTGGAGCCTCGCAGGGTGGCCAGGATGGAGATGTAGCCGCAGACCAGCGTGCCCACCGTGAACAGGCTGGGCAGGATGTAGAAGCCGCCGTGCAGACGGCCCTTGCGCTTTGGTGTGGCTGGCGGCGCGTCCACGTTGGTCTCCCCTCCTTCCAATCCGAGGCGGCGCTCGCGCGCGTCAGCCTCGATCCGGAGGCGCTGCGCCGCGGGCTTGGGCTGCCTGGGCCGCGCCCATATCGCGTCCCGGCGCCCGTGCCAGCACGGTGGAGCCGGCGCGGACGCGGTCGCCCGTCCGAACACTCAGTTCGATGGCGGGATCGAGCAGAACGTCCACACGCGAGCCGAATTTGATCAGGCCCACTCGCTCGCCGCGGCTGAGACGCTCGCCCACCCGTTTCCAGAATACGATACGGCGCGCCACCAGACCAGCGATTTGCTTCACGACAATGGGGCCGGCCTCAGTCTCGACCGTGAAAACGTTCTGTTCGTTCTCGACCGAGGCTCGCGGGCCGCTCGCGACCAGGAACCGGCCCTTCCGGTAGACAATGTCGCGCAACTCGCCGGCGGCGGGCGCGCGGTTCACGTGCACGTCCACCGGCGACATGAAGATGCTGATGCGGCGCACGCGGCGCCCGTCGTAATCCTCCTCCGCGATCTCGACCACGCGTCCGTCCGCAGGCGAGACGATTGCGGCCGGATCGGATGGGATTGTACGTTCAGGGTCGCGAAAGAAGTTGAGGACGAATGCGGTGAGAATCAGGAATAGGGCGGCCTCCCAGAGGAGGCCGAGCGCCGCGCAGCCGATCGCCACGAGACCGAGCGGCAGTCCATACCAATAGCCCTCTTTGACCATACGATGATTCGCCGCTCGGAGGCCGGGCCGGCCCGTATTGAGCCGGCCCGAATTGAGCCGGCCCGTATTAAGCCGGATCGTATTGAGCCGGACCGTATTGAGGGAAACCTCGGAAGCGTGAAGAGCCGGCAGGCATCGCCCGGCCGGCTCCTCGTAATCTCCGAAGAAGGCAGATCACCGTCTGCCGCGCTCAGGCCGACCCGTTTTTTTGGGCCAGCATGGCCATTTCGTCTTTAAGACGCAGCTTGAGCTTCTTAAGCCGGGTCTCTTCGATTTGCTCTTGTTCGCTGAGGTAGTGCTTGGCGGTAAGCTGGTCAAGAAGGGCCGCGTAGTGGGCGTGTTGCTCAGAGAGTCGCTGATACTCCGGATTGGCCATCAAATGCGTCCGGATGGCCGCGGTCGGGGTGCTCACGGGTTGGATCACCTCCAGGGATCGGAATTCATTTGCAGCCTCAAGGTAGCACAGGTGCACACCCGGTTCAAGAGACATTACAGAGTTGTTACGACTTCAGCCAACGGGCGGCCCGCCGCGCTTCTCTGTTGCTTTTGCGCTAGAATTCGGACTGAACGCTAAGGAGGATTAATAATGCCAGAATTAACGGGTGCCGAGCGCCGGCGTGCGCCGCGTCGCAACGCGAATCAGCCCCTGATCTTGGTGGTGGATTCCGAAGCCAGCCAGCTCACGAGCGGCGCATTTGCGATTGATCTGTCGCAACTCGGCGCGCGCCTTCGAGCGCAGCTCCGCCTCGAGCCCGGCCAGTTGATCACGGTGATTCCGGGCAGCGGCTCGGGGCCAAAGGTCAAGAGCCGGGTGATCTGGGTCAGTGACGAAGGCGACGGCTGTGCGGCCGGAATCGCGTTCCTGGAGCCCATATCTCTGGAGCAGCTATCAACTTACGCGGGGTAAGGACCGGCAGGTTCCGAAGCCGGATAGCCTGGCGCGGCCCTCGGGCGCTGCCTAAAGAAGACCTCAACACAGAGATCGCTGAAGCCTCACGGAGGCCACAGAGAACAACGCCAAGGCGCCAGGTACGGTGCCTTTTTTCCTCCGTGACCTCTGCGAACTCTGTGTTAGGTCCTTGTTCTTCGTGCGCGAGCGGTTTGCAGATTACCGGGCGAGCAGGCCGTAAATATCCAACTCGCTCTGGGTCCCGACGTAGACCTTACCGTTGGCGATGGTTGGAACCTGGAATTTCACCCCGGCGCCCGCCTGGTCGCGCGTTCCCGCTTGCGAGCTGTTATACAGTTCGGTGGCCACATTGGTAGCGTCATACGCATGAAGGATTGCCGGCAGGTTGCCTGGGTCAGTGTCCAGGGAGTCCTGGCGTTCGATGGCCCACACGATTCCGTTCGTGGCGCCGTTAGCCGAAACTGAAGGCGTGCAACCCGCCAGGAAAAGACCAGGGCTCTGCGAGACCGAAGAGCTCGACAGCAGGCCACCCGACAGAGTGTAGAGGCGCAGGTAATCTCCGAGAGTGTCGTCCGTCGTGATCCCGCAATAGTAGACGTAGGCCGAGGTCTGGCCCTGCCAATAGGCGGGCGCACTCCAATACCCGGCCCCCGCGCCCTGAACTGTTTGTATAATTCGGTCCTGCTGGCTGTTGAAATGCCCCATCTGGTTGCGATTGACCACGTAGATGGGAGCCGCAAAGCTTGATCCGAACTGGTCGCACGGTGAGCCGCCCTTGCCGGCTGCGATCATCTCGCTCGGGTGCGAACCGGTTTGCGGCGGGAGTAACATGGGTCCGCCGGAACCGAGATCGAGATCCTGCTGCCGGCGGCATGTCTGATCCTTTGGGGTGAAGTAGTCCTCCACCGTAAACCCGTTTGTGCCCGGGAGCAGTTTGATCAAGCTATCGCCGTAGTCGGACCCGCCGGTGCCCGCGTCGAAGTTCCCGTCGCCGGTGGAGGCGTAGAGGGTGCCGGCTGAGTCGGCAGCCAGCCCTCCGCCGCTACCCCAGATCCCACCGTTCTTGCCGTTGGGCGTGGTATTAAACACGCCCAACTGCGCCAAGGTTTCGCCGTCGTATGCCATCACCCAGCCGTTGAGACCCGTCGTGACGAGCTTATCGGTGAAGCCGGCCCAGGCAATGTAGATCACGTTGTGCGCGCCATTCTTGCCCGCGATCATCAGGAGCCCTGGACGCTGCCCGGCGTGAAGTGTGTCGAAGGTGACGCTGCCCACGGAGGCCGTGATCGTCACCGGCCCGCCAAACTTCTCTGCTCCGGTCGTGATATCCAGGGCGTGGAGCCGCTGCGGATACGTGACATTGCTGCCTGCGGTCTCCTTGGTGCGCGCGATTACGTATAGCGTCTTGGAGGTGGGGTCGATCACGGGCGTGCCGGTGATGCCGACCACGGGGTCGACATGACAGGACGAAGTGATGTCTCCGCACGGTATGGCGGTCACGCCTGGCGGGTTCGTGAAGCTTGCGTGCCAAAGCGGATTCGGGTTGGCGCCGGGATTGTCGGCGTCAAAGGCGTAAACACTGTCGTTCTCGGTGGCAACGAACACCACGTCATGGGAACCCTGGCCCGATATGTTCAGCCCTTTCCAGTAAAGGGGTTGGGCGTAGATCTGGCCGTCCACCGGATACGATCCGAGTTTGCCGAATTGGGTCGAATTGACGTTCGACGGCGACAAGATGACTTCGTTCAGATATTGACCGGTATGCGAGTTGTCGTTGTGCCAGGTGAGGACGTTCGCGGGCGCCGGAGCTGGAGGCCGGGTCGGCCGCATGGCCATTAAGGCCGCGGGCACGAGAATCAGCCGCATGGCCACGCGAGATTTGGATTGGATTCTCATGCGCTAATCCTCCTTGTCGGCGGAGGCGATTATACACGCTCACCTTGTCTCTAGCGGTGAGTAGCCGCTCGGGAGGTTTGCGGCTGCGCCGCCTTGCTGTGCGGGAAGGCTCCGCCTTTCCGGAACGCAGCCTCTTCTTTGAGGTTTTTGCGACTCTGCCGCTTCGCGGCGGAGTCGCAAACTGGTAGGGGAACGAAGGGGAGGGGCCGAGTCTCGGAAAGGCATAGCCTTTCCGCACAGCAAGGCGGCGCAGCCGCAGAGGGCTCAGGAAACAGGTTTGGGGAGCCGAGTCTCGGAAAACGGTTAGGGCAGGGTCTTGCTTCCCATAGACTCTGCGCTACCGGAATTCGTTATGGGTTATACTCCTACCCGGTTCCTTCACTGCCGAAGCGTCAAATCGGGGTGCGAAAATGCTTGCTAAGGAAGGCGATCCAAAGAGAAATCGGCTGTTGGAAGGCTACACAGGCATCTGGCCGCGCGAGTCCCTTGAAACGCCGGAACTGCTCGGGGAAATCAAGCAGAACCTGGGTCGGCCCGGTGTTTACGTCTTATACCGGGACGACGTCCCGTACTATGTCGGTCAGGCTCGAGGGCGTCTCTGGAAGCGGCTCCGTTCACATGCCCTAAGATCGGTCGGACAGCAATACTACTTCTGGAATTTCTTCTCGGCTTTTGTCGTCCCCGAGGCCCACATCGATGAAGCTGAGGCAATGCTCATCGCAGCTCTGCCGACTGCGGTGAACAGGGCTAAACCGAAGATCACTAGGATAATTCTCTCTCGTGAGGCGAGGAATGCCCTGAAAAAGATACGCCTGCGTCGCGCAGGCTTGTCAGAGCGGCAACTCCCTCGTGCTGTGAAATCCGGCGAAGACATCGACGAAGACGGCGAAGACGACACCGAAGGCGAGATCTGAGCTCGGACAATCGAGAGAGCCCGACACTGGTTATGCAGCGAGTCGTGTGTCGTCTTTCGCATGCTCTCACTCGAGTGGACCCCGCGTCAAAAGGAGACCCTGCGGAAGACAGGGCTAAGCCGGTACACGTTTACAAGTTCCTCGACAGCCAGTTCGGACTCAAGAGCCTTTATGAAAGGCGGCTGAAGATAGCGAGAGTCGAAGAGCTGAACGATCCTTTCGAACTAACGCCCTACAACCTCAAAGACCCGGTTGATCGCGTCGCCTTCCAGAGAACTAGGCGTCGGCTAGGGGAGCGATTCGGAATGGTGTGTTTCAGCGCTACATGTACCGATCCAGTTCTCTGGGCGCACTACAGCGATAAACACCGGGGAATTTGCCTGGGGTTTGAAATCGCCGGGAATCACTGGCGGGAAGTAGAATACGTCCGAGACCGTTTACCATTTCCTGACGACTTCTTCAAGCTCAACGCAGTCGCACGATTAGGGGTGGCCACGGATATGATTTTCACAAAGTACGAAAACTGGAATTATGAAAGTGAAATACGCACCTGGGCGCCGCTGGATCATGAGGAGGACGGATTGTTTTTCTGCGACTTCGATGAGAATCTGAAGCTGACGCAGGTCCTTGTTGGCGCGAGGTGCACACTTCCAAAAGCGGCTATTGCGCGAGCGCTCGGGCGGTTCGCAAACGGAATCGAACTGACAAAAGTTCGTGCGGCGTTCCAGACTTTCCAAATCGTCACTGATCTGCGGGGGTTCAAATAAAATCGGCAGTCGCGGCCGGCTGGCGCATACCGAAGCCGCGCATCGCCTTTCACGCGTCCCCAGACAAGACGTCACCATGGCATCGGCCTTCGCGCACCCCTGTCCCGGCTTTTCCACAGGCCAACCAACTGTAGAATAAGCATGTAATATTGAGTCCCGGCCTTCGCACTGGTACCCACCGTCCAATTCCGACCTGCTATGGTTCACGGTGGACCATCGCGCTTGGGTGAAACAGCGCGCCGATTTCGACGGTTCAACGGAGGCGGACAGCATGGCGGCGTCAAAGGCAGGATCGAAGAAGACCAGGAGGGCGCGGCCGCGCCGGCAGGGCCAATTGCGCCGGTCCGAGCCTGGCCTCCGTGACCTCATGGAGCAAAGGGACCGCTTATACGACGAGGCGCGCGAGAATCCCGACTCCGAATCGGGCGAGATGCTCCGCGCGTTCCTCCTTAGCGGAATCCTTGCCGCCCAGTCACAGCATCCCGCGGCCGAGCCGCGAGGTGCGGAGCTTAAGATCCGCGAACTGGACTCGCGCCTCGAGGAAGTGGCTCGCGCCGCCGAGCTAGCCAAGGAATCGGCTGCCGCCGGGAAACCCATGGACGCGATGGCCGTCTACAACCGGATTGCTGAGATCGTGGGACTGAGGTCGCCGCTCCAACCGATCGCACCGCTCCGGCCGATCGCACCGCCCCAACCGGGCGCGCCACCTCAGCCGATCGCGCCGCCTCGGCCAGCTGAGGAACAGTGAGGGCACTATGAAAAGCATCGACATTATTGATCAAAACCAGCGGGTGGAAAATCACGCGGGAGACGATGGGCAGGCGCCGGGCCCGGCGCGGAGTCAGGCTGAGGCCGCACAGGGCAGGATCGACGGCACCAAGGGCGGCGACGACATCGCTTCTTATGTCGTAGCCACTGCACCCTCGGGGGAGAGTCGTGACGCACACATGGAAGACGATGTATGCGCCACCCCGGCGTTCATCGGGGCGGCCGATGCGCCCCCGCAGGCGTCCACCACGCCGTCGGTTGCCACGCCGTCCGCCGCCACGCCGTCGGTCGCCACGCCGTCCGCGGCCCGCCGCCGTCCGACATCGGTTGCGAAAGCAGCGGCGAATCGCGTCAATTCTCAACAGTCTACCGGACCCCGTACCGAGGATGGCAAGCGGCGCGCGAGCCGGAACGCGGCCAAATACCACTCCGCGCGCCTCTGGGGCGAGGTGGAGTCGCGGACGCTCGGCCAGCAGCCCGGCGCCGCCGAGGAGCTCTACCGCGAGCTCATCCGGCCCTACGAGCCTCTGCCTGCGATCCTCGAGATCCATTTTCGAGGTCTGGCGCGCGAGCAGTTGGAGCTTGAAGCCTGGGAGGGCATTCGCGACGCCCAACTCGAGGAGGGTTGGCGCCAGAACACTATCGAGAGGCGCCGGCGGCTGCACGCGCTGCAAGCCGACCTCCCCGGCACCGCCGAGGAACTGTTTGCGCAGGGCCTGCAGCGCATGCCGGACTCTCCGGCCCGGGCGAAAAAACAGCTCGAGTGCCTGGAGGCGCTCGAGCAGCATCTGGCGCGCCGGGACTTTGACATCGGTCCGATGCTGCGCATGCTTTATGGGAACGATCTCAACCCGAGTTCCGACCGCGCCCAGACGATTTGTATCCGGTGCGACCGCCTGATGAAAGCGAGAGACGGCGGGGAGCCTCTCGGCGAAGAGCAGTTCGAGGGGCTGCTTGACCTACTGGCGCTCGAGGAGCGCGACGCGCTCGCCGCTTACGCGCTTCATCTTGACCAGGCCAGCATGCCGCAGTCCGCGTCCAGGGCCCGTCTCGGGGCAACCCAGAGAGATCGCGCCATGAGCCTGCAGGGTGAACGGCTGCGGCAGGCCATCGACCGCAAGCAACGCGTGATCACCTCGCTGCTGCGGGCGCTCGGTCTGCACCACGCCGTAGGCAACTACGATAGCCTAGAAATACCGGCGGATCCGGCCTCAAAACCGTTTTCTGCAAAAAAGACGAAAAAAAAGAATCTAAAATTTAACAAAACGAAGCCACTAAGCCCTGCAAAATCAACAAAACGCCCTCAAAAACAGGCCAAAACGAAGCCAAACGAAGCGAAACTCCGCCGCCCTCCGGGCCGCTAACTCCTTTAAAATCGCGCTTGCTGCGGCAGACTGCGCAAGAATGCGAAAAACGAAGCCAGATTTGGCGGCTCGCAGCGAGAGCAAGCCGGGCGAGCGAAAGTACGCAGCAGACGGACGTCTGGAGTCCGGATCCGCGGCTCTGGCTTGCTTTCGGGGAGTGCGCCTGGCTATTCGACCGGGATTCGCAGCCGGGCCTCGCAGCCCGCGCCATCGGTGCGGTTGGCGAGCGTCAGCATGCCGCCGTGCGCTTCGGCAATCTGGCGGCTCAATACCAGCCCGATCCCTGAGCCGCCTTGCTTGGTCGTGAAGAACGGAACGAAGAGGTTGGCGGTGTTCGAAAGCCCGAGGCCGTCGTCGCGGATCCACAGATCCAGGTGGGCATTATTGCGGCCCCAGCCGACGGTCACGCCGCCTCCGGTTTCAAGAGCGGCGTCCACGGCGTTGCGCAGCAGGTTGATGAGGAGTTGATCGAGTTGGTCGCCGTCGGCCTGCACGACGGTATCGGGCCCCGGTTCGAGCGCCACTTTCATGCGGGTTTCCAGGCTGGCCACTCGCCTCACCCAGGCGCCGATATCGAGCGCGGCCCGGCGCGGCTTGGGCAGGCGGGCCAGGCGCGCGTAAGACTCCATGAAGCGGGCCAGCGCCTCGGATCGTCCCGCGATGATGCGCAGACCCTCGCGCATGTCGTCGCGCCAGTCGGGCGGCTGGGGCTCGCGGTTCAGCAGGCTCTCGAGGCTGGCGGCGACGGACTTTATGGGCGCAAGGGAATTGTTCAGCTCGTGGCCGATCACGCGCACCAGGCGCTGCCAGGCCTTCAGCTCTTCGTCGCGCAGCGCGCGGCTCATGTCGGAGAGCACCAGCAGGCTGTGGCGCAGCCCGCCTTCGCGGAAGTTGCTGCGATGGACGCCCCAGCGCGTGGCGCCGCTGCCGCCGCCGGGGAACGTCATGGAGAGGATGCTCGGCGACGGAGCCTCAAGACAATCTTCCAATCCAAGCTCGCCGGCGGACGCCCCGAGCACGCGCTCGGAGGGCTGGGCCAGCAGCCGCTCACCGGCGCGATTGACCAGGCGCAACCGCCCCTCGCCGTCGAAGGTGAAGACCCCGACGTCAATCTCTTCCATCACCTTGCGGAGCAGCGTTGTGGCTTCGAGAGCGCCCAGGCGCTGGCTGCGCAGGGTCTCGCCCAAGGCGTTGGCTTCAGCCACCAACTGGCTCAGCGAGTCCTCTTTGCGGGTTCCGCGCGCGCGCAGGGAATAGTCGCCCTCGCGCAACGCCGACAGGACGTTCGAGAGCGTCTGCAACGGGATCGTGATGTGATTGCGGACGCTGAACGCGAAGCCCAGCCACACCAAGCCGAGCAGCACGCCGAGAGTCCAGACGGCCTGCGAGGAAAACTGGGCCTTCAGCATCAGGCCGATGGCGAGCGCCAGGCCCGGGGCGCCGCCGGCCAGGGTCAGGAGCAGAATCCGGCTCTCGAAGCTCAGCCGCGAGCCGGGGCGGCCCACGCGGGGACCGCCGTAGCCTGAAATCCTGCGAAAGTCGGTGACCGGATCGAGTCCCATGCCGGATCGAGCCCCATGGAAAATCAGGAGCAATGACGCTTGAAGAATGGACGGCGAATCACGATCTGCCCCTGGGACCTGAATCGTCTCCGTCAGGCCGCCGTCAGCCTGACGTCAGGGTTCATCGCGGTCCGCCGTGTCTTCGCCGTGAGCCAGCCCGTAGCGCTCGAGGCGCCGGTACAGCGCGCCGCGGCTCAGTCCGAGCGCCGCCGCCGCCTGGCTCACGTTATCGTCGAAGCGCTCCAGGGCCTTTTGAATCAGGAAGCGTTCCACGTCTTCCAGACTCATGTCTTCCAGGCGGGCGGCGGTTTGCGCCGGCGCCTCGAGACCGAGGTCCGACGCGCCGATCTGGATGTTGTTGGCCATGAGCACCGACCGCTCGACGGTGTGGTCGAGCTCGCGCACGTTGCCGGGCCAGGGATGAGCCACCAGGGCCTTGAGCGCCGCCTCCGTGAAGCCCGTGATGTGCTTGTGATACCGCGCCGCGTGCTGGCCGAGAAAGTGCATCGCGAGGAGGGCAATGTCCTCGCGGCGCTCGCGCAGGGGCGGCAGGCGGATTTCAACGGTGTTGAGCCGGAAGAACAGGTCTTCGCGAAAGCGTCCCAGGGCCACTAGCTCCTTCAAGCTGGAGTTGGTGGCGGAAAGGATGCGCACGTCGGAGCGACGGGTCTTCGAGGATCCCACGCGTTCGAATTCGCCGGTCTCGAGCACGCGCAGGAGCTTGGCCTGCTGCGTCATGGGCAGGTTCCCGATCTCGTCAAGGAACAAAGTGCCGCCATCGGCCAGCTCGAACCGGCCCACGCGATCGGTGCGCGCATCGGTGAACGCGCCTTTGACATGTCCGAAAAGCTCGCTTTCGAACAGATGCTCGGAAAGGCCGCCGACGTTCACCGCCACCAGGGCCTTTCCGGTGCGCGCGGACAGGCCGTGCAGGGTTCGGGCCACCACTTCCTTGCCGGTTCCATGCTCCCCTGTCAGCAGGACGTTCGCTTCCGAAGGCCCGACACGCGCCACGCGCTCGAGCACCGGACGCATGGCCGCGGATTGGGCGATCAACGTGGGAAGGTCGCTGCCGCGCAGGAGCTGGTTCTCCGCCTCCAGGCGCTGGCCCCGGCGCAAGGCGCGGCTGAGTTCCACCTGGGTGGAGATAATGGCCACGAGGCGCGCGTTCTCCCACGGCTTCTGAACGAAGTCGCGAGCCCCGCGGCGCATCGCCTCAACCGCCACGTCCACCGTGCCCCACGCCGTCATCACCACGACGGGCAGGGAACTGTCGAGGGCCTGCAGGCGGTTCAGCAGATCGAGCCCCTCCACGCCGGACGTGGTGTCGCGGGCGTAGTTCAGATCCATCAGCAGGCAGTCAAAATCCGCCGACTTGACCGCGCTCAGCACGCCCGCCGGCGACGTGGTGGTCTCCACCAGGTAGCCTTCCGTCTTGAGCAGCAGCCGCAAGGATTCGAGCACGTCGCGCTGGTCATCGGCGACGAGGATGCGCGCCCGGGCGGAATCCTTTCTGCCCGGAGGCGCGACGGGCGCCGGGCCCGCAGGCCCGCTTTGGATGTCTTTGCCTGTAATGACGGCCAGAAGTCTACCCTCGTATATCAATTATCGCAGAACGCCGGCTTCTAGTGACGGCTCTTGTGCTCGCGGTGTTGGTACTGAACTCACGATCATCCGACTTCTTCACTCGCATCGCAGCGCCTCCATCGGATCGACTTTGGCCGCCTTACGGGCCGGGAGCATCGCTGAACCCAGACCGGCGGCCGCAAGCACCAGGATCACCGCGAGGTACGTCCAAAGGTCTGTGGGCCTGACGCCGAACAGGAATCCGCCGATCAGGCGTCCGCCGGCAACCGACGCGAGCAAGCCCACGGCGAGGCCGCTCACGATGAGCGCTCCGCCCTGCCGCAGAATCATCCGCAGGATTGACGCCCGCGTAGCGCCGAGCGCCATCCGGACGCCGATCTCGCGCCGGCGCTGGGTCACGAGCTGGGACAGCACGCCATACAGTCCGGCGAGTACCATGACCAGCGCCACCGCCGCAAAGGACCCGATCAGGTACAGGCCGAGCCGCTGGTTGAAACTGGCCTTGTCGAGGGCGGCGGGCAGTGTCTGAAAGTTGTCAAGCGCATAGTCCGGCGCTTCCTGGCGGAAGATCTTTCGGACTTCAGTGGCGACGTCGATCGAGCCCTGCGTTTTCACGACGTAGTGCGTGGCGAACGCATCCAGCACGGAGTAGTAGTCCGAAGTCGGCGGCACCTGTTGAAACGAAAGGTCCAGTTCGGGCTCGGGCGATTCGCTGAGGTTGTCCTGCACGGCATCGTTTGTGACGCCCACGATCGTGTAGGGCTGAAGCATGCCGGTCTCTTTGCCGCCCAAGCTGATCTGGTGTCCGATGGGGTCCTGACCCGCAAAGTAGCGGCGCGCGAAGGCCTCGTTGATGACCGCCACGAAGGGCGCCGCCATCGTGTCGTCGTCGGTGATCGCACGGCCGCGGACGACGGGCTCATCCAGCACGCGGCAGTAATCGCCGCCATACGCCCGGATTCGCGGCTGATTTTGCGCCCTCCACTCCTTGGATTTGGCCTGCCCCACGATCTCAAAGTCGGTATGCATGTCGAAATGGGCAAACGGAGGAGCGCTGACCACGGCCGCATCGATAACCCCGGGCAGATGACGAATCCGCCCGAGCACCGGTTCGTAGACTTGCGCTGCCACCGACTCTTTGGGTGCAACACCATTGACCGTGAGGAATCCCGCCGAGTTGGCCGGCACCGCCATGAAGCTGGTCACGCGCGCGGGGTCAAAACCAAGGTGGACGTTCTCCAGATTGTAGAGCGTGCGAAACATCAGGCCGCTGGCCACCAGCAGCAATACCGAGAGTGCGACTTCGGCCGTGACCATCGAGCGTGCCAGGCGCGAGCGCTTCCGGCCCGCCGTCGATCCACGGGCTGCACCTCGCAGAACCTCGTCAGGGTCGGTCCGCATCGCGACGAGCGCCGGCGCGAGCGACGAGAGAATCGTCGCCACGGTGGCGAACCCCACGAGCGCCAGAAACACGGGCAGGCGGAGATGTATTTCCTCCGCCCGCGGCACGAGCCCCGCGGGCAGGTGTCGCGCGGCTTGAAGAATCAGCCAGGCGACCTCCAGACCGGCGAGCGCTCCCGCGATCGACAGCAGCGCACCTTCGGACATCATCTGGCGCACCAGGCGGCCATGGCTTGCGCCGAGCGCCGCCCGCACGGCCAGTTCCTGCCGGCGCGCCAGGCACCGGGCGAGCAGCAGATTGGCCACGTTGACGCAGGCGACGAGCAGCACCAGCAGAAGAGCGCCGCCGAGCGCCAGCAACACCGGACGCGCCGAGGCGGTGACGACATCGCGATACGGTACCAGGGTAAGGCCGAGCTTGGCCGCGCTTTCGGGGTCTTTCTGCCGAATCCGTTGCGCGATGGCGTTGAGTTCGGACTGAGCGGCGGCACGGCTTGCCCCTGGCTTCAGGCGGCCCACGATGTAGAGGAAGCCGGAGCTGCGATCGGTCAACTCGTCCGGAGCGGGGTTGAAGGCCAGCCACACTCCGGAGGCTGCGTCCGCTTCGTTCTGGGGAAAGGGCACGCCGGGGGGCATGACGCCAACGACGGTGTGCGGCACGTCGCCCACCCGAATCTCGGTGCCCAGCACACGCGGATCAGCACCGAAGTCCTGGCGCCAGAGTCCATCGCTGAGCATCACCACGCGTGGCGCGCCGGGCCGGTTGTCCGAAGGAAGGATGGGGCGGCCCAATTCGGGACGCACGCCCAGCAGGTCAAGAAGGCTCGCCGTCACCTTGAGGGAGGTCACGTCCTGACTTCCCTTGGCCGTCTTCACCACCCCCAGATCCTCGAAGTAACCGGCGACATCTTCGAGCAAACGGCTCTGGTCGCGCACATCGAGGTAGTTCGGCCACGATGTCGTCTGCAGGTTGCCGTGGGCGGCGCCGGTGTTCACGGCCATCATCCGATCGGCTTGCGGGAAGGGGAGCGGCCGCAGGAGCACCGCATCAATGACGGTGAACATGGCGGTGTTGGCCCCGATGCCGAGCGCGAGGGTGAGCACGGCCACGGCGGCGAAGCCGGGGTTGCGTCGCAGCATCCTGATTCCGTAACGGAGGTCCGAAGTCAGAGTGGCCATCGATCGCACCTGTAACCACCAATGGACTTTTTGATTCGATGAGTCAACGAATCAATTTCCTCACTCATATCGCAGCGCTTCTATCGGATCCACCTTCGTTGCCCGCAGCGCCGGGATGTAACAGGCAAGCAAAGCCACCGCGAGCAGAACCAACGGAACGGCCGTGAAGGTCAGCGGATCGGTAGCGTGGACGCCATAGAGCAGGCTGGCCAGGAAACGGCTCAGACCCCAGGCGGCGGCGAGTCCCACGGCGACGCCTGCCAGCGCCAGTCGCAATCCCTCGCCGAGAACCAGGCGCAGCAGCTCGCTCCTGCCCGCTCCAAGCGCAATACGGATTCCCAACTCGTGCGTCCGCTGCGCCACCGAGTACGCGATCACGCCGTAAATGCCGACCGCCGCCAGCACCAGCGCGAGTCCGGCGAACAAGCCCAGCAACAACGCCAGGAAGCGCTGTTGCGACGACGATTCCGTGACGACCTCGGCGAGCTCGCGCGGATTGTCCACCGGAAGCTGGGAGTCAAGCTCGCGGACGGCGGCGCGCAGGGCCGCAAGCTGATCGAGCGGGTTGCCGGAAGCGCGCACCAACACGGACATGGAGGAGCTCTGGCCCTGGTACTCCGGGAAATAGGCTTCCGGAGCTGGCTTGGTCTGATCGAGCCCATACTGCAGAACGTCACCGACCACGCCCACCACGGTGATCCACTTCGGATGTTCTTCGTTATGTGCAAAATGCTTGCCGAGAGGGTCCTGGTTGGGCCAGAACTTGTCCGCCATTGTCCGGTTGATGACGGCTACTTTGGGCGCCGCTTGATCATCGTGAGCGGTGAAGTCTCGTCCCCGAAGCAGCGGAATTCGGGCGGTGTGAAAATAGCCCGGCATGACTGTGGACCACTCCACCAGGGGGCTGGACCACATATCCTTGGGGGGAGCTTGTCCTTCAATAACGATCACGCCGTTGCTTCCGCCATTCAGGGGTAGCTTGCTCGTAAAGGAAGCGGAGTCAACTCCGGGCAGCGTGTTCAAGCGGTCCTGAAGCTGCTGGTAGAACGCCGCGTAACGGTCCGCCGCGCAATCGCCTTGAATCTTCTGGCATTCGGGGCTCGAATACCTCGAGTCCGGGAGGGATATCCGCGCGGTCAGGACATTACGGGCATCGAACCCCCCTTTCACGCCGAGCAGCTTAACCATGCTTCGAATTGCCAGGCCGGCTGCGATCACCATCATCAGCGCCAGCGCGATTTCGCCGGCGGTCAGCAGGCTGCGTGAAAGGCTGCGCGCCGCGGCCACGGTCTGGTTGCCTTCCTTCAGGCAGTCTTGCACGTCCTTCCGGGAAGCGTGAAGCGCCGGAATCAGGCCGGCCGCCGTGCCGAGGACCAGGGCCACGACGAAGGTCGCCAGGAAGACGTATCCGTCGAGGTGCACGGAGACGATCTCCGGCACGTAGCCGAGCGGAGCGTAGTGCAACAGCAGGCGCATGGCCGCCGAACCTACAATGAGGCCCGCCGCGCCTCCCACGAGAAACAGCAGGACGCTCTCGGTGATCAATTGACGGACCACGCGCCCCCTGCCGGAACCCACCGCCATGCGAATGGCGATTTCCCGCTGGCGGCTCACGGCCTTGGCGAGGAGCAGGTTGGCCACATTGACGGATGCGATCAACATCAGGAATCCGACGGTCGCGAACAGCATCCAGAGCGCCGGACGTACCTGTTCGGTGAGCCGGGCCTGCAGTCCTACTACTTTGGCCTCGACTCCGGTGTTGGTGACCGGGTACTGCTGCGTGATGCGCGCTGAGAGGGCTTTCATGTCCGCGCCAGCGCGCTCGAGTGAGACTCCCGGTTTCATCCGCGCCAGCACCCACAGCCAGTGATTGCCCCGGCCCTTGCGCCACTCCGCGCCCTGCAGGTTGAGGGGTATCCAGTACTCGGGCTTGTTACCCCAGATGTGCGGGAATTGAAAATCGCCGGGCATGACGCCCGTCACCGTGTACGGCCGGCCGTCGAGCGTGATTTTGCTCCCCAGAATGTCGGCTTGTCCTCCGAAGGCGCGTTGCCATAGGCCGTAGCTGAGCATGACGACGTTGTCGTGCCCGGACGTCGTCTCATCGGCGCTGAAGTTGCGGCCGAGGAGCGGCCTCGCGCCCAAGAGGTCCATGATTTCGGGCGAAACTTCGAAGCCCTGAATTTGCAGAGGTTCCGAGGTTCCGGTCAGCGCTGCACCCGTGACGAAGACGCCGCCCATAGTGCTAAACACCTGGTTCTGCGTCTTCCAGTCCACATAGTCGGGGCCGGTGTCGGGGTAGAGATTGCCCGGACCGCTCGGCTCCGTGACCCAGATCGTCACGATGCGGGACGAGTCCGGATACGGCAGCGGACGCAGGATGACCGCATTCACCACGCTGAAGATCGCCGTGTTGGCGCCGATCCCGAGCGCCAGCGTGAGTACGGCGACCGCGGTGAATCCGGGATGCTTCGCCAGCATTCGAAGGCCGTATCGAAGGTCGTTAATCATGGTGCTCATTGATCTAGTCCGCCGTTTCAGAACTGCCTCATTGAGGCATTGATTCACTGGCTCACTTGACGTCAATTCAACTGATCCACCCGTCCACCAACTTGATGATCTTGTGACCGTATGCGGCCCAATTCTCGTTATGAGTCACCTGAACGATGGTGGTACCCTCCTCGTTCAAACGCTTGAACAGGTCCATGATCTCTTTGCCCTGGCTCGAATGCAGATTGCCGGTGGGCTCGTCGGCCAGAATCAGTTTGGGATTCGCGATGACCGCGCGCGCAACCGCCACAAGCTGTTGCTGGCCTCCCGAGAGCTGGCTCGGGTACAGGTCTTTCTTGCCGACGATGTGGAAACGGTCCAGGGCATCTGCCACGATGGCCTGACGCTCGGACCCTTTGACGTTGCGGTAAGAGAGGGGAATGTCCAGGTTCTCCGCGACGGTCAGGTTGTCGAGCAGGTGATATTGCTGGAAGACGAAACCGATGTACTTCTTGTTGACCTCGGCGCGCTGCTTGACGTTCATCTTGTGGATCGGGCTGTCGAGGAAGAAGTATTCCCCGGTCCAGGCTCCGTCGAGCAGGCCGAGGATGCTCAGCAGGGTTGATTTGCCGGCGCCCGACGGTCCCATGATCGTCAGAAAATCGCCTTCTTTGATGTCCAGGCCGATGCGGCGAAGCACGTAATAACGCCCCGCCCCTACGGGGTAGGACTTTTCGATATTCAGCAGTCGAATCATTTGTCGATTAGCCTCAGGTTCCTTCCTTTTGAACGCAACTTTTACTCATACCTCAGTGCCACCATTGGGTCCACCCTGGCGGCCCGGCGCGCCGGAAGATAGGTGGCCAGTGCGGCGATGGCAGCCAACAGCAGCGCCACGCCCGCGAAGGTCAGGGGATCAGCGGCGCTCACGCCGAAGAGCATGGACTCCATGAAGCGTGTCAGCATGAAAGCGCCCGCCAGTCCGACCGCCACGCCCACCGCAATCGTCCGGGAAGCGCTGCCGATCACGAGAGCCAGGACGTTGCCCGGCTGCGCTCCGAGCGCCATGCGCACGCCGATCTCACGCGTGCGGCGCGATACCCAGTAGGCCATCACGCCGTAGATGCCGACGGCCGCCAGGAGCAGCGCCGCGCCGGCAAACACGCCGAACAGCGTCAGGCTGAAGCGGCGCGTGTCGAGCGAGGCGGAGAACACGTCCTCGAAGCTCGCGAAGCGCGGTGAGACCTCGGGCGCGAAATCGTGCACCACCGTGCGCGCGCTGGCCAGTACGGCCTGCGGACCGGAATCCCCACGCATCACGACCGTGAAATCGCGTCCGCCGCGCAAACGCTGCCGGTAATCCACGTAGACAATTGGTTCGGGGGGAGTCTCCAGGCTGCGATAGTGGGCGTCCCCAACTACGCCGACCACGGTCAGCAGCCGGAAATCGCCGTCCATGTTGCCGAACTCGATGGTGTGGCCGATGGGGTTTTGATGCGGCCAGGTGGAACGCGCCAGCGATTGGCTGATCACGGCCACTTCAGGCGCCTGAGATGTGTCGGCTTCGTTGAACAGGCGCCCCGACAACAGAGGAATCGCGAGCGCCTTGAAGTAGCCCTGACTCGATACGCAGTAATCCGCCTCGCCGCCCGGGGCCGTGACCCACAAGTGCTCGACGCGCGCACCGTCTTCCGGCTTGGTAGGATCGAAGTCGGGCTGGCGGTCGAGCAGCAGAAACTTGCCGACAGCACAATCTCCGCCCTCGGCGAGGGGCAGGTTCGAGACCCCGCCAACATCCTGGATGCCCGGGATGGCGCGGAGTCGATCGAAGAGATTTCCCACAAATTGGGCCGGCCGCGTGTCGGCGGCGGCCGCGACGGGATTTGAAGAAGCGGCCGACTGCGGCACCTCGAGTTCCATGCTGACGATCCCCGACGTGCGGAAGCCCGGATCAACCGAGAGCACGCGCAGCAGACTGCGGCCGAGCAGCCCGGCTCCGGCCAGCAGGACCAGCGTGACAGCCATCTGGACGCCGACCAGAGTACGAGCCAGCCGCTGCGAGATCAGCGATCCCGCGGCGCCTCGGCTGCCTTTCGCGAGCGCGGCCTGGGGATCGACGGCGGTTGCGCGATACGCCGTCGCGGTGGCAAGTCCGACTGCGATGAGGATCGAGATTCCAAGCGCGAACGCCAGCACCGGGAGGTTCACCGAGACTTCATCGAGGCGCGGCAGGTTGGGCGGAGCCATGGCGAGGAGAGCATCCACACCCCAGAGGGCCAGAAGTACGCCCAAAGCGCCGCCGGCGAGTGAGAGCAGCAACGATTCGGCCAGGAACTGCCGCACCAGCCGATTGCGGCCGGCGCCGAGAGAGGCACGAACAGCCAACTCGCGCTCACGTTCCGCCGCCCGAGCCATCAGCAGGTTCGCCACATTGGCGCAGCCGACCAGGAGCAGGAAGCCGACGGCGCCCAGGAGAATCAGCAGGGCGGGCCGGACGCTGGCGGTCAGCGCAGAGGGCAGCGACGACACGTTCGCGTCCGTCATGTCGATCGTAGGCTTGTACTGCTGGTGCAGTTGACGCGCCAGCAGGGAAATATCCGCGCGCGCCTGAGCCAGATTGGCGCCGTCGCGTAGTCTGCCGACCGCCGCCGACCAGTTGTGCGAGGTGCGGCTCGGGCTCTGCTCGCCAAAAAGCTCCGCGGGCACCCAGATGTCGGCGTGGTCCGGATAATTGAAACCGGGCGGCAAAACACCCACGACCGTGAACGTGTACCCATCGGCGGTGAGTTTGAGCGACGCGAGGTCGGTCGAGCCGCCCAAGTGCTGGCGCCAATAACCGTAGCTGACCAGCGCGGCCGGCCTGCCGCCTTCGCGCAGTTCGTCCGTGGAAAAGCCGCGGCCGACGGTGGGCCGGACTTCCATGACGTCCAGGAAACTGCCGGAGACCAAGGCTGTCGTGACGCGGGCAGCTCCGGCCGTGCCCGAAACGGTCGTCGGCCAGCCCTTAGCCAGCGCCATGCCCGACAGCGTGTGATTGGTCGCCCGCAGGTCGCGGAAGTTGGGATCGGTGAAACCCATCAGGTGGCCGTCCGCCGCGACCTCCGAGATGCTGACGAGCTGGTCAGGTTTGGGATAGGGCAGGCTGCGCAGCATCACGCCGTACACCACGCTGAAGATCGCGGTGGTGGCGCCGATCGCGAGGGCCAGCGTGGCCAACACCACCACGGACAGCCCGGGCCTTCGAGCCAGCATGCGCAGACCATACCGGAAATCCTGAACCAGACCTTCCATCGGGCACCTCCTTGGCCATCAAACGGACGCGTCCAGCCGTCCCGGCGGTGCGCGCCGGGCGAGACTGGAAACGGAGAGCCGAATACCGTAATCCGCCGAACCGTTCCCTTAGTTCGAGCCCGCGGCCCCTTGCATCTCCGCTTCGCTTTCTTCCACCACGCGTCCGTCGAACAAGTTCACGGTGCGCTGGGCGTAACGAGCGAAGCGCGGATCGTGCGTCACCATGCAGATGGTGGCGCCCGAGCGGTGCAGGTCGCGCAGCAACTCCATCACCGCGTCGCCGTTTTTCGAGTCCAGGTTGCCGGTGGGCTCGTCAGCGAGCAGGATGGAGGGCGAACCTACGAGGGCGCGCGCCACAGCCACGCGCTGCTGCTGGCCGCCCGAGAGTTGCGAGGGGTAATGCTTGATGCGATGCGACATCCCGACGCGCTCCAGGGCCTCGATCACCCGCTGCTTGCGCTCCGCCGAAGGCATACCGCGATAAGTGAGCGGCAGTTCGACGTTTTCATAAACGTTGAGGTCGCCGATCAGGTTAAAACTCTGGAAGATGAAGCCCACTTCGCGGTTGCGAATGCGAGCCCGATCTCCCATGTCAAGGTTCTCCACCGGCGTAGCGTTCAACCAGTACTTGCCGTCGCTCGGCGAGTCGAGGAGTCCCAGAATGGAGAGCAGGGTCGATTTGCCGCAGCCCGAGGGTCCGGCGATCGAGACGTATTCTCCCTTCTGAATCTCCAGATGAACGCCGGCGAGTGCGTGCGTCTCCACCTCGTCGGTGAAGAAGACCTTGGTCACACCCTCCAGGCGAATCAATGCTTCCCCGTTTTCACTCATGTCTGCTCCTTTGCGCAGCCTGTCTCGGTTCTCAAGCTGCTCGGTTTTTGGAAAAATGCGTCAATCAGCCGTCAGCGATCAATCCTCAGGCGATGTTCTTTGTGGGCTGACCGCTCTGCGTCGTCATTCATATCTCAGTGCCACCAATGGATCCACGTTTGCTGCCCGCCGGGCCGGGATAAAACTCGCAAACAATGCGACTGCGAGCAGCGCCGCCGACACCAGGGCATAGACTGCCGGGTCAGTCGCCTGGATGCCCGAGAGCAGGCTCGACAGGACCCGGCTAAGGGCCAGTGCGCCCCCGAGGCCAATGCCAATGCCGACCGCCGCCAGGAACACCCCTTCCCCCACCACCATGAAGATCACGTTGGCTCGCTTGGCGCCCAGGGCCACGCGAACACCGATTTCCTGCGTGCGCCGCTCGACGTGAAAACTAAGCATGCCGTAAATTCCCACCGAAGTCAGCGCCAGCGCGAGTGCCGCGAATATCGCCATCAGGAGGGCGTTGAAGCTTGGGTGCGCCACGGATTGGGCGACGATATCCGACATCGGCTGAAGGTCTAGCACTCGCTGATCGGGATTTGCAGCGAGCACAGCCCCACGCATCGCTCTACCGACGTCAGCCTTCCCGCTTGTGCGAACCACCCAGCCTGTAGAACCGAAAAGGGGCTTGAAGAGCTGGGAGGCCGGCACATAGATCGTGGTGGGCTCGAGTTCGTCAATCGCCAGGTTCTTCACGTCTGGCACCACTCCGACCACCTCGCGCGGCGGCTCAAGAACCTCGGGGAATTGCCGGTCCTCGTATTCGCCGACGACGATGTGATCTCCGATCGGGTTCTTTCCATGCCACCAGGCCCGCGCCACCGTTTCACTTACGATGGCCACCGGCATCGAAGATCCGGTGTCGGACTCTTGAAACCCCCGGCCTTGCACAATGGGGAGACGCATGGTCTGGAAGTATTCGGGGCTGATGGCACGATATTCCATGCCCCCGATGCTATCCTTCGGATGCCCTTCGTGCTCGGTCGGGAGATTGGCCGGACCGGTCAACGGCAGCTTGCTGATCACAGCCGCAGATGTCACTCCCGGTAGCACCTTGATGCGTTCCAGGACCTGTTGCTCGAAGTTCCACGCCTGGCCGGCGCTGCCCCCCGCTTGCGGTGCGAACGGTGTGGTCATAGTGTACACGTGCCCGGGGTCGAAGCCTAATTTCTGCTGATGCAGATGGTACAGGCTTCCGATCAGGAGACCGGCACCGACGAGCAGCATCAGGGAAAGAGCAACCTCGCCGATCACGAGCGCCTTGCGGGTGAGGCTGCGGGCCGCGCTACGCCCGGCTTGCCTGCCGCCTTCCTTGAGTGACGCGTTCAAGTCCAGCCTGGAGGTCTGGCGGTACGATGTGAAGCCGAGGACGAGGCTGGTACCGAGCGCCACCAGGAGAGTGAAAGCCAGCACACGGCCGTCGAGGCCAATATGACTGGCCGAAGGAATGTCCCAGGGGATCGAGGAAACCAGGACTTTTAAGGCCCAAGCGGCCGTCAGGAGTCCGGTCGCCCCCCCAAGCAGCGCGATCAGCAGACTTTCAGCCAGGAACTGCCGCAGCAACTGCAGGCGTTCGGCACCCATGGCCAGTCGAATTGAGATCTCGCGTCGCCGGACGTTCGTCCGCGCCAGGATAAGGCTTGCGACATTGGCGCAGGCGATCAACAGGAGAAGGGCGACAGATCCGAACAGCATCAGCAGGCTCAGTCGAAGGTCGCCCAGCAGCCACCTTTGATAGTTCACCAATTGTACGCCCTGCTCGCCCGATTGGGTGGAGCCCTGCTGCCGGGCCTGTGCGAATACCAGGCCCATATTCGCCTGCGCTTCGGCCAGGCTCGTTCGAGGCTTGAGCCGGCCGATGACGCCGGTGTTCATCCCGGTGTCCTCGATGGCGCGGCCAAGCTGCAAACAGAGGAAGACATCCGCCGGCTGCGCAACAAACGTTAGACCGGGCGGCGCGATGCCCACCACCATGTAGCTGCCATCACCCATCGCGACCTGGCGGCCTATCACTGTCGGGTCCGCGCCGAATGCCTTTCGCCACAGCGAATCGCTCAAGACCGCGGTTGGGGCGCTTCCGGGCCGGGTTTCATCGCGCCGAATGCCCCGACCCATGGCGGGACTGACGCCGAGCGTCTGGAAGAAGCCATCGGTCACGCGGAGAGACTTGACCCACTCAGAAGTGCCGGCCCCTTTGATTTCGAGATCCGGGCCGCCCCGGAACCCAGCGATCGCCTGAAACGCGCCGGCGTGGTCACGATAGAATTCAAACTCAGGCGCTGTTAGAGAGTCGTTGACGTTTCCGCCCTTCCAGACCAGGTTCACCTGAACCATCTCATCCGGATGGGGGTAGGGCAGCGGCCGGAGGATCACCGCGTTCACCACGCTGAAGATCGCGGTATTCGCCCCGATTCCGAGCGCGAGCGTCGCAATCGCCACCGCTGCAAAACCCGGATTGCGGCGGAGCATTCGGATTGCGTAGCGGAAATCGGCCGTCACAGTAGTCATACGCATGCCAAATCGGAAATGACCCATGGATTCAATGAGTCTTGAATCAATCGTTTCACTCGGATCTCAGCGCCACCATCGGATCCACCTTGCTCGCCCGCCACGCCGGAATGAAGCAGGCGGCCAGGGCAACACTGTACAGGATCAAGCAGGTTAAGCCGAAAGTCGAAAGATCAAAGGCGCCGACCTCAAAGAGTTGGCCCCTAAGCAGGCGGGTCAGCAAAGACGCCGCCAGGGCCCCTGCCAACGTGCCGGCCAGGGTCAGACGCATACCCTGATAAATCACCATGCCCCAAACCCGCCCGCGCCGTGCGCCGAGCGCCATGCGAATGCCGATCTCCTGCGTGCGCCGTGTGGTGTTGTAACTGATCACGCCGTAAAGGCCGAGGGACGCCAGAAACAGCGCCAAGCCGGCAAAAACCTCGAGAAGGGAGACGACGATCCGCTGCGGGCTGAGCGACCCTGAAACGTATTGGTCCAACGCTTTGAAATCCGCCACCGGCTGCGCCGGATCCACTGCGGCCACGGACGCCTGAATCGCACTGGCCAGTTGTTCGGCGTTTGCCTTCGTTTTGACGACGATGAATGCCTGAGAAAGCGGCTGCTGGAGCATGGGGTAGTAGCACTCCCCTTTACCGGGGTCGCCGACCAAGGATGACTGCATCACGTGGCCGACCACGCCCACGATCGTCGCCCAGGGCGAACCCGAGCTTCTCCGGAGATGCTGTCCGACCGGGTCCTGGTTTGGCCAGTATTGGCGTGCGAGGCCCTCGTCAATGACCACCACGGGCTCAGTATCCAGACCGTCCTGATCATTGAAATATCGTCCTCTCTGTAAGGGAATGTGCAGCGCCTCGAAATATCCCGGCGTGACCCAGTTGAGCCCGCTGTGCGGCCCCGGATCGCCCGGACCCGACGGGCGGCCCTCGATAGAGAAGGACGAAGCGGGAGTAAATCCTGTGAACGGCAGGGCGACGCCCAGGCCGGCCGACGAAACTCCGGGGAGCGATGCCAATTTCTCATCGACGGCGTGGTAGAACGCCGCCTGCTTCTCCTGGTTGTCGTATTGGTTTTCCGGGAGCTGTACCGTGGCGGTCGCCACTCCGCGAGTATCGAATCCCGCCTCGACCCTTGCCATGCGCGCCAGGCTCTTGAGGAGCAGACCGGCACCGACCAGCAGGACCAACGACAGCGCCACTTGCCCCACCACCAGCGATTCTCGAATCCGCAGGCGACTCCGATTGGAGGTAATCGATCGGGCCTCATCCTTCAGGATGCCGTAGTGCGAATCCCCCGAGACTTCACCGACGGGCATCAACCCGAGAAACAGTCCGGTCAGAAGCATCAACGCCGTGGCGAACAGGAGCACGTGCCCGTCCACAGGGGCCGCCAGGCGGGAGGACAGACTCCCCAGGGTCCCCTTGAGCAGGATACCGCGGCCACCGTAAGCCGCCGCGACACCGGCGATCGCCCCCAAGGCCGTGAGCAAGAAAGTCTCCGCCAGCGCCTGGCGCAGCAGGTCCCGCTTCCGGGCGCCCAGGGCAACGCGAACGGCAAATTCCCTGGCACGAGTCGAAGCCCTGGCGAGGAGCAGCCCTCCGGTGTTCGAGCACGCGATCAGCAGCACGAAGCCCACGGCGACCACCAGGATGAGCATCGGGGTCCGCAAGTCGCCGGAGGTGTATTCGCTGAACGGGATCGCGAACATCGCCCAGCCCGAGTCTTTGGGATAGGTGCTTTCCGGATGGGCATCGATCAGCCGCCGCGTCAGCACTCCGAGATAGGCTTCGGCCTGGGCCCGTGAGACGTTTGGCCGGCTTCGAGCCACGACAAACACGGATTCATCGAAGTAGTGGTCAGGGGCGAAATCAGCCGGGGCCAGGCCCAGCGGAATCCAGAGTTGCGCCCGGCGAGGCCAGTCAAAGTCCGGCCCCATGACGCCGACCACGCGATAGTCACCATGGTTCAACCGAATGGCCCTACCGACGATCGAAGGATCGCCGCCGAACAGATGCGCCCAAGTATCGTAAGAAAGCAGTGCCACCTGATTCGCGTGAGGCCGGTCCTCCTCCGCGCGAAAAACCCGCCCGAGCCGCGGCCGTGCCCCGAAGGCGTCAAACCAATCCCAGCTCACCTTCGACACCGTCAGCCTCTTCGGACCCTCCGGGGCGAGATAGTTGAAGCTTTCAGTGTTCGCGGCGGCGGCGGACGAGAAGATCTGCCTGCTGTCGCGGACGTCCCTAAAACCCGGCGCGGAGACTACGAGGCTCTTGAGGTTCAGCTTGTTGTACTTTACCCTTATGGCGAACAAGTGGTCCGGGTCCGCGATCCCGGAAGGGTGCAGGTACAGCCCATTGATGACGCTGAAGATGATCGTGTTCGCGCCGATGCCGAGCGCCAGCGTCAGCACGGCTACTGCCGTGAAGCCCGCGTTCTTGCCAAGCACCCTGAGCGCGTAACGAAGATCGGTGATAAAGGGTGTCATCTGGTTTGCGCCTGCAAAATTTTGACCCATCGATTCAATGAGTCAGCGAATTATTCGTATCTCAGCGCCTCCACGGGGTCGATTCTCGTTGCCCGGCGAGCAGGCATATAACTCGCCAGCATTCCGACAGCTCCCATCGCGACAGACACCGCGGCCAGGATCAGCGGATCCGTGGCTCGAACACCGTAAAGGAGGTGGTCCCCCGAGGGGACGCTCGGCGAAAGGGCAGGGATCGTCTCTCCCACAACCAAAGCGCCCGCCAAGCCCACACCGATGCCCCAGACTGCCAGGCGCAGCCCTCGACTGACTATCGCTTTGAGAACGTGATGCTGCTCAGCCCCTAGCGCCAGACGGATGCCGATTTCGTGCATCCGCTGGCTCACGGAGTAAGACATCACGCCGTAAATGCCGACCCCGGCAAGCGCGAGAGCCAGCCCGGCGAAGAGTCCGAGCAGCACCATGGGAAAGCGATGACCCGCTTCCTCGTCGGCGACCACCTGATCCATGGTCTGGACCTCAGAGATAGGAAGGTCCTTATCAAGTTGTTCGACTTCATGCCGTATGGCCGGCAGCAGCGACGTTGGATTAACGGACGCGCGCACCAGAAGGATTCGCGGCGCGTAGAAAGTGGGATACTGGCTGTACGATAGATAAACGCCCTCGTCCGGTTCCGTTTCCAGACCCCGATTTCTTTCGCTCCTGACCACACCTACGATCGAAAACGGCCGCCGGTACTTTTCCCCCGCGACGCGAGGATCCGGAATTTCAAGACCGGGAAAGGTGAGTTGGCCGCCGATCGGGTCACGGCCCGGCCAGTAGTCCCGGGCCAGCCTCTCGTTGATAATCGCGACCGGGGGCGCGTTCTGGCTGTCCGCTTCGGTGAAAACCCGGCCCTTCAGCAGCGATATGCCCATAGTCCGGAAATAGTCGGGGCTTATCACCCGGTAAATCGCGTCGGGGTACTCGCTTGGCGGCGGAGTGGGGCGGCCGGCGATCAAGAAGCTGTCGCCATTGCCGCCATCGGGCGGAAGACCGCTGCCGTCAATCGCGGCCGCCGAAATCACGCCGGGCAGCGAGTCCACCCTCTGCAGCAATTGGCGGAAGAACTCCGTTTGCTGGGGCCGCTCGTGATTGTGTTCCTGATACGCCGGCCCGAGCAACGCGATTCGCATGGTCAACACGTTGTGAGGATCGAAGCCGAGATCGACGTGATTCAGCGCCGCAAAGCTCCTGAGCAGGAGTCCGGCGCCTACAAGCAGCACGAAGGCGAGAGCGAATTCCGCGCTTACAAGGAGCCCGCGCAATCGGTTGCTGCGCGCGTCCGGAGTTGTGCTCCGACTGGTTTCCCGAAGCGATTGATTCAAGTCCACCTTGGATGCGCCGAGCGCCGGCGCAAAACCGAATGCGATTCCGGTCACGAGCGACAGTATCAGCGTGAAAGCCAACACTCCGGGGTTCACACCGGCCTGGTTGAGTCCGGGAGTGTCTTGCGGAGCCAGCATCACCAGGAACTTCATGCCCCAGTTCGCCAACAGGAGACCGAGCGCGCCGCCGGTTACCGCCAGCAGCGCACTCTCGGTCAGAAGCTGGCGGATAATGCGGCGGCGTTCCGCGCCCAGAGCAGCGCGAACGGCGATCTCTCTTTCACGCGCGGCCACACGTGCAAGCTGCAGGTTGGCCAGGTTCGCGCAGGCGATCAGCAGGACCATGCCGACCGCCCCGAGCAACACCAACAGCGCAGGACGCGTATCGCCTACCGTCTGCTCGTGCAGGTCCACAAGCTGCACGCCCCAGCCTTTCTGCTCCGGATATTTCTTTTCGAGCGCGCGGCCGATGGTATCCATTTCAGCCTGCGCCTGCTCGAAACTGACTCCCGGTTTCACGCGGGCGATCGAGGTGTATTCGTGCCAGGTGCGGCCAGGCTGGCGGAGATCGAGCCCCGCCGTCCACAGCCTGGCCCTGTCGCCCCAGGGAGGAAAATAAAACCCTGGCGGCATCACGCCGATCACGGTATAAGGCGCGTGGTTGATGCTGATCGTGCGGCCCACCTGCGCAGGATCGCCAGAATACCCCTGTTTCCAAAGTTCGTTGCTCAGCACCACCACGTGCTCCCCATTAGGCTGGTCTTCTTCCGGAGTAAACGTGCGCCCGACCGCGGCGTGGACGCCGAGCACGGAAAAGAAATCGGCGGAGACCTGCTCGAAATGCACTTCCATCGGCTCGCCGGACCCGCTCAAGTCGCAGCTCGCCTCATCGATGGCAGCCAGCCGGGTGAACACGTGGTTCTGCTTTTTCCAGTCCAGGAAATTAGCGGCCGAAACCACATTGCGGAACCAGCCGCGTCCCGGATTCTGCTCCCAGACCATAACCAGCTTGTTTGCATCCGGATATGGCATCCGATTGAGCAGCACGGCGTCAATCACGCTGAAGATGGCGCTGTTCGCTCCGATGCCGAGCGCAAGCGTCAACACGGC
Organism: Terriglobia bacterium; assembly: GCA_035949375.1. Classification (GTDB taxonomy): domain Bacteria; phylum Acidobacteriota; class Terriglobia; order UBA7540; family UBA7540; genus Gp13-AA77. The sequence goes on along the minus strand of DASZIG010000030.1, from coordinate 32,253 downwards.
CACAGCCGTGAAGGCAGGACTCTTGCGTAATACCCGGATTCCGAAACGAAGGTCCGCGACCAGTGCTTTCATTGGCGCGACTCCGAGCCGGAGGAATCGCCGATTGACGATTCATGCAGCATCACTCGTACCTCAGTGCCACCATCGGGTCGACTCTCGTGGCTCGCCGGGCCGGAACGTAGCTGGCTGCAACGGCGGTCAGGGCAAGGCCGAGTCCCATCAAGCCGAACGTCCCGGGATCAAAGGCGCCCACTCCAAAGAGCTGACTCGACAGGAAACGCGCCAGAGCAAAGGCGACCACCGCGCCAAGCGCGACGCCGAGCCCGGCCAGTTTCATGGCGTAGCCGATCACGAGCGCCAGCACCTCGTCCCGCTGCGCTCCAAGCGACATGCGGATGCCGATTTCGTGCGTGCGCTGCGCCACGGTGTAGCTGACCAGCGCATAAAGTCCGAGCCCCGCCATAAGCAACGACAGTCCGGCGAATATCCCGAGCAGCGTAACTGCAAAGCGCCGCGGACCGAGGGACTCTGCGATGCGCTGGTCCATCGTTTTGAGCTCATGAACCGGCTGGCCACTGTCTACAGAACGAACGGCTTCACGTATGGGGCCCGCGAGACTGGCAGCGTTGCCCGGCGTCTTCGCGACCACAAACAGGTACGGGCTCGGCGTCTGAAGCAGGGGGTGGTAAAACACACCTTTGTCCGAATCACCGACCAGCGCACTGTGTTTGACGTGCGCCACCACGCCCACGATAGTTTCCCACGGAGCCTGGTGACCTCGGCGGACGCGCTGCCCGACGGGATTCTGACCCGGCCAGTATTGCCGCGCCAGATTGTCGTCAATGAGCGCTACGAGCTCGGTCCCCTTGCGGTCGTCGTCCGTGAAATAGCGGCCTTCGCGCAGCGGAATCCCCATAGTGGCGAAATAGCCGGCGGTCACGTAACGCTGATTAGCGTGCGGCCCGGGGTCGCCGGGACCTGGCAGGCGTCCTTCGATTTCGAACGATCCTCCCCAGTTCCCGCCGCTGAACGGCAGAGGAACGGCCAGGGCCGCGGAAGAAACGCCGGGACTCGAGGACAAACGGTCCAGGACAGCGCGGAAAAAGGCGCTCTGTTTGTCTTGCGCCTTGTATTCGCTTGCGGGAAGAGCCAGGGCGCCGGTCATTACGCCGTGCGGCTCAAACCCGGGATTCACTTGTTCGGTTCGGGAGAGGCTCTTCAGGAAGAGGCCGGTGCCCACCAGTAAAACGAGCGCCAGGGCCAGTTCGCCCGAGACCAGTGCGCCCCGCAAGCGTCGACGCCCGGGACTGGCCACGTCCGACCAACCGCCTTCCTTCAGAGTAGCCTGGGGATCGGTGCGGGACGCGAACCAGGCGGGAGCCACTCCCGAAATCACGCCGGCCAGCACCCCGACGCCGATCGTGAACAGAAGGACGTAGACGTCCATGCGAATACTCAGGCCCTGGACCATGTCCTGTGGAGCGATTGCCAACAGAGCCTTGATACCCAGCGAAGCCACCGCCAGAGCGAGCAACACCGCGACGCCCGCGAGCAGCAGGCTCTCGGCCAGCGCCTGGCGGATCAGTTTCCACCGGCCCGCGCCCAAGGCCGCCCGGATGGCGAATTCCCGCGCGCGCGAGGTGGCCTTGGCCAGCGTAAGGCCGGCGATATTCGAGCATGCGATGAGAAGCACGAAGGCCACCGCACCCAGCAGAATGAAGAGCGGCGCGCGCAGGTCGCCAAAGACGAATTCCGTCAGCGGCATGATGAAGATACCCCAGCCCGCATCTCTGGCATACGCCCCGTTGCGATCGTGCTCGATGTCCTGCCGCGTGATTAATTGCGCGAGCGCGCTTGCCTGTGAAAACTTGACTCCTGGCTTCATGGCGGCGAACGCCATGTAGCTTTCGTTGAACCTGTTGCCCGCGGCGAACTCTGATGGCGCGAGACCGATCGGCGTCCAGAGATCAGCCCGGTCCGGCCATGTGAACGTGCGTCCCATGACACCGACGACCTGATACGACTCCTGGTTCAATTGAACAGACTTGCCGACGATCGAGGGGTCGCCGCCGAAGAGCCGCTTCCACAGAGCGTAACCCAACACGATCTCGTGATTGGCATTCGGCTGGTCTTCCTCGGGCCGGAACACGCGGCCGAGAATTGGCTTCGCTTCGAACACGTTGAACCACTGCCAGGACACGGCTGCTCCGAGCAACCGCTCCGGCCACTCCCCGCCGGTGTAGTTGTAGTCGCGCTCGTCGACCAGCGCCGCCGAGCTGAACGTATCCTTGCGGTCGCGAATGTCGGCGTAGTCCGGGACCGAAACGCCGATGTTCGGCAGATTCAACTTGTCGTATTTCACCCGGATGGCGACCAGCCGGTCGGAATTCCCGATTCCGGCGGGATGCAGCAGCAATCCGTTCACGACGCTGAAGATGGCTGTATTCGCGCCAATCCCGAGCGCCAGAGTGAGAATGGCAATGGCGGCGAATCCCGGGCTCTTGGCCAGGGTGCGAAGGCCGAAACGAACGTCCTTAATCAGAGCGAACACGGTATCGCCCACCTGTCGAAAACTGGCTCATTGACGCACGGATTCAGTGAGCCAGTTTCGATCGAGAATTACGTTTCAGTCGTCTGACCCGCTACTCACTGCCCACAGCTCACTAACCGGCGACCGCCCTGGACAGCCGTTTCCTTCTTGCATCCCACTCTTCGCTCGAGAAGATCCGGGGCCCGGCGTCCACCAGGCGTGGCATGAGATTGAACACCGACACCTGGGTCCATTGCACGCCTTCGCGTGTCCGGAACCCCCTGAGGTTCAACTCGCGCGCCACGTGCGACAAGGGATGGTCTTGAACGATGAGGTCCATCATCAAGACCAAGGCTTCCCGTTCCCGCGGATTGTCGACCAAGTGGAAGCAGTCTTGAGCTACTTGCATCCCGAACGGCACCTCTTCCCGGTAGCCGTTGCCGGCGCCCTCCTCGCCCGCGGCGTCGCGTTGCCACTCCACTGCCACCAGTTGCCAGCCCTCCGCCACCCGCCGTTTCAGGTGTTCGGGATCGAGTTCACCCGCAACCAGCTCACGTAAGTGTTCCTGCTTCGGCATAGTCCCTCCCTTTTTCCCTCCGGCAAGATATAAGCTCACTCATAGCGCAGCGCGACCGCGCAGATCGGCAGCTACTGTCGTCATAGGCTCCCAGCGTCAGAAATCCACTCACTGATTTCAATGGCTCAATGAGCCAATGCATCAATTTTCTTTACTCGTATCTCAGCGCCACCATGGGATCCACATTCGTGGCCCGGCGCGCGGGAATGAAGCTGGCCAGACCCGCGGCCGCCGCCACCAGGATCAGCACGGTTGCGTACACCGGGAGATCACCGGCCTTGATTCCGTAGAGCAGGGACTCCACCACGCGTGCCAGCGCATAAGCCACGGGCAGTCCCAGCGCCAGCCCTCCCGCCAGCATCGGACCCAATTCGCGGTAGACCAGGCGCTGCACTTCGCCCGGCCGCGCACCCAGGGCCACGCGGATGCCGATTTCGCGCGTGCGCTGCACCACCGTATAGGCCAGTACACCGTAAATTCCGATGGCCGCGAGCAGCGCCGCCAGCGCGCCGAAGCCGAGCGAGAGTTGAGCCACCAGACGCTCCGCAAAAAGGTCCTGGTCGATCGTCCCTTCCATGGTGTTGAGATTGGGTGCCGGCAAGTTGGCGTCAAACTGCTGGACCGTCTTGCGCAGCTCCGGCGCAAGGGCGATCGGGTCCTGGAAGGTGCGAACGTAAAACGTCAAATGGCCGAGCGTGGGGTCCTGGTCGTAAGGTAGATAGACGTACGGAACCTTGCCTTCGCGGATTTCCGCATTCTTGGCGTCTTGCACGACGCCCACGATCTCGATGTCGGGCTTGACGTCTCCGCCACCGATGGCAAAGCGTTTCCCCAGTGCGTCGCCCCTCGGAAAGAATCGCCGCACCATGGCTTCGTTCACGATGGCCACTTTGGGTTCTTGCGGGCCGTCGGACGACGCAAACTCCCGACCTGTGATCAGGGGAATCCCGAGCGTAGAGAAGTAGCCGGGAGCCACCTGGTCCGTGCGGACATCGTTCTGATCGCCGTGAAGCGGAGGCGCGCCCGGCACGGTGATGTTTGAGCTCGAGTCGCTGTTGGTGAGCGCGGCGATCTCCGCGCCGCTGGCCGACCGGACCCCGGGCAAGGCGGCGAGCGCTTCTCGCAGACGATCGCACAGCGCCCGCGTCTGGTCTGGCGTGTATCCATTGAGCGCCGGAGCGATGTCGAAGGAAATCAGATGGTCCGGCCGGATGCCCAAATCCAGGTGGCGCAGGTTCCATAACGTGCGCGTGAACAAGCCCGCGCCTACGAGTAGCAGCACCGTGAGTGCCACCTGGGCGGTCACCATCGCCTTGCGAAAACGGACTTGCGCCGGCGCCACGGAGGCTCCGGACTGATTCTTCAGCGTGGAGTTGACGTCGGTTCGGGTAGCCCGGAAGGCCGGCGCGAGTCCGAAGATGACGCCGGCCACGAGGGCGAGCGCGAAGTTGAAGACCAGTACGCGCAAATCAACCTGCGGCGAAAGACCCTGGATGCCTGCGCCGGCCACGATCCTCGAAACCAGCGTCTTGAGCGTCCAGGCGGCGACGGGTAGTCCGATGAGGCCCCCGGCGAGCGCGCAGACCAGGCTCTCGGCCAGAAGTTGGCTGATCAGCCGCCGGCGGCTGGCTCCGAGCGCCAGGCGCACGGCCAATTCGCGCTGCCGCGCCGCTCCACGCGCCAGCAGCAGGTTGGCGAGATTGGTGCACACCATCAGGAGCACCAGCCCCACCATTACGAACAGGGCCACCACGGGCGTGCCGGCGTCCTGCGCGAGCACGTCGCGCCCGTGGCCGCCCGGTTTCAACAGCAGCTTGCGGTTCACAAACCGCTGCCGCTCGCCCCCGGACCAGTGCGATTGGGCTGAAGCTTGCTGCTCCAGCAGTCCGTGATAGAGGCCCTGAAGGCCGGCTTCGGCGCCGTGCATGGCCGTGCCCGGCTTCAACCTTCCGAGCACCGGGAGCCAGTAGTCATTCCAATCGTCCAAGGCGTTCCACCCCGGAGTGATCACCGCCTTCATCATCAGGGGCAGAAAGACATCCGGGGCCTGTCCTGCTTGCGCCCCTGTGAATCCGCGCCGGACGACGCCCACCACGGTCATGGGCTGCGCGTTGACGAGCACTGCTTGATTCAGGATGGAAGGATCGCCGCCGAAGCGCCGCTGCCAGTAAGCGTAGCTCAACACCACGACCGGATGCGCGCCCTGCACGCGGTCGTCGTCCAGGCTGAACATGCGGCCGAGCGCCGGGCCCACGCCCAGCACCTCAAAGAAATTCCCCGACACGAGCTCGGCGTCTACCTGCTCCGTCTCCTTGCGATAGGTCACGCTGGCTTCAGTGGGGTAGCAGCCCAACAGGCCGCTGAACACGCCGTTGCCCTCGCGCAGGGCCTTGTACATGGGAAAGGAGAATGACTGTCCGTCTTCGGTGTCGCTCCAGGTGTGGCCATGCACTGGGCCCGGGGATCGCAGGATCACCAGTTGCTCGGGATGCGACACCGGCAGCAGCCGCAACATGACCTGATCGAGCAGCGAGAAGATCGCGGTATTGGCGCCGACACCGAGTGCCAGGCTCAACACCGCGACCGCGGTGAAGCCGGGATTCTTCCTCAGCATTCGAAGGCCGTAACGAAAATCGGCAATCACACTGGCCATGAACTGTGCCTCAAAGCGGGGATCGACTCACTGACTGAATGGATCAATCCCTGTCACTCATAGCGCAAGGCGACCATCGGGTCGACGCGCATCGCGCGTCGTGCCGGCACGTAACAAGCGACCACGGCAACCAAAGTCAGCACACCGGAAACGCCCGCGTAGGTGAGCGGGTCGCTCGCGCGCACCTCGAAGAGCAAACTCGACAGCAAGCTTGTTAGTCCCAGGGACGCGACGAGGCCAAGACCGAGGCCCCAGACCGCCAGGCGAGCTCCCTCTCCCAGCACCAGCCTGAGCACGTCTTTGTGCTGCGCGCCGACCGCGATGCGAATGCCGATTTCGTAAGTTCGCTGCGCGACGCTATAAGCCATCACACCGTAAATACCGATGCCGGCAAGGACGAGGGCCAGGGCGCTGAACAGGCCCAGCAGAACGAACGTCGCGCGGCGTGTGGAAAGGGAATCGGCCACGAGTTGCTTCATGGTCTCGACGCCGAAGACGGGCTGATCTTTATCCACCGCCGCCACCGCCGCGCGAATGGCCGGCATGAGGCTCGCCGTGTCGGTGGTGGAGCGCACGACCAGGTTCATATCGTTGGGAGTTTCTTGCCGGAAGGGCAGGTAGATCTCGAGTCTTGAAGGATTCTCAAGCCCGTAGAGCTTGGTGTCACTGACCACGCCGGCCACCGTCACCCACTTAGTGTCCAGGCCCGGGTGTCCGAGCAGAAAGCGCTTGCCGACGGGATCCTGTCCGGGCCAGAAACGGTGCGCCATGCTCGAGTTGACCAGCGCCACCAGCGGAGCATTCTCGTTGTCTCCCTCCGTGAAGTCTCGTCCGCCGAGCAGCGGCACGCCGAGTGCGCGGAGGAAGTCCGGACTGATGGAATGAAAGTCCGGATGGGGGAACTCGCCAGGACCGGGCAGCGGCTGCCCTTCGATTGTGACGTCGCCGCGATCGTGATTTCCGGTCAGGGGAATATTGGTTCCGACTGCCGCCGCTTGCACCCCCGGCAGCACCCGTACGCGGTCCAGGACCTGCTGCCAGAAATTGCGAACCGCGGGGTCTTTCGAATACTGCGCCGAACGGAGATTCATTTCCATCTGGGTCACGGACTCAGACCGGAAGCCGGGATTCACCTGAAGGAGGCGGTAAAGGCTCTTCATCATCAGCCCGGCGCCGATCAAAAGGACGAGCGCCAGGGATGTCTCGGCAATCACCAGAACGCTGCGCAGGCGATGCTGTCCGGCGCCGGCGGTTGAGTTCCGGCCGCCTTCTTTAAGGGCTTCCTGCACATCCGGCCGTGTCACCTGCCACGCGGGCACGAGGCCGAAGGCGAAAGCAACCAGGGTTACCAGGACCGCCGCGAACAGCAGCACGCCGCGGTCGATTCGAACGTCCATGCCCGTAAACGCCCCGGAGGGGAGAAACCGCCTCAGGCTGCTCAAGCCCCAAGCCCCCACGGTTACTCCCAGTCCGCCGCCCAGCGCGGCGAACAAGATGCTCTCGGTGAGCATCTGACGAACCACACGCCAGCGGCTCGCACCAAAAGCCAGGCGGAGCGCAATCTCCTTCGCCCGGGCTGCTCCTCGCACCAGGAAGAGATTGGCCACGTTAACGCAGGCGATCAGAAGAACAGAGAGCACCGCGGTGAAGAGGACCATGAGCGCCTGGCGCGCATCGCCCACGAAGGCATCCCGGATTGAGGTCATACTCACGCCCACACCGCTGTCTTCGAGCGGATACTCGTGGGCGAGGCGCGCCGCGATGGTGTCCATCTCCGCGGCAGCCCTGGCAAAGGTCACGCCGGACGCCAGGCGCGCGACCACGTCCATATCGCCCCGGCCGCCTCGCGCCATTAAGTTTTTGACGACCACGCCGATCGGGACGATGACATCGGTATCCTGGAGAAACCGAAAGGAAGGCGGGAGAACACCCACGATGGTGTAGCTGTGGCCATCCAGGGTGATGCCCCGGCCCACAACCTGCGGATCCGACCCGAGGTGCGACTGCCACAAGCGGTAGCTGACGACCGCCACGGGCGCAGTGCCGGCCTCTTCCTCGGCAGCCAGGAAATCGCGGCCCAGAAGAGGCTTCACGCCCAGCATCGAAAGGAAGTTCGGCGAAACAGCGTAGCCCGCAATGTTCTCGGGCTGCGTTACGCCCGCAAGATTGAAGCCGACGTTGTTCGCGGCAGCCATTGCGGAGAAGCTGCGGCTTTGCTGCCGCCAGTCAAGAAAATCGGGATAGGAGACCGAAACTTCACCAACCCGCCGGGTCTTCTCGCGCAGCACCACGAGCTGGCTGGAATTCTGATAAGGCAACGGTCGCAGTAGGACGGCGTCCACGACGGAGAAGATCGCTGTAGTGGCGCCGATGCCAAGCGCGAGCGTCAGCACGGTCACGGCGGTGAAGCCGGGGCTCTTGGTGAGCATCCGGAGCCCGTAACGAAGATCCTCAATCAGGCTCGACATGAATCGTCTCCGTTTGCAGAATCGATTCGCCGTTCACGACTTCAACGAATCAATTCCCCATCGGCAATCGTGAATCGTCCGTGGCCGCCACCACCACCAGCGTGACGTCGTCGGTGAACCCGCTGGTGAAGGCGGCCGCCGAGCCGAGCACTTTCTCCTCGAGGGCCTCGGCGCTAAGCTCGCGATAGCGCACCGCGATCTCAATCAGGCGATCTTCGCCGAATTCCTCGCCCGCCGCGTTGTTGGCCTCCGTCAACCCGTCGGTGAACAGCAGCAGCCGGTCGCCCGGATCGAGTTGTACCTCGTCCTGCTCGTAGCGGCCTTCGACGGCCAGGCCGAGCACCATGCCGCCCCGGTGCAAGCGTTCCACCGAACCGCTCGCGCGAACCAGGATCGGCGCGTTGTGACCCGCATTGCAGTAGGTGAGGCGGCGCGCGGGCGCGTCCAGGAGGGCGTAGAAGAAGGTCACGAAGCGGTCCTGGCCCAGATTGCTGCGCATCAGCTTGTTCACGCCGTGGCAAAGCTCGCAGGGAGGAACATCCGCTCTGCTCGAAGCCCGCACCGCCGCCTGGAGATTTGACACCAGGAGCGCCGCCGATGTCCCCTTGCCTGAAACGTCGGCGATGCTCAAGGCGAGCAGCCCGTCCTCGAGCCTGCGGGCGTCAAAGTAATCGCCCCCGAGGGTCAAAGCCGGCTGCCAGGCGCCGCGAATCTCGTAGCCCGGCATTTGCGGCACCTCGCGGGGCAGCAGACCCCGCTCGGTTTCGCGGGCGAGCGCCATCTCCTGCTCGAAAAGCAGCCGTTGCCGCCGCTCTTCCCGCGCGTTGCTCACCTGCTGATGCAGCGTACGCACCACGGCGTCGTTGTTCCAGGGCTTTTCCACGAAGTCTCGCACGCCGCGCCGCATGGCCTCCACGGCCACGGGGACGCTGCTCCAGGCGGTCATCACCACGATGGGCAGCGTCCGGTCAATCTCCTGGACGCGCGCCACCAGGTCCAGACCCTCCTCGCCCGAGGTGGTATCGCGAGCATAGTTCAAGTCCATCAGCAGCGCGTCGAAGGGGCCGTGCTCGAGCGAGGCCAGCACCCCGGCGGGGGAATTCGCCGCCTCGATCTCATAACCCTCCTGCTTCAACAGCAGGCGAAGCGCGTCGAGCACGGCCGGCTGATCGTCTGCAATCAGAAGCCGCGGAGGTTTGGTGTCGGCGCCGCTCACAATCTCCTCAGTCAATGCTTTCATACGTGCTCTGCCGGCCGGAAGTTCATCGCTCGAAAGTGAAAAATCGGAGAACCCCGCTCAATGTCGCATTACCCGTATCACAAACACCGCGGGCCAGCCGTCCGCGGTCGGTCATGGAATCAACAGATCCGATGAGGCCTCGAGTCCTATTCCAGCCGGATTCGATCGAACCCATCCCAGCGTTGCATGTCGGAGAGTATTACGGTGTCGCCCACGTTCAGGCCCTGCAAAATCTCGACCTCGGTCACCGAAATGCGTCCCAACTTCACCTGCACGTGGAGCGCATCCTTGCCGTCGGGGCTCACTTTGAACAAGCTCACGGTGCTGTCTTCCTGGCCGAAGGCGGGCCGCCCCACGTAGAGGACGTTGTCGAGATGCTGGATTTCGACCGTGCCGTCCACACTCAGGTCAGGCACCGCGCCCGGCGGCGGCGGGCCATCCAGCTTCACGTCCACCGTGCGGGTTCCGTTCTGAACGGAGGGATCGATGCGGATCACGTGGCCTGGAACCACGCCGTTGTGGGTGTCGATATCGGCCGTCTGTCCGAGTTGGACGTCCTTGGCCTGGGTTTCGGCGATCTTCAGCTCGGCTTTCAGCTTGTTGGGATCGGCCACCTTGGCCATTAGGGTTCCCGGAGTCACCTGTTGCCCGACTTCCACATCGAGCTCCTCCAGCACACCGTCGATCCCGGCGCGCACCTGGAGCGATTCCAGTTGGTTCTTCTGAAGCTGATAGAGGGCCTTGAGCTGCTCGATCTTGGCCTGTGAGGCTACAAGCTGGGCATCCACCGATCTCTGCAATACGCCCACTTTGTCAGCTTCGATCTGGCTGCGTACGGCCTCGGAGTCCGCCTTGGCCTTGGAAAGGTCGGCCGTAAGCTGTGGACCAAGCCCGAGCTTCGCCATCTGCTCGTCACGGTCCGCCTGCAGGGTGGCCTGCAAGGAGTCAGACTTCGCGGTGGCTGCGACCGCGCGCTGATCGTAAACCTGGTTTGTCAACTGCTGCTTGAGACTGTTGTAATCGGACTCGGCCTGCTTCTCCGCCCAGTCGGCGTTCAACGTCTGCTGTTCGAGGTCAGGATTCGAGAGCACCATCAACACGGTGTCCGCCTTGACCATGGTGCCCGCCAGGGCCAATCGTTTGGCCACGCGTCCGTTGGTGATCGCCGGCACATATTGGATCTCATAAGGGACGAGCGTGCCCAGTCCCCGGACTTGGAGGTCCATGGGGCCGCGCTTCACCGTGTCCCGCCAGACCGTGCCCCCGTCCACCGACGGAGCCGCCGGTTTCAGTCGCGACAAACCCCAAGTGATCGTCACCGCTCCAATAACGCCTAGAAAGATGTAAATCACCAGGCGGATGCGGCGCTGTCGAGCTGCCGACTTCCGCGGAATATCCATTTTCAGTTCCCTCCGTCTTGTGCAAGAGCAAGCGCAGTACCAGCGCATGGTTTATCCTATACATTTGAGTTGTATGGACTTAACCCAGGCTTTGAAACCGTCCTGCTGCCGGTTCATGTTCGGGAGTGCGAAGGGGTGTCCAGTATCGGACAGCGATCCTCGGGCGCGATTCCGGCGCGTCGTTGACCGCCACGTCGCAAGCAAAGCTGACCGCGACAGATGTCGGCTGTTCGAGCCCGGTACGGGTGCTGCAGACGGTCAAGAAGGATCGCGAAAAACCGCCGTGGCGCTGGTGCAACCCGCTGGTAAAGCATCGAATCCAACCGACCGAGACACCGGTCCGGTAAACGATACAGTGGGGCGACTCGTTATGAAAAATAAACTCGCGTCTTCAGCGGTACTGATTCTTCAACTGGCGCTTGTCTGCCTGGTGGCGGCGCTCGGGGGCTCAGCGAGCATCGTGCTTGGGGATGACAAGCCGGCCGCGCCTCACTTCGCGGGGCAATGGACGTTCAACGCGAATCAAAGCGACAACGCCAACGACAAGATTAACGAGGCGGAGGAGAATAGCCGCCTGGCGCGAAACTCAGGCGGCACCAACCCGAACGGCGGGGGCTACCCGAGCGGCGGCGGTGGGGGCTACCCGGGCGGCGGGGGCTATCCCGGTGGTGGGGTCGGTATGGGCGGTATGGGAGGCATGGGCCGCGGCGGCATGGGCCGGGGCGGGATGGGCCGCAGCCCGGCGGCTCAGAATGGCGGGCTCAACGGCGAAGATATGGAGACCATGTCTACTGACCCGAAAACTTTCGCCATCACTCAGGACGGACAGCAGCTCTCAATCACGGATGACGCCGGCCGGGCCCGCACACTTTACGGCGACGGAAAGAAACACAAGGAAGACGATTCCGGCGGCCAGAAGACCACCGTCAAGTCGCATTGGGACGGCGATCGCCTGGTGGCCGAAAGCAAGCTTGGCCACTCTGGGAAACTCACCGAAACCTATGAGCTCAGCCCGGACGGCAAACAACTCTTCTATACGTCCAAGCTCGACAACTCGAGCATCGGAATCCTGTCGATCCGGCGCGTCTACGACAACGCCGCTGCTCAACCGCAACAGCAAGCGCAACCACCGGCCCAACAACAATCGCCGGCGCAACAGCAACCACCGGCCCAACAGCAACCGCAGCAGTAACGGGAAGGCCTGATCGATTGTAGCGACAGATGGATCCCCCGCCCGGCTGGTATGAAAGCAGCCACGCGGTTTAGCCATTCCAGCAGAGCCCCCACGATCATTCTCGCGGGTATTCTCGCCGGCATTCTCGCGTGCCCCAAGGTTTTTCCGCTGCAAGGTGGATTCCGGTATAGAATTGGCCGCTTGGCGAAACTGCGGCTCGTTTGACCGGAACCCCGCCAGGTATTCTCGCGAGGAGGTTGCTCGATGCTTTTGAACCCCTTGTCAAGACGCGCTTTTCTTCGCAACACCGCAGTAGGGGTCGCCGCCTTTGCTGCGTTCGGGGAATCAAGGAGAATCGGCCGGGCTAACCCTCTAGGCTTGCCCATCGGGCTGCAACTGTATACGGTGCGCGATCAGCTTCAGAAGGATTTTGACGGCACGCTGAAGCAGGTTGCAGCCGCCGGCTACCAGGAAGTGGAGATGGCCGGGTTCTACAAGCGCACGGCGGCGCAGGTGCGGGAATCGCTGGGCGCCGCCGGCTTGAGCTGCCCGAGCGCGCACTACCCCTTGATCGAGCTCCTGAGCGGGTTGGATGACACGATCGCGTTTGCGAAGGCACTCGGCCTTCAGTACATGATTTGCGCCTTCCCGTGGGTTGCCGATCCGTCCAAATTCAAGGCCGGCTCCGCCAGTCCCGTTGCCCAGGCGATGGCGATTGCGAACGGGCTGACTCTGGACGATTGGAAGTGGAATGCCGAGCAGTTCAATAAGATCGGAGAACAGACCGGGAAAGCGGGCATCCAGTTCGGTTATCACAATCATGACCTGGAGTTCAAAAAGTTCAGCGGCGCTATGGCTTACGACGAGCTTCTGCGCCAGACCGACCCGAGACTCGTGACGTTCGAGCTTGACTGCGGATGGATGAAGGTGGCCGGTCACGATCCTGCCGCTTATCTGCGCAAGTACCCCGCGCGCTACAGCATGCTGCACGTCAAAGACGAGCTCGATCTCTCGAAGCCGACCACTTCTCTCGGGGGCGCGAGCGCCACGGAACTCGGGCGAGGCAAGATTGATTACAAACCAATTTTTGAGGCGGCCAAGGGCGCTCATATTACGCATTATTTTGTCGAGCAGGAGGCGTTTCCGGACGCGCCTCCTTTCGAGGCCATCAAGATCGATTGCGACTACCTGCGCAATCTCAGCGTCTGACCGCGCCGCGCCGCTGTCGCCATCGCCGCTGCCGCGCGGCTCAAAACTGTCATACTGATGTGTTCAGAAGCACGAGGAGAGTTATGCGTGTTCTAAGGAGCTTGATTGTGTTTTCGGCAGCACCCGTCCTGCTGCTGGCCGCCGTTCTGGGCGCTCAGGAGCCTGCGCCGCAAACGGCCCCGGCGTCTCAGGCAAGCCAGCAAGCCGGCGGGCAGCCCGCTCAGACCCAGCCCGCCCGGCGTGGTGGCTTCGCGGAAATGGCTGCCCGCATCTTCACGCCCGGCCCGGCCCCTGACCCGGCCGCCGTGGAGCGCGGCCAAAAGCTGTTTGCTCCCACCTGCGGCTTCTGTCATGCGCCCGACGGCACCGGCAAGAGCGGCCCTGACCTGGTGGCGTCCCCCTTGGTGATTCGCGACAAGGATGGCGACCTGATCGGGCGGGTAGTGCACGACGGCCGGACCGGCAAGGGAATGCCGGCGTTTCCGGACTTGACCGGCGGGCAGATTGCGGACATTTCCGCGTTTCTACACTCGCAGATCCGCGCCGCCGCCAACCGCTTCGCGTACAGTTTCCAGGAGGTGGTCACCGGCAACGCCCAGGCGGGCGAGGCTTTTTTCAACGGCCCTGGCAAGTGCAGCACATGCCACTCCGTCACGGGGGATCTCGCGGGAATCGCGAGCAAGTATCAACCTCCTGACCTCGAAACGCGGCTCGTTTATCCCGGCCCATCGTTCGCCGGCTTCGGAGGCCCTCCGCCAAAACCCCCGGCCGTCTCGGTGACATTGCCTTCGGGGGAAGCGGTCTCGGGCACGCTGGTTTCTCAAAACCCATTCGAGATCACCCTGAAGGACGCATCCGGGTCTCCGCGCTCGATCCCGGTCGAGGGCGCCAAGATTGAAATTCATGATCCGCTCGCGGCGCACAAGGAGCTGATCGACACGATCACCGATACTGAAATGCACGATCTGCTAGCCTATCTGGAGACCCTGAAATGAAGGCGCGCTTCTCTTTGACTGTTCTTTCGATTTTCGCCCTAGCTCTTCCCCTATGGGGACAGGGGCTCGATCCCGCCGCGCTGCTCAAGCAGCCCACCGATACCTGGCCCACTTTCAACGGGGATTACTCCGGCCGGCGCTATAGTCCCCTGACCCAAATCGATTCCTCGAATGTGGCCACCCTCACCCGGGTGTGGACATGGCGATTGAGCGGGCCGCGCGCGGCGCAGCCGAGCCTCGGCTCGGCGGTCAAGGCCACGCCGCTCGAAGTGAATGGAGTGCTCTACTTCTCCGAGCCTGACAACGTCTGGGCCGTCGACGCGCGCACCGGCGCGGAGATCTGGCATTACCAATATCCTCCCAACGAGGGCTTGCACATCGGCAGCCGGGGCGTGGCCATGTACGGCAACTGGCTGTACTTTGAGACGCCCGACAATTACCTGGTGTCGCTTGACGCGCGGACCGGCAAAGAGCGCTGGCGCCAGGAGATGGCCGACGTGAAGCTCGACTATTTCTCCACCATGGCGCCCGTGATCGTGAAGAATCACGTGATCTGCGGCGTGGGCGGCGATACGCTCGACAATCCCGGATATCTCGAGGCGCGCGACCCCGATACCGGCGCGCTGCAGTGGCAGTGGTTCACCGAACCGCGGCCCGGGGAGCCCGGCGCGGACACGTGGCCTGACGCCGACGCCATGGAGCACGGCGGCGGTATGCCCTGGGTGCCCGGCACGTATGATCCGGAACTGAACCTGATCTACTGGGGCATCGGCAATCCTAATCCCGTGCACGCCGGCTCCGGACGCATGGGTGACAACCTGTGGACCGATTCCATCGTGGCCCTGAACCCGGACACCGGCAAGCTGGTTTGGTACTACCAGACCACGCCGCACGATACGCACGACTGGGACAGCGTTCAGACGCCCATCCTGTTTGACGCCGAGTTCGAGGGCAAGCCGCGCAAACTGCTGGCGCAGGCGAATCGGAATGGCTTCTTTTTCCTGCTCGACCGCGCCACCGGCGCCCACCTTCTCACCGCTCCTTTCGCCAAGACCAACTGGTCCACGGGAATGGATTCCCTGGGCAGGCCCATCATGAATCCGGCCAAAGTCCCGACCCATGACGGAGTGCTGGTGTGTCCAAGTTCGGGCGGCGCCACCAACTGGTTTTCGCCCGCGTTTGATCCGGCTGTGGGCGACTTTTATGTGCTGGCGTCAGACAATTGCAGCGTGTTTTACCTGACGGCTGAAGGCAAGGGCGAGGGCTTTGGCGGACGGGACTTCGGACTCGGCGGCGGCCAGGACGCCTTGCGCGCCATCGATTTCAAAACCGGCAAGGTCGTCTGGAGCTTCGACGGCGGAAGCGGCGGCGGGCTGCTCGTGACCGCCGGCCGGGTTCTCTTCTCAGGGTGCGAGGGCGGCTATCTTGTGGCCCTCGACCCCGCGAGCGGAAAAGTGCTGTGGCACGTTCGCGCCAGCCGCTCCAGCAATCCGCCGACCACCTATGAACTCGACGGCCGGCAGTACGTGCTGTTCGGCATGGGAGATTCTGTGACGGCCTTCGCGCTCCCGCATCAGTAATCGCCCTGCGGCCCCCCTGGACGGACCCGGCCTGCAGGTGCACGCTGAGTGTTTCCAAGATGGATTCCCGCCTTCGCGGGAATGACCGGGACGGCGAGGGTTCCGCTGTACAGTCACAGTTCTGCAGTACGGCCAGGGTTCCGCTGCATGGTCAGCGCTCCGCTGTACGGCTAGGGCTCCGCTGGGAGCTCCACCGTGAGGCCGCGCGACTGCACGTGACTGGGCGCGCAATCTCATGAGCGCGTCATTCCCGCGAAGGCGGGAATCCATCTTTGATACCTTCCTGGACCGATTGACATCCGCCAGGCCGGAGCGCATCTCACCCGCATGAGGCGCGGCTACCTAGCCTACAATGTTGCCGGCAAAACGAACGGCACTCCAGGCATCGGCGTGAAACTCAGAGCCAACTTTCCCAACCTGGCCGGTTCTGTTTCAGTGTCTTCCGGCGCGGCGCTTTCGACTCGCCCGCAGCTGGGCCCGAAGGCCGAAGAAATCGAAGCCGACCAGTGAGTTATAATCGCATTTGGCGGTTGGGCTACCTCTATTGCAGCCTCGATACAGCAAGGCAGAATTCTCGCGCCGGGCCGACGAGATCTACGAACATCAGGCAGAGGCGTGTGCGGAGGATCGCGACGGTGCTAAGTTCGTGGCGATCGACGTTGAAACCGGAGCGTTCGAAGTGGATCAAGTGTGGCTGCGGCAGACAGGGGCGCGTTTTACTGACCGCTTCGGTCTGCGGTGGCTTGCGAGTCTTCCGGCGCCGGGACGAATCACGGCCGGAGCCTAGATGAAATGGACACTGGAAAGCCGCGCAATCCTGATTGGAGCCATCGTGCTGGCCCTGTTCCTCGTCATCGGCTCCGTCCAGTACGCCACCATTCACGATCTTGTCAACAGCCTGGAGTGGGTCACCCACACCGTCGCGGTGGGTAGTCAAGTCGGGACAGTCCAGGACGCCCTTTCCAGATGCGGAGCCGAGGCACGCCGGTTTGTGACCACGGGCGACGCGAGCCCTCTCGGGTCCTATGGTTTGGCGGTGAAGAACTTGCGGGCCCGCGTCGAAGACTTGAGCGAAATGGTGGCGGACAATCCCGATCAGAAGGCCAGGATCGCCGAGCTCAGGCCCTTGCTGGACCGCCGCATCGAAACCCTGAACCAGGCCATCGCCGAGCGGCAGCGCGGGGGATCGAGCGCCGCCGTTATCGCCGAGCTGGATCGCGTGGCCCTCGCGCAAACGGATCCGATCCGGCAGGTGACGGACGAGATCAGAGATGAGGAGAACCGGCTGCTGGGGGAGCGCAGAGCCAAAACGGAGATGAACCGCCGGCGCGCGACGCTTCTGGTCGCCGTGGGCAGCTTGTTCGCGGTGGTGGTGGTGATATGGGGCGCCGTGGCCCTTCATCGCGACGTCGCCGAGCGCAATCGCGCCGAAGCCGCCTTGAGATCGAGCGAGGACGCTCTTCGTGATCTGTCCGGCCGGCTCTTGCAATCGCAGGACGACGAGCGGCGGCGCCTGGCGCGCGAATTGCACGACGGCACCGCGCAGATTCTGGCGGCCATGCAACTGCACCTTGTTACCCTGGAATCCCTGGTTGCGCCGGCCCAGGGGCCCGCTCAGTCATCGTTCCTCCAGCTATCGGAGCTCTTAGAGCGCGGTAGCCGCGAAATTCGGACGATGAGCCATCTGCTCCATCCTCCCCTCCTCGAACACACCGGCCTCGGATCCGCCATTCGGTGGTATGTGAAGGGATTCAGCGACCGCAGCGGAATCAAGGTCGAGGTGCAGACGGAGGAGAACTGGCCGCGCCTCAGCCCCGAGACGGAGACCGCCCTGTTCCGCATCGCTCAAGAAGCGCTCACCAATATCCACCGCCATTCGGGCAGCAGCACCGCCAGGATCAAGGTAGGCATGGGCGATGGGCGCATCGGGCTCGAAATCAGCGACGATGGCCGGGGCATCCCCGCCGATGTGCTGGCCACGCCGGCCCGGCTGGGAGTAGGGATTCGTGGCATGATGGAGCGAGTTCGACTCCTCGGCGGCAAGCTGAGCATCGAATCGGGCAGGTGGGGAACGACCGTCCGCGCCGAGTTGCCAGCCGAGGGCCGCGATGGTCTCAAGGCATAGCCCCGGGGTTGGAGCCAGGAACCAGGCGCGCGACGCCTGAACGCACTTCGAATGGTAGCTGCCGATTCATACCGCGTGTTGGTTGTGGACGATGAGGCCGCCCTGCGAAGCGCCCTGCGGGCCTTCCTCGAGGTCAGTTCGAAATGGCACGTGTGCGGGGAGGCTGTCGATGGGGAGGAAGGCGTCCGGGAAGCGGCCCGGCTGGAGCCGAACTTGATCATCATGGATATTGCGATGCCGCGCATGGACGGTATCCAGGCCACACGCGAGATCAGAAAAATTCTGCCCGACACACCCGTCTTGATGCTGAGCTTTCATGACTCGCCGCACATGGTTGCCGCTTCGTTTCGCGCCGGCGCTACCGGGTACGTTGTGAAGACGAGCATCGCGCGCGACCTGCTGCAGGCCGTGGAAACGGTCTCGCGGCGCGAGTCCTTCCTGAGCGAAGATCTGCGTGACGAACGGCCGCATTCGGCTGTGCCCACTCGCGATGAATAGCCGGCCGGCCAGCGCTTGAATTTCGTCCAGCCCGCCGCGAGCCCCCATGGCCGCGCCCTCATGACGGACGATTCGGAGTGTGTGCCAGACTTTAAAGGAACCCACGGGAGGGCTTCGTGAAGACTCGTGGGAACCTGGTTTACATCGGCACTTGCCCCTTCGTGGGCGCTTCCGGGGCTTGACGGGCGCAGGACGCTCACCAAGGCAGGCAAATGAAGAATGGAACTTACCAAAATCCGCTGGTTAAACTTATTGCTATGCGACGAAGGATTTGCTCGCTGGTTGGCATCACAGCGCTTGCCTTGCTCGGCGGAATCAATCCCGCGAGGGCGGCATCGAGTACCGCCAAGGGCAGCGACTCTCGGCATTGGATCGGGACCTGGGGGACCGCAGCGCAACCTTCCGTGCCCGGTCAACCGCAGGGGTTCCGCAATCAAACTCTGCGTTTGATCGTGCACACGAGCGCGGGCGGAAAGGGAGTTCGGATCAAGATCTCCAACACTTTTGGCGACCAGCCATTGGTCATCGGCGGCGCACACATCGCGAGGCGCGTCGACGGGGCGAAGATAGATCCTGGCTCCGACCGGATTCTGACATTTCGCAAACTCCCATCCACAACAATACCTGCCCGATCGATGGCGGTAAGCGATCCCGTGGAGTTGGACGTCCCTGCATTGTCGGACTTGGCCGTCAGCATCTTTCTTCCCAATCCGACGGCGGCAACAACCGACCATGCCCTGGCACTCCAGACGAATTATGTCTCGCCCGAAACCGGCGACCACGCAGCCGAGGCGAGTTTCCCAGTCGCAGAGAAGATCGACTCCTGGCCGTTCCTCACCGGCGTTGATGTTGCGGCTTCGCCCGGCGGAGCCACGATCGTGGCGCTGGGATCGTCGCTCACTGACGGGGACGGTACGACAGCAGACGCCAACCGGCGCTGGCCAGACGTGCTTGCGGAGAGGTTGCAGAAGAACGGAGGGGCGGAACTGGGTGTTCTGAATGAAGGCATCATCGGCAATCGACTGTTAAGTGATAGCCAGAGCCCCCACCAGCGAGGCGGTCCGCCGCCACTGGGAGCTTACTTTGAGCAAGTCGGGGCACTTCTCGGGGAGGCGGGCCTGGCGCGCTTCGAACGCGACGTGCTGACGCAAGCAGGCGTCAAGTACGTGATCCTTGCTGTGGGCGTGAACGACATTCTGTTCCCGGGCGCGTTCGTACCCGCAAGCGAATCGGTCACTACGCAAGATCTGATAGCGGGCTATCGACAGCTTGTAGCGCGCGCCCACCAAAACGGAATTCGAGCGATTGGAACAACGATCCCGCCATTCGAGAAGGCACTCTTCCGTCAGCCCTTCTTTGACCGCTTTTATAGTCCGGATAATGAGAAGACCCGGGAGGCGGTCAACGCGTGGATGCGCAGCGGCGGTGAATTCGATGGAGTCATCGATTTCGACCGAGCGGTACGGGATCCCGCCCGCCCCGCGAGATTGCTGCCTGGGTACGACAGCGGGGACCACTTGCACCCTAACGACTCGGGATCGGTTGCCGAGGGGAACATCATTCCGCTTACGTTGTTTCACGCGGCCCATCCGCTTCCCGCTCCCGAATGAATCCACCCTTGCGGCTAAACTCAAAAGCAGCAAGAACGCCCCAAGGGAATGATCATCACAGCACGCCTCAAAGCACGGGAGCCATAGCCACGCTCACCAACGAATCCGCACAGCCGTAATAAAGCAGCCGCTGCCTTTTGGAGCAGACCAGCCCCCTCGCTGGCTCGCCGTTACCTCGAAATGTCCGCAGACCCGGGAAAGAAAACTGGGACTGTGTAGCCCCGAAGCTAGCCCCCGATAATTCCTCAAAAAGGCAAAAAAAAAGAATCTAAAATTTAACGAAACGAAGCCACCAAGTCCAATAGAATCAATAAATATGCCCGAAAAATAGGTCAAAACGAAGTCAAACGAAGCCAAAAAAGCCAAAATCGGATTCGTCATAAGTCCTTTGTAATCAATAAAGCGACCGCGGCCGTGGCTTCGTTTCAACAATTCAAAGCCAACTCGTCCTGCGGAGCCGATCGATGATGTGCGCTTGGGAACGTGGCCTCATGCCCGACGGGGAATGCCTGACGCGACATCCCGGCGAGGCATCATCGGCGGAAATGCCGGCATCCTAAAACGTCTGCGCCCGAAGATACCCGGGACTCTCGCGCCGCATGGTCGCGTGAGGCGCGCGGGTTTCAGGAACGTCGTTGCGCGCCGCGTCATCATGAGGTTTTCCTGAATGCATACCCTCCTCCTCGCTTTGGTCCTGGCCGGTCAGGCAGCGTCGACGCCCGCAAGGGCAGAGGAATTTACCTTTAAGATTCCACCCTCCATGATTCCGTTGAGCATCGAGAACCAACCGATCGCGATCGTCGCTTCCGGCATCATTTCCGTGGCCGCGCGCGGTCACAACGATTATCTTCTCAAGCTGGACCTGACCGCCGATCTTTCAGACCTTCAGCAAAACATGACGGGCATCTTGCGCTCCCAACTGGACAAGGACGAGCACTGCGGCGACCGGATTGCGATCCAAAGCGCCTCTCTCGTTCCCGCCGAACCTTCGAGCCGGGCGGTTGTTCAACTGCATTATGAGCGCTACGCCTGCTTCAAGGCCTTCGGCAAACAAACCACCAAAAAGTTGGTTGGGGGTAATGGGACGATTCAGATGAAGCTCACGCCAGGCGTTGAAGCGGACAAGACGCTGCGACTTGTGCCCGAGGTTGAGTCGATCCAGGCGGACGGGTCCCTCGGCGAATTACTCCGTTCCGGGTCCCTCGGCGCCACGTTGCGCGAGAAGATCACGAACGCGCTCCAGTCCGCCATGCAAAAAGGCACCAACCGCAGCGTCACGTTGCCGCCGGCGGCCCAGGACATGGCCGCGATCGACAAGGCTGAATTCCGGGATGCCGGTTCCGGCCGGCTGGCCCTCGTGCTCGGCGGCGAGGTCCAGGTTTCAGAAAGGCAGGTCCAGCTTCTTAAGGGTGAGTTGAACGAACGCCTGCCGGCGCAGTGACACGCCCGCTGCCGGGCCGCGGTCAGCACTGGAGAGCTGGGCCGTGGCATGGCGAGTCTTGTTTAGCGAGTCGCCAGTTTGCGCGCGAAGTCGAGCAGGAAGCTCCGATCCGGATCCGCCATCTTAGCGATCAACCTCTTCAACTTCAGGAGGAGGCGGGCTTCGGCTCCCGAAGGACCGGCTTCATCGGCCAGCTCCTCAAGTGACATGCGCGGGGTCAGATGTGGAGTCTTCGGAGCGTCTTCTCCGACGTAAAACAGCTGGTAGAGTGGAATCTCGAGAGCCTCGGCAAAGCGCTCCAGCGTGTCGAGGGATGGGACGGTGTGCCCGTGCTCAACACGCGAGATGTAGCACCGGAGAAGCCCACTTGAATTTTCAATGTCACCTTGCGAAAGACCCTTCTGCTCGCGAAGCTGACGGAGTCGCTGACCGATCACCATTTGCTTGCCCCTCCTGGATTTTGTTTTCGGTTACCCCACCGAATACTCGGGTGAGTAATGTTTATCACACGAATACGGCCTGTGCAATCTTTTTCCGGCTGTGACCCTGATTTCGGATGATAGGGGGGTGGCGCCAACCCCGTAGTCAAGCGGGAGATTCGAACTCCCGACCCCAATGGTTGCAAACCGGCAAGCGCAGCGAATGCCTATGCACCCGTCGTCCCCGGAATCGTCGAGCCCACGGCCGCAGTGGTGGGGACTCTTGAGAAATCGGAGAGGGTGCTGGGCTGCCCGGAAGAAGTTCCGCGCGATTGCGTCTGTCTTTTCCTGCCCATAAGCAGTCTCCGTCGGGGAGATGGACTTGGCGTTTCGTCACCACATTGCATCGCGCCGCGTTCCCGGGGTCATTGCTTGATGATGGTGCCGTCGTACCGCCGGATTTCTCCCCATCCGCCATCGAGCTTATCGGAGTGGAAGGGATGCTTTGCCGCGAGTTCCTCGTTCACTTCGATCCCCCATCCCGGCGCATCGCTCGCCCACAGGAATCCGTCTTTGTAGTCGGCGCAGCCGGTGAAGATCTCGGCCTCCAACCCTCGGATCACGCCGCCCTCCTGGACGCCGAAGTTGGGGCTCGCAAGGTCGAGGTGCAATTGCGCGGTATGGCCGACCGGAGAGACATCTCCAGGACCGTGCCAGGCCGTCTTGACCCCGAACTGTTCGGCGAGGATGGCGATCTTGCGACTTGGCGAGAGACCGCCAGCCTGCGACAGGTGGACACGAATATAGTCGATCAGGCGCTCCGTAATCAGCGGCTGCCACTCGTGCGGGCTGTTGAACAGCTCGCCCATGGCCAACGAGGTTGCACACTGTTGACGGATCTGACGGAAATAGTCGATGTCCTCGGGAGACAGGACGTCTTCGAGGTAGAACAGCCTGACGGGCTCAAGCTCTTTGGCGAATTGCACGGCCTGGTGGGGGCTCACGCGCTCGTGCACGTCATGAATGAGCTCGACCTCCTCACCCAACTGCTTCCGGCACTCTTCGAGCATTTGCCGGGTTCTGCGCATGTAAGGGCCTGGCTCGAACACGGCCCCATCGTGCAGGCCTTTTGCCGCCGGACCGCCATGCGGGCCGTACACCGCCATCCCCGCCACGCCGATCTGGACCTTGATGTGTTTGAACCCCGCCGCCATCGACTTTCGGACGCCATCAATTACATCCGAAGTTTCCAGGCCGCCCACCGTGTCGTAAGTTGCGGCCGCTTCGCGCACCTTGCCGCCGAGCAACTGGTACACCGGCATGTTCGCCTGCCGGCCCTTGATGTCCCACAGCGCTTCGTCGATCCCGCTGATCGCGTTGTTGAGCACGGGCCCGTTGCGCCAGTAGGAGCTGTTGTAGCAGGCCTGCCAGGTGTCCTCGATACGGTCCGCCGGTTTCCCGATCAGGAAGGGCTTGAGATATTTCTCCACCGCCGGCACAACCAGGTCAGCTCGTTGGGTGAAGGTTGCGCAACCGTAACCGTAGAGCCCATCCTGATCGGTGAGGATCTTCACCACCACCAGGCGCACACCGGCCGGCTGCGTGGTGATCACTTGGATGTCTTTGATGATCGGCGACGGCAATCCACGTGTCGCTCGTGCCGCCTGCTCCTCGGCTGCAAGATGCCGTGGGAGAACCGCACCGATTGCTCCCACCATGGCTGCCTGGAAACAACTCCGTCTGTCCATGCGAATGTCCCTTCAGGGCGCGCGTGTGACCGCGATTCAAACCCGCCCACCGTGCACCGTTATACCACTGAAACATGGGTTGCGCTGAAGGCGGCTTCGTCCAGCATCGGAACCAGTGGGTTGGTGCCACGTAGTGCACGACAGAAAGATCCGTCATGGCAAAAGACATCGATCGCCGCGAGTTTATTCAAGGTGTGGGTTTAGGTGCAGCGGGACGGGTCGTGGGCGCCGGGGCGGCGGTGTTTTGCGTGTGCAACGAGAAGGCTGCAAGGAGAACCGACAGGATGGTGCGCCTGATTAGCACGGGTGCATTCATGGCTCACTCTCCCGAATAACCACATAAGAACTTCGAAGCTCATGCCACCTACCCTGAGCCAACTCATTCCTTGCTGACCCCCGACCCCGCCGCCCTCGCCGCCGATTCAATGCGACTCCGATTCCGGCGCCCCTTGGCCGGCTAGCCAGCAAGGCTCTTAGCGCCGCTCTTCTTTGCCGCGGCCCACCGCTTCTTGGCAGCAACCGAGAGCTTCCTCCTGGCGGCGGCCGAGAATCTTCTCTTTCCTGGCTGCGAACGCGCTCGCTGCTTTTTCCCGGGCCGGTTGCCGGCCTTCGGGGCTGACCCCGCCGCCTCATTTCCCTGGATCAATCTCTGGGCATGGGTGAGGCCATCTCCTACGGTATCCAGCAGGTCAAGGATTGGTGACCCGGCACCCGCATACTGCTCAACTACCTTAGACACGAAGAACTGTGCCTTCTTCAAGTTCTTGACTGCTTTCTTCATTTTCATCTTTGCTGTGTCTCCTCTGCGATTGCCCAAACCATCGCCTTCGGCTCTCAAGCAATCAGTGATCAAATTAACTGACTTCAACCCAGACTACCACGATGACGGTTCCGAAGTGGCAAGGCTATTCGAAATCCTCGACCCAGCAAAGATCTTCTCTACGGGCGTTTTGATAGCCAGATCCCAACGGCCAGAAGGGGCTTGCTGGGGACTGCCCATTGCTTGATTGTGCTAGACTCTCTTGATTCCTTTCGCTGCGCGTGAATCACGCTCGATAGGAAAGCTGAGGGGAACCAGACCAACCGATGAGCAAGAAGCGGCAGGCGTGGGTCTGCCTCGTAACGTGCATTCTGGCGCTGATCTTTGCCAACGAGGCTCTGCCGGGCATCCAAACGGCAACCTCGCGTGGCTTCAAGGTCCAGCCCAGTCAGCCGAAAGCCATCGCCGGGCGCAGCCGGTATTATGCCTTGGTGATCGGGATCGACGACTACCGCTTTTTGCCCCATCTCAAGACGGCTGTTAACGACGCGAACGCCGTGGCAGCGCTGCTTCACGATCAGTACGGCTTCAAGACGAGTGTGCTGCTGAATCCCACGCGCTACCAGATTGTGAGTGCGCTTGACGGCTATGGCCGCACCCTGCCCGAAACCTCGAACCTGCTCATCTATTATGCTGGACACGGTTTTTTCGACACCGCCGCGGACAGGGCCTACTGGCTGCCGGCCGATGCCGAGACGAACAACCGGGCGAACTGGATCAGTGCCGATGACATCACCGGCGAAGCTAAAATCATCCCTTCGCTCCACGTGCTGATTGTCTCGGACAGTTGCTATTCGGGCAGGCTCAGCCGCGCCGCCAATATGCGAGTCGATCCTCGCGTGCGCTCCGTTTTCCTGGAGAAGATGCTCAAGGGCAAGTCACGAACCCTGATGTCGAGCGGGGGCAATGAACCGGTGGACGACGCCGGCCCCGGAGGGCACTCGGTCTTTGCGGACGCTTTTCTTCTTGGCCTCGGCCAGATGGACCAAGAGCTGTTCACAGCCGCGGATCTTTTTGACAGCTTCATTCAACCGCGAGTGGGCGGCGGCTCCGAACAGTTGCCGCAGTACAGCCCGATTCGCAATTCCGGCCATGAGAGCGGCGATTTTGTTTTTGCGCGTGCGAAGCCCGGCGCCGGCAGCGAAACCGTCGCAGCCGACAATCCGCATTCAGAAGCCGTGGCGACCGGCAGCGCGAGGGGGACGGCCCAGGAACCCGGATCGTCCACCGTCAGCGCCGGCGGGCTGCGCCGCTCGATCGCGGTGCTGGGCTTCAAAAACATTTCGGAACGACCCGACACGGCATGGATCTCGGCCGCGCTTTCTGCCGCCTTGCTCAGCGAACTCGACGCCGGCGGGCAACTGCGCATCATTCCCGAAGAAAATGTGGCCCGGATGAAGGTCGATTTTTCGCTTAACAATCAGGACAGCCTCTCGGCTGAGAGCGTGGCCCGGATTCGCAAGGCGTTGGGGAGCGACCTGGTGGTATTGGGCTCGTACATGTCGCAAGGCGCCGATCCGGCCGGGAGCTTGCGGCTGGACCTGCGGGTGCAGGACGCCGCCACCGGTGAGATCGTGGCTTCGACCGGTGAAAATGGCACCTTCGGCCGTTTCTATGAGACGGTAAAGCAGGCCGGCGACGCTTTGCGCCGGCAACTGGGTATCGGAGACGTGCCGGCGGCCGAGACCGCATCCGTCAACGCTTCGCTGCCCAAGCCGGAGGCGGCGCCTCTTTATGCCGAGGGTCTCCAGAAGCTGCAGGCTTATGACGCGGTTGGGGCCAGGGATCTCCTCGAGAAGGCGAAGGCCGCCGACCCCGATTACCCGCTCACGCACTCGGCGCTCGCCGAAGCGTGGGACCTGCTCGGTTATGACGACAATGCCCGCGCCGAAGCCAAGTTCGCCGCGGACAACTCTTTCGCGCTCAGCCCGGAAGAGAAGGGCCTGATCAAAGGGCGTCTCGAAAAACTCAGCTCTGAGTGGGACGCGGCCATTGAGACCTACAAGTCGCTCTTGAACGTCTTCCCGGACAACGTGGAATACGGCCTGCTGCTGGCAGATGCCGAAACTTCTGGCGGCAAGGGGAGCGACGCCCTCAAAACCGTATCGGTCCTCCGCCAGATTCCGCCGCCCTCCGGCGAAGATCCACGCATCGATCTGGCCGAAGCGTACGCAGAGGACTCTTTGTCCGATTTCAAGAAGAGCGCGGGCGCGGCAGCCCAGGCGGAACAGAAGGCCTCCGAGCAGGGATCGCGCTATCTTGCCGCCGAAGCTCTGCTCGAGCGCTGCTGGGCGCTTGGGAACCTGGGCCAGTCCGCCGAAGCCACCCAGGCATGCGAGAAGGCGCAGGAAACCTTCGCTGACGTGGGCGATCTTCGCGGCCGGGCGCGGAGCCTCACGCGCCTGTCGCAGATTGCCGCTTCGCAGGGCGATGTCGCCCGGGCGCTCGATCTGCGGACGCGCGCTCTCGCGATCGCCAGGCAGATCGGGTCCGCAAAAGATATATCCGGCGCGCTGATCAATATCGGTGATCTGCAGTTGTCGCGCGGCGATGCGGAGGCGGCGCGGAAAAGCTGGGAGGAAGCCGCCCAGGTAGCACGCGAGATCGATTTCAAGCAGGACCTTCTTCAGGCGGACAACAATCTGGGCACCTTCTTCCAGGGCTTGTGCGAGTATGACAAAGCCCAGGCGAGCTATGAACAATCGCGCGAGACGGCCGAAGCCATCGGCGACAAGTCGGGCCTTGCCATCGCCGTCTACAACCTGGGCGGCGTGCTTTTCGTGCTGGGCGATCTTGCAAGCGCGCAGTCACACGTCGAGCGGGCGATCGCCATGGGAAAGGACGCCGGGCTTCAAAGTAAGGTGGCGTCGTGGCTGCTCACGTCGGGCGATATCCTGATGGCCGAGGACGATGTTTCCAGCGCGGAGAAATCGTACCGCGAGGCGCGGGACCTGACCGCCGCGGACGACAAGACGGGCGCAGCCGTCAATAACCTGGAATGGGCAGCTCTCGACCTCGAGAAGGGCCAGGCCGTGGAAGCAGAAAAGTTGGCCCGGCAAGCCGCCGATGAGTTCCACGCCGAGAAAGACACCGACGACGAGACCGGCGCGCGCGAGACGCTGGCCCGCGCTCTGCTGGCGCAGGACAAGGTCCCTCTGGCCGCCGCGGAAGTAAAGCAGGCCGAGGACCTGGGCACCACCGACTGTGCCATCCGATTGCCGCTTGCGATTACCAAGGCGCGCGTGGAGGCGCGCAGCGGCCAGAGTGCAGCCGCACGTCAGGTCCTGGAAAGCGTCTTGACGGAGGCGAAGTCCAAAAAACTGGCCGGCAGTGAGATGGAAGCACGGCTCGCACAGGCCGAAATCGAGATTCTCTCCGGAGACCAGGGTTCCGGGCGTTCACATTTGAAATCCCTGCAACAGGACGCTACGAGGTTCCGTTTCCTGCTGATCGCCCGTAAGGCGGGGGCTCTCGCCGGGTCCCGACAAACCGGCGCTTCGGCCGGCGGATGATTGCCCGAGGACAAATGTCAATGAAGACCACGTGCTACGGCCTGACTACTCTTTCTTTCGCAGCTCTCCTTCTCGCGCCCACAGCCGGTTTCGGCGTGGCCCGGAAGATTTCGAGTCAGAGCGTGTCCGGCTTTGGGCAGGACAACAATGCCTCCTCCTGGATGCTCGGAGCCAGTGTCGTCACACCTTCCGGAATCACCGTCAGCCAAATGACCACGTGCCCGGGCTCGCCGGAAGGCAATACCACCAATACCTGCCCCGACGGAAACTATCTCTTCCTGTTTCAGGTTCTCTCCGCTCCCGACGATCTGACCATCACTTTCAGCAGCATTCAGGAATTGAGCAACCAGAATGACACGAACGGCAATCTGATCGTTTTCGAAACGTGCTCTTCGCAGACTACCCTCGCCCTTTGTACTCCGCCGTCCATTCTGGGCGGTCTCAGCGACGTTTACTATACGACGGGCGGAACGACCGGCAATATGACGCTCAGCATCATGTTCGGTCAGGGCGGAACTGGAAGCTTTTTCCCCCAAGGGGGCCTCACTTTCTTTGTCGACGAGCAACTGGCAGAAGGCGCGGGCGTCCCTCAAACTCCTGCGGTGACCGTGTCCGGCAATTCGGGGGTGAGCCTTTCCAGCACCAGCCTGACGTTCGGGAGTCAACAGCCGGACACATCGAGCGGTATCCTCAATGGCGCCGGCAACCCGCTCCAGACGGTGACCCTGACCAACGGTGGCCTGAAGGATCTGCACGTCTTCAGCGTCGCTGCGCCCGCGCAGTTCTCGGCAGCCTCGAATTGCATGAGTTCGAGCCCGATTGCGCCGGGCAGCTCGTGCAGCATCACGGCCGGATTCGCCCCAACGGGAAGCAGCTACGGGACAACGCCGCCGGGGACCGATATCACCGTCACCGACGATGCACCGAGCGGCGCGCAGACGATCGCCGTGTCAGGAACAACCGATCCTTCGCCGACCACGCTCGCGCCGGGGGCGCTCGGGTTTGGAACGGAGCCCATCGGCACCGACGGCTTTCAAACGAATCCCAGCCCGTCGCAGCCGGTGACCGTCACCAACACCAGCCTGACAGACACCATCCAGATCACGGCTGTCACTCCCGACAGCAGCGGCAATTTCTGCTCCGATATCGCTTCTCAAGCGTGCAACACAAGCCAGTCTTCAACGTGCTTCATTGGAATCGAACTGTCGCCCGTGCAAGACGGCGTCGCTTCGAGTTGCATGATTCAGGTCAGCGCCGTTGTGGCGCCGATGGGCCCGGTGACCGGCACCTTATCGGTCAGTGATACCGACTTGACGACGCAGCAGCCCGAGAATCCGCACATCGTGGCGTTGACGGGTTCAGGAGGCACTGATGGTTTGAATCTGGACCCTGCAAGCTTCGCCTTCACCAGTGCCCAGGCGGTAGGCACGACGAGTGCGCCGCAGGAGGTCTCGCTTTCCATCGCCGACGGCCTTTCAATTCCGCCCACGGAGCAGGTCAACGGCGCTATCGGGAGCCCGGGCTTCATTCTGAATGCTTCCTCAAACTGCGCGTCGGGCGGCTCAGTGAACTGCGCGGTAAACGTAGAGTTCAGTCCGGTATTTCCCGGATTTCAAGCCGGCAGCGTCTCGATTGCTGAGAACGTGGGCACGGGAACGGAGGTGGCCACTCTCAGTGGAACCGCAACCGGGGCGGGCATCAACCTGTCGCCCTCGAGCGTGGCGTTTCCGCCGCAGACGGTGAACACCAGTAGCGGCACGATGCCGGTGACGATCACCAACACTGGCAACGAGTCGCTCAACATAAACAGCATCATCAGCAGCGCGAATTTCGCCGAGACCAATACCTGCGGGACGGGCCTCGCGGTTGGGGCAAGCTGCACGATCAGCATCAGCTTTGCGCCCGCTGTCGTTGGGCCGCTCACGGGCTCAGTTTCGATCAGCGACAACGCCTATGGAAGTCCGCAGACCATCACCCTGAGTGGTACTGGAATAGCCCCTTTGGCGGAAAGCCCCACCTTGACGGTGGATTTTTACGGCGACGGCGAAGGCGAGCCGGCGATGTATCGGCCTTCCGACGGAACGTGGTACGTGCATACCAATAGTGATAGCGGCACTAGCGGCAATCTCACGCAGCAATGGGGCCTTCCGGGCGACATTCCCGTGCCTGGGGATTACCAGGGCGTCGGCAAGGATGATTTCGCTCTCTTCCGGCCCTCGAACGCGACCTGGTATATCATTCCGGCCGCGGGCGGCAGCGCCATCACCCAGCAGTGGGGCGAGACCGACGACCTTCCCGTGCCTGCCGATTACGATGGCGACGGGAAGACCGACATCGCCGTGTGGCGCCCTTCGAACGGCACTTGGTACATCCTGCCTTCCGACGGCAGCCCGGAGATCATCAAGCTATGGGGCCTGACGGGCGACGTGCCCGCGGTGGGTGATTACGACGGCGACGGGAAGGCGGATTACGCCGTCTGGCGGCCCTCGAACGGAACCTGGTATGTGGTACTGAGCAGCACGGGCCAGAGCGTAACCACCCAGTTCGGCTCATCCGGCGATATGCCCGCGGAAGGCGACTACGACGGCGACGGCAAGACGGATTACGCGGTCTGGCGGCCCTCGAATGGGACCTGGTACATCATCCTGAGCAGCACCGGTCAGACCGTCACCGTGCAGTGGGGCTTGACCGGCGATATTCCCGTGGTCGGCGACTACAACGGCGATGGCAAGAACGATTACGCAGTGTTCCGTCCGTCGAACGCGACCTGGTACTTCGAGTATTCGAGCGGCGGGAGCGCTACTACGCAGTGGGGCTTGACTGGCGACGTTCCGGCCACGCATCTGCCCTCGATGATTCATCGTGACAAACACATTGCCAACTTCGACGGCGATCGTAAGGCCGATATCGGTGTATTCCAGCCCTCGAACGGCGCCTGGTCCGTGATCGACAGCAGCACGGGGAAAAGCGTGACCCAGCAGTTCGGCCTGAATGGCGACATCATCGTGCCCGGCGATTACGATGGCGACGGGAAGACGGACTATGCCGTGTCGCGGCCATTGACCCAGACCTGGTACGTCGATTACAGCACCACCGGGAAGACCGTCACCGAGCGGTGGGGCTTGGTTGGTGACATTCCGGTGCCAGGCGACTACGATGGCGACGGTAAGACCGACTATGCCATTTGGCGTCCTTCGACCGGGACCTGGTGGGTGATCTTGAGCAGCACGGGCAAGAGCTTCAGCCAGCAGTGGGGCGCGCGCGGGGATATTCCGGTGCCCGCTGATTACGACGGCGACGGCAGGACGGACTACGCCATTTTCCGGCCTTCGACCGGCACGTGGTGGGTCATGCTGAGCAGCACCGGAAAGACGGTCAGCCAGCAGTGGGGCGAGAACGGCGACATTCCGGTGCCGGGCGATTACGATGGTGACACCAAGGCGGACTTCACGGTGTTTCGTCCGTCGAACGGGACGTGGTACACCCTGCAATCGAGCAACGGCAAGGCGGTCACTACGCAGTTCGGTCTGACCGGCGACATCCCGGTGGCGAAAGACTACGACGGCGACGAGAAGACGGACATCGCGGTGTTCCGTCCCTCGAACGCTACGTGGTACATCCTGCAATCAAGCAATGGCAAGCTGACGACCACCGAGTGGGGCCTCTCGACCGACGTGCCCGTGAGTCAGCCCACGGGACAGTGATCATTGGGCGTAAACGAGGCGGTGCCCGGGATACGTTGTGCGGGAAAGCCATCAGGCATGAAAAAGCAAACGGGCTGTGCTGTGTGGGTTTTCCCACGCCAGCACAGCCCGGTAAGAACATCCCATTTCAGTATTCTAGTCGCCGGTGCCCGAGAGTGTTACCTGCTGCGGACTTGTCGGGTCGCTGTCGTTGATGTTGATCGTTGCGCTGCGGCTGCCGACGACCGTCGGAGTGAACGTCACGCTGATAGTGCAACTCGCCCCGGCTGCCAGACCACTTCCGCAGTTGTTGGTCTGAGCGAAATCCCCAGGGTTGGCTCCACCGATCACGATGCTCTGGATCGGCAGCGCATTGCCCAGGTTCGTCACGGTAACGGTCTTGATGGGGCTGGTTGTTCCAGCCTTGCGTGTTCCAAACCCAATCGAAGCCGGTGTGAGTGACACCGACGTGAGCCCGGTTCCGTTCAGGTTGACCGTCTGAGGGCTGTTGGGCGCGTTGTCCGTCACGCTGACATTGGCAGGCCTGGAGCCAAGCGCCTGGGGCGTGAAG
>DASZIG010000029.1:0-48521 GCA_035949375.1 Terriglobia bacterium | reverse complement strand
GCGGCGGCTGCCAGCGGCGCCAGGTAGATCGAACGGTTCTCCCAGAGTTCGCGCCGCACCGACCAATAGAAAGGCCGAGTCGCAGCCGTGGCCGCCGGCGCGATGGCCTGCGAGTCAGGGAAAGCCTCGGGCATGGCGTTCAACGGAGTATTCATTGAGCGGCTCCTTGGGTTCTGCCTGCATTGTTGCCAATCACCGCAACAAACAGATCGGCGATGCCGGGCGTGCGCACGTCGCCCAGTGTGGCGAGTTGCCGGCGATCGGCGCGATCGAACAGCAGGATGCTGCGACCGAGCACCTGGCGCTCGTACATCGGCCTGAGCGCCCGCGCTGCGGCCAGATGTTCGGGACTCACGGTCACTTCCAGGTAGCGCGACTCGAATTCTTCCATGCTGCAATTGAACACGATGCGGCCGCGGTCGATGAACATGAGATCCGTGAGGACGTGTTCGACTTCTTCCACCTGGTGGGTGGTCACTACGATGGTGCGGCTGCGATCGAAGTAGTCGTTCAGCAGCGAATCGTAAAACTGCTTGCGATACAGGATGTCGAGGCCAAGCGTCGGTTCGTCGAGCACCAGCAATCTCACGTCAATAGCCATGACCAGGGCGAGGTGGAGCTGGGCCACCATGCCCTTCGACAGTTCCCTGACCTTGCTGCTTCGCCGGATGGTCGTCTTCGCAAGAAAGCCTTCCGCTTTGGCGCGATCAAATCGCGGATGCACGCCGGCCACGTAGTCGAGCGCCTGCGAAACCCGGATCCAGCGCGGCAGCACGGCGACATCGGCAATGAAAGAGACATCGCGCATGAGTTGATCGCGCTCGGTCCAGGGGTCGCGTCCGAGCACCCGCAGCTCTCCCTGATAAGGGGTCAGGCCGAGAATGGCGTTGAGCGCGGTGGTCTTGCCTGCGCCGTTCGGACCGATGATTCCGAGGATGCGGCCCTCTTCGACACACAAATCCACGCCGTCCAGCGCGATGTTTGTGCCGAAGGCCTTGCGGAGTCCGCGTGCTTCGATGCATACCATGGCTTTAGCGCTCCTCCTCCTGAGCGTCCGGCAGTTTTGCAGCATCCGAGGGCGGCTGGCCGTTGGCGCCGGCGGCCTTCAGCAGTTCTGCCGGCGTCAGGCCGAGCCGCTGAATGGTCGCTGAGACCCTGGGCCATTCTTCGGAAAGAAACTTCTGGCGTTCGCCCTGCAGCAGCAGATCGCGCGCGCCCGTGTTGATGAACATGCCCCGACCTCGCCTGCTCTCGACAAGCTGCTCGTCGACCAGTTGCTGATAGCCCTTGAGTACCGTGAGCGGATTGACCCGATATTCGGCCGCGACCGTGCGCACGGACGGCAGCGGATCGCCTTCTTTGAGCACGCCGTCGAGGATCATGGCAACGACGCGGTCGCGAAGCTGGCGGTAAATCGGCTGATTGTCATTCCACTCACGGTCCATTTTGGGTTCCTGCTTACCGCTTACTGCTCACCGCTGTTTGTCGGCAGTGGCCAGTCAGCAGTCGGCGGTACGAACCTGTCGGGGTGCCTACTACTGACCGCATACTGCCAACCGATACTGCCAACCGCATGCTGCCAACCGCCTACTGCTGTCCCGTCCGCACCAGCTCGAGGTGCCCCTGCGCTGGCTTGTTTCCTGGCTGCATGTAAGTCCAGTCCTCGGCGTGGTGGTTCGCGTCGATCAGGGTAAAGACGGCATGGTGCATGTGTCCGGGCTGTGTGCTGCCGGCGACGTCCAGAAACTCGAAATCCACCGTCTTGCCGTCGGGCGACGGCTTGGCGACCATCCGAGGGCGGTTTCCGGCGTCGCAATAGTGGGTGAGGGTGAGGCGATCGTTGTCCATGTAAAACATGGTGATCGGATCCTCGGGCCCGCCCCCCGTCATCTCATGCAGGATCGCGTTACCCATGGAGGTGACGCGAAGCGTGACCTGCACGGGCTTGCCTTCAAAAGTGCCTTGCCACGAGCCCGCCAGGGTTTTCAATTGGTCAAACGACTTTTGCGCGTCAGACTGGCCAAAAGCCACAGTGGAGAGCGACATCAGAACGAACAGGACGGAAAGAGCGATGCGTGACTTCATTTTCAGTTCTCCTTTTCCCTTTTCACGTAGTTGCGGAAATCTCTTTAGCGCACTCGGTTTTAAGCTGGCAAGCTTGCTGGCTAACTGCATGTTTGCCTAAGCCTTTGTACTGATATAGCTAACTATAACACTATAGCTCATGTCAAGCGTTTTTTTGCATTTTTTTTGCTGATGGCCGAACCCATCGCAACCGTATCAGGTGCAATGGCTTACAGAGACACGCTGAGGATCTCTTAATTCTCAGGGGCGAAGAAAAGACAAAAACAGGGCTGGCCACTTCTTATTAGCGACGCCACGGGTTCCTCTGGCTTGGGCTTGACTGGGATGGGTCCGCGCGCATCGCGAGCTCGAGCGCACCTTCGACCGGTTCGCGGCGCAGCACCGAGACGGTCGCCTCCGGGGCCAGCTTGTCCAGATGACGCCGGAAACGGCGCCGCAGCGCGACGCTTCCGCGCAGCAGTCCTCCCGCCAGGACCACCGGAACGCGTCCTTCGCGGAGTCCCAGGCGGCGAAGCAAGGCTGCGGCTAATTGTGCGAGGTCCTGCGCGGATTTGTCGACGATTTGGCGGGCCGGCCCGTCACCCTTTCGTGCCGCTTCGATGACCAGGGGAGCGAGCGCAGCAGTCTGCTGCGGTTTGAGGTTCAGCCCCACAATTTGTGAGATCTCGGCGAGGCCCAGGCTTCCGCAGATCAGCCGGGCCAGAGAAGTGCGCGGTCCGCGCCCGTCCAGAGCCTTCAGCGCCGACTGCACGGCCTTGCGGCCCATGTCGAAGGCCGAACCTTCGTCGCCGAAGGCCGAGCCCCAGCCGCCCGCCCTCAGCATCCGCCCGGCGCGATTGCGCCCGCACGCGATGGATCCTGTCCCGGCAATCACAACCATGCCCGGCGCGCTGCCGAGCGCCGCCGTCAAAGTGACCGCAGCGTCTGTGGTCAGCAAATGGGTTCGCGCAGGAAACTGCTTGCGAAGCCAGGTCAAAATGGGACGGGAGACTTCAGGGCGGTCGCCGCCGGCCAAACCGACGCAAACGGATCGCAGTTCGGCGCGGGGTGAATCCTCCAGGGCTTGCCGCGCGGCGGCAAGAAGCTCGCGCTTAGCCGCAGGCAACCCGACTTTGACGGGATTCGACGGTCCAGCCGCTCCTCGCCCTCGGACCCGGCCACGGCGATCCGCGACCCAGGCAGTGGTCACAGTGCCTCCGCCGTCAATGCCCAGGTACAACGGCTGCGGTGGTATCATATGCGACCGCATATTGCTGAAGATCGTACAGCGATTGACAGGCGCCCGCGCGAACCGATATATATGTCACCGGCCGGTCGGTAGCTCGCTGAAATGGCATCACGGATGCCGCAAGCGTGACGGGCCGCGGCCGTCCAAGACGAGCGGCCGAGACCGAACATTATAGCAGCGGCTGTTGGGCCGAGAATCTGAGGCAGGCATAAAATAATGGCGCTCAAGTCGAAAGTCCGGGGCGGAGGTACAGCCCTTGACGGGGGAATGCAATTACGAAGAGATCCGATAACCAACACCTGGGTCTTGCAGGTGGGGAGCGAAAGGCTGGCCGATGGCCACGGCTGCCCGCTCTGTCCCGGCGGGCTCGCGGACACGGTCCCTACGATCTACCAATACCCTCCCAATGATCCTAACTGGCAGGTCCGGGTGATCCCGCACCTTCGTCCGCTCTACCGCATCGAAGGCGACCCGGAGCGCCAGGCCGAGGGAATCTACGACCGCATGCGAAACCTGGGCGCGCACGAGATTGTGATCGAGCATCCCGATCACGCCATCCAGCTCTCGCACCAGAGCGATGAGCACGTGGCCCAGGTCCTGAACGCCTTCGTTACCCGCCTGGTGGATTTGAAGAAGGACCGGCGCTTTCGCTACGTGACCGTGTTTCGCAACCAGGGCGCCGCCGCCGGGCAGGATCTGGAGCACCCGCACTCGGAGATCACGGCCACGCCCTTCATCCCCAGACGCGTCAACTACGAGCTGCGCACCAGTCAACGCTATTTCCAACTGAAGGAGCGCTGCCTGCTGTGCGACATCCTCAAGCAGGAGCTCTCGGAGCAGATCCGCACTGTGGAATGGGACGAGATGTTTGTGGCCTTTTGTCCTTATGCTTCGCGGGTTCCCTACGAGACCTGGCTGCTTCCCCTGGAACACAGCTGTGCCTTCGAGCAGGGGCTCGCGGGCTGGGATTCGCAGCTCCGCTTCGCGCGCATGCTGAAGTCCGTGCTGCGGCGCCTCGAGGCCGTCTCGAGCGCCTACCACCTCGTTCTCCACACTGCTCCGAACACCAACGCCAAGTTCGAGCGTACCGGCAACTGGCAGACGCTCATCGAGGACTACCACTGGCACATGGAAATTCTGCCCGTGATCCCTTCGAAAGCGAAGTCATACAGCCTGAAAGAGGTTTATTACAACTCGCTCGAGCCGGAGAACGCGGCCCGTGAGCTGAGGAAGGTCGTCATCGCTGATTGATTCCCCGGACGATGCTGCAGACTCGCCCGGGGTGTCATCCTGGTCGCGCGCACGGGACCTATTCGATCCGGATGTCTCCGGACGCCGTTCTCAATTCCAGCAGATACCCGCCTGAGCCAGCTTTGCCTTGAAAATCGTTGCGGCTGATCGTGCCTTCCACCGTGATTGGACGGTTGGTGGAGATTTTGCCGGAATCCGTGTGGGCGCGAAGGTTGAACGACGCGCTCTCCGGCAGATTAATCGTGACCGCGCCGGACCCCGTCTCGAGCCGCCAGTCCCCGGTGAGCTCGCCCTGGGCTTGGATGTCGCCGCTTCCCGTATTCGCGTGCAAGGGGCCGTTGACTCCGGCGAGTTCGATATGGCCGGAGCCGGTCGAAGCCTTCACGCTGCCCGGAGCCGACTGCTGCAGGCGGACATCGCCGCTCCCGGTCTCACCCGAGAACTCACCGGAAATGCCCTTGGCGTGGATGGAACCGCTCCCGGTATTGGCGGTTACGCCGCCCTGGACGGTATCCAACTGGATGTCACCTGACCCTGTGGTGGCGTGCACCTCGCCGCCGATGCGTACGGCGTCGATGCGGCCCGAACCCGTCGAAACCTTGAGTGGTCCCTGGATTCCTTCGATCGACTGGTCGCCCGAGCCGGTGTCGGCATGGAGCCGAGTCGCCGCCGGAACCACCACTTCATAACTGATGGAGATGTTCTGCCGCAGCGACGAATCCTCGATGTGTCCGATACGGATGCTGTTGCCGTCCTGCTCGATGGGGGGATTCGCCTCGAGCTGGTGAACCTTCTGTTCCGCGCTTGGCCCGCCCCAATGGTCGTGCGCTTTGATCACCCCGTGCACCTCGACGGTGGCGCTGTCCCCGGTGCGCACCTGGATCCTGCCCGATCCGGTGGTCACTTCAAGCTCTACGGCCCCGGTCACGTGAAGGGTGCGGTCGAAAGAGCCTTCCGCCCCGAGCGCCAGACATGGCAGAGCTGCCATGGCGGCGCCCAGCAGCGCCGCAGCGAGAAACCTCAACCCCAGGCGTGATTTCATCTGTGCCTCTCCTTTGGGCTCCGTAGCCCACATGTGTGAGTTTAGTCGACGCTGATGTCCCCGGACCCGGTCTCCAAATCGACGGGAATGCCGCCGCCCCGGACCTTGCCGCGCAGCTCACCGTGGCCCAGGCTCCCCTGGACCGTGACGGCCAGGCCGCCGCTCGCATGAATGTCGCCTGACCCGCTGTGCGCATTCAGATCGAAAGCGAGATCCGAAGGCAGATGCACCGAGACTTCGCCCGAGCCGGTGTCGAGACGCCAGTGTCCGGTGGGCCGGCCTTCCGCCTGGATGTCGCCGCTGCCGGTGTGAGCCACCAGGGCGCACTGCAGGTTGCGCAATTGGACGTCGCCGGACCCGGTCTTGATCTCGACGCGTTCCGCCTCAATGCCCTCGAATTTCGTATCGCCGCTGCCCGTTTCGGCGTGCACGTTTCCATGGACGTCGTGCATCTTGACGTCGCCCGAGCCGGTTTGGGCCTCGACGGGCCCGTGGATGCCGTCCACCGTCACGTCGCCCGAGCCGGTCTCGGAACGTACGCGGGTGTCCGCCGGAACCGTGATCTCATAGTTGATGGAGATGTTCTGATGCCCTTCGAGTTCCCGGACGCGGACGGTGCTTCCTGACTGCTCGAGGGGCGGATTGGCCTCGATCGCGTGGACCCGGGCGTCGGACTGGTCGTTTCCGAACCAGCGGTTGCCGACGTAAATCTTGGCCTTGATCTGTACCGTACCCGACTCGCCTTCACGCACGATGACATCCCCGGACCCGTTCTTGACTTGAAGCTCAACGGGTCCGCTGACTGTAAAGGTGCGCTCAAACCTGCCGCGGACGTTGTCCCAGGAAGCCGCCGCGTTAACCGCAATGGCCGCGATCGTGATTGCCAGCCCCAACCCTTTAACCAGGCGTTTTTGCATAACCCCTCCTTGAATCGTGGGCCTTTCCAGGCTCCTCCAGACCTCCATTGCTGAGTGTTGCCCGACCAACTTTGTTTACAACGGCGCGACCGCGGTCGCCGCCGGGCTCCGCCCGAGGAGAATCCACTCGGACCGCTGGTCCCGGGTCCTCAAATATCGTCCGTCCTGATCGTAAATGATCTCTCCGCCTTGAGCCAGGAACTCCCGCATGCTCTCGACGGGAACCCACCAGGCGGAATAGCCCTGATGCCGGAGTTGTTCGATGAATTCGACCACGCGGGGGTCGCTGGCGTTGGTCAGCTTGTGAAGGCCGTGTTCGGAGTCGGCAGGCGGTTCCTCAGGCAAGACCGTCCATTGCCGCCTGGCGGTAATCCACTGCAACCGGCCCTTCAGAACCAAAACGGCCGGCTTTTGCCCGCCGGCGGCGTGAAGCTGGGCGACCGAGGCAGCCGGTATGCTCAGCGGAGGATCAGCCGGACGCTCGCGCAGCACAATGCGGCCGGCCTCCACCCGCTGCACCCGATACTCGGGATGCTCGGTGGGGCGGGGAATCGCCGGATGAATCAGGAGCCTTTCGCCCGGCTTGAGGCCGCCGAATACCCCGTCGGCCGGCGGACACCCCGGGCTTGCAGCGCGGTCTTCCGTCTCCAGCATGGCCCTTCCTCGGCAGGGCCGCGACGGCAGCCCTCATATCCCCTTACGCAACCAGCCACGGAGTGGTTCCGCCGATTTAGACGGCGCAGGGCGGCGGAAGGTTAGGCGCGGGAACGTGGGGTCCCGCCCGGCCCGTCTCCCGGCTGATTCCCGGCTTGTGCCGATGCTTTCGTTATGCCACCCTTGCTGTTGATGAGCCGCGACCCTTCTGCCGCCTATGAGATAGCTCCCCGCGCGCCCTCGCTGCCCGAGGTGCACCGCAGCGTCGCGGTCCCGGCGGGGGCGGGTTTCTGGCGGAAGCTGGCAGCCTTCTCAGGGCCCGGATTCCTGATTGCCGTCGGTTACATGGACCCCGGGAACTGGGCCACGGACATCGCCGGCGGCTCGGAATTCGAGTACCGGCTGATTTTCGTCCTGCTGGCCTCGAACCTGATGGCCATTCTGTTGCAATCCCTGGCCGCGCGACTCGGCATCGTCACCGGGCGGGATCTCGCCCAGATGTGCCATGAGAGTTACTCGCGGCGAACCAGTTTTGCGCTGTGGATTTTTGCCGAAATCGCCATCTCGGCCTGCGATCTCGCCGAGGTGATCGGTTCCGCCATTGCCCTGAACCTGCTCTTTCACATCCCGCTGTTGGTGGGCGTTTGCCTGACGGCGCTCGACGTCCTCGTGATCCTCTACTTGCAGCACCGCGGCTTCCGCTACCTCGAAGTCATCGTGGTCACGCTGATCGCCACCATCGGGATCTGCTATCTGCTCGAGATCCTGATGGTGCACCCCTCGGCCATCGGCATTCTCCAGGGTTTCGTGCCCACGCCCGAGATCCTGAGCAATCGCGACATGCTCTACATCGGCGTGAGCATGCTCGGCGCCACCGTGATGCCGCACAACCTCTATCTGCATTCGTCGCTGGTGCAGACGCGCGCCATCGAGCGTACCCCGGCGGGCTTGCGCACCGCCATCCGGTTCAACTTTCTCGACTCGTTTCTGGCACTCAATTTCGCCTTCCTCATTAACGCGGCCATTCTCATCATGGCGGCGGGCACGTTCTTCAAGCATGGGTTGCGCCAGATGGCCGAGATCCAGCAGGCCTACCACACCCTGTCGCCCTTGCTCGGCGTGTCGCTCGCGAGCTTGCTGTTCGCCGTGGCGCTGCTGTGCTCCGGTCAGAATTCCACCCTGACGGGCACGCTCGCCGGGCAAGTGGTGATGGAGGGATTCCTCAACATTCGCCTCGCTCCGTGGCTGCGCCGCCTGATCACGCGCCTGGTGGCCATCGTGCCGGCCATCATCACGGTGGCGTTTTTCGGTGAAGCCGGCACGGCCAAGCTTTTGATCCTGAGCCAGGTCGTTCTGAGCCTGCAGCTTTCGTTTGCCGTCTTCCCGCTGGTGAAGTTCACCTGCGACCGGCGCAAGATGGGCGAGTTCACAAACACCCCATGGCTGCGGGGGCTTTCCTGGACCGTGGCCTGGCTGATTGCGGGGCTGAATGTGTATTTGTTAGTTCTGATGGTTTGAGGCAGTCTGTCAGTTGGTCAGTTTGTCAGTCTTTCAGTTTGAATGCGCGATGTGCTGATCGCCTGACGCGTCGACAGACTTACGAACGCACTGACGACCTGACACACTGACAGACTGACGAACAGTTCTCCAGTTTGTCAGTCTTTCAGGTTCTCAGTTGCTCAGTTCCAGTGGGCGATGTGCTGATCGGCTGACGTACTTACGAACTGACAACCTGACACACTGACAAACTGACGACCTGACGCACTGACAACCTGACACACTGACAAACTGAAATCATGTTCAAAAAAATCCTCGTCGCCCTCGACCACAGCAAGGCTGACGCCGCCCTTCTGCCGCGCGTCAAAGACCTGGCCCGGCTCACCGGGGCCGAGTTGATGCTGCTGCACGTTTCCACCGGGTGGGCCGCGCAGTGGCAGCGCAACCTGAACCTGTCGGATTCGCCCGAGATGCAGGCGGATCGCGAATACTTGCGGGCACTTCAGAGCGAATTGACCCGGGAAGGGTTCACCGTCAGTTCCCGGCACTCCGCCGGCAAGCCATCGGACGAGATTCTGAAGTCCGCGCGCGAGGAAGGTTGCGACCTGATCGCCATGACCACGCACGGCCATCGCCTGCTCGAAGATCTGATCTACGGGACTACCATCACGCGGGTGCGGCATGAGTCCGAGGTCCCGATCTTTCTCGTAAAGGCATCCGAGACCGGCGGCGAGATCTAAGCGCGAGGCGGGTGGTGCGGAAATGAGCCGGGCGGCGCGAAAGCGGAACGGCATGGCGGCGCCCGGCGCGAGTTTACTTCTGCCCGAAGCGAAATACGAGGCCTGCGGAGATCCGGATATTGTCCTGGCGCTCCCCGCTGAAGCGCGTCATAAGATAGTCAACCTGAAGGACCCTCAAGAATACGCGCTCGTTCAGTTTGACATCCACGCCACCGCCGGCCAGGACCCCGAAGCGGTACTCCGACTGCGAGATCCCCAAATACTCGGAACTGCCACGGACCGCTCCGAGCATCGCGTGGGCGAAAGGCACCGCTTTGCGATTCTTGCGATAGCTGAACACAGGGCCGTACGCGATCGTCTGTGAATTCACTTTGTACTTGGCTTCGGTGCCGAATTGCGAGCTGATGTCGAGGGTGCCGCCGAACCACTTGTTGACGTTCTCGGTCACCGAGCCGTCTACGCCGTTCAGATTGAAGCTGGAGTCGCCGACGTTTCCCACCAGGTGGGAATATCCGCCAAACAACTCCGCCTTGGGAGTTTCCTGGGCCGCGGCTCCTAAAGGCAGAAGCAGCAGCGCCACGATGAACCGGTAAGGGATACGCATTCGGAGTCTCCTGATTCCTGGCATCGAGATTTCCAATCTTGCTAAACCCGCATGGATCCGATCTAGTGAACCGTCAGATTGATGGTCGTAGCGTGTGACAGGCTGCCGGAGGTCCCGGTGACGGTGACGGTGTAGTTCCCCGCCGGCGTGCCGGTGGGATTCACGTAGCCGGAGCCTCCGCCGCACGCCACGACGGCCAGTAAGGCGAAAAGGGTCAGCGGCAGAAGCACCAGCGGCCAACGGGGCCGACCCTTGCCCGCCAGCAGGGTCGCCATCGACAGCATGGCCATCAAAACCAGCGTCCAAAGTGCCGGAGCGGCTGTGAAGCCTGGGAATCGGGGCCAGTTCGTCTTGCCCGGGGGCGCCATGGTGCGCCCGGTGGTGGTGATCGACAACGTTGTCGTGATCGGAGCCGTTCCGCCCGGCGTGAGCGAATTCGGCGACGCCGCGCAGGTGGATGCCGCTGGTGCGCCGCTGCATCCGATCGTGACCGCGGCGTTGAATCCGAATGACGGAGTCACGGTCACTGTGAAGCTGCTCGAGTTGCCGGCCACGAGCGAACCCGACGTCGGAGTGGTTGCCACTGAAAAGTCCGAACCTGAGCCTCCGAGCGACAGGCTCTGCGGGCTATTGGGCGCGTTGTCGGTCAGCTTCAGCGAGCCTGAGGCCGTACCCGTCGCGGTCGGCGCGAAAGCGACACTCACCACGCAAGTCGCCTGAGGCGCGAGGTTGGCTCCGCACGTATTTGTCTGGGTGAACACGCCTGAAGCGGCGATCCCGCTGATGGTGAGCGTCGCCGTGCCCGAATTCGTCACCGTTACCGTTTGAGCCGTGCCCGTAGTGCCGACGGGTTGAGGGGTGAAATTCAGACTCGGAGCCGACAGGGTCACGGCCGGGGCCGAGACGCCGGTTCCGGCCAGCGCCACGGTCTGCGGGCTGGTCGACGCATTGTCGGCGATGGTGATGGATCCGCTCTGACTGCCCGAACTCGTGGGCACAAACGTCGCGCTGATCGAGCAGGACGCCCCGGCAGCCACCGTGCTGCCGCAGGTGTTGGTCTCGGCAAATTCGCCGGTCGCGGTGACGCCCGAAACCGTCAGCGCGGCGCCTCCCGTGTTCTTCAGCGTGATCACCTGCGCCGGGCTCGTGGTGCTGATGTCCTGACTGGTAAACGTAACGCTGGCAGGGCTGAGCGTGACGATGGGCGCCGCTGTCGCGGTACCCGTCAGTGAAACGACCGAGCTTGCGGCCGTGTTGTCTGTGATGGTCACGGTTCCGATCGCCGATCCAGCCGCGGTCGGCGTGAAGGTGACGCTCACCGTGCAAATGCCGCCTGGCGCTACAGCCGACGTGCAGGTGTTGGTTGCGGCGAATGGAGCCGTGGCCGTAACGCCGGTCACGGTCAGGTTGGCCGTGCCCGTATTCGTGATCGTCACCACCT
The DNA here is from genome assembly GCA_035949375.1 of Terriglobia bacterium. Classification (GTDB taxonomy): domain Bacteria; phylum Acidobacteriota; class Terriglobia; order UBA7540; family UBA7540; genus Gp13-AA77. Next base: position 37,062 of record DASZIG010000029.1, on the reverse strand, counting down.
GCGCGGCGCTGGTGGTGTTGACGACCTGGGTGGCAAAAGTGAGGCTCGCGGGCGAGAGCGAAGCCGCCGGCTGCGATTGTCCCGTACCTGTCAGCAATACAACTTGCGGGCTGCCGGGCGCCGTATCATTGATCGTCAGAGCGCCGATGGTTGCAGCCGGTACCACTGGAGTAAACGTAATGGCGATGGCGCAGCTTGTGGTCGGTTGGAGGGCCGCCTTGATGCAGTCGCCGTTATCCGTAGCCGATTCGGCGAACGCACCGCTGAGGGCAATGCTCGAAATCGTGAGAGCCACGGTTCCGACGTTGTTCACCACGACACTCTGGGGTGCGCTCGTACCGCCAATCGCCTGCGTGCCGAAGGCAAGGGTTGAAAGCGCCACCCCGGACGCGTTGGTGATGGTCACTGAGCCCGTACTGCCGGTGAGATTGATGGTCTGCGGGCTACCCGGCGCGCTGTCGGTCAGCGTGACGGTCCCCTTTTGCACCCCGCTGGCCGTAGGCGTAAAAGTTACGTTGATTGTGCAGCTTGCGTTCGCCGCCAAGGACGATCGGCAAGTGTTGGTCTGGGCAAACTGGCCGCTGACGGTGACACCGGAAATCGTGACGGCACTGCTGCCGATATTGGTTATGGCAACGGTTTGCGGCTGGCTGGTTGCGCCCAGGTTCTCGGTCGGGAAGGTCAGACCGGACGGGCTGACGGTGATGCCGGGAAGTATGCTGACCTGGGAGATGAAGGCGTCGCAGTTGCCGCCGGGGGCATTCTGCAAGGCGTCGGCCATCGGGAAATCGTTGGAACAGGTCTGGCCGGCCACGTAGGCGTTTCCGGTGATATCCACAGCGACGCCATAGCCGATATCGCTGTTGCTGCCGCCCAGGTAAGTTGAATAATCGAGGTCCGCGGTCCCCTTTCCGGCTAACGTCATCTTGGCCACGAACGCGTCGGCGTCGCCACCGCCGTATTGCGACTGGAACACGTCTGAAGTGACGGGGAAGTTACTCGAAGCCGTGGAGCCGGTCAGATAGACGTTGTCGCTCGGATCGAGCGCGATGCCGTATCCCGCGTCCGCCCCGCCGCCGCCAAAATAGGCGAAGTAAAGGAGAGATGCGGCGCCGCTCAGCGCAGGATTGAGTTTTGCGACGAATACATCGCCTTCGCACAGGCCAAGCGTGTCCAAGGCGCAATCGGGTTGATAAGCTCCCGCCGGTACGGTGAACCCGAGGGTTGAGGCGGTCGAAGTCGTCGTGCCCGTGACATAGGCGTTGTTATTGCTGTCCATCACGATGCCGCTGCCCTGATCGAGCGCGGTGCCGCCAAGATAACTGGAGTAGACCAACGACGCCGGCCCGGTCGTGTTGGTGTTGACCTTGACCAGGAACGCGTCGCCTCCTCCGCCATACGCGCTCTGCAGCGCCCCGGAAGTGATTGGAAATGGGGGCGTCTCGGATTGGCTCGAGTACGTCAGACCCGTGACGTAGGCGTTCTCGTTGGAATCCGCGGCGATGCCAAAACCGATATCTTCGTCCGCGCCCCCGAGATAACTGGAGTAGAGAGCGTCAGAAGCCGTGGCATCGACCTTAAGGACAAAGGCGTCCCCAGCGCCGCCATTGGCTTTTTGAAAGCCCCCGTCCACAACAAAGTAGTAGGCCGGCCCGTTCTGCGTCGGCTGTATGGGAGGTCCAACCTCTCCGGTGATGTAGGCGTTGTGAGCGCTGTCAATCGCAATCGCGTTGCCGTCCGCCTCCTGGTAGCCGCCGATGAAGCAGGAGTACGCGAGGGCCGAGCCCGCTACGTTCAGCTCGGTCACGAAGCCGTTGAAAACGATGTCGCCGGGGAAATTGTAGGTGGCTCCGCATTTCCCATCGCTTCCGCAGAGGGTATCGAAGACGAGAGGAGTGACCGGGAAGTTCGGAGAGTCAGTCGAGCCGGTCACATAGGCGTCGCCGAACGTATCCACGGCAATGCCGGTTCCGTAATCCTGGTTTGCGCCTCCGAGATAAGTCGCGTAGAGCAGGGTCGAGCCATCCGAGCTGATCTTCGCGACAAACGCGTCCTCGCCTCCTTCGTAGCCCAATACCGGATGCACGACCGGGAAATTGGAGGAGAATGTACCGCCCGTAACGAACGCAGTGTCGTCCGGCGCGACGGCGATAGCGCTCGCGCCGTCAATGCTGCCGCCGCCGAGATAGGTAGAGTACGCAAGGGTGGGGTCGATCACCAGCGGGCGGCGCGCGTCGTATTTCGTCACGCGAAATCCGACTTGATTCTTCTTCAGCGAGTAGCGGCTCGGGACCACCTGGCGTACGCCATGCTCTTCCTGGTAGGCGACGGGCGCGTGGAACACCACCTCTCCGCCCTCGAGGCTCACAACCAGGTTGCCCTGGGCGTCGACGCGCAGGTTTTGCGCGCCTTCGAGTGCCAGACGGATCGCGCGCGGGCTTGCGCCGGGCGCCACCTCAAAGTCGTACTCGAGCTGGCCTTGATCGCCGTGATAGATCAGGTCGATGCCGGGATAAACCCCGCGAGCCGTTACGCGGCCGTAGTGGGCCACACCGGTGCGCCACTTTGAAGGATCGTTACCGATAAAATAATTGCTTTTGCCGGGCTGCTCATCAAGCGCGGCCATGCGCGCACCGGGACTCCCGTTTACGAGCTGCATGCGCAGAACCGCTGGGTCGGCGGGCCGTTTTCGCGAAGTTCCCGGCTGCCTTAGGGCCAGCACCGCGCCGGACTCGGTCAAATAGAGGCTGTAGCCGCTGCCGCGCGACAGATACTTGATCTCGCTTGGCGCCTGCTGGTCCGAGTTTTGCTCGAAGCTCAACGGCAGGCGGGCATAATTCGCCTTCACTCTGGCCTGGGCGGTCGCGTCAGGGCGCGCAGGGACGTTCGTCGGCGCCTTGCCCAGCCCGCTCGGGGCGGCAGTCGCTCCCATGGCAGCTAATATTGTGAAAAGAGAGACCGCGACTGCGGCCTTTCCGGCTTTCAAACTGAAAGTAATTTGCGAAACCTGGCTTTTCGGCATCGTCCCCCCGGATTCGATCTCTAAACGGACCTTGGTTTTACATCGGAATCGGCGCTTCACGCGCCCTAAGCAACAACTCCAGCCTTGCGCCGCACGAGGTCCCGCACAAGCCGGCCAAAGTCCGATCGATAGCTGATGAGAGAGGTAGAAACTCGAACGCCTCTCAACCCATCGCTTCTTCATGCACCCGCCCTACCAAAGCCTGCCTTAGAAAACTCGCTGTCTTGCTGTAGGCTGGAGAGTTAACCTTCCCCGAACGGGTCCCTACCCTCCGAGACCAACCGGCGCAGGTCCGTAAGCTGCCAGTAACCCATTATCAGTGAGTTATTTGGACATCTGATGCGTTTGATATGGCCGGACTACGGCCTTGGGAAACTTGCGTCCGAAAATCTCCTGCGCATTTGGGTTCCGGCCAGCGGATCGGCCTTTGCATCGTCCAAACTCTTGGCCGTCAGGGGATCGCTACGCTCGATCAGTTCACTTCCGGTGACACCTTCCCCAGGCTGCGCCTCCGGCGGCGTCACCATTGCCGACTGCGATTTGGCATTGAGTAGCCTCGCAGAACTGTGGTCGGACCCAGGCTTGGCAGTCCACCGCGCCACCGGATGAGAATACGGCCTTCCGACGAACCCTGCGCACAACGCGGTTAACAGTCCAGGCCAGCAAACTGAGTATCGGATTGCAACACAATACAGGCATCGTCATTATTGACATCCGTACAAGGTCCGTTGACGCGGCCGAACCGCAGTAGTACGCTCCAAGTCTCATCTACAATCACATCCGGAGCCCCAGGAGTCGGAAAGGCCCGCGAGGAGGAACCATGCGGAAGATTGGTTGGTGGAAAACGGCGTGCGCAGTTTGTGTTGTGCGCGGCGGCGGCGATTGGTCTGGCGGCGCAGACTTTCACCACGCTCTACAGCTTAGGCCAGCTCGCTGGCCGGGACGACTGCACCACGGGTCAAGGCAGCGAGCGAGTTCGCCCGGAGAGAAAACAGCAGCGATCGACCGGCGGCAATGCCGCGAAAGCCCGGGATCTTTTTCGAAGAACAGTTCTATTGTAGGCTACACAGAGGGCCTCGACGCGTTTCTTGACAGCGTCCCTGGGACCTGCTAAGCTGGCGTCCTTCCTGAAGGGACCGAGTGGGCACGCCGGCCGGACCGGTCCCGATGGCCAGCCATGTCCTTGCGCCGCGCACCCCGGCTCAGTTTGGATCCAAGAAAGCCGAAAACGCGATTCAGCCGGCCGGACGGCGACGGGCGGAAGCTCGCGCCCGGAGTGAAACATGATATACGAATCAAGCTGGAATGTTGCTTAGAATCAACCACATATGCGGATTGGCTTTAGAAGGACGCCATGACCCCTGAAAAAGAGCTCACCCCCGGCCACGCCACGCCCTCGGGGACGGCTCGCTACCGCGACCGCTTTGCCGGCGAGTTGCCAGGTCACTTCCGCGAGGCGCACCACCTGTGGCTCTCATCGATTGGCCTGGGGACCTACCTCGGGCGCCCGGACGGGGCCACGGACGAGCTCTACCGCGGCGCCCTGACCCGCGCGCTCGAACTTGGCGCGAACGTGATCGACACGGCCGTGAATTATCGCCATCAACGCAGCGAGCGCGCCATCGGCCAGACGCTCGGCGATCTGATCGAATCGGGCGCCTTGCGCCGGGACGAGGTCTTCGTCGCCACCAAGGGCGGCTTTCTGAGCTTTGACGGTGAGGAGCCGCCTGACCCGGACGCTTACTTCCGCGAACGCTTCCTCGACACAGGCCTCGCCCGGCCTGACGACGTGGCCGCGGGCTGCCACGTGATGTCGCCTGAGTACGTGGCCGACCAGATCGAGGTCAGCCGCCGCAACCTGGGCCTGAAGACCATCGACCTTTACTACCTCCATAATCCTGAGACCCAGCTTGAGCGCGGAACCCGCGACGGATTCTACACGCGTCTGCGGAGGGCTTTCGAGGTCCTGGAAGGGGCCGTGAAGTCCGGCAAGATTTGCGCTTACGGAACCGCCACCTGGAACGCGTATCGCCTCCAGCCGGCGGCCCCGGAAGCGGTCTCGTTGATGGAAGTGTTGAAGGCCGCCGAGGACGTGGGTGGTCCCGCGCACCACTTTCGAGCCGTGCAGCTTCCCTTCAATCTCGCCATGCTGGAAGCGCTTGACCCCGCCATGCAGGTCATGGAGGGCAAGCCTGCGCCGGCCCTGGTGGCGGCGCGTTCGCGGGGCTTGATGGTGTTTTCGAGCGCCAGCCTGTTGCAAGGGCGCCTCACCGAAGGGCTGCCGCCGGAGATCGCGCAGCACTTTGCCGGTCTCGGCACCGATGCCCAGCGCGCCATCCAGTTCGTGCGGTCCACGCCCGGCGTTACGTCGGCGCTGGTGGGCATGAGCCGGCTCGAACACGTGGAGGAGAACCTGGCCACAGCGCGCGTGGCGCCCATGAGTTTCAAGGATTACCGGGCCATGTTCGGCGGCGGCGTGCCCGAAGCAGGGGGAGAACCGCGACATGCTGACGGATAATTTCGAGGAGCGTTTTCAGCAAGGAATTGATGCGCTCGGCCGGGCCGATTTTCCGGACGCCATCGAAAAGCTCAGCGAGGTCGTGGCCGAAGACGCCTCGAATGCGGCGGCGTGGCGCGCGCTGGGCGTCTGCTATCTCGAGATCCGGCAGCCGGACGCGGCCTTGACGGCGCTCGAACGAGCCCTCGAGGCTGACCCTGACGAGGCGGACACGCACTACATCCTGGGCAATGCCTGCGGCACGCTGGGGCGCCTCGAACGCGCGGCCGCCTGCTATCGCCGCGCCCTCGATCTCGATCCCGAGCACGCGAAGGCGGAGGAATTCCTGATCCGCACCGAGGCGCTGCTCGAGAGCCGCGAGCATTATCGCCGTGGCCTGAAGCTGCTTTATGCGGCCGAGCCCAGCGTTCAGGACCTGAACCAGGCCTTGCGCGAACTGGTGCAGTCGGCGGCCATTTTTGACGATTCTCCGGCTCGCGACAACCTGGCGGATTGCGTCCAGCGGCTTTGGGCCGCGCGCCGGGAGGTCGCGATCGCCATGCCACCTGGGCCGGGCCTCGACGCCTGGAGGCGCGCTTGCGAGCGGGGCTATCAGTGCGTTGTCGCGGGGAACTGGCGCGGCGCGCGCGTCGCCTATGACGATGCGCTCGACTATCGGGCCGGAGATGCCTTCGTGCACCACGCGCTCGGCTTCAGCCTGGCGTTGCTCCAGGAGCCCGGCGAGGCCGTGCGCGCCTTGTTGCGCACCGTCGAACTCGATCCTGAGTACGATTTCACGCAGTTCGGGCGCGTGCAATCCTCAAGCTGACGGGCTGGAAGCCTGCAACACACCTCCGCAACCGGTGACTCTCAATGCGCGCGCTCATCACCCTGACCACCGACTTCGGCCTGCGCGACCCCTTCGCCGGCATCATGAAGGGCGTAATTCTTTCGATCAATGCAGACGTCCAACTCGTGGACCTGACGCACCAGGTGGAGTCGTTCGACGTGCTGGAAGGCGCGCTGACGCTGGCCGAGAGCTACCGCTATTTTCCGCCGGGAACCATCCACATGGTGGTCGTCGATCCCGGTGTAGGCTCGGAACGTCGACCCATCCTGGTCAGCACCCCGGACGCGGCCTTCGTGGGCCCCGACAACGGAATCTTCTCGGTCGTCTACGAGCGGGAGCGCGGATTTGAGGTTCGCCACATCACCGCCGAGCAATATTTCCGGCGTCCGGTGAGCCAGACGTTCCAGGGCCGTGACATCTTCGCGCCTGTGTCAGCCTGGCTGAGCCGGGGCACCGCTGCCGAGAACCTCGGGCCTGTGATTACGGACTACGTCCGGCTGGAGACGCCGAAGCCTCAAAGATCGGGCCACGGGCTTACGCGCGGGTCGGTGCTGCGCATCGACAAGTTCGGCAACGTGACCACCAACTTCCGGCCGGTCGATCTGCCGTCCGGCGTAAGTTTCAGCCTGCGGCTTCAGGACCGCACGGTTACGCGTCTCGTGACCAGTTATGCCGCGGGCGCGCCGGGCGAGGTCTTCGCCATCGTGGGCAGCGCCGGGTTCGTCGAGATTGCCGCGCGCCAGGACTCGGCGGCGATGATCCTCGGCGCCAGGAAGGGCGATCCTGTGGAGTTGGAATTGTCCGAGCCCGGCCTGGTGGTTTGACGCGATTACTCCGCGCCCCGTCTCGCCGGCCCCGAGGCCGCCGCGGCGCCCGGCTGTTGCGCGGCGGGTCCGGGCAGTCTCTCCACGCGCACACTCGCCACGCGCCGGCCTTCCATCCGCATCACCGTGTAGTGATGATTTTCGAAAACGAAGGTCTCGCCGCCCTGAGGAACCACGCCGAGGCGATCGAGCACGAAGCCGGCCAGCGTCTCGTATCCGGCGTCGCGCGGCAATTCGATGCCATAGTCGTCAGCGAGCTCGCGCAGGCTCAGCGCGCCATCCACCCGCATGACGTTCTCGCTTAGGCGCTCGATTGCGCTCTCCTCGCGGTCATGTTCGTCGCTGATCTCACCCACGATCTCTTCGAGAACGTCCTCCAGCGTCACGAGGCCCACGAAGGTGCCGAACTCGTCCACCACCAGGGCCGCCTGGGCGCGGCGGGGCCGGAACTCCTGAAGCATCTGATTCAGCATCATGGTTTCGGGCACGATCAACGGAAGGTGCAGCAGGCTGCGCAGATCGAAGGGCGCGTCGGGCGAAATGCCGCGCCGCTGCCGCTCGAGGAAAAGCGCCAGCAGATCCTTGGTGTGCAGGATTCCGACAATCTCGTCCTGCGACTCGCCGTGGACCGGCACGCGCGTGTGCTGATCGGCCACCACTTTTTCCAGGACCTCGCTGAGCGAGCTCGCAACCGGCAAGGTCGTGACCTTGGGCCAGGGCACCATGATGGCGCGCACGCGGACGGTGTCGAGCTCGAACACGCCGTGAATCATCTCCTCCTGCTCTTCCTCGAGCAGGCCGCCCTGGCGGATCGCCGAGACGATCAACTTGACTTCTTCGGGAGTGTGCAGCGGACCGGACGGCGCGAGAGAAGGGAATCCGAGGGCGCGCATCAGTCTGCGCGACAGGCCGCCCAGAAGCTCGACGGGCAGCCGCGTGATGCGGAAGAACAGCGTGACCGGCCGCGCCACCGCCAGGGCTACACGCTCGGCGCGCTCGTAAGCGAAGGTCTTGGGCACAAGCTCGCCAAGCACCATCAGCAGCACCGTGACGAAGGCAAAAGCCAGGGCAATGGCGATCGAGTGCGCGATGGCCATCGATGCGTAACGGTGCAAGCGCCCTTCGAGCAATTGCTCGAGGGCTTCGGCCACGATGCGCTCGCCGAGCCACCCCATCAACAGGCTCGCGACCGTGATTCCCAACTGGATGCCTGAAAAAAGCAGGCTGGTGTCGGCCAGCAGCGCCCGAATCAGTCGGGCCGGCTTGTTGCCCTCCTCGATCAGTTGATCGAGTCGCGTGCGCCGGATGCGGATCAACGAGTACTCGGCGGCCACGAAGAAGGCGTTCAGGCCCACGAGCGAAACCAGCAGCAGCGCCTTGAGAAGAGCGATCATGGGCGATCCCGCGCGGAGCGACGCTGGTCCTGATCTTCGCGTCGCTCGCGCGTTGAAGGCTCAGAATATCGCCGGCTCGCGATGAATACAAACATCCGAGGGGATCGGCGGCCGTGTTAGACTTCTCGATCAGGGCCGAGCCTTCGTGCAATGACCCGTCAGAGGAGCCGTCAAGTCCTGACAACCGTCTGCCCGCTCGATTGCCCCGACGCCTGCCAGTCCAAGCCGAGCCATGGAACGCTCCTTCACCCAGACCATTCCCCGCTACTACGAAATCGACGCGCCGAGCGGCGCGCCCGAAGGCGGACGGCGCTGGCCGCTGTTGATCGCGTTGCACGGTTACCAGGGCGACAAGGACTCGATGATGCGTGTCGCCCGGCGGATCGCCGGCGAGCGCATGATCGTGATCTCGCTCCAGGGTCACAACCAGTTCTTTCAGCGTTACGGCAAAGACGACCTGACCGACACCAGGAACTACCGCGTGGTTTTCGGCTGGGGCACGAGCTACAAGATGGAGGATTCCGTCCGTCTCCATCACGAGGCCTTGCGCCGCCTGATTCGCCTCTCGACGCGCCATCATCACGCCGATCCCGAACGCGTCTTCCTGCTCGCCTTCTCGCAAGCCTGCGCCTACAACTACCGCTATGTGTTCACCTATCCGCGAGCCATCCGCGGAGCGATCGGCGTCTGCGGAGGCGTGCCCGGCGACTGGCGCGAGAATCCGCGCTACCGGCGCGCGCGCACGCACGTGCTGCACATCGCCGCCACCGACGACGAATGGTTTTCGAGGGAGAAGAACCTGGAGCACAAGACGCGGCTCGCCGAGCGCGCGGCCTCGCTCGACTTCCGCTTCTACAACTCCGAACACCGGTTCCCGCGGACTTCGATTCCGCACATCCGCCGCTGGATCGGCAAGCACTTAGACTAGTTTAGTAGCCTACCAGTTACTTGGCGGACGCGACCTCGGCGGCGCCGAGCGTCACGCTCTTCAGGTTGTCATCGGGAATCCGGTCGACCAGCAGGTTGAACGGGTCCACGCCTGCCTTGTCCGGGAGTTCGTTTACCGTAAACGTGTACGTACCGTGAGCCCCGGTCATGTGAATGCGTTCCCGGTAGAGCGTCCGGCCGTACTTGCGGCCCTTTGCGGGTTTGGCGAAAGCACCGATCTCGATCCAGTCGTCGAGCGCGACCTCGCTTTCGTTGCCCTTGGGATCGGCCTTGAACTTGTGGGCTTCCACGTCGAGCGTCACGTCATACTTTCCATCGGCGCGCTTCCGAGCCGTGGCGTCGAGCGTCCGGTTCGAGAACAGCGTGATCTCCTCGAGCAGGTCTTTGAGCAGGTACTGGTCCTCGGGCGGAGTCTCCCGGCTGAGCGCATTCACCAGCGCCCAGGAGGTGGGATAGGGCGGCGCCTTATAGGCGTACTGCCCGACCAGCGTGCGCAGGGCGGCGTTCATCTGGTCTTCGCCGATGGTCTCCCGCAGATCGTAGAGCACCACGCTGCCCTTGCGGTAATGGATGTACCCTTGCGCCGACTCGACCGTGAGCAGCGGCCGCTCCTTCAGCCTCTCCCGGCCGCGCGAGCGGAGGTAATTGTCCATCTCATAGCGCAGAAACTTGCGCATGATGTCGCGGCCGTATTCCTTCTCCATGACCATGAGCGCCGAGTACTGCGCCAGCGACTCGGAAAGGAGCGTCGCGCCCTGCATGTTCGCGCCCATGACCTGGTGCGCCCACCACTGGTGGCCCATCTCATGCGCCACCACGTAGAAAACCATGTCGATGTCATCGGGGGAATTGAGGTTCGCGATGAACCCGATGGATTCCGAATAGGGCATGGTGCCCGCGAACGCCTGGGCGAAGCTGGCCACGCGCGGGAACTCGATGATGCGCGCTTCCTTCTGGTAGTAGGGTCCGAAGTTGGTGGTGTAGTAGGCGAGCGACTTCTTGAGCGAATTCATCATGCGCGGCACGTTCCAGGGATGGTCCGGGTCGTAGTAGACCTCCAGGTTGATCCCGTTCCATTGGTCGCGCAGGACCTGGTAGCGCGCCGACATGAACGAACAGAAGTAGATCGAGGGATGATCGAGCCGGTATTCGAAGTAGCGGCGGCCGTTTTCGTTCCACTGCCGCAGAAGCGAACCGGGCGCGATCGCGATCTGATCCGGCGAGGTGCTGATGACCGTGTCGATGCCCACCCAGTCGGAGTGGCCGGGCAGGTAGTTGTCACGGCAATCGTCCGCACAGTTGACTTCGAGGAGCGGCATCAGCTCCTGCCCGCCCAAACCGAATTTGCGCCGGTCATTGGGATCGGTCAGTTCGCGCCCGCCGTCGTAGCCGATGGTCGGCCCCGCGGAGCTGTTGAAGAAAGTGCCATTCTGCATCACCTCGATGTTGCTCAGCGAATTCTCGAAACCGCGATTATGACTCTTGACGGTGTACGTCAACACGCGGCTTTCGCCGGGCTGAAGCGGTGGCGAGAAGCGATAGATGCGGTAGTAAAGGCGCGCATCGTCCTTCACCAGCGCGGCGCCGGCCACGTCCATGGTGGTGTCGTAGCGCCGGTCGAGCGTAAAGTGGATCTCGTCGAGCGGCTGCGAGTAGGGATTGCTGATCAGCTCCTCGCCGTGCATGGTGACGTTGCGCGCCTCGGGAACGATGTCGATGGCGTACTTCACGCCCCGCACGCGCGGTTGCAGTTGCCTCTCGAAGCGCTTGTACTGCTTTTCGTAGTCGGCCTGGAGGCGCTGCTGGTCCTTGGGGCCGTACAGGGGGTTCAGGACCTCGGTGTTGTAGTAGATCCAGCCGCCCGTGGCCGCGAAGGCCATGAAACACGCGAGCGCCGCCGCCCTCCAGCCGCCCGTGAAGCGCAAACCCGCGTTCCGCCAGCGCTCGCGCCAGCGCGCCTGCTTGCCGCGCGGCCAGAACATCACGGTGGCGATGGCCAGCAGGCCGCAGCAGAGCACCCAATAGAGAGTAAACCAGCGCCAGGCTTTGATGTAGGGCGCGTCGCCGTAGAAGTCCGAGAAGACCACGTTCGGCGCCTGCCCGAATTGCACCAGGTTCGTCGCGATGTTGAGGGGTGTCCAGATGAAGATGTTGGCGATGGCGAACGCGATATATAAGAAGTAGCCCACGTACTTATTCGGAGAGAGCGCGTGGATGAAAAACGCCATCACCCCGAAGAAGATGAAGAATGAGCCGTCGCGCACCAGGAGCTGGTTGAGATAAAGGCCGAACTGGAAGCGATGATAGCCGTACCAGACCTGCACGATCACGCCGCTCACGAGCGCCAGCAACTGCACCATCATCACCATCAGGGCGAGGGCCGTGAAGCGCGAGAGGTATGACACCCATTCCGGCGTGGGCAGCGAATCGACGATCTCATCCACGCGCTGGTCGCGGTCCTTCCACACCAGCACTCCGGCGAAGTAGGTGATGATGACGATCACGAACATGTAGAGCGTGCTGGCGATGATGTCGAGAATCCAGTAGGTGACCGGCAGCGTGTGGTTGCCGTAACCTTCGCGGGCGCTGAGGGCGATGCTCGGGATGCAATTGAGCAGGGCGGCGAGCAGGATGATGATGAACACCACGCTCTTCAAAATGCCGAGGCAATGAATGCGCACGGAGGCCAGGAATTTGCGCCAGGGCGCGTCGTGCAGGGTGAAGGCTGCGGCGGGCGCGGGCGCCGCCGCGATGGCCGGGCCGGGGAGCGCTGCGTCGTGGAGCCGGACCTTCGAGCGCCGCTCGGAGAAACTGAACCGGTAATAGGCGAAGACCAGGAAGGCCATTCCCACGCCGACCCAGATCAGCCGATTCCACAGCAGCAGGCCGCTTAAGCCCGCGGACAGACTGTTCTTCTCGGCCACTGTCCAGTACTTGGTGTAGAGCGTGTAGGTCCGGATGGCGAAGGGATCAAGCAGGGCCGCCACCTTCTCATGCTCGATGTTTTGGGTCAGGGCGTCGGAGACAATGTACCCCGTCATCAAAACCAGCGCCGCCACGAAAGAAACGACGTCGTTGCGCGCCAGCACCGCGATGGCGAACAGCACGGCGGCCACAAAGAAAGCATTGGGAACCGCGAACACCAGAAGGCCCTTCAGGTGCGCGCCCCAGTAAACCGGGCCGAACCGTTCGGCGTCGACCCAGGGCATGTACTTGGCGAGCAGCGTGCCCACCGAAACGCCCATCATGGGGATGACTGAAATGAGCGTGGCGCCGAGGTAGCGTCCGAAGAGAAAATCGCGCCGCCTGAGCGGCGTGGAAAAGATGATCTGGTAGGTGTTGTGGGTGAAGTCGCGGGCGGCGGCGGAATTGACGAAGGCCGTGGCCATCAGCAGCGTGAACAGGCCCACCATCGCATAATAGGTCTCGATCTGGAAGGGCGCGTTGCGGAACGTGTTGCCGATGGCGCCGCCGATCGTGATGTTGTCGGAGCTCACCGCGCCGAAGAACATGGTGCTCACGATGAGTGTGAACACCCAGAGCATCCAGGAGCGCAGCCAGTAGCGAATCTCAAACCAGGCGATCTGCCAGAGCATGCCGGCCCTCAATTCCATCCGCGGATTTTAGCGAAGAAGACGTCCTCGAGATCGGGCGCGCTCGGGGCGAATCCGTCTTCGGGGGGCTGGGCCCCGAGCACGTGCAGGAACGGCCTGCCGCCCACCAGGCGGCTGGAAATCACCTGGTAGCGCTGCTCGTAGGCGGGAAGCTCGGGCTTGGGGATGGAGCGCTGCCACACCCGGCCCTTGAGCGGCTCGATGGCGTCGTCCGGGCGGCCCTCGAACAGCACCTTGCCCAGATGAATGATGGCCATGCGGCTGCAGAGGTCGAGCACGTCTTCCACGATGTGGGTGGAGAGAATCACGATGACCTGCTCGCCGATCTCCGCCAGCAGGTTGTAAAAGCGGTTGCGCTCGCCGGGATCGAGTCCGGCCGTGGGCTCGTCCACGATCAGCAGTTGCGGGTTGCCGATCAGGGCCTGGGCGATGCCGAATCGCTGGCGCATGCCGCCGGAGTATCCGGTAAGCGCCTTTTTGCGCACTTCATAGAGGTTGCAGCGGCGCAGCATGGCATCCACCACGTCCTTGCGCTCGCCCGCATGGGTGATGCCCTTGAGCAGCGCGATATGGGCCAGCATGTCCTGCGCCGAGATCCGGGGATAAACGCCGAAGTCTTGCGGCAGATAGCCGAGGCGGCGCCGCACCTCGTCCTTCTGGCGCAGCACGTCAATTTCGCCCAGACGGATGGTGCCCGCGTCCGGCTCCTGCAGGGTCGCTATGGTCCGCATCAGGGTGGTCTTGCCGGCGCCATTCGGCCCGAGCAGGCCATACATGCCGTGCGGAATCTCGAGCCTGACGCTGTCGAGCGCCTTCACCCCGTTCGGATAGGTCTTCGACAGGTTCTCAATCCGCAGTTCCAAGCCTCACCTCCGGTAGCTAGTGTCGCGTTTCTCAAATACGTGACACATAACTCCATTCTGATGTCATGCCGAGCGGAGCGAGGCATCTGCTGTTGAACCCGGTAAATCAAAGAAAAGCAGATCCTTCGCTGCGCTCAGGATGACAGGCCGTCGTGTATCACCAGTCTCGGTTGCACGACACTAGTACGCTTCAGAAAGCCGAAAGTTCCCGAGAATGACAAGACGGCGAAAGCAGACGGCATTATACCTGACCGCCGAGCGCTCTCCGGCTACCCTCCGACTCGTTTGGCTTCCGTGGCTTTGCACAAAGCCTTGGACGCGATTTTTTCGATCCCGGCTAGCAAGCGGCCTGCTGGGACGCCGGTCCGAAATGGCCGAGCCAAGGCGCATGCGGCGCTTCGGCGCGAACCCAACGGGATCAGCGCGCCTTCGGTTCTAAAGCACTTATCCGGGGCCGATCATGGGTTCGGTTGGCTTCGAGTTGGCTTCGATTTTGGGCGATTTCCCACAATTGTATTGATTATAAAGGGCTTCTTGGCTTCGCTTCCCGCATTTTTGATGGGGGGGAGGGGGTGTAACGGTAGTGCTGGTTTTTGGCGGTCCGGAATCCTAGTTGTCTCTGACCCGGCGAGCTCGCGGCGCCGTCGCCCGCAGGGCTCAGGCCGGCGCCTGTTGCTCGATCAACCCTAAACCTCCAGGCCGATCGAACGCATAAGCTTCAGGGCGTTGGTGGTTTGCACTACGCCGGGGCTCAGCCGGAAGTCGAAGCGCAGGTCGCCATCTTCCAGGTAGTCCGCGAAGTGGAAGTTCGCGGCCCGCAACTCGGGATCCTCCGCCATGCGCGCGAGCGCCAGGTCATGCGTGGTAACCAGGCCGATGGCGCCGTGGCCCACCAGGCTTCGCACCAGCGCCTCGGCGCCCACACGCCGATCGTGCGAATTTGTGCCGTTCAGAAGCTCATCGAGAAGGAAGAGCACCGGGCGCGGGCCCGACGTCATATCGGTGATCTGCTTCAAGCGCGTGATCTCGGCGTAGAAGCGCGAGATGCCGCCCTGCAACGAGTCCAGCACGCAGATCGAGGCCGCCACGGCGAGCGGCGAAAGCTGCAGACGCCGCGCGCGGACGGGCGCGCCGCATTGGGCCAGCGCCGTGTTGACCCCGACGGCGCGAATCAGCGTGCTCTTGCCCGCCATGTTCGGGCCGCTGATGACCAGCAGCCGCAGGTCGCTGCCCAGGCGCAGTTGGTTCCGCACCGCGCGGCTCTCCGGCATCAGGGGGTGCGCGAGTCCGTCGGCCTCGAACCAGCACGCCTCACCCGTGAATTCCGGAAAGACGTCGGCGGGATGCTCGTAGGCGTAATTGGCCAGCGACGAAAGAGCTTCGATTTCGCCGGCGGCGTCGAGCCACCCGCGGAGAGCGCCACCGAATCTTCGGCGCCACGATTCCACGGCGAAGGCGCACTGCAGGCTCCAGAAGATGAACGGATCGAGAAACGCGAGGAAGGGATTACGGCGGGATTCCAGGTGCTCAACCACCTTGCTCAATCGCTTGACGGCCTGTGCCGGCGTCACGCCTTCGGTCCGCAGCGCCGCCTGGAGGTCCATGAGCTTCGCGGACGCGAACGTCTCGCGATCCAGACGCGCGAGCACCGTCGCGAGCAATCGGAGCTCCGGCGCCACGCCCTCTACGGACCTTGCCGCCGGCTCGCCTCCCGCTCCACCCGCGGCGGCGCGGACGCCCGCCACCGGCGCGATTCTGCGCGTCCGCTTACGGTACCTGTACTGCACGCAGAGGTTCAACACGCTTGCCGCGAGCGCCAGGTCCCAGCGTCCGAAGGCAAACCAGGCCACGAGGCTGGCCAACCAGACGACCGCCAGCACCACGAGCGCGAAGCGCGCCACGGGCTGCGGCTTCAACACGGATGCGGCTTCGCCCCACGCCGCCAACGCCTCCGGCTCGACCGCGTGCCGGACGTCTTCGCCGAGCACCGCCAGGTCTTCGCGGAGATCCAGGCGGCCGCGCAAATCGTCCACCGCGGCCTGGCGTGCGTAGACCTCGTCCGGAGGCGCCGCCTGAAGCAGCCAGTGAGCGAGGGTTTGTTCGCCCATCGGCGTGCGCGCTGTGGAAAGCATCTCGAAAAGCGATCCGGGCCCGAAAATGTCCAGATCGCGCGCGTAAGGATGCGTGGGATCGAGAAACCGCATGCCCTGTTCCCCATGCCCCATCCATTGGCCTGCCAGCCTCATGAGACCACGCTCGTAGAAGGCGCTGATCCGCGCGCAGGTGCGCAGCCGTCGAAAAACACCGGCATGAAAACTGACCAGCACAACCACGATCGCCATCGGAACGAGGACCCACAGGACGGAGAAAGCGCGGAAGGCGAGGGCGCCAATCGCGAGCGAGAGTGCCGCGCCCAGTACCGCGAGGTTCACCCTGCCGAGCCCCCGGTGTTGACACTCGTAAACTGCCTGGCGCGCGCGCAAAGCTTCCAGCCGTCGCGCATATTCAGCCCCGGGATTCTGCAGTGAGATCGCGTCCTCGGTCGCAGCCATCGCAACATGTTACGCTCGGACACACGGCAGGCGCCAGAGATTGGTGCAAACGAGAAACGTGAAGGGGGCTAGTCGCCCCGCCCCGCGCGAGAATCGCACGGCCGTGCACGGCGGCCGTTCGGTGAGGTAGGATTGTTCGGTCCGGGGCAAGAGCGCCTTACGCGATAAAGCGGTACGGGCGACCCGATGGGTCGCCCCCCCACAAATGTACGATCCGACAATCCACCATCGCCGCTCGATTCGGCTGCGCGGCTACGATTACGCCTCGCCCGGAATGTACTACGTGACGGTGTGCGCGGCGGACAGGCGGTGCGCATTCGGCGAGATCATCGACGGGCAGATGCGCCGCAATCATTGGGGCGACATTGTGTACGAAGAGTGGTATCGGACCGCGAAGGTTCGACCGGGGATTGAATTGGATGCTTTTGTCGTGATGCCGAATCACGTTCACGGGATCATCAAGATTGGTCGGGGCGACCCGGCGGGTCGCCCGTACGACCATAAAGAAGCGCGGCTTGGGCCACCGAGCGGATCGCCCGTACGTATGCCCGCGCCGCATGGGCCGGCGCCGGGGTCGGTAGGAGCCATCGTGGGTCAAGTCAAATCGATCGTCAGAAAAAGGATCAACAGGATTTACGGGGCGGAGCGGGAGGTGGTCTGGCACCGGAATTATTACGAGCATGTCATTCGGAACGAGAAAGACCTCTTTCGGATTCGAGAATACATTTTGAATCGAGATCATATACTTGACTAAGTACGCTCCAATGCGCTACGCTCATCGTGAAAACGTAATCTTACGCCAACATTCGCGCCGTGCGCGAGTACGTCTCATGGCGGAGGGTGAGAAGACGATGAGTTACCTTGCTGCTTTGAGGTCGGCGTCTGGAGTGGTGCTGTCTGCCGACCAACAGGAGACCGTAGGCGAGGACATCAGCTACGTCGAGAAGATCGTGAACGAGCGAGCCGGACATTACAACCTCGCCATCGGCGGCGCTGGAATGGATCAGTTGGTGGACGGCTTCATATTGCACATCATCGAAGAGGCTTCAAAGCCAGATGTTGATGATCTCCGCTTGCTGATTCAAAAGCGGCTCCGAGAATACTACGAGAACGACATCCGTCTCTATCCCGGCAAGCATAAGATGCTGGCTTTCCTGATTGCTGTTAACGACACACTGAACGGCAAGGTCTACTTGTGGCAGACGAAAGGGATGCGCCTCTTCGATGTCAAGAATTACGCGGTGATCGGTTATAACGCGCCATTTGCGAAATACATGCTGCGGCGGATGTATCGTGACGACCTGCCGCTGAGTCAGTTGGTCCTGTTGGCAACCTACGTCGTCGCGGTTGCCAAGACCACGGCCACGTCAGTCGGACTCGGTACTCAGATAGCGATTGTTCGTGAGAACGGCATCGCACTGGAGCCGCCAGACGACATTGAGGAGATGGAAGATCGGCTCAGAGATTACGAGAAAGCGATGAATCAGGTGTTTCTTGCGTGCGCTGATACCAGCATTCACGTCTCTAAGCTGCAAGAGATGTTGCAGGAGTTTTCTGACGCGGCGCTTGCGCTTCATCGAAGTCATATCGACAAGAGCGTGGATCGTAAGGGCTGGGAAGGATTGATTAACAGAAATGATCCATACCCAAAGCGACCGCTAAACTCTGTTGTGACCGGCACGGGAGACGGCAGGCTGGTATTCGAGCACGATCCAGAGAAACGTGACAGAAAACTGAATCGGTTCCGGCAAATTATGCAGCCGTTGATGCTCGGCAAGCCGCGCTACCTAAAGTGCACAAACTGCCCGGCTGAGTTGGAATACATGCTCTCTGCTGAGCCTGGGACCGGACCGGGAAAGTTGAACTGTCCCGAATGCGGAGCTTTACTTCGCAGTCCCGCTGGTCAAGCTGACCGCGTTCGCAAGATCGGAACAGACGAATGGAAAGTTGTCGAAGGGGGAGCCAATGCTTAACGTTCGCCGTCTCGCGTTCTCACTTGCAGCAGTGCTAGTGGGGGCCGCAGCCGCAATCGCTCAGGAGACGCCTAGTAAGCCGGCCGAGCCCGACCGTGCTGCTCTAGTCGCATCGTTCAAGGACTACATCGCCAACAACATCAAGAGCTATGAAACGGATCGTCGCGAGCACGTTCGCCGGATGCCAGCGGTTCCTGGCATCGAAGGAGTGCATGCCGGACTTCCGGCCGGCTGGGTGCGAATGTATTGGGAAGCGCAGACGGATTACAGCATTGACCTTCGGAGTACTGACTCGCTGATTTCACCATATCTCGGCATCTGCGAGTTCACGCTCGTCTATCATCAAACAGCGCGGCACGACACGAAAGAAGCCGCCGAGAAGGACGATAACTTCGTCGATTCGTCAGTCACTAAACACAAGCACACCTACGGTTATCAGGACGGGAAGTGGGTGCCAACATCGCGTCAGAATTACGACGATTACTTCAAGCAATGGCGGGAGTGTGACTTCCCGTATACGGTCAGTGGCGAGCCAAATGACGATGAGTTGGGGTGTTGGGAAGAAAACGCGAAGCATCTGGTAAAGCACTAAGATGGCAACAGAACAGCAAAAAACCAAACTTCAACTGGCACTTGAGCGCGTGCAGTATCCACCTCCCGACCCCGACAAACCGTATTTGTACTGGGACGGAGAGCATTTACACTTCGTTGATCGCGCCACATTTGAGGCACCGAAAGAACACGCTGAATACCTCAAATCGTTGGAGTCCGTGAAGCACGACTGAGCCGCAGTTTCCGCATAGAAAGTCTGGGGCGCTTTCGTCTTTGCCAAATAAAGGGCTCTGTATTGTTCGTCCTGTCGTGGCTTCGGTCGGAACGAGTCTCATACGTTCAGTCGCCGGCATTGGAAGATTCTAATGCGAAGCTGCTCACGCGGTCAACTTCGCAAACGTCAACGGGTCAGCGGTGACCATGTGCCGCAGCGTGTCGAGAAAGAGTACGTCAGACTTGCGACGATTGAAACGGAAGGTCATCTCGTCCAGGTAAGCGGGAAGATGCTTCGCAGAGATTTTATGCCACGTACCCACAATGCCGCGCTTCAAGAGGGAGAAGGCAGACTCAATGCTGTTCGTGTGAACGTCCCCGACAACGTAAACGCCTTTGCCGTGCTCGACCGTGCGATGCAACTCCGCGCCTACCCCCGCCTTCTTCATGGCTGGCGGGTAGCTGGTCAGTTCGTCGGTCATCAGGACTTCAACGTCCTCGCTGATGTTGTCCTTGATGTACTCTGCCAGCGTGCCGGACTTGACATCGCTCGCGTGAAAGAATCGAAGGTCACCGCCGCGCTGACGGATGCCAATGACGATCTCTTTATCCTCAGAACCACGTCCGCGCTTACCGCCTTTGTGCCGCCCGCCGACGTAGGTCTCGTCAATTTCGACCTTGCCGTCCAGCATCGTCTTGTCTACGATTCGCATGGCGGCTCGAATGCGATGGCAGAGATACCACGCCGTCTTGTAGCTGACTCCGAGCGTGCCCTTCATCTGATTCGCGGAATAACCCTTGCGCGACTCGCAGATGAGAAACGTGGCGACGAACCACTTGATGAGCGGCAAGTGAGTGTCATTGAAGATGGTGCCAGCCGTGACCGTGAACTGGTAATGGCACTGATTGCACTCGTGCCGGTCGTAGCGATCAAGCCACATAATGCTGTTATGCTTGCACCGAGGGCAGATGACGCCTTCCGGCCAGCGGAGCCGTTCGAGAATGTCTCGGCAGCGATCTTCGCTCCCGAATTTGGTCATCAGGTCAATGAGTGTCATAGCGAGGTCTCCTGTGAATAAAGCCAAACGTGACGCGCTGAAACAAGTGCCGATGCGAAAACTGCTTGCCAGCGTGAAGAAGGACGTTCGGCAGTTTGTGAAAGCATCGGCATCTTCTTCCCGTAAATCGAAATCAAAAGGTCAATCGTGAACATAGTAAAAGTCATGCTCCGTAACATGAAAGAAACGGCCCGCGTTTTGAGCACTACGCCCGCAGCACAGGACGAATCATGTTCTCAAACATCTCGCGGAGAGCAAGGTTCTTCTCGGGGTTCAAAAGCTCCGCGTGTTTCGTCTGATACAGGGCGACGTTCAACGCGCCGTCCTGTTCGAGCGCAGAAGCCAAAGCAATCGTCTCACAAGCGAGGGACGCAAGCGCCTTAACAACGTCGGTTCGCAAATCTTGTAGAATCATCAGTGTTTGATCGGACATCGTGGCTCCTGTAACTGACAGAAAACATGACGTTTAGCAACTTACACGTATATTCTAGCATGAGACGAACACTTAGTCAAGTAAATGATCTCGTTTTGAATAATCCTTTGACGTGGTCGAAGGATAGCGAGAACCCCGCGAATTTGTCCGCGTGCGAAGACGAAATCGAAGGCATTTACGGGTAGGGGCGACCCGGCGGGTCGCCCGTACGAAGCGGCGGGTGCCCGTACGACCCGGCGGGTCGCCCGTACGAAAGCGGCGGGTGCCCGTACGAAGCGTCCGGCGCGTCCGGAGCACTTCAGCCGCCGCTGATCGCCGGCACGATCGAGATTTCAGCTCTGGGTAGGATTGGCGTTGACAGTCCGCCCGTGTACCGGACGTCTTCGTTTCCGACGAAAATGTTGATGTGCTCCCGGATTCGCCCTTGCTCTGTTACCACACGATCCCGAATGGCTGGGCAGGCAATCCAAAGCGCCTCCAAGGCGTCGGATAGCCTGGGCGCAGGCGCCTCAATCTTCACCTCGACCTGGCTGCGTCCGCCGGCGTATTGGCGCAGGGCGCCCGGTATGTGGAAGATCAGTCCCATTACTTTCGCTTACCGCCCTTTCGGTTTTTCGGGCGGCCGGGTTTTTGTGGTCTCAGGGGTGGTCTCAAGGGTGCTCTCGAGGGTGACCTCGAAGGCTGTGGTCTCGACGGGGGAGCTGCCGTTGCCCGGGACGCCCTCGATTTCCGCTCGGGACGAGGCTCGCCGATCACGGCGCACTTGACGCAGACGATCGCCGGCAGGCCCTCCAGGATTTTCTGCCAGGTCTTCCCTTCGTCGGCTGATCCGTAAAGGCGGCCGCTGCGCGTGCCAAAGTAGATGCCGGCCGGGTCAAGCGAGTCCGCCGTCATGGCGTCGCGCAGCACGGTTTCGTAGGTTCCCTTTTGCGGCAGGCCGCGCATCAGCGGTTCCCAGGAAGCTCCGGCGTTACGGGTGCGATAGACGCGCAGGCAGCCTTCCGGGGTGCAGCGGAATTCGTCCGATTCGACCGGCAGGATGTACACGCAGTCGGGATTGTGCGGGTGCATCACCATCGCAAAGCCGAAGTCCGAAGGGACTCCGTTGGCCACGTCCTTCCAGCTTTCCGCGCCGTCGTCCGAACGGTACAAGCCCCAGTGATTCTGCAGGAAGAGGCGTTCGGGGCGCGCCGGATGCAGCACAAACTTGTGGACGCACTGGCCGAATTCTGGATATCGCTCGGGCGTGGCGACGTTCCGGATGCCGCGGTTCGCCGCGCGCCAGGTCGCGCCGCCGTCGTCGGTCTTGTACACGCCTCCCGCGGAAATGGCCACGTACATCCGCGCCTTGTCTGACGGGTCTGGGGCGATGGTATGCAGGGTCAGGCCGCCGTTGCCGGGCTGCCATCGCGGGCGGTGCGGATGATCGAACAGGCCGCGCACGAACAACCACGTCTCTCCAGCGTCGCGCGACTCAAACAGCGCCGCCGGTTCCACGCCGCAGTACATCACGTCAGGCTCCTCGGGGCGGCCCAAAGTGATCTGCCAGATATTCTTGAGCACGGCGCCGGTCTCGGCTGGGAACCGGATGTTGGCTTCCTGAGGATTGGTCCAGACCTTGCCGAAGTCGTCGCTCGACCGCAGAAACGTGCCCCAATAGGTACACGTGGACGCCCACAGGCGGTGCCGGCCGTCCCGCCCGTCATGGGCCAGGGCGTAGATGGTTTGCCCGTGGAAATAGGGTCCGGCGGTGTCCCACCGGCGGCGGTCGCGGCTCGATCGCAATAGGAACGCGCCCTTCACGGTCCCGACCATCAGCAGAACGTCGCCGTCCCTGACCCGAAGGTGCCGCATGCCGCGCGACACCGTGGTGGCCGGTCCTCTGAGGTCGCCCGGTTGCGGTTGCGGGGCTCCCGACGATGAGGATTGGACGGCCTCGAGGGCGGCCTGCACCTCCCCGGCCTGCTGGTATCGCTGGGCAGGCTCCTTGGCCAGGCATCGCTGGATGATGGCCCAGAGGCCGGGAGGGATCCGGTCGGGCGGGGATGGCGGCAGGTGGAAGATCGCGGAGCTGATTTCGAAGCTGGTGCCGCCGCGGAAGGGAAGCTGCCCGGAGCTCGCTTCGTAAAGCACCACCCCGAACGCCCACAGGTCGCTGCGATTGTCGCCGCCCTCTCCCCGGAGGACTTCAGGGGCCATGTAGGACAAGGTGCCGGCGATGACGCCGGGGCCTTCGAGAGGTCCGAAGCTGGCCGTCACTTGTTCAACAACCTGCTTCGGCAAGCGCCGGGCGAGGCCGAAATCCAGCACTTTGATCAGGCCCTCGGGGGTGACGGCAATGTTGGCGCTCTTCAGGTCGTGATGGACGATGCTGCGGCCGTGGGCGTGCGCCAGGGCGCCGGCAATCTGAGCTCCGTAGCGCAAAGTCGACTCGACGGCAAGTCCACCGCTCGGGATGAGCGCGTTCAAGGTCTTGCCCTCGACCAGCTCCATCACCATGTAGAGTTCGCCGTTGAACTCTCCGACTTCGTGGATGGTGCAGATATTGGGATGGCTGAGACCTGAAGACGCCCGGGCCTCGTGCAGGAGGTTCTCCCGGGAGGACTTTTCAACCACGTCGGCCTTGCCCACCACCTTCAGGGCGACATCGCGCTCGAGAACCTCGTCATGCGCGCGATAAACAACGCCCATGCCCCCCTGCCCAAGCTTCGCGACGATGCGGTAGTGCCCAAGCAATTCGCCGATCAATGCTGCTCCCCGGATTCAGACGCTACGGAATCGTACCTTGGTTTGCGCGCGCGGGCAACGCGTGAACTGCCGGTCGCGGTGTGATTTACCGGCATGGCGTGGAGGCGTGAGGGCGCGGCGACCGGATCGGGGGTGCTTGAGGCGGCCGGCAGCAGCCCGAGCTTGTGGAATCCCTTTCGAGGCATCGTCATTCCCGCGCAGGCGGGAATCCACCCCCCGAGCGCTGAAAACATGCTGTCGAGAGCCGACGCGTTTCCTCTGACTTTGTCTGGTTTGTGTTGGTTTAAAAAAGGCCCGGTTCCCGGTGGGGGAAAATGGGGATGAGAACCGAGCCTCATTTCGCGTTTGTCACGCGATCAGTCACCTAAAGTATCCTTAACTAGGATAGTAATGTATGTTCCGTTTGGAACAACTTAGAGATTTATTTTTGGGCGCCAGAGCCGCGGGGGCTCGGGTCCTGGTTTTCGGACAGGCTCCTCATTTCGGACCGTTTTTTTGGCTCTTTCCTAGGGCTGATGTGTTAAGATCGTCTACTTTAAGATCGATTCTGATGCCCGGCGCGCGTAAATCCTTTGTCATCATTTCGTTTCTTCTGCTGGCTCTCGGGATAGCTCTGAGAGCCCGGAGCAGCCGTCGCACGCCCGCGCCGTCCACCGGCGGGGTCCGGGCTTCCCAGTCGCCGTCGACCGGACAGGCCGGAACCGCGTCGCGTCCGGACAACGCGAATCCTCAGAGCGGCCCCGAGGGCGGCGCCGGCGGGGCTGGGACCGTATCGATCGTGGTGAAGAAGGGCGAAAGCGTGACCTCGCTCGCCTGGCGATATCTTCCCGAGAGCGTCTACATGCGGGAGAGCGAGCTCGAGAATTCCATTCGGCAGTCGAATGGATTGAAGGGCAACGCGCTCAAGCCCGGGCAGCAGCTCGTGATTCCGGGAATCCCCGCCGCCCCGATCCATGACAAGCCGGCGCTGGTCGCGCGGAATTTCGAGGCGCGAGGCATCTACCTGACCGGATACACCGCAGGCAGCGCGCGAGGCCTGGACCTCGTGAAGCAGTGGAAAGCGGCGGGCGGGAACACCGTCGTGTTCGACATCAAGGACTACGATGGCGAACTGCACGTGCCTTTCGAGCACAAGTACGCTCCGCGCGGCGACCTCACGATCCGCAATCTAGCCAAGTACATCCACTACCTGCACTCGCTCGACCTGCACGTGATCGCGCGCATCGCGCTGTTTCGCGATCAGCACCTGGCCCAGACTTATCCTGAGCTCGCGGTGCGCTCGCGTCGCACGGGCAAGCCCTGGCTCGAGAACGGCAAGCTCGCCTGGACCGATCCCTCGAATCCTGACGTGCAGCAGTACGATCTGGATCTCGCGCGCATGGCCGCCTCCGCAGGCGCCGACGAGATCCAATTCGACTACGTGCGCTTTCCCGCCGAGGGCGACCAGGCGGACGCGGAGTTTGCCTTCCAGAAAGATCATCCGGACTGGCCGCGGAGCAAGGTCATCACGGATTTCGTGGGCCGCGCCGAGGATGATCTGCATCCCCGGGGCGTGCTGCTCTCCATCGATGTGTTTGGCGTCATGGCCTGGGCGCGGCCGATCGACCTGAGCCACACCGGCCAGAACATCGCGGAACTCGCGCACCACGTCGACGTCCTCTCGCCCATGATTTACCCCTCGCACTTCTTCGGCATGGACGGGTACGCCCTGCCCGGCGATGCGCCTGAGCACTTCATCTCCGAGTCCATGAAGCGTTTCGAAAGCACCACCCAGGGCACCGGCGTGGTGCTGCGTCCCTGGTTGCAGGCGTTCGCCTGGCGGACGAAGAGCTACTCGACGGATTACATCCTCACCC
This sequence comes from Terriglobia bacterium, assembly GCA_035949375.1. Lineage (GTDB taxonomy): Bacteria > Acidobacteriota > Terriglobia > UBA7540 > UBA7540 > Gp13-AA77. The sequence goes on along the minus strand of DASZIG010000029.1, from coordinate 11,665 downwards.
AGGTGAGCGTGGCCAGGGACGACGGCGGCGTCGGCTTCCTGCTCTGGAACGCGCGCAACGAATACCCCAGGCCTTTCGATGCCATGCCCCGGATGCGCGCCGGCGGCGAGCGCTATTTCCGAGGCGATGAGGTGGACAAGCCCGTGCCTCCGGTCGCGCCCGTCACCCCTTCGCCCAAGCCGGCTGCATCCGAACCTGCGGGAAGCTCCACCACCGCGTCGCCACGCACCCCGGCCGTCACCCAGGCTCCGCAGCGCTGAACTCTTCTGGAATCCATCGGCGATCCAGAATCCCGTCTGATTCCCCCTTCAATTCGCGGTTCGGGGTCCTTGCCCGCTAAGGTCCATCGAGATCGGGAACAGGTGCGTGATTAGGGTCACAGTGCGCCATACGCGCGCTTGATAAGAATGATTGTTGCCAGACGCCGCCGGTTTTGCGCCGGAGCAGGAAGGGAGTAAGCTATGGGACTTAAATCCTCAGTAATAACCACCAAGTCGGAGGCTCCGGACGGAGACGCTTCGACAGGAGACCAAGACCCTATGAGCAGACCCACGGTCACCATTGACGGGAACGAGGCGGCCGCATCAGTGGCGTATCAGTTGAACGAAGTGATCGCCATTTATCCCATCACGCCGTCCTCGCCCATGGGCGAGTGGGCGGACCAGTGGTCCACCGAGGGCCGGCCCAACATCTGGGGCAGCGTGCCCCGCGTGATCGAGATGCAGAGCGAAGGCGGCGCTGCCGGCGCGCTTCATGGCGCCCTGCAAGCGGGGGCGCTTGGCACCACCTTTACGGCTTCGCAGGGCCTGCTGTTGATGATTCCCAACATGTACAAGATCGCCGGCGAGCTGACCTCCGCGGTCATTCATGTGGCGGCGCGTACCCTCGCGACGCACGCCCTCTCCATCTTCGGCGATCACAGTGACGTAATGGCGGCGCGCGCCACCGGCTTCGCCATGCTGGCTTCGAACACCGTGCAGGAGGCCATGGACGGCGCTTTGATTGCCGAGGCCGCCACTCTCGAAGCGCGCGTGCCTTTTCTCCACTTCTTCGACGGATTCCGGACATCGCACGAAGTTGCCAAGGTGGAACAACTTGCGGCAAGCGATCTGCGCGCCCTGATCGACGAGAACCTGGTACGCGCGCATCGGGCCCGCGGCCTTTCGCCGGACCGGCCCTTCATCCGCGGAACCGCCCAGAATCCTGACCTGTTTTTCCAGGCGCGCGAGGCCGCGAATCCCTATTACCTGGCCTGCCCCACCATCGTCCAGAACGCGATGGACAAGTTCGCGCGCGTAGTGGGCCGGCAATATCACCTGTTCGACTACTTCGGGCCCGCGGACGCCGACCGGGTGATCGTGATGATGGGCTCAGGCGCGGAAGCGGTGCAGGAAGCCGCCGAGTATCTCAATCGGCAGGGCGAGCGGGTTGGCCTGCTGAAAGTCCGCCTCTACCGGCCGTTCTCGCGCGAGCATTTTGTGAGCGCTTTGCCACGCACCGTGAAGACGATCGCCGTGCTCGATCGCACCAAGGAGCCAGGGGCGCTCGGCGAGCCCCTGTACATGGACGTGGTCACGGCGCTGCACGAGTCCTGGACCGGACCGGAGCACGGCGGTCTCGAATCGATGCCGCGAGTGATCGGAGGGCGCTACGGGCTCTCGTCCAAGGAATTCAATCCGGCCATGGTCAAGGGCATCTTCGACGAGATGCTGAAGGCGAATCCCTCGAACCACTTCACGATCGGCATCGAGGACGATGTGACCCATACCAGCCTGGGCTACGATCCCTCCTTTTCGACGGAGAGCCCGGACACAGTCCGTGCGATCTTCTACGGTCTCGGGTCGGACGGCACCGTGGGCGCCAACAAGAACTCGATCAAGATCATCGGCGAAGACACTCCGAACTACGCGCAGGGTTATTTCGTCTATGACTCGAAGAAGTCAGGCTCGGTGACGGTCTCCCATCTGCGCTTTGGACCGACGCCGATCCACTCCACATACCTCATCAGCCGGGCCAATTTCGTGGCCTGCCACCAGTTCGGTTTTCTGGAACGCCTCGATGTGCTCAGCGGCGCCGAGCCCGGCGCCACCTTCCTGCTGAACAGCCCCTTTGGGCCCGGGGAAGTGTGGGAGCACTTGCCGCGCACCGTTCAAGATCAGATCATCCGCAAGAAACTCCGCTTCTTCGTGATCGACGCGATCCAGGTGGCGCGCGACGCCGGCATGGGCGGCCGGATCAACACCGTGATGCAAACCTGTTTCTTTGCCATCAGCGGCGTCCTGCCGCGCGAGGAGGCGATCGCCGCCATCAAGCATTCCATCGAGAAGAGCTACGGACGCCGCGGAGAGGCGGTGGTGCAGAAGAATTTCGCCGCCGTGGACCAGACGCTCGAGCACCTGCATGAGGTTGCGGTGCCGGCCACCGTTTCGAGCACCTTCGACGTTTTGCCGGCCGTACCCGCCGGGGCGCCCGCATTCGTCCAGAACGTTACCGCGCGAATCATCGCCGGACAGGGAGATTCGTTGCCCGTCAGCGCCCTACCTCCCGACGGGACCTTCCCGACCGGCACCGCCGCCTGGGAGAAGCGCGACATTGCCCTCGAGATTCCGGCGTGGGACGAGGGCCTGTGCATCCAATGCGGGAAGTGCGTCATGGTGTGCCCGCACTCGGTGATCCGGGCCAAGCTCTACGGCGCGGAGAACCTCAGCGGCGCTCCGCCCACGTTCAAGTCCACAGCCGCGCGCTGGAAGGACTTCAAAGACGCGCGTTACACCCTGCAGGTCGCCCCCGATGATTGCACCGGGTGCCGCCTGTGCGTGGAAGTCTGCCCCGCGAAGAGCAAGAGCGAAGCGAAACACAAGGCGATCAACATGACTTCGGCCGTTTCGGTGCGCGACGGGGAGCGCGCCAACTGGGATTTCTTCCTGAGTCTCCACGAACCGGACCGCAGCGCTTTGAGCCTGGGCCTGGTGAAGGACGTTCAGTTGCTCGAGCCGCTCTTCGAATTCTCGGGCGCCTGCGCGGGTTGCGGTGAAACGCCGTACATCAAGCTGCTCACCCAGCTGTTCGGCGACCGCGCCCTGATCGCGAACGCCACCGGCTGCTCATCCATCTACGGTGGAAACCTGCCCACCACGCCGTATACGGCGAACGCGCAGGGTCGAGGTCCGGCGTGGTCCAATTCTCTCTTCGAGGACAACGCCGAGTTCGGCCTGGGCATGCGGCTCGCCGTCGACAAGCAGGCGGCCTACGCGCGCGAGCTCGTGGAGAGACTTGCCCCTGCGATCGGCGAGAGTTTGGCACAGGCGATCCTGGCCGCCGATCAGTCCGCTCCGGAAGGCATTCCGCTCCAGCGCGAGCGGGTGGCAAGACTAAAGCAGAACCTGGATGGCCTGGAAGCGCCTGAGGCCCGTGACCTTCTAGCCCTGGCCGATAGCCTGGTCAAAAAGAGCGTTTGGATTGTGGGCGGCGACGGTTGGGCCTACGACATCGGATACGGCGGTCTTGACCACGTGCTGGCCTCGGGCGCCAACGTCAACATCCTGGTGCTCGACACGGAGGTCTACTCCAATACCGGCGGGCAGATGTCGAAGTCCACCCCGCGCGCCGCCGTCGCCAAGTTCGCGGCCGGCGGCAAGGTCAGGCCCAAGAAAGACCTGGCCATGATGGCCATGAGCTACGGCAACGTCTATGTGGCGCGGGTGGCCATGGGCGGCAATGACACGCAGACCATCAAGGCCTTCCGCGAGGCCGAAGCGTACGACGGGCCGTCGATCATCCTCGCCTACAGCCACTGCATCGCGCACGGGTATGATATGGCCTACGGCATGGAGCAGCAGAAGGCGGCGGTCCAATCCGGCTACTGGCCTCTGGTGCGTTACGATCCGGCGCTCGCTGCCGCGGGCCGCAATCCTCTGCAGCTTGATTCGCGCGAGCCCTCGATCCCGCTCGAAAAATACGTTTACAACGAGACGCGCTACACCATGCTGACGCTCAGCAATCCTGAAGAGGCGAAGCGGCTGCTGGAACTCGCCCGCGGGGACGTCGAGCATCGCTGGCAGACTTACCATGACATGGCCGCCCTGACGGACGGCGCCGACAAGAAGGAGGAGCACCATGGCTGATCTCGCCACAACCTATCTAGGCCTGAAGTTGAAGAATCCGCTGGTGGCTTCCGCCTCGCCTCTGACTGAGGACCTGGGCAACATCAAGAAGATGGAGGACGCAGGGGCGGCGGCGGTGGTGTTCCATTCGCTCTTCGAGGAGCAGATCAACCTGGAGAGTCACGAGCTCGACCGCTTTCTCGGCGCGGGAACGGAGAGCTTTCCCGAGTCGCTCACCTATCTGCCGGAGCTCAATTGGTACAACCGCGGTCCGGACGGTTACCTCGAGCACCTGTCCCAGGCCAAGCGCGCCATCCGGATTCCCATCATCGCCAGCTTGAACGGAGCTTCGCCGGGCGGCTGGACGAGGTACGCCCGCAAGATGGAGCAAGCTGGCGCGGATGCCCTGGAGTTGAACATCTATTTCGTCGCCGCCGATCCGGACATGACGTCGGCCGAGGTGGAGCGCACTTACTGCGAGCTCGTACGCGAAGTGACCTCAACCGTTAAGATTCCGGTCGCGGTCAAGCTCAGCCCTTACTTCTCGGCCATGGCCAACATGGCTTGCCGCCTGGACCACGCCGGCGCCAAAGGCCTGGTCCTGTTCAATCGGTTTTACCAGCCGGATTTCGACCTGGAAAAGCTCGAGGTGACGCCGCGTCTGACGCTCAGCAGCTCCTATGAGCTGCTTCTGCGCCTGCACTGGGTGGCGATCCTTCATGACAAGGTCGAAGCTGACCTGGCCGTGACGGGGGGCGTCCATACGGCCGAGGACGTAATCAAATCGATGATGGCCGGCGGCCGCGTGGCCATGATGACTTCGGCTTTGCTGAGCAAGGGCATCGAACACGTGGAAGCCGTGCTCGCGGAAATCGTCCGGTGGATGGAAGAGCACGAGTATGTCTCCATCGCGCAGATGCAGGGTAGCATGTCCATGAGTTCGGTCGGAAATCCTTCGGCATTTGAACGCGCCAACTACATGCGCGTCCTGAGCGACTACGCCTGGCGGATGCCAAGCATGGGCGTGGGCTAGACCACCGCGGCTGGTGCCGGCTTTTGCGGAACCTCAGGACGCAGCTGCCGAGTTTCTGTTTAACTGGCTATCGGCAGACAGTTGGTGCGCGAAAGGGATTCCACATTGGCAAGTGATGCCAGCACACCCGTGGCTGGACACCAGTGCTTCCCGCATCCGTTCAATCCTTACCTTATCGAACATGCGGGTTTCGCTTACGTCCGGGATTTAGTTCGGCGCCTGCGGACGGGTGCCCGACGAGGACGGGGCGGAATCGGACGCGTCCGACGCAGCGGACGGCAGCTGCGGCAGCCCGATCTCGCGGGCGATCTTGTCATAACAGGCCAGTTTGCGCACACGGGCGTACCTCGGATCCACGTTCATATAGAGCAATGAATTGTCGCGTGCCGGGACCGCATTGGCGAGCGCGGAGCACGCGCGATCAGCCTTGCCCAACAGCACATAGTAGTCCGCTGGCGGAAGACCAACCGGGTCTGGCTCGTCTCGTTGGTATCTTTCCAACTCGGCGCGGGCGACGCCGCGTATTCCATCGCGTGCGAACCCTTGCTCAATGGCCTGGGCCAGGACCTCGTCTCCCTGGACGAGGTGGGCGTTTTTTACTGCATATTGGGCGAATTCGGCGTCACGGCCCTGAACCACGCACCATCCCTCCATGCGGAAGTTGGCGGGAATGAAATCCGGGTCCATGGCCAGGGCTCGCTCGAACTGCTGCCGCGCCTGGGGGTACTCACCCCGAAGGTAGCGGACCCACCCGTCGTCGACGAGCATGATGGGCGAGAGCGGGTCCAGGGTCAGGGCCGTCTCCATCTCCTTGCTCGCCGCGTCAAGCTGCAGCTCCGGAACCAGGTAGAAATCGGCGTACCACTCGTGACCGGTGGCGTAGTTGGGATCGAGTTCGATGGCGCGCTGAAACTCCCGCCCGGCCGTGTCCCAATCCCACTCCAAGGCGGCGCTCGTCGCCCCCAGGGCCGCATGGGCTTCGGCGGAATTGGCGTCTTGCGCCAAGGCTTCGAGGGCTGCTCGCCGGGCAAGCGGAGCGTACTTCGCGGTGGCTCCGCCGTTAAGGGCGTACAGTACATACGCATCGGCCAAGCTGGCGAAGGCGGCGGCGAAGTGCGGGTCCTCGGCGGCGGCGCGGGAGAAATATTCAATAGCTCGACTAAAGGTGCGTTGATCGCGGCGGTTCCAGGCATAGAGCCCCTGCAGGTAATCATCGTAGGCTTGCCGGTCCACTCCCGCCGGCCGGCCTTGAAGAGTCGCGGGAAGTAACGCGTCTTCGGGCTTGACGGCGGCGCGGACCTGGCGCGCCACGTCGCGGGCTACCCGGTCCTGCAGCGCGATCACTTCATCGACCGAGTCCTCATACGTTCCGGCCCACAGATGCCGGTCGCTCGCCGCCTCGATGAGCTGCGTGGTGATGCGGACGCGATTGCCCGCGCGCACCACCGATCCCTCGATCACACCGTCAACCGACAACGCGCGCGCGATCTCCGGCAGAGAACGGCGTGCGCTTTGAAACTGTGAAGCCGATGTTCGGGAGACCACGCGCAGTCCGTGAATGTGCGCCAGCTCCGTGGTCAGGTCGTCCGTGATGCCGGCGGCAAAGTAGTCTTGCCCGGGATCGCCCGACAGATTTTCGAGTGGTAACACCGCCAGCGACTGAATCCGGGCGCCCCCGGCGTCCACACTTGCGCGCGAGCCGGCCCAACGGTCCAGCCAGACCCCGGCCAGCACCAGGAGCACGATGGCTAAGGCTATGGCGGCCAGTGTTCTCGGCCGCAAGGGACGCGCGAGGGAAAAGGCGGGGCCCGCCTGGTCGGGCTCCCAGGCGACCGGCGCCGGCGGAGGTTCGACAGGAGGAGCGGCTGCGGGTTCCGACGGCGCCTCAATGGGTACAGCGACGACCTTCTCCGGGGTCCTCGGCTGAACGGCTCGAACGTCACCGAGCAGCCGATAGCCGCGCTTGGCGATGGTCTCGATTTGAATGGCGCCACCCGCGGCGGCCAGAAGCTTCCGCAAGGCCGAAATGTGGACGGCTAGATTTACCTCCTCCACAAAGGTATCCGGCCAGACGGCCCGCATCAGGTCATCCTTGCTGACGATTTCGTTGGCTCTTGCCGCCAGGACCGCCAGCACCTCGACGGCGCGCGGGGCGAGCGGCACCTGCTGGTCATCCCGTAGCAGAACCTTATTTCCCACCAGTAGTTGGAAGGGTCCTAACTGAAGAATCTCTTGCGGGGTTTTCGACGTGCCCATAATGACTTAAAGAATCTTTAAGGCTTTCTAAAAGACGAGAGTCTGCGCCTTCCTGTAGAAATTGGACCTTTACGGTCACCGCGCCGGGGAAGTGTCCATTTTATCACGAAGAAGATCGGCAATCGCAGTGGCGCCCGCGCGCGAGGCCCTGCGATGTCACGCAAGGTCGCGCGCGGACACGCACGGACACGCAAGGTATAGTTGGGCTGCGGCGCGGCATGCGGACGAGCTGCCGCCGCAGCAGTGCCAAGACTCAGCCAACGGTTCGAGGGGGATAAAGCCAATGAAACGAAATGCTTGGGAAACGATGACCCAGACAGTCGGTATGATGGCGGCTTTGCTGTTGTTGCTCGGCGGCGCCGGGGCGACGTCGGCCTTCGGCCAGACGTGCACGAACAGCATCGACGATGCCTGGATCGGAGGCTCAAGCGGTGACTGGAGCGGTGCCTCGAATTGGTCGGCCGGCGAGCCGAGCTCGACTTGCGACGTCTTTATTCAGTCAGGAGCCGCGGTCATCCTGGACGTCAACGGTTCGACCTCAAACCTCACCATCGGCAGCGGCAACAGCTTGACGCTTCCCAACGTGACGAACGCAAGTCCCAATCTCAACGTCGGCGGCTCCTCCATCGCGAACAGCGGCGAGATTATCATGTCCGCTCCGGTGCAGTTTGGCACAACAGGTTTGTCGCTCTCGTCCAGCGGGACGGTGACCCTATCCGGCGGCGGAACGATTACCCTGGACGCCAACTCTTTCGGTGGCGACTATATCGGAGGCAACGGGACGCTGTTGAACCAATCGACGATCCAGGGCGCCGGCAGCTTCGACATGGCATTCGACAATTCCAGTACCGGCGTGATCGACGCCAACGAACCCGGCGGGTATCAGCTCGTGGTGGGACGCAACCAGGCAGGTCCCTCAACCAACACCGGCCTGATCGAAGCCACCAACGGCGGTCTGCTCGCCATGGGGAGCCTCACGCTGAACAACGTCGGCGGGACGATCAAGGCGTCGGGCACAGGCTCCTACGTCCAGCTCGAGGGCGAAGGCCAAGGCGGCGAAACGTTCACCGGCGGCACGTGGACAAGCTTAAGCGGAGGAGCAATTCAGGTTGTTGACACCAGCGCGACTCTCGACGGCACGAACGGGAACACCATAACCAACTCCGGGACCATGCAGTTGGTTGACGGGGCGCCGCACCCGGGCGGCAATTTTCAAGGAACGATCAATAACACAGGCTCGATTCAGCTCTTATCCAAAGGCTCCGGGATCGGCATCAACATTCCAGGGGGGCAGACGCTGACCCTGATGGGTAGGGGCAACGTGACCATGGGGGATGGCACGAATAATTCGTACAATAACCAGGACTACATCAGCGGCGGTACTTTGGTGAACCAGCAGCTCATCCAGGGCACCGGCGGGATCTTGAACCTCACGGCCTTCACCAACAGTTCCGGCGCTACCATCAACGACAACATCCCCGTCGGCTCCGCCAACCTTCAGCTTCAATTGGGACGCGCCGGCGCAAGCACCAATGCCGGAACCATCGAGGCGTCGAACGGCGGCGGAATTATCATCGGAAGCACCACCATCACGAATACCGGCGGCACGATGGAGGCGACCGGCACAGGCTCCTACGTCGACTTGTCAGGATCCCTGGGCACTTCGGGGTTGATCATCAATGGCGGCGGCACCTACACCACCTCCAGCGGCGGCACCATCTACCTTGGAGGCGGGACGTTGCTTGACGGAACCACCACCGCCATCACCAACTCCGGACTCATGCTGATCGATAACTACCGCAGTAACGCCCAGATCCAAGGCACCTTCAACAACAGTGGAACACTGCAAATGACGTCCACCGGCTCCGAGGTCAGCCTGTGCGTTCCGGGCTCGCAGACGCTGACCCTCAACGGCGCCGGGACGCTCATCATGGGCGACGGCACCAGCAACGTCAACAACAACCAGATTCTGTTGGGGTGCGCCTTGGGTGGCGGCGGCACACTGGTGAACGAGCAGACGATTCAAGGCGCAGGGTCGATTGGGGGAATCAGCAGTGTCACCAACATGGGCACCATCAATGCCAACGATCCCGTCGGCGTCAACAACGTCGTGCTCTATTTGAGCGCCCAAAGCACGCCGGTCACCAATGCCAATGTTATTGAGGCCACGAACGGCGGCGCGCTCCAGATCAACGTCCCCGTAACCAACACCAACGGGAAGATTCAGGCGGTGGGAGCCGGCTCCTATGTGCAACTCTACAGTTCGAACGCAATCTTGACCGGAGGCACTTTGACCACCTCCACGGGCGGAACGATCTACGCGGACGGCGGCGCGACGCTGAGCACCGTCACCAATACCGGAAACATGGTCATTCAAGACAACAACAACGCCATCTTCTCGGGCACGATCACCAACACCGGCACGATCACCGTCGCCTCAACGGGCGACAACACGGCGCTCGCCGTGCCGTCCGGACAGACCACCACTTTCACGGGTTCCGGTTCGGTGACGCTGACGTTGAACACAAACGCCGGCAACAACAGTACCATCGCAGCGACGCAGTGCGGCAGCGCGACTCTCGTTAATTCGAGCCCACACACGATCCAAGGTTCCGGTACATTCTTCCCCAATACCAACTGCTTCAGCGTCCTGACCAACAGCGGTACCATCAACGCCAACAACTCGTCGGGTGGCCCGCTGATCATCGAGGCCGCCAACTTAACCAACACGGGAACGCTCGAAGCTACCAACGGCGCCGGGCTGCAGTTCAATTATGCCAACGTAACAAACACCAGCCACACCATCACGGCCACGGGCACGAATTCGTACGTGCAACTCTATTCGATGACCCTGACAGGCGGTACATTGGCGACCTCGAACGGCGCGGCGGCTTACGCGGAGCGCAATTCGACCCTGACCGGAATCACGAATACGGGCGCCCTGACGATTCCCGATAATAACAACGTAACCTTCTCCGGAACCGTCACCAACAACGGCACGATCAACCTGACCTCGACAGGCGACGGCACAGTCTTCGTCATTCCCGCCGGGACCACCACAACGCTCGCCGGGACAGGCACGCTAACCCTGACTTCCACTTCGAACGAGAACGCCATCATTGCGTCCAGTTCTTGCAGCAGCGCAACGCTGATCAACGAAAGCACGATTCAGGGCTCCGGCCAGGTCTACCCAAATACCAACTGCTACGGCGTGCTGACGAACAACGGTACCATCATTGCCAATCAGACCAACCCGTTCTTGTTTTACGGCGTGAACTTCGACAATACGGGTACGCTGACGGTAGCCAGCGGCAGCACGATGAGCTTCCAGGATTCGCCGACGACCTTCATGAATCTGGTAAACGGCACGCTCAGCGGCGGAACCTATCAGGTTACCGGCACGCTGCAGATCCCAGGCGACATATCGACCAATGCAGCCACCATCACGCTTACCGGAACCTCGGCGCGGATCATCGACCAGTCCAGCCAAAACGCGCTGGCTGGTTTTACCTCCAACTCCGGCGCGCTGAACCTTTCGCCGAGCCTGTTGAGCGTGACGGGCGGCTTCACCCAGAGCGGCACGCTCGGGGTCACGATCGGCGGCACCGCGGCCGGCACCCAGTATGGCAAACTGACGGCGGCGGGCGCGATGAGCGTGGGCGGTACTTTGAACATTACATTGACCACCGGTTACGTTCCACCCATCGGGACTGATTTTGTGATCCTCACCGGCGCTTCGGTTACCGGCCAGTTCAGGACGGTGAACGGCACCAAGATCAACAGCACTGAGCTCTTCAGGGTGGAATACTCCGCCACGGCCGTGACGCTTGCCGTCGAGTCCAGTTCCGGGCCTCCGTTTGCCGACAGTCCTACCCTGACCACGGATTTCTTCGGCGACGGCAAAGGCGACGTCGGGATCTGGCGGCCTTCGAACGGCACGTGGTACATCCTGTCGAACGATGGCGGCGAGAATCTGACCCAGGCGTGGGGCCTGCCGGGTGACGTGCCCGTGCCGGGCGATTACTACGGCGTGGGCAAGGACGCCTTCGCGGTCTGGCGCCCTTCAAACGGGATCTGGTACATTCTGGCGAACAATGGCGGCCCGAATACCACGGTGGTTTTTGGACTGCCGGACGACGTGCCGGTGCCGGCCGACTACGACGGCGACGGCAAGACGGATATCGCCCTGTGGCGGCCGTCGAACGGCACTTTCTACGTGATCTTGAGCAGCACCGGCCAGACCGTTACCAAGCAATGGGGCTTGCCGGGCGAC
>DASZIG010000028.1:0-70839 GCA_035949375.1 Terriglobia bacterium | reverse complement strand
GTCCGAAACTCTGCCGCTTTTCGTCCACGCGAACGAAGAACCGCAGAATTTGAAGTGCAGAAACCCTGCGACACTGGCGGATGCATTTGCATCGGTGAGACAGCCGATGGTATTCTTCCCGCCGGCCTGTGCAGACGGGACATCTCATTTAGAGATCGCCGGGTCCGATCGGAGCACGGATCGGACGCGGCCAGGAGGACTTCGATGGCTACAACGGGTACCGCTCTCTCCTATGACGAATCAAAACTGAATGTGTTCATGGAAAAGGTGGTCCATGATCTCGGCGCTGCCATGCATGCAACTCTTATTCTGGTCGGCGACAAGCTGGGCCTCTACCGTGCCATGGCCGAGACCGGACCGGTCACGGCCGCGGAGCTGGCTAAGAAGACCAACACCACGGAACGCTACGTGCGCGAGTGGCTGAACGCGAATGCCGCGAGCGGCTACGCGACCTACGATCCCGCGACCCAGAGATACGAGCTCCCACCGGAACAGGCATTCGCGCTCACCGTGATGGACATCCCGGGCGCCTTCCACATCATCTCGGCCTGTTTCAAAGACGAGCCGAAAATCACTCAGGCATTCCGCACGGGCGATGGCGTGGGCTGGCACGAGCACGATGCAAATCTCTTCTTTGGAACGGAGAGATTTTTCCGGCCCAACTACGCCGCTAATCTCGTCAGTTCCTGGATTCCGGCGCTGCACGATGTGGAGCCCAAACTGAAGGCCGGCGCTGCGGTTGCCGATGTGGGCTGTGGCCATGGCGCGTCCACCCTGCTTATGGCGAAGGCATTTCCCAGGTCTCGATTCTCCGGGTTCGACTACCACAGCGGATCCGTCGAGTACGCCCGCCACGTGGCCGGACGCGACGGCCTGCAGGACCAGGTCATCTTCGAGGTTGCAAGCTCCAAGAGCTACCCTGGCAACGGCGGCTATGACCTGGTTACGTTTTTCGACTGCCTCCACGATATGGGTGATCCCACAGGAGCGGCCAAGCATGTTTTGAGCACTCTGAAACCGGACGGCACCTGGATGATCGTAGAGCCGTTTGCCAATGACCATCCGGAGCAGAATCATAACCCCGTGGGACGTATCTACTACTCGGCCTCTACCATGATCTGCACGCCGGCATCGCTCGCCCAGGAGGTGGGCGCGGCCTTGGGCGCGCAAGCAGGCGAAGAACAGATCAGGGCAGTAGTGACCGGCGCTGGATTTACGCGTTTCCGGCGCGCCGCCGAGACACCCTTCAATCTCGTCTTCGAGGCGCGACCCTAGCGTCACCGGGCGGCAAAGCCGCTGCGGCGCGAGCCACAGATTTCACACACGCTCGTTAAGGTCACACTCGTTGACTATAATGTCTCTTCCCGCGCATCAAAGAGAGCGGGGAGGATTGTGCCATGTACCGAAGGGCTCTCGTAGGCTTGTTCGTTTTGACGACGTTGGTTGTTGTGACTCCTTCATCCCGGGCGCAGAACGGCGTTTCGGGCCAAAGTCCCGCCGAGATTCGGATCGCGCGCGAGGTTCGGCATGAGATCGTCATGCTGCCTTACATGGATGTGTTCGATTTCATCGCCTTCAAAGTCGAGGGGTTCGACGTGACTTTGACCGGCGCCGTGACGAATCCGGCGGTGAAGTCCGACGCCGGAAACGCGGTGAAGCGAATCGAGGGCGTGCAACACGTCGATAACCAGGTTGAGGTGTTGCCGCCGTCCCCGATCGACCGGCAGTTGCGTCTGCGGCTGTATCGCGCCATCTATGGTTTTCCGCCCCTGCAAAAGTACGCGCTCGGTGTGCTCAAGCCCATCCGCATTATCGTCAAGAATGGCCACGCGAGCCTGGAGGGCGTCGTGGACAACGAGGCCGACAAGAACATGGTGCAATTGCGGGCCAACTCGGTCTCGGGGGTGTTCTCGGTCACCAACAATCTGCAAGTCGTCAAACCTTAGCCGCGCCGCGCGCGGGCCGAGTCGTCCGCGAACCGGCTTGCAGAGTTTGTGCGAAAAACTGGGATCGGCGGCAAAGCCGCTGAGGCGCAAGCCAAGGGTTTTCACGCACGCTCTCGCGGCCCCGCGGACGACCACTGGCGGCGCGGAATCTTGAATCTGAGAGATTTCGTTTGACACTCGCCGTGCCTTTTGTTACGTTGTGCCCCGTTCCACGAAACTGACAAGGAGCGGCGACCCGGGCCGGCGCCAAGCAGCCGGCGGCCTTCCGGAGCGCTGAACAGGCGGCCATGTTTGTTCCAAAACGGATGTTCCTGACCAAGGGCGTGGGCAAGCATCGCGAGAAGCTGACCAGCTTCGAACTCGCGTTGCGCTCGGCGGGGATTGCCGCCTGCAACCTGGTACGGGTTTCGAGCATTTTCCCTCCCCGCTGCAAAATGATCCCGCGGGCCGAAGGCATGAAGGAGCTGCAGCCCGGCCAGGTGACGTTCGTGGTGATCAGCGAGAATTCCACGCACGAGCCGCATCGGCTGATCGCGGCTTCGGTAGGCGTGGCGCTTCCGGCCGATCGCAATACCTTCGGCTATCTCTCCGAGCACCACTCCTTCGGCCAGACCGAGGAACTGGCGGGTGAATACGCCGAAGAACTGGCGGCCGAGATGCTCGCCACCACCCTGGGCGTGGAGTTCGATCCCGACCGGAGCTGGGACGAGAAGAAAGAGATTTACCGCATCTCGAACAAGATCGTGCGCACCATGGAAATCACGCAGTCCGCCATCGGCGACAAGCGCGGCCTGTGGACCACGGTGCTCGCGGCCTCGGTCCTGCTCGGAATTGACGAATAGCGCGCGTCCGGTCCGGACGGGAACGCCGGCGAGATCCGCGGCACAGAGCTTCGATAGAACCATGTCAGCCATATCGTCTTTCATCAAGCTGCACTATCGCCATTTCAACGGTGCCGCCCTGGTGGACGCGGCCGAGGGCTACGTCAAACTGCTCGACTCCGGCGGCCGCATGTTCATGACCATCGCGGGAGCCATGAGCACGGCGGAACTCGGCATCTCTCTGGCCGAGATGATCCGCCAGGACAAGGTGCACGGAATCAGTTGCACCGGCGCCAACCTCGAGGAAGACGTTTTCAATCTCGTGGCCCACGACTTCTATGAGCGCGTGCCCCATTACCGCGACCTGACGCCGAAGGACGAAGCCGCGCTGCTCGCCCGTCACATGAATCGCGTCACCGACACCTGCATCCCCGAGATGGAGGCCATGCGGCGCATCGAAGCGGCGGTGCTCGATGAGTGGGTGGCCGCCGACCGGGCGGGGCAGCGGTTCTTCCCGCACGAGTTCATGTACAAGATTCTGCTTTCCTGCCGGCTGAGCGCCTCTTACCAGATCGATCCCAAGAACAGTTGGCTGCTGGCGGCGGCGCAGAAGAACCTGCCGATGTTCGTTCCCGGATGGGAAGACGCCACGCTCGGCAATATGTACGCCGGCCATTGCATCTCCGGGGACGTGAAGAACGTCCACACCGTCCGGACCGGCATCGAGTACATGATCGAGCTCGCGGAGTGGTACACCAAAACGACCGCGCAGACGCCGCTCGGATTCTTCCAGATCGGCGGAGGAATCGCCGGCGATTTCCCCATCTGCGTCGTGCCCATGCTGCACCAGGACCTGCGGCGGGAGCACGTGCCGCTGTGGGCCTACTTCTGCCAGATCAGTGACTCCACCACGAGCTACGGTTCCTACTCGGGAGCCGTCCCGAACGAAAAGATCACCTGGGGCAAGCTCGGAGTCGACACCCCGAAGTACATCATCGAGTCTGACGCCACCATCGTCGCCCCGCTCATCTTCGCGCATGTGCTCGGCTGGTAGGGCGCTTCGGAAGCTCAGTTTGCGCCGCCCACCAAATCAAGGGCCGGCAGCCACTGTCAATACGACAGAAGTCGCCGTGTAGCTCACCTGGAAGTGCTCCGTGGCATTGATCGAAATGTGATTGTTGGTGAAGGAGCCCGTCACGGTCCCGGCCATCAGGATGGTGAAGGTCTGGCCGATGGTAGGCACAAACCCGCCCAGCAGCCCCACGTTGAGCGTACCCGCCACCGATGCCGCACCTAACACTCCGACTCTGCCATACAAAGCCGGGCTGCTGATATTGATGGCCAAAGTTCCAATCGCGGCCTGAGTGTAAGTGCCCGAATGCAGAGCGCCCCGAGGGTTCAGGGTGACCGAACCTTTGTTGGTAGAGGTGCCCAGCACGGATAGTGTCACGATGCCGGCCGTCTTCAGCGCCCCGGGTCCTATGGTGAAGGAGTTCACGGTGGGACTGGTGTTGAGGCTGACTCCGCTCACGCTGATGATCACGTCGTAGGTGTTGCCGCCACAGCCGTTATTCGGTGCGCAAGGGTTCGAAGTCCAACGGGGCGCGTTGGTCCATACCGAGGGCGCACCCGCAGTCCAAAGCGCCGTGACGAGGCCGGGCGGCTCCTGGCCAAGACCTGAAACGGCCAGAGCGGACGATATAAACAGGATCGCGACAACCGGCTTCAGGATGTGGGTTGCCCACCTGCCGAATCTGGTAAATGGCATAGATACCTCCGGGAAATCCGTGGCGAATCGAAAGCTTGCTGGCGCCGCCACGGCGTTTGCTTGTTGCTCGTTTCAGATTAGTCTTAACGCGCTGGAATTCTAACAGGAAATGTCCTGGGAAGCGTGGTGAAATTCAGGGACAGGGCGTCTTACCGATAGCTTTCAGCCCCCTCCTCTGGGGGATCGTGGCGCGGAGCGCCGGGTGAGGGTCTACTCCGTCACTCGACTAAGTATCACCGAACAGGCTAGCCACCCTGGTGTTGGTCAGCAGCAGGGGCAGAAATGTTCTTGGATGCGCGGCCCGCATCCTCACCGGTTCCGGACTACGATCTCCGCCATCGTCCGAGCCTCCCGGACGATCTCCTCAACAAGTCGTAGCCTCTGCCTTCAGAAATAGTACTTCAGCGCGAACTGAATGATGCGCGCGCCGCTCGACGTGTCAGAGTCGTGACCGCGGGTAAGCACAACCTGGCCGAAGGTGGTGTCGAACCCGTTGGCGTCCGGATTGCTGAATTGGGCGTGGTTGAACGCGTTGAAGAATTCGGCCCGGAATTCAATCCGTTGGCGCTCCGTGATGTTCGTTTCCTTCAACACCGCCATATCCCAGTTGTTGATCCCCGGACCGCGCAGGACGTTGCGGCCCATGGTTCCGTAGGTGAACATCGGGACCGTGGCGCAATCCAGATTGGTGGGGTTGAACCAGAAGTTGCCGGTAGTGGTTCCGTCGGGATTGGCCGCTCCCAGGCAACTGCCGGCGCCGGACGAGGTGGCGGTGAAGGTACGCTCCTGCCGCGGATCCTTGTAGACCTGCACCGGGCCGAGCACGTCCGGCCGGTCGAGTGCGTTATTTTGCATGCTGGAGTTGTCGTTATTGAAGAGGGTGAACGGATTTCCCGACTGGAAGGTGACAATGGGGCTCAATTGCCAGCCCGAAGCGAGCTTCTTCACCAAGCCGTTCGAGTGTACGTTGTGGTCAAACGGAAGCCCCCAGATGCCGCTGATCACCAGCCGGTGGGTGGCGTCAAAATCCGCCAGGCCGTGATCGAGCTCGTAATCGTTGGGATCGGTAAAGGTGGAAGACCGCGCGCGGAACCCTGAGGTAAGATCCGTCGTCTTCGAGAGTGTATAAGCCACGCGCGTCTCAAAATTGTGGCTGTAGCGCTTGTCGAGCGTGACCTGGAGCTCGTTGCTGGCCGAGACTCCGTTGCTCAGGTCTGTAAAAAGCTCGCCGACGTCGGTCAGCGACCCGTTGGCATTGCCAAAGCAGCCCGACAGCGGACGCGAGCAATCGATGTTTACGAATCCATACTGGTTCAGTTGCTGCATTTCGTTGGCCGTGTCGGGATGATTTAAATCCACGCTGGAAATCAGCCTCCGGCCCATACTTCCCACGTAGACCGCCTGTAGCATAGTGTTCCCCGTCAACTGATACTGAAAACCGTAATTAAAGTTCTCAGAGTAGGGTGTGCGGAAGTGCGGGTAGGCGACGTAGGCATAGGAGAGTGCGGGAACGAAGAACGTGCCCTCATGGGAAGCGAACGGGAAGGGGTTCTGAATGCCGAGAGGCGTGAACGGATCTGCAAGGTAGTTGCCCGCCAACTGCGAATTGGTCGGGTAAAGGTCCGCGTCATCGCCGTAGGGCGGCTCCCCGCCGAACTGAAGATTCAGGGCTCCATCCTCAATGTCGTAGAAGATGCCGAAGCCGCCTCGCATCACCAGGCGGGCGTTCCCCAGCATGTCCCAGGCAAACCCAAACCGCGGGGCAAAGTTTCTGTGGTCCGGATACACCAGGCCGCGGTTGGGCGTGCCGGGATCGCCCGGGTAGAGGATGTCCGGAGGCGCGTCCGGGAAGACGGTTGATTGTTGGCCCGGATAGTAGCCGAGGATTTCGTTGTGAGGGTCGATTTGCGGAGTGTTGTACTCGTAACGCAAACCGTAGTCGAGGCTCAGGCGAGGCGCGATTTTCCAGGCGTCCTGAATAAAAACGTCGTAGGTGCTTTCGCGGATGCCGTACATGGCGTTGGAAACCTGATAGTACTCCTCCGGGAAGCCGCCGACGAAGTCCGCCAGGCTATATCCGGTGAGGGGCCCGAACTCCCCGAAGTAGAAGCTGCCGTTGTTGAAGTAGTCGTAATTGAAATTATTGCGGACCCGGTTGATGTCCGCCCCGAACTTGAGCGCGTGATTGCCATGCTGCCACGAGACCGTGTCCTGCCACTGAAAGGTGACGTCATGGATCGTCGTCGGCCCCTGCGGCGATGGTCCGAGGTTGAAGGAGCCCGTGATGAACATCAGCGGCGGGGCGGCGCCGGCGAGGTTGTCGGCGTTAATGTTGGTGAAGCCGAGCGCCTGCGGGGTGGTGTGGTCTGTCGGGTCGGCCATCAGCGAGGCTGTGCGGTTGGACGCGAAGCGCGCCTCGTTGATCAGCACGGGGCTGAAGGTGTGCGTCCAGGTCAGCGAGCCTGATTGATAGCGGTCGGCATCGGCGAAGCCCGAGCCTATGGGCACGTCTCCGCCGGTGGAAGCGCCTTTCACGACCTGGAAAGGGTATTGATCTCCGATGTCCTCGAACAGGTACACGGCGGACAGCACATTCGACGCACTGATATTGTAATCGACCCGGTAAATCATCTGGTCATCGCGGACTTGGGCCTCAGGGTTTGACACAAACTCGTTGCCGCCGACATTGGGTAGCGGTACGTACTTGCTGATGTAGTTGGCCGAGATCGGATTTACCGGCACCTGGTTGTTCTGATAGTTCGCGCCCGTGACCGGATTCACCAGTTGAATCGACGGCAGCAGGTCGCTGAAGTCTCCTGTCCGCTCCGCCGGTGTCAGGGTGGTGAGCACCGGCGCAACCTGGCCTTCACGCCGCCGGGTGCCTTGATAAGAACCAAAAAAGAAAGCCTTGTCCTTCTTGATGGGGCCGCCAATGGTGCCGCCAAAGACGTTGCGCTTGAAGGGCGTGACGGTGGGCAGGAAATAGTCACGGGCGTTGAGAGCATCGTTGCGCACGAACTCGAAGGCGTCACCATGGATCTGGTTCGTTCCCGATTTGATCACCTGATTGATGATGCCGCCCGATGTCCGGCCATATTCGGCTTCGTAGTTGTTGGTAACGATCTTGAATTCTTCCACAGCATCGGGGTTCGGGCTCAGCACGATGTTGTTCCCGAGAAAGTCGGTGTTATTGGCCCCGTCCAGAAGGAAGGTCATGGACTCCGATCGCTGCCCGCTGACCGAGAAAGGATTCCCCGACCCGTCGTCGGGGTCAGGCGCAAACACGCCGGCTTGCAACAGACCGAGTTGCAAGGTGTCGCGTCCCACCAGCGGTAATTCCTGAATGCGCCGGGTGGATTCGACGTCGCCGAGTGTGGCGCTGACGGTGTCCACCTGGCTTACGTTGCCCGATACCTCGACCACCTGGGTGGCGGAGCCCACCTGTAGCGTCATGTCCTGCTTGGCGTTCTGGTTGATGTCGAGCGTGATGCCGTTCTGGACGAACTTGCGAAACCCGGAGGCCTCGGCCGAGACACTGTAGGTGCCGATCGGAACGAGGGTAAAGAGATAGCTTCCGTCCGTCCCGGTTTGACTCTGCCGGGAGATGCTGGTTTTGGAGTTAGTGAGCGTTACCTTGGCTCCGGCCACGATCGCGCCGGAAGGGTCCTTGACCGCGCCGCCGATGGTGGCTGTGGCCTCCTGGGCCGATCCCGGCAGCCCGGCCAGCAATAAAGACAACAAGATGAGTCCAGTGCGAAGCGTGATCTGCCGTAGACCGGGCATAGTCCTCCTGAGAAGGTATATGGAAGGGTGCGGAACGGACGAAGGGTAACCGGGCAGAAGGCCGGCGGGAAGAGGAAGGGCTCGAGAAATCGGAAATCGACGCTGCGACCGGCGTCGGCCGCAGAGTGTCAATCTCATGCATGCCTCACGTTTCCGACGCCCAAACCCGACAGCGTGAACGTACCGCGCCGAGCGGCGGTTGTCAACCCTTTGGATTACCATGACTGTCACAAGAGGCTCTTCTCGATTTTTTAGGTCGAGGCGGGTTTGCCCCGCCGTTCCCTGGACGTGCGAAGCCACGAACCCATCGAGCTTCCGTGCTTTCAATTCTAAAGGACTTGTGGCGCTAGTGTTTGGCCCGAGTTGGCTTCGGTTGGCCTCGCGGTGTCCCAGTTTTCTCATGATTTTGTTGATTACAAACAGCTTAATTGGGTTCGCTTCCTGCATTTTTGACGGGGGGGGAGGGGCCTTGACTCGCGACTCAACGACCGCGATTCAACGACAGGAATCGGACCATCGTGGCGGCTGGGCATAGGCAAGTGATAGCTGGCTCGAACACGTTGACAAGCCTGTAGGATTCGGCAGAGACGGTGGAGACCGCTCATACAGGAGAGACTATTTAATTTCTTCATTGTTTTCAGCGGGTTTACCTGTGGGAAACGTGGGCTGGCACTGGGCCGACCGGAATCTCGAGCCGGCTCCCGCCGGCTCCCGAGTTCGAGTCTGCAGGCGGAGCCCCCGGCTCAAGTGCGGCGCCGCTCCAGCCGACAAAGTCTCTGGAAACGCATCGGTTGCGGCTTCCCGATATTGCTTTGTGGTGGGTTCTGGTGGGAATTAACAGGTCATGGCGCATCGGCTACGCCGGACGAGCCGACGGGGACGTAAAGGGCCCGCGTGAGATGCCCTCGCCGGCGGGTATGACCCTGATCGAGCTGATGATCGTCCTGGCGGTCGCTTCGATCCTGGCTGGGATCGGGTTGCCCCTGATTCAGAGCGCTGTCAAGGCATATGACTTGACGGCGGCGGTGCAGGACGTCGCGGGGTCCATTCAAAGCACACGATATCAGGCGATCGCCACCGGCTGTCCTTATTCCATCGCATTTGACCCGGCCACCGCCAGCTACCAGGTGTCGTCCGAGCCTCTTACGGGCACGCCACCGGCCTGCGCCGCCGGCTTTTCCAACCTGGGCAGCGCGATTCCGTGGTCTACGAGCGGGGACATCACCGTGAGCGCCGCCACCACGCTGCAGTTCAGTCCCAATGGGACGGTCGCGGCGACCGCGGGCGCCATGACGTTTGCCCTGACGAACGGATCCGGCACGGAAACCATCACGGTTTCGGGGGTGGGTAATGTTACCGTCAGCCCGTGAACAGCCTTTGGACGCCGGCTTCTCGCTGCTGGAAGTGACGGGAGCGATCTTCATCCTCACCATCGGCTTGCTTGCCGCCGCGCTTCTCAACTCGAGGATGGTGGGCGGCGGCCAGCGGTCGCAATACATGAGCCTGGCTTCCACTCTGGCCACGGAAAAGCTCGAGGACTTGAACCGCTGGGACATCGACGATCCCCAGGTCTGCGTGCCCACCGGAACGGCCGATGAGGGGAGCATCAGCTCCAACGTTCTCCAGACCACCACTTGCGATTCCGGAAACTCAGCCGGCGTCAATTACTACGATGACGTGAGCATCAGCCTCACGAATTCGAGCGGCAACTGTGGAAGCTCGACCTCGGGCTGCCTTGCGGAGACGGTGTCGAGCGTGAGCGGGGGGAGCACCGTTTACACCACCACGTACCATTCGCCGGACGGCCAGATCAACACAACCGCGCCCTCGGCCACGGCCCCGACTTCCAGCACCTTTCACCGGCGCTGGGTGATCGAGGGCAACTCGCCGGTGGCGGGAACACGGCGGGTCACTGTGCTCGTGACGCTGCTCGATCAGTCCGTGCAGCCTCCGGTCACATTTCAGATGAGCCTGGTGCGGCCATGACGGCGACACGCGGAGAACGGAATCGTATCACGGCAAGGGTGGTTGAGCCTGGCGCGCGGGGGTTTTCCCTGGTGGAACTCCTGGTGGCGGTGGCTATGTTTACCGTGATCAGCGCGTCCGCCTTCGTGCTGTTCAACCAGCAACAAAAGTCGGCCCTGACCGAGCAGGGGCAGGTGGGGCTCAACGTGTCCTTGCGCAACGCGGCTTCGCAGTTGCAAATGGACCTGGCGAACGCCGGCAGCGGATATTTCCCGGGCGCCAACATCCCCAGTTGGCCCGTCGGTGTCACCATCGTGAACCACGTGGTCTCGGGCGCGGCGTCCTGTTACAACGCCGCCACGCTCACCTATACCGCCAACTGTTTTGACGCCCTCAACATCATCGCGGCCGCGAATCCCGCGGCCTATCCGCCGATCAACGCCACCGACGGCACCGGGCAGAACGGGACCGGGAACTGCTCCAATACCGGCGCCGGGATCGCGTACGGCCAGGCCGCCCCCGGCCACACCCTGGCGCAGACGGCCGCCGACTACGAGACGGGCGACCAGTTGCTCTTTCTGAACAACACGGGGTCGAAGATCACTTCAGTGGTCCTCACCCGGAACGCTGTGGTGTCGGGATCTGCCGTCCAGTTTACGTTCAATCCTACGAACGGCGACGGCAGCAACAGCCTGGCCAATGATCCGCTCGATATCACAGCCTGTGATGGCAATCAGCCCTGCCCGGCGGGGAACAAGCTCGGAGTCCAATTCTGCGGAGGCGACTGGGCGTTGAAACTCGCTCCCATCACCTACCAGGTGGACTCCTCGAATCCGGCTGATCCCAAGCTGACCCGGACCCAAAGCGGCGCCACCGCGATTGTCATGGAGCAGGTGATCGGGTTTAAGGTTGGGGCCACGATCTGGAACAACGGCGCGCAGAACGAAAGCACGAGCGCGCAATACAACTACGCCGCATCGACCTACACGATCAACACCCCGAACGATGAGGCGTACAACTTTACCCTGGTGCGCTCCGTGCGCATCTCGCTGATCGGCCGGACCAATCCTGCGAGCGGTCCGGCGTACACCTTTCGCAACGCGTTCGACGGGGGACCTTACCAGGTGCTGGGAATCGCCGTGGTGGTCAACCCGCGCAACCTGAGCATGAACGATTGAGATGGCGTCATGATGACCGGCAACCGATGGTTAAGCAAACGATGGTTAGGCAAACGATGGTCAGGCAATCGATGGTTTCGCTCCGCTCCCGATGAGATCGACGGGCCTGCCTGCCCGCCGCCCCCGGCGGCCCGCAGCGAGTGCGGAGTAGCCCTGATTCTCACACTCCTGCTGCTCAGCCTGATGACAATTCTCGGTCTCGCCATGGTCCTGGCGCTTAACTCGGACATGCTCATCAACGGGTATTACCGGAACTTTCGCGGATCGTTCTACGCCGCGGACTCCGGGTTGAACATCGCGCGGCAACAGTTGCTGAACCAGGTGTCCGGAGCCTTTCCGGCGGCCTTTGGCACCCCGCCGCTCGCGAACCCGGTCACCACCGCGACGGCGGCCCTCAATTACATCACCTCGAATTACGGCAACTTCACGTCGCTGAACGCGGGCCAGGCTGCAGGCTCGTGGGCGGAGAACTTCGAAATCGTGAACACTTCGAATTGCACCAACAGTTTCGCGCCCGCGCCCGGGTATCCGGTGGTGACTTCCACCAATCCCAGCACCGGCCAGCCCACCGGCTACAAATATATCTTTAACTACACCCTCTGCTCGACGGGAAGAGCCCTCGCGGCCGAGCAGGTCAATGTGTCCGAAATCGGCAGCCTTACCATGGGTGTTACGGGGCAGGCGGCCGGCAGCACGGTGAGCTTCGCGTCATTCGGCGCCTTCCTCAACAGTTATCCACCCTGCCTCGCGCCGCTCGTTCCCGGCACCATGACCGGCCCGATGTTCGCCAACGGCGCCTGGCAGTTCATGACCGGCGGCGCCTACATCTTCACCGACCTGATCAGCCAGACCAATCCGGATTTCGATTATTGGTTTGGCGGCAGTTGCATTCCGTCGAGCCAATCGAGCTACACGAGCGGCGGCCAGACGATCAAGCCGAGCTTTGAGGGCAATTATGCCCTGGGACAGCCCACCGCTCCTCTGCCTGCCAATGACTTCAGGCAGAAATGGGCGGCGCTGGACGGGAAGGGAACCGGCGAGCAGGACCCGAGTCCCACCGACGCCGACCTGAACGCCGATCTCAAGAATATCTCCGGCGCCGCCTATCCGATCGGCGGGGCGACATCGGGCGTGTATCTCAACTATTCGAGCGCAAACGGCGTGTATACCATGCAGGGCGGCGGGCTTTACGTGGAGGGCAACGCCGGCCTGTCACTTGCGACGAGTGGAGCGTCCGCGCAGATCTTCACCATCACCCAGGGCAGCGCCTCCACCACCGTCACCATCGATCCAGTGGCGACCCCGCCCACCTCCTGGAAGTGCGCGGCCGGGACTGTGGGCACGACGATTGTGAAGTCGCACTCCTCCACAACCAACATTTGCTCCGTGCCCATGAACAACGGGGCGGCGCCGCCGCAAGCCGCCACCATGCTGTACGTGGACGGGACGATCACCAGTCTGAGCGGCCCGGGCCAAGGTCAGGCCGGCGTGCAGAATTACAACGCCGTAACCATCGTGGCCAACGGCGACGTGGACATCACCGGAGACGTGGTCTACGCGACCGAGCCCGTCACCACTACACAGAACCAGATCGTTCACGGGACCAACCCGGCGTGCTGCAACGGCACGCCCGTTGCTACCTTGATTCCCGGTCACGATGAGAACCAGGTCCTGGGTGTCTTTACGGCCACGGGGAACATTCAACTCAGCACGAATTACGCGAACGGCAACCTGGAGGTCGATGGGAGCCTCGCGGCCATCAGCCAGAATTGCGCCAGCAGTTCTTGCGGCTTCACCGTTGCGGGCGCAATCAACACCTTCAACAACGTCGGTGGCCAGATTCAAAGCAACATCTTCGGCGCCAACATGCAGACCGAGAACACTTATTTCGACCGCCGATTCACCAGCAGGGCCGGATTCGCTCCTCCCTGGTTCCCCTCCACCACCATCGCGACAGGCGGCGCCCTGCCGACCAACCTCACACCGTCCGTTCAGCGCATCAGTTGGGTCACTTCGCCGCAATAGCAATCGCAGATGGGCCTTGTGTCCGCCCGGTTCGTTGCGTTCTTGCGCGTCGGGTCCGTACGCGAGACCGTTCTGCGGGCCATTCATGCCGGTGTATACTGACGGGCGCGTTGAGTTCCCTGTACGTCACTCGACGTACGTCGCTCGACCGAAGGTCACGCAAGATGGCAAGCGGCGCGACTTATGACGCGATCGTAGTAGGCTCCGGCGCGAGTGGCGGATGGGTGGCCAAGGAGTTGTGCGAGAGCGGGCTCCGCGTCCTGATGCTCGAAGCGGGACCGCCCCGGGTTCCCACCAAGGATTTCACAGAGCACGTCTGGCCTTACCAGCTCAAGTACCGGGGCTTCGGCAACCGGCGCGCGCTTCTAGAGAATCAACCCGTGCAGCGGCTCTGTTACGCCTGCGACGAGTACAGCCATCAGTTTTTCGTCAACGATCACGAAAATCCCTACACCACGCCGCCCGGCAAGCCTTTTATGTGGATTCGCGGGCGGCAGGTGGGCGGTAAGACTTTCTGCTGGGCGCGTGAGAGCTACCGTTACAGCGATTATGAGTTCAAGGCGGCCAGCCGCGACGGCTACGGCGAGGACTGGCCGTTCAGCTACAAGGATCTGGAACCGTATTACGACAAGGTGGAGAGCTTCATCGGGGTCAGCGGCTCCGAGGAGCGTCTGGAGCAGATGCCCGACGGCCGCTTCCTGCCTCCCATGAACCTCTCGTGCGGAAGCAGGCTGGCGAAGCGGGTGATCGAAGAGAAGTTCGGGTGGCGCGTGATGCCCGACCGCGTGGCCAATCTCACGGTTCCGCACGGCGGCCGGCCCGCCTGCCACTACTGCGACCAATGCCAGCGCGGGTGCTACACCGCGTCTTATTTCAACA
This sequence comes from Terriglobia bacterium, assembly GCA_035949375.1. GTDB lineage: Bacteria > Acidobacteriota > Terriglobia > UBA7540 > UBA7540 > Gp13-AA77. The sequence goes on along the minus strand of DASZIG010000028.1, from coordinate 56,474 downwards.
GCCCGTCCGTCACCCTGCCGGCGGCGGCCCGCACCGGACGCCTCACCCTTCTGAGCGACGCCGTGGTCAGCCACGTGGTGATGGACCCTCACGAGGCCCGGGCGCGCGGCGTCTATTGTATCGATCGCGTCACCAAGGCTGGCCGCGAGTGGTCCGCCCGGGCGGTGGTGCTGGCGGCGGGCGCGCTCGAGTCCACCCGAATCCTCCTGAACTCGCGCACCTCGCGATTTCCGCAAGGCGTGGGGAATTCGCAGGGTGTGCTCGGGCACTATTTGATGGATCACTTCACCATCGAGGGCGCGGGGGGCGTGATTGCGTCCCTGAAATCCTCCAAGCGCGAGCCGACCGGCAATCCGGCCGGCTTCCTGATCGCGAAGTACGCCAACACGGGCCCGCGTCGCAACCCCGATTTCCTGCGCGGGTACCGTTTCGATGGCGGCGCAAGCCAGGAACTTTACGGCCACGCCTTCGATCTTCCCGGCTTCGGCCCCGAGTGGCGCGAGCGCGTTCGCAATGACGTGCCATACTACTGCAGCATCGAAGCTCAGGGCGAATGCCTGCCGCGCGCCGACAACTACGTGGAACTTGACCCCGAAGTGAAGGACGCCTGGGGGATTCCGGTGCTGCGAATCCACGCGAGCTACGGCCAGAACGAGCAGGCGCAGGCCAAAGCCATGCGCCAGGACATCATGAACGTCCTCGACGCTCTGAAACTGGAGAGCCCGGAAATGCCGGCAAGCGGGTTGAGCGTCTTCGGCAAGAATATTCACGAGTGCGGAACCGCGCGCATGGGCACTGACCCCAGGAAGAGTGTTCTTGACGCCTTCAACCGCGTTCACGATGCGCGGAATGTCTTCGTAACGGACGGAGCGGCCTTTGTGACCCAGGGATGTTACGAACCGACGTTGACCATCATGGCGGTCTCGTGTCGCGCCGCTGATTCCATCGCGGAGGAGTTCAGGCGCGGAACGCCTTAAACGCGGTTGGTACGGCAAGCCGTACCCCTACAACGAAGGGCGTTATGTCGATGGGCGAACCGGCAAATTCGAACCCAGAGGCCGCAGACCTGCGAGGTTCGGGCGACGGCGAGAATCCCTCCGGCCCGTTCAGCCTCACACGGCGGCAGTGGCTCCTGCGCCTCGGCGAAGCGGCGGTGCTGGCGGGCTTTGGCGGCATCCCACCCGAGGGTCTGAACTCCGCTGCCTTGCAAGGCCCGGCTGTCGTGGACCCACAACTCGCATCGCAGTCTGCATCACGCGCGGCGCTCCCGCCGGGTCTTTACGATCCCTCCGCCGATCACCTGACGCACGTCCTCGTTCGCGAGCAGCGCTTCGTGACTCCGCCGCCGGGTAGCGAGACCGAATACGCCGAGCCCCCGCGTCAGGCCTTTGCGCCGGCTTTCTTCTCCCCGGAGGACTTCCGCGTGGTCCGGCAACTGGTCCATCTGATGCTGAACGGTCCGGGCCAGGACGCCACGACACCCGATCGCGCCAGTGCCGAGGCCGTGAACGAGGTCGCCGGGTGGATTCACATGGTTGTTTCACAATCCGCGGCCGTTCGCGAGGCGGCCCTGAAGCTCTCGCCGCAGCATCGCGCGCTCGCGGTCGGATGTTACGGCGAAGGCGCCGTTCAGCAACTCGAAATTGCAGACCCGCAGGCGGTCTGGAAGGCCGGACTGGCCTGGCTGCACCAGGAGGCGGCCCGCGTCTCGACGAGTGACACCTTTCTGAGTTTGACCGAGGCGCAGCAAGCAAGCCTTCTCCAGAAACTCTCCCAATCGAGCGGCGAGTCACAGCCCAAAGCCGAGGGCGCGGGACCGCGGTTCTTTCGATTGCTCAAGGGTCAGGTGATCGAAGGCTATTACACGTCGCAGGCCGGCCTGAAGGAACTCGATTACCCGGGCAACGCGTTCCACGGCGAATCACCCGGATGCGCGGACAAGTGAACCTGCGGGAGGGGAAGTGAGAGCGCGGGGACGGCCCGCCGCTGTAGTATTCTGAAAAGTCTCACGGGGCGGGTCGCGAGGGCCCGCCTGGGAGGACGCTCACTCATGCGGATCAGAACATCCATTACAATTGCGGGCGCGATTGCCGGTGCCATTGCTGGCTTTATGGCCGTGCTCATGCCGGCTGTTGCCATCAACCCGGCCAGCTCGGACTCAGGCGCGGCTCACGCGCGCGCTTTTGAGCTTGTTTACCAGGTGACAGCCGATCCCGCGCCGAGCGGCACTTTGAAGATATGGATTCCCGTGGCGACGTCGGACGCGAATCAGGATATCGTCCTGAAGACAGTCTCAGGTCCTGCGTTTTCCGGCGTTCACGCCAACATCCACAGCGACTCCGAGTACGGGAATTCCATTCTTTACACCGAAATCGAAAAGGCGGGCGCGCCGGTCACCATCGCGCTGACTTATGACGTGACTCGCAAGGAGTATTCCCGCGGCGGCCTGAGCGAACTGATGCGCTACAACCGGGATCAGGATCCTGCCCCTCCGGACGTGGCGCGCTACCTTGCTGCCGACCGCCTGGTGCCGATCAATGACCGGTTCCGGAGCATGGCGGCCGACATCACGCGGGGCAAGAGCGGCGACGTGGAGAAAGCGTATGCGATCTACGACTACGTTTTTCATACCCTGCGCTACGACAAGTCCGGCGAGGGCTGGGGACGCGGCGATGCCATGTGGGCTTGCGACGCGAAGCACGGCAACTGCACCGATTTTCACTCGCTCTTCATCGCCTTGATGCGGGCGGAGAAGATTCCGGCGCGATTCGAAATCGGCTTCCCGCTCCCGGAGGGCAAGACCGAGGGCGACATTGCGGGCTATCACTGCTGGGCGGAGTTCTATTTGAGCGGGTTCGGTTGGGTTCCGGTGGATATCTCGGAGGCCTGGAAGAATCCTGCCAGGCACGACTTCTTCTTCGGCTCGCTCGATGTCAACCGCGTGCAGTTCACGATCGGGCGAGACCTCGTGCTTAATCCGACGCAGAGCGGGCCGCCGGTCAACTATCTGGTCTATCCTTACGCCGAGCTCGACGGCCAGCCTTACGATCACCTGCAGAAGAAATTCTCGTTCCGCGAACTCCCGCAGTCCGCTGATCTCGTGCGCGGCAAGTAACGCCAGGAGCCATGCACTCAGGCGACTACAGCGTGCTGGTAGTGGCAGGCTTCATCGCGGCAGTGGCGCGTAGCCTCCCCGCTCTTTGAGACCTTTTCGAGAAGGATGGGTGAGCCGCACTGCGGGCAGGCTTCGGCCACCGGCTTGTCCCAAGACGTGAACTTGCACTCGGGATAGCGCGTGCAGCCGTAAAACGTCTTGCCGCGTCGGGTCTTCCGCACCACGATCTCGCCGCTGCAACCCTTCTCGGGGCAGGGAATGCCCAGTGTGTCGCGCTTCACGTATTTGCACTCGGGGTAGTTGCTGCACGCCGTGAACACGCCGTAGCGGCCGTGTTTCACGACCAGGTGATTGCCGCAGTCGGGGCACTTCTCGTCCAGCTTTTCGTCGGCTACCGCAGTAGCCAGGCCTTCTTTGATCACGATCTTGCGCGTCCCCTTGCACTCCGGATACCCCGTGCAGCCGAGGAAATACCCGAATCGGCTGCGCTTCACCGTCATGGGCTTGCCGCACTTGTCGCAGATCTGGTCGGGCACCTCGGGCGCCGGTGGAGCGCCGGTGGCATACTGCGCCGCGAGTTCGGGCGTGAGGTCGCTCGTGCCGTCGCATTCCGGATAACCCGTGCAGGCCAGAAACTGGCCGTTGCGGCCGAGACGAATCACCATGGGGCGGCCGCACTTCTCGCACTTGATCTCAGTCGGAATGCCCTCGCCCTTGATGTCGACCATCTCGCGTTCGGCGCGGTGCAGATCCTTGCTGAATTTGCGGTAGAAATCCTCGAGCGCGGCGGTCCAGGAGATCTTACCCTCCTCGACCTCGTCAAGCTCCTCTTCCATGTGGGCCGTGTAGGCCACGTCGAAGATGTCGGTGAAATTCTTCACCAGCAGATCGTTCACCACCATGCCAAGCTCGGCGGGGAAAAAGCGGCCCTGCACCTTTTCCACGTAGTCGCGGTTCTGGATCACGGAAAGGATGCTCGCGTACGTGGAAGGCCGTCCGATGCCTTTTTCCTCCAGCATCTTCACCAGCGTGGCCTCGTTGAAGCGCGGAGGCGGTTCGGTGAAGTGTTGTTCGGGAAGCAGATCCTCGAGCGTGAGCCGCTCGCCCTTGGCGACCGCGGGCAGGCGCAGCTTCAGCTCCTCGTCTTCTTCCAGATCTTCGCGGGTCTTGTCATCCTTGCCTTCTTCGTAAACCGCGCGGAAACCGTTGAATTTCTCCACCGACCCCGTGGCGCGCAGCAAGTAGTCGGATGCCGTGATCTCGATGGTGCTCTGGTCATAGACCGCGGGATTCATCTGCGAGGCCACAAAGCGCTGCCAGATGAGCTTGTACAGTTTGAGTTCATCGGGCTCGAGGAACTTTTTCATCAATTCCGGCGTGCGCTCGACGTCGGTCGGGCGGATGGCTTCGTGAGCATCCTGAGCGCCCTTCTTGCTCTTATAGTGGATGGGCTCAGCCGGCAGATAAGCCTCGCCATACTTCTTGTGGATGTAGTCCCGCGCCGCGCTCAAGGCGGTTTCGGCCACGCGCGTGGAGTCGGTGCGCATGTAGGTGATCAGGCCCACCGCGCCCTCCTCGCCGATCTCGACTCCTTCGTAGAGACGCTGCGCCAGCATCATCGTCTTCTTGGCCCAGAAACGGAGCTTGCGCACTGCCTCCTGCTGCAACTTGCTGGTGATGAACGGCGGCACAGGAAACTTGCGCTTCTCCCGCGTGGTGAACGATTCCACGAGGAAGGGGGCCTCGCGTAAAGCGGCAACGTGCCGGTCGGACGTAGCCTGGTCGGGAATCTCCAGGTCTTTTCCCTGGAACTTCACGAGGCGGGCGGTGAACGGGGGCGGATTCTGTCCGTGCAGGCGCGCCCCAATGGTCCAGTACTCCTGGGTGCGGAAGGCCTGGATCTCGCGCTCGCGCTCCACGATCAGGCGCAAAGCCACGGTCTGCACGCGTCCAGCGGAAATCCCCCGCCGGACCTTTTCCCAGAGCAGCGGGCTTACTTGATAACCCACGAGGCGATCCAGAATCCGGCGGGCCTGCTGCGCTTCCACCAGGTGAACGTCAATCTGGCCGGGATGATCAAAGGCGCCGCGGACGGCGTCGCGCGTGATCTCGTTAAAGATCACGCGATAGAACTTATGTTTCTTGGTTTCCAGCAACTCGCGCAGATGGGCGCAGATGGCCTCACCCTCGCGGTCCGGGTCTGCCGCCAGGTAGATGTCTTCCGCGCCGGCGGCGGCGGCCTTCAGCTCCTTGATCACATCCTTCTTGGAGGGGATCTCCCGGTAGACCGGCTTGAAATCGTTGTCGACGGCCACGCCCAGGTCTTTCTTGGGCAGGTCCATGACGTGGCCCATCGAGGCTTTCACGGTATAGCCGCTGCCCAGATACTTGTTGATGGTCTTGGCCTTGGCCGGCGATTCGACGATGACGAGTGACTTGCTCATGATTTCGGTTCTCGGTTCCAGTTTTCAGTTGCCCTTGCGGTGGTGGTCCGCCCGGCCCTTCTTTTATGGGCCATCCGCTTCGGCATTGTCAAATGGGGGCCCAGCCGCAATAGATGCAGGAACCGGCCCCAAAGTCGCTCGCTGGCTCGGGCCGGGGCCGCTCGAAGTGGTGCTGGATCACTCGTAACACGTGTATCCTCAATGACATCGTAGCTCCGACGATCGGGTGGGCTGAAGGCCGGCACGACTGGGTTCAGAGCTTCCTGACAAAGTTCTTGCCCGGCAACTGCCGGATGAACCCTGCCATTTCAAGCTCCAGCAGGGCCGCCATCACCCGCGGCTGCGGAAAAGGCGCGAGGCTGAAGACGTCGTCGATGAAGCTGGCCTTATCCGGACGCAGGACCTCGTAAATCGCCTTCTGATCGCCGCTCAGCGCAGACTCAAACAGCGACCGCGACCCGGCTTCCGCGCCATCGGACGCGGACGGCGGCGGAATCAATTGCGTCCGGACGGCGGCCGGGAACTCTTCGACCACGTCCATCCAATTGTCAACCAGCTTGGCGCCCTGCTTGATAAGCAGGTTGGGGCCGAAGCTCTGTGGCGACGTAATGTTGCCCGGCACGGCGTAGACCTCCCGATCCTGCTCGGAGGCGAGCCGGGCAGTGATCAGCGAGCCGCTGTACTCTGCCGCCTCCACGATCACCACACCCAGTGCGAGACCGCTGATAATCCGGTTGCGGATGGGGAAATTCTCAGGCTGGGGCGAAGTGCCAAGGGGAAACTCCGAGACTAGTGCGCCGCTCGCGAGGATGCTCTCCGCCAGGCGCTTATTGTCCCGTGGATAGATGACGTCAACGCCGCAGCCGAGCACCGCCACGGTCTTGCCTTTGGCTTCGAGCGCGCCCCGATGCGCAGCCGAGTCAATACCGCGCGCCAGGCCGCTCACGATCACGAGGCGGCGCTGCGCGAGATCGGACGCCAGACGATGGGCCACCGAGCTGCCGTAGGCGCTCGGGCGCCGCGTTCCCACAATGGCGACCCCGTGCGCTCCAAGCAGGCTCGAGTCTCCATGGACATACAGCGCGAGCGGGGGATCGGCGATGTGCTTGAGAAGCGGAGGGTAATCGCCGCTGCCAAACGGAATCACCGAGCACCCGAGCTTCTCGGCGGCGGCTGCCTCCCGCTCGGCTTCCTGCAGTCCCGCACCGGCACGAACGCGCTCGGCGACGCGGCGAGCGAGACCCGCAGCTTCGAGCGACGCGATCGTCGCCGCGTAGACAGCCTCAGGCGAGCCGAAATGCTCCACCAGCTTCTGGGCGCTGCGAACGCCCAACCCTTCCACGCGTCCGAGCGCCAGCCATAGCTGGCTTGCTGCCTCGTTACCGGATACCACTGCCATAGTCAACGACGAATCAGCGATCGGTCTTAAGTCATTGCCCATCAACAGCGTTCGGGCTTAACTTGTCCCCGAAGAAGCAACGCAGAAGCGACCCTTGCCCGCCGATACATGTGCGGCAAGGAAACGAGACCGAAGGAAGGAGTGCGAGACGTCCCCCGTATACATGGAGTTAACAACCTAGGACAACCTAACTCTATGGGGGAGACGATGTCAAGCAAAGGCAGGCACGAGAAGGAACTCGGGATCGTTGTCTGCTGGGTCTACTGGCCGCGAGTCGGCACGTGCGCGTCACGCCGGGCGATTGCCCATTCGCCCACGTCGGCCGAAGCTTCGGAGAGCATATTGACCATGGGCTGGAACAGCCGTACCACCAAGTCTGTAGCCACCACGCCCGCCCAGACCGACCATCGCGTGGCCGAGCGAAGCGGTTTGGACGAGTCGAACTCGGGCCGCAGGTGATCGCCGAGGCGCAGGTACGCAACCAGGACCTCTACGGCGTAAAGCACGCCGGCCGCGAGCAATCCCATCTTGAGCAACCCTACGACGAACTCCCCAACCGTTCTCATGGCTCGAACTCCCCTCTTCCGCTCACCAGATTAGATGCTGCAAGCGCTACGCAAGAGTGTTGTGCAGTTCAAGTGCCAAGCGCTTCAGCTCGATCGATTATTTTCTGCTCACTTTCCGTTGGAGTTTCCAAGACCATAACTTTTGGGGCCCATGCTAGATAGATGTGGGGCTTGCGGCCGGGGCACGAGGGAAATGCCATTCTCAAGCGCCATGTGATCCACAGGCGAGTGTGCAATTCTTACGTAACCCTGGTTGAGAACCACCTCAGTTGGCTCCTTTCAGCCGCGGTATAAGCGAGACGTGAAAGGCCAATAAGGAAGGCGAATGACGAATCGCCGTCATTAAAGACCGCCTGTTGGCACCTCAGGGCGAACGCGCGGCGCTCGCTCACGCCGAGGCTGACCCCGAGGACATATGGAATCGCGTCGAACACCGCTCCACTACTTCTACTGCACCGTCAGAGTTAGCGTTGCGGTGTGCTGCACAGTGACCCCACTTGATGCGTACGTCGCCGTTACGGTCAGGGGGTAAGTGCCCGCAGGCGTGCCCCCGGACTGCATTGGGCCGGCGGCGCCTCCGCCGCAACCCGGCACGATCAAAGCCAGCGCGAGCGTCAGTGCGGCAATGGTCATGGGCACAACGAGCCGCCCGAAGGGACGATCTCCAGCCGGCCGGGGCTGCGCGCGTCCGAGACCGAGCAGCGCCAAGCCAGCCAGCGCCAGGAACGTAATGAGCGAAACGATCGGCCACGGGCCACGGGGTTCGCGCGGAGAGCGCGGACGCAGACGCCAGCTGGTTCCCGCGGCAGTCGTTGTTACGCCGATGACGAACGGCGCACTGCTTCCCGAAGGCGGCAGACTGATGCCGAAAACCGGGGATGCTCCCGTCAGACTGCACGTCGCGCCCGCCGGAGCGCCGCTGCATGCCACCATCACCGCGCCCGCAAGGCCGCCCTGTGAGCTCAACTGCAAGGTGTAGCTCACGGACCCGCCCGGGGTCACCGTGGCCGACGAGGCCCCGACAACGCTGATCGCGAAATCCTGTCCGGTTCCGGAGAGTGTCACGGCTTGCGGGCTTCCGGAAGCATCGTCGGCAACCGTGAGTGTGGCCGAGCGCGATCCGCCGGCCGCGGGCTTGAAGGTGATGCTGATAGTGCACGTCGCGCCCGCCGACACGCTGGTGCCGCAGTTGTTCTGCTGGCTGAAGTCGCCGGCGTTTGAACCGCCGAAGCCGATGCTCGAGATGGCGAGGGGCGCGGCACCGGTATTGGTCAGGGTCACGGGTGTGGCAACGCTGCTTTGGCCCGCGAGTTCGGTCCCGAAGCTCAAGTTGGTTGGCGCCAGGGTCACGGCCGGGGTCGTGCCGGCGCCGGTGAGGGCGATGGTTTGCGGGCTGTTGGCGGCGTTGTCGGTGATGGTTACCGTACCGGTGCGTGTGCCCGACGACGCCGGTTTGAACACGACACTGATCAGGCAGTTTCCTCCAACAGGAACCGAGGTCCGGCAGGTGTTGCCGGCCCCATAGTCTCCGCTGACGGTGACGCTCGTGACGGTAAGGGCGCCGTTACCGGTATTCGTGAGTGTTACCAATTGCGTGTGGCTCGATGTGCCCACGGGTTGATCGCCAAAGTTAAGGGTAGGCGGTGAGAGGCTCACGATGGGTTCCGGAGCCAGGCCGCTCAAGGGCACCATCTGCGGGCTTCCGCTGGCGCTGTCAGTGAAGCTCAACGTGGCCGAGCGAGTGCCCCCTGCCGTGGGATCAAAACCGATGCCGACGGTGCAATAGCCTCCGGGTTCCAGAACCGGAGTAACGGAACAATCCCCGAAGGACGGGTAGAAACACACCGCGCCTGGGACCAGCATCGGCGCGCAGAAAACAAAGTCGCTGCTGTTGGGTCCGGTAATTGCCGGTCCTGCGGTGAAGTTCAACTGGATTCCGCTGTTGTTTGTCACGGTCACGACCTGCGGCGTGCTGACGGTTCCGATGGACTGGAGGGCGAAGCTGAGGCTCGCTGGACTGACGCTGATCTCGCTGCCGCCGGTGCCCGTGAGCGCGATGGACTGCGGGCTGTTTACACCGGTATCCGTGATGCTGAGCGTCCCCGAGCGCGTTCCTCCCGTGGTCGGAGTGAATGTGACGGTAACGGTGCAGTTCGCCTGTGCTGAAAGGCTCGACGGGCAATTGTTGGTCTGGCTGAAGTCGCCGCTCGCGCTGATATTCGTGACACTCAGTTTTCCCGCTCCCGGATTGGTGATCGTCACGGTCTGGGGCGTACTCGTGGTGCCAACCGACTGGACCGGGAACGTAAGAGCCACCGGAAATAGTGCGATGAAGGGGCCATCGAGCAGGACGGAGATCACCGTGTTGCCATCCGGACCTTGGTCGTCCAGTACCGCGAGGTCGGGGGCGCCATCGCCGTTGAAGTCGCCCGACGCGAACGCCACGGGGCAGGCTTGCGTAGCGAAGGTGACTGGCGATTGAAGCGTGCCGTCGCCATTGCCGAAGAGCACGAATACAACGCCGGGAGAACCGGGTGCGCTGCATGCGGATTGTTGCACCGCGGCCAGATCTAGCTTCCCGTCTCCGTTGAAGTCGCCTGCGGTCAACTGGCCAATACCTGGCGCAGAGTAATTCACCGGCGCCTGGAAAGTCCCATCGCCGTTGCCGAGCAGTACGGCGACGTCAGAGTAATTGGACACGGCCAGATCGGTCTTCCCGTCCTGGTTAAAATCCCCGGTGACTATTGCCCCCGGACACGTTCCGGCCGCAAAATCCACGTGCGTCTTGAAGGTCCCGTCGCCGTTCCCGAGCAGGATGGATACGACGCCTTGGGTGCACGCAGTCAAGGCGAGGTCGGGAATGTCGTCTCCGTTGAAATCCCCGACCGCAACCCCTGACGGGCCGGCTGCAGTTGCGTAGTAGGCCGGGGCCTGGAGTGTGCCGTCCCCGTTGCCCAGCATGACCGTCACGCTGTTGGCAGCCGAGTCTGCCGCTGCCACGTCCAGCTTTCCGTCACCGTTGAAGTCGCCCACTGCTGACGTTTCAAACATTAATGGCAGGCTGCCGGCCGCCGTGAACGTACCGTCTCCATTGCTCAGCAGTATCTCCAACACACTCGCCACCGGCGACTCATTGAACGCCAGGTCCGCCTTTCCATCGCCATTGAAGTCGCCCGGCGTCGCGCTGCCGCCCATGAAACTCGCTTCGAACACTGACGGGGGGAAGGTCCCGTTCCCGTTACCTAACAGCGTGGAGAGGCCTCCATAGTACGGTCCCGGCACCGCCAGATCGAGAATGCCGTTCGCGGTGAAATCAGCGGTCGAAATATTGAAGGCCCTGGTATCGCCGCCGATCGTGTAGTCGTTCCGCAATTCCAGGGTTCCGTCTCCACGACCGAGAACGACCGGCACATAGTCGCTCCCGTTGTCGCCGATGGCGAGATCGGGCGCGCCGTCGCCGTTGAAGTCTGCGACAACCACGCCACTCGCAACCGACGTGCCCGTGGCGTACCCCACAGCCTGCTGAAAGGTGCCATCGCCGTTGCCCAAAAGGACGTAGGCATCAGGGCCGGTCGCGGTCACGAGATCCAGATTCCCATCGCTATTCAGCTGGGCAGTCGCCAGAGGTCCGCTCTCCGAGCCGGCGCTGTATTCAAAGGGAGGCTGGAAGGTGCCATTACCGTTTCCAAGCAGAATCACAACCGAGTTGCCCAGGTTATCGGCGTTCTCGAATGCGAGGTCGAGATTGGCATCGTTGTTGAAATTTCCGGCGACGAGCGATTGCGCCGTATATCCGGTGCTGATACTGACCGGGGCCTGAAAAGTGCCGTCGCCATTCCCGAGCAGCACGGATAGGTTGGTGCTCTTCAAGTCATTCGTGACCAGGTCCAGCTTGCCGTCGCCATTGAAGTCGCCGGCCACAATCGCCGTCGGACTGCCGTTGTCCGTCACCTGCGCGAACGGTTGAAATGTGCCGTCGCCATTGCCGAGCAGGACGGCCGCAGCGCCCTGCACGCCGTCGACGATCGCCACGTCCAGCTTGCCGTCGCCGTTGTAGTCCCCCACAGCGATCTGGCCGAAGCCGTCCACAGCGTAGGTGCCGAATGGGATGCTGTAGGTGGCCGGTAATTGAAAGGTGCCATCGCCATTTCCGATAAACACCTGCAGGAACGCACCGCTGATCAGCGCCAGATCGGGCTTGCCATCCCCGTTGAAGTCGCCCGTGACCAGGGCGAAGGCCTCGTAGCCGTCATAAGTGGCCGAGTAAACGAACCCGCCCGCTGGCTGGCCGAGGTAGATACTCACGGCGCTTTGGCCGCTGTGGACGGAGAAATAAGAGAGAGCGAGGTCCGGCCTGCCGTCACCGTTGAAATCGGCTGCAACCAGGCCGTTGGTGAAGTTGCCGGCGAAAAGCGAGATCTGTCCGAATACGTAGGTTTCCTGAGCTGAAGCGGTGACAGCGATGCCTGGAAGCCCGGCGGCCAGGAGCGCGACTGCCGACACGTTTCTCAGGTTCCGCCCGATGAGTCCGAAGCGCATGGTCCCCTCCGTAACGATGTGATCGAAGAGTGCAGCTCGCGGGCCGGTCCACTCGTTGCGCCCCAACAAGGCACAACGCCCTCTCGCACGGTCCTGACACTTTCAACACAGATAGCGGCGAAAGGTTGCGGCAGGTGCCATGTTTATTTACGGCCTTGACGGCGCCGGGTCACCGGCCCCGCGCGGTCTCGTGATCATCTCGCGGATTTGCGCGCAGTGGCGCAGCTCATGGTAGGCGGTCACGCTTGTCCAACTGACGCCCGTCAAGGCGCCGACGGCGGGGAAGGGGTGAGGCAGGACGATGGAAAGAAGATCTTTCTCCGGGGCGCTTTCGAGCACCTGGAGGAACGCCTGACGCGACTCGGCCAGCAGTGCCAGGCCTCGATCGAGGTCGGGGGCATTGTCGGGCGTCACTCGGGCGGGAGCCTGCACCCGGATCTCCCGTGTTGGGACGACACGCCGGATGCGCTCCCACTCTTCGCGCAAGCGTTCGCTGCTCGCGGGTTCCACGCGCTCGCCGGACCCGAGCACCTTTTGGAGGCCGCGGCCGGTGGCACGCTCCGCCAGGTGCAGATGGTACGCGATTTGCGCGACGGACCACGGCCTTTGAGGATCGTTGCCGGCCGGGGCGGCCGCTTCGCGCCTCGCGCGCTCGATCTCGTCGAGCAGGCACGCCCGGGCCGCATCAAGCTCGGCACGGCGCTCTTCAGGAGTGCCGGGAAAGTCGTGGAGTGGCTGCGTCATGTGACTGTCCGTGCTCGATTGTCAGTTATGTGCGGCAGCGCCGTCCACGGCCTAAGCAACCGCGGGCGAGGCAGGCCCGAAGGGCCGATCCACCAAAGCCCAGGCCAACGGCCTGGGCCAAAGACCGAGGCGCCAGCCAAGAGCCCTGAAAGGGCGACCCAAGACCTATAGCCGTCACTACGGCCTTGTCGCGCCCCTTCAGGGCTCTGAGAGCATCTCGGAGGAACCCAAACCCCGGGCCGTTGGCCTGGGCTTGGATGGACCGCCCCTTCGGGGCTCTAAGGCCGTTTGATGCTGTACTTTTCCAGACGATACTGCAGCGTGCGGAAGGTCATCCCGAGCAACTGCGCGGCGCGCGTGATGTTCCAGTTGGTGCGCTGCAGCGCTTCCATGATCTTTGCTTTCTCGTGCTCTTCCCATGATGCCTCGGGAATGATGGGCTCGAGACCCGGCTCGCGCGCTGGGGCGGTGGCAGCGCCGCCGGCGGATGCTCCTGGGGCCGTGGCCTGGGCGTTCTCGAGTACCTCGGGGGGAAGGTCCTCGATCTCGATCTGGTCGCGTTCGCCGAGCAGCGCCGCGCGCTCCATGGCCCATTCCAGTTGGCGGATGTTTCCCGGCCAGGAGCAGGCCTGCAGTGCGTCGAGCGCCTCACGTGAGATTCCCGTGACCTTGCGCCCGGAGGTCAGGGCGGCGCGCCGCATGAAGTGCAGAGCCAGCAACTCGATGTCTTCCCGGCGCTCGCGCAGCGGCGGGCAGACAATGGGGATCACTTTCAGACGATAGTAAAGGTCTTCCCGGAACTTGCTCTCCTTCAGCATTTGCTCCAGGTTGCGATTGGTGGCGGTGATGATGCGTACGTCTACCTTGATGGCTTCGGTGCCGCCGACGCGCAGAATCTCGCGTTCCTGGAGGGCCCGCAGAATCTTGGCCTGCAGGGCCAGCGAGGTGTCGCCGATCTCGTCGAGAAACAGGGTGGAGCGGTGCGCGCGCTCGAACAGCCCCTTTTTCTGCTGGTGCGCGTCCGTGAAGGCGCCCTTCTCGTGGCCGAAGAGCTCGCTTTCGAGCAGGGTTTCGGTGAGAGCGGCGCAATTGACCGCCAGGAAGGGCTGGTCGCGCCGCGGGCTGTGCTTGTGAATCTCGCGGGCCACGAGCTCCTTACCGGTTCCGCTCTCGCCGAGAATCAGCACGGTGTGCGCCGTGGGCGCCACCTTGAGAATCAGCCGCAGCATGCTCCTGGTGGCGGGCGAATCGCCGATGATCGTCCGGCGCAGCGAAGCGAGGTGGGCGAAGATTTCTTCCACCACGTTGAGCAGCCGCTGGCGCTCGACCGGCTTCTCGAGATAGGCGTACACGCCCTTTTTGGTGGCTTCGATGGCCGACTCAATGGAGGGATACCCCGTGATCAGGACCACGGCTACGGTGGGATCGGCCTGGACGATGGCCGCCAGAAGCTGGACCCCCGTCATGCCGGAGAGGTTCAGGTCGGTGATCACAAGGTCGAAGCGCCTTTGGCCGAGCAGCCGCAGAGCGGCCTCGCCGCTGGGCGCGGTCTCGGCGTTGTAGCCTTCGCCTTCGAGAATGTCGCGATAGATCTCGCGCTGGCGCTCTTCGTCGTCAACGATCAGGATGGCGGAATCGGGCATGGGTTCGGTTTCGTGGCGGCCTGCGATGCTCAGCTGGCCACCTCCTGCACCGGGGCGACGCGAGGCGCGGCCGTGACGGCAGGCTCAAGGGGCAATTCCACCACCATCACCGTGCCGCGCGCGCCGGCTTCGGCGGCAAAGATGCGACCGCCGTGATCCTCCACGATCTTGCGCGTGATGGCGAGGCCCAAACCGAACCCGGTGGCCTTGGTGGAAAAGTAGGGCGCGAAGATTCGCTCGCGGTCTTCGGGAGGAATTCCGGGGCCGGTGTCCGCAAAGCGCAACTGCAGCTTGCCGGGATTGCCGTTCGACCAGAGAAACCCCGCCGAAACGCGAATCTGTCCGCCCTGGGGCATCGCCTGGACGGCGTTGGTGAGGATATTCAGGAAGCAGGTTTTCATCTGGCCGGCGTCCGCTTCGAGAAGGGGCGGTGCCTGGGCCATGTCCACGGTAATGGAAATGTCCTGGGTGTGCGCCTGCTTCTCAACCATGGCCACCGCCTCTTCCAATATGGCGCCGATGTCGCAAGGCGCCAGCTCCGGTGGTGACTGGCGGCCCGCCGCCAGAAAATCGTTTACCAGGTGGTTCAGGCGGCCGACCTCGTCCTTCACCCGCGCGAGGTTACGCTCGATTTCGCGGGCCCGGGAGGTCTCGACTCCGAGGTGCTTGGCGCGAATCTGGTCAATGCTGAGGTTGATGAAGTTCAGCGAGTTGCGAACTTCGTGCGCCACAGTGCCCGCAAAGCGGCCGAGCAGCGAAAGCTTCTCGGCCTCGTTCAGCCGTTCCTGCAATTGGCGGCTCTCGCGCAGCCGCGCCACCATCTCGTTGAAGGTTCGGGCCAGGCGCCCCATCTCATCCGAGCCCGAATCCGGCAGGTGCACGGCGAGATCACCCTGGGCGACCCGCGTCGTAAGATTGACGAGCTGGCTGATCGGGCGCGTGAACTGAAAGGCCATCAGCACTACAAATGCCATGCCCGTGAGCAGGGTGACGATGATCCACGCCGAGCGCACCACATCCGTGTGGTGCAGAAGCTCGTCCACCTCGTCGACCACGCCGTGCAACACGAGATAGCCGATCACTTTGTTGTCGCGAACGATCGGAAACTCCACCGAATACGTGGTCTGACCGCTCGGATCGAGATTGGTGTCGGGCAGGCTGGCCGAGAGATGGAACGGCGTGGTCTGTTTCTTCTTCAACCTGACTTTCTTGCCGAGGCGCTTGGGATCGGTGCTGGCCACCACCTCGCCGGAAGGAGAAGCGGCGTCGACCGTCTCCTTGAGCCCGGCCTGGCTGAGCTTGTCCTTGTAGGCTTGCAGGGTCAGGTCGGGATCGCCCTTCTGGGGAAGCTGCTGTTGATAAGTGGCCAGTTGGTTGATGGTATTGAGGTCCGAGGTAATGGTTGCCACGTAGGCCTTCACGCGGCCTTCCTGGCGATGGTAGGTCCAGAAGAGCACGGTGCTGGTGGATGCCATGGTCAGCAGGAGGACCAGGGCCAGCCGAGTGCGGAAACTGAGGCCCGCCAGAATTCCGGGCCGGCGCGCCGGTTTGACGCCGCCTGGCTGCGTGCCTGCTTCCGAGCCGTTTGCGGGTGGAGAGAAAATCGAAATCGGGCCGCTCCGCCAGGTCATCCGGGTGCTCTCCTGAGGCGTGAACCCGCGCCGGACCGTTTCCCGCCGGAAAAAGCCTGCGCCGCCACGGCTCCGCCATCCTTCATGCTAGACCACGGAGAGGCCGGTGTCAACCCGGCCTCCCTACGAATGTAGCCTATCGCAGGAACTAGAGCGAGCGCAGGAAATCGATCAGGTCCTGCTGATTGACGGAGGAGAGCGCGTTGAAGGCGTTGACCACGTTGTCCGCTTCCGAGTTCGGGTAACCGCTTCCGCCGGCGCCGCTCCCGCCGGTGCAGAACTGGTCCGCGTGGTCTTCCACGGCCTGCACGATGTCGCTGGTGCGGCCGTCGTGCATGAAGAAAACCCGCTGGCCCACGCCCCACAGGGGGGCCGACCGGAACATATCTCCGCCTGCCACGCCTTGGGTTACGCCGTCGGCCAGGCAGGAACCCATGTGGTGCACGAGAAGATCCGAAAAAATATTGACGTTCTGGCCGCTCAAGGCCGAAACCGCGGACATCCCTGTTATGAACTGGGTGGGAGAGGGAGAACTGTGGCAGATGTTGCATCCGACGGCGTTGAACTGGTTCTGCCCGTTGATGGTGGTAGAAGTCGGGGTCGCCGGCGTGGGCGGCGCCAGGAAGCGGATAAACAGCGCCTGCCGCTCGGGATCGCCCGGAAAGCGGTGAGGGCCGGGATTCGTGAAATTAAAGTGATCTTCGGGAACCGCGTTGATGAGGCACCCCGGTTGTGATTCGTCGAGTTCATCCGGGAATGCCTCGGTGCTGACACCCTCTTCGATGTTGTAGGCTGCTGACGAGAACATGAGCGCAGAACGCTCCTGGGCTTTCCACCCAAAGCGGCTGATGGTGCCGTCGGAGGCGATTTGCGGCGTGCCGCAAATTCCCGTGGTGGCTTCTTGCGCGCATTGCGCCGCCCAGTTTGACAGAATCTGGGGCTCGGGTATGATTTCCATCAAGCCATCGCCGAACATCGAAATCGGTATGTGGAAAATGACGTCGTTCTGGCTCTGCGCAGTCGAAAAGTCGGGCTGTGGCAGGTCACAGCTTCCGGCATCCGGGCGGCCGGTAATCGTGAAAAGCTCCTGCGTGTTGCCAGCGCTGATCGAGTAAGGGTCGCCGTTTGACACCTGGGGGAAGCGGGCGTTCGCCATCACACCGCTCTGGGACTCGAAAGAGGGCATCGCGTTTAGAGCGCCGTCGAGGTCAAAAACCTGGAAGAAGTTGTTTGTGAAAGGCGCCGACCCGCCTACGGCCGGCTGCGAGTGGCAGCCGTTGCAGGAGTTGAAGTTGAAGCGCGGCCCCAATCCTGAGTTCCCGGTTCCCCCATCGCCCGTCCCCGTGACCGAGTTGATTTCGATGAAGGTCGAGTTGATCGTGCCCTCCAGGGCCTGCTGGCCGATGGTCAGAGTCGTAAAGAACTGCCCGGCTGCCGCCGGCCCGCCCCGCACTCCAGGGTCCTGGGCGGTGGACTGGGCGCGCACAGCCACCACGAGCGCCAAGGGCGCCAAAGACATGACCGCCAGCATGATCAGGAGTAACCTCGCCCACGAGACCGCTCGAAAACCCGATGCCCGGTGCCCGTTTTCCTTGCCCGACATGGTCCCTCCGTTTCTTCCCAATCAACCGTCTCCGTTTACCCTGGACTGGCCGGCTCCGAAGCCGTCAGACTCCCAAAACTATCCCGGTGTGCCCGGCCGGCAGCACCGGCCTGACTCACAAATCGCGAAGGAAATCGAGAATATCCTGCTGGTTCTGGGGTGAAAGAGCCTTGAACGCGTTGTACACCGAGTTGGCCTCGGACGCCGGATACTGCGAGTTTCCGTTGCAGAAATGGTCCTGAATCGCGACCAGCAGATTGCTGGTGCGCCCATCGTGCAGGAAGAACGCGCGCTTGCCCGCGCCCCACAACGGCGGCGTGCGGAACATGTCCCCCTGCGCGGTGCCCTCGATCACGTTGTCGGCGAGGCACGGGCCCATGTGGTGGAGCAGCAGGTCCGAATAAAGATTGAACGTCTTTTGACTGAGGAACGAACCCATCGACGAAACCGGTGTGGTGTAAGACACCGTGTGGCAGATGTTGCAACCGATGGTGCTGAACTCGGTTTGCCCCTGCGTCGCCGCCGAATTGAACTTCGCAGGCGCGGGCCCGGCAAGGAAGCTCATGAATATCGCCATCCGTTCCGGGTCTCCAGTGAACTGATCGAAGTTGATGCCCGAGTTGAAATTAGTGCCTGACTCCGGAACCGGATTGAAGACGCAGCCTTGCGTTTGATTGACTTCGGCAGGAAAGAACTCGTTCGTGACGCCAACTTCGGTATTCAATTCCTCGCTGGCCGCCTCAATCAGCCCCCGCCACTGCGCCTTCCACCCCAGGCGATTCACCTCGCCGTCGTGGCCGCTGATGCTGGGCGTTCCGCAGATTCCGGTTCGCGACTGTTGCGCGCACTCTGCGCTCGCGTTGCCGGTGATGGTTATGTTTTCAACGATCTCGATCAAACCATCACCGAAGGTTTCAATAGGCTGCCGCAGAGCCAGGTCATTCTGGGACGCAGCTTGCGAAAAGTTCGGTTGGGAAATATTGCATCCCGAGGCGTCGGTACGTCCGGTGACTGTAAAAAGCTGGTGGACCATGTTGTCCGGTACAGGAGGGTTGCTGCCAAGCACAAAGGGAAAGCGCGCGATCAAGGAAGGCCCGTTTTCGAGCTCAAAGGTCGGCATGGTGTTGGTGGCGCCACTGGCTTGATAGATCGAAAACAGCGGGTTCGTCGTGCCCGTGCTCGGTAAGTCGTCGGCCGTCAGTCCGCCCACCGCCGGCCACCCATGGCAGCTCGAGCATGAGTTCGAATTGAACACCGGTCCCAGTCCGCCGGGCGCCGAGCCGCTGGTCGGGACGACAAAAGATGTCGTGAAATTAGTCTGACCGTCGTCGAAGGCTGTAGTCTGTGTCGAACTGAGACCCGAAAGAGGCCCGCCAGCCCCCGGCCCCCCGCCTCGAACGCCCGGGTCTGTGACCGTAACCGGCGGTTTCGGGGCTCCGGTCTGGGAGAAAGCAGACGCCATCGCTGCCAGTACACACAGACCGGCAAGGATCAGGATCACCCTTGCGGCCGCCCCGATACGAACAGCGCGGCCCAACTTGACATCCATGGCTACCTCCCTGGCTTAGACTACCTGCTGCTACCGGACGAAGAACAGACTGGTTAAAGGAGTAGTTGTCTGCTTAGATTCGAACAACGCCCCCCACCCACGTCTCTCGCGGCCAAAAGAGTTGCCACCGGAAACGCACCTCCAATCAAAGCAAAATGCCCTAGTGAAGTCAATACCATCAACGTAATGATAACTCCCTTGGTAGCACGGCTCTTCTTCAGTTCCAAGCCTGGGTGGCGGCAGGATTTGTTGACGATGGCTCGCGACGCCGCTTGAGCCGTCTTTCGCCCGAAGCAACCTCGTCCAAGCCCCGCTCAGGCGCTCGGATATAGGCGATAGAGCATCCAGTAAACCACGACGCCGGTGACGGAAACGTAGAACCAAAGGGGCAGAGTCCAGCGGGCGATCTGTCTATGTTTGATGAAGTTACGGCGGAGGGCGCGGCTCAGAGTGATCAGCACCAGAGGAACGATCACGGCCGCGAGCACCGTGTGCGACCCAAGCAGCGTGAAGTAGAAGATGCGAACGGATCCCGTTCCCGGAAACCGGGTCACGCCATGGTGCGCGTGGTACCAGAGGTAGCAGGCAAGGAACAGGGTAGAGGTCGACGCCGCGGAAAGCATGCAGACCCGGTGGGCGGCGATCATCCTCCGGCGAATAAAGACGTAACCGGTTGCCAGCAGAACGGCGCTGGCCGCGTTGAGTGTGGCATCGATTGCCGGAAAGTCGCTGAGAGGGATCACTGACCTTGGTGGCTAAGCGGCGCTCTTCTTATCGAGCATCAGCAGCCCAAGAACCAACGGCAAGTAAAGAACCGAGGCGAAAAGCACCTGCCTCGCGAGCGTCCGCGAGCGCGTCACAGCCAGACGCATCCCGAAGGCGGAAAACGCCAACCCGACGAACAGCGCCCCGCAGAGGTAGGGGATGCCCGCCGACCCGAGCCAGGCTGGGGCGAGGCTGACAGCCAGCAGGCAGATTGAAGAGATCACCATCTGCCAGGCCATGGATTGACCTCCGTCGTCCGGCAACATGTGATATCCGGCGCGCGAATAGTCTTCGCGATACATCCAGGCTATGGAGAGGAAGTGAGGGAACTGCCAGAGGAACAGCAGCGCGAAAAGCATCCAGGCTTCCAGGTTCAGGGTGCCACGTGCCGCGGCGTAGCCGATGAGGGGAGGAGCGGCGCCGGGAAAGGCTCCCACGAACATGCACCAGGATGTTCGGCGCTTCAGGGGCGTGTAGACTACGAGGTAGCTTGTCAACGTAGCCGCCGCCAGCAGGCTGGCCAGCAGATTCACGGCTAGGGCCAGATACACGGCGCCGCCAATGGCGAGGCCCAGTCCCAAGGCCAGGGCCTCGGCGGGCCGCACACGCCCGGCCGGCAGCGGACGCTGAGCCGTCCGCCGCATCTGGGAGTCAAACGAGCGCTCCAGGTATTGGTTCAGCGTGGCCGTCCCACTGGCCACAAGCAGCGTCCCGAGCAGTGTATCGAGGAGCGGAAGCAGGCGGAAAGGTCCTCGCCAGCCCAGGTCAAACCCGACCGCCGTGGCGACGAGGACCAGGAAGTTGACTTCGGGCTTGGTGAGAGCCCAATAGTCGCCGAGCCGCGCTTTCAGTCCGGAGGCCCTAGTGTTTGCTAGCATCGATTGACCGCTCCGTCGCCTTCGGCGACGGTTGACTCAGTCTGAACGGCTTGAAGCTGCTCGCCCTGCTCTCGGGCGACCTGATACCGATGGCGGCCGCGGATCGCCGCTGCCGCGATCGCCCCGAAAATCAGCAGGGGCGGCACCAAGAGTATCACGATACCGCTTCGCAGAGCGGAAGCGGCATCGGCTTTCACCGAGGCCGCAGCGGCATAGCAGAAAGGGCACGTCCAGCCGGTGTTGGCGCCGGGTCCGCAGAGGGCGGCAAGCGTCAACCCGGCCTGCCACGCGGACTTTCGGGCCGCGCTCGCCACGCCAGGCCACCGGAATGTAGAAGCCTTCATCGGGTCCATCAGCTTAACGCCAGCAGGGCCATGATGTAAACCCAAAGTGCCGTCAGAAAATGCCAGTACAGGGCCACAGCCCCGACGATGGATCGTGCTCTGGCGGTCGATCCGGCGCTCTTCAACCGCCCGATGGCCCTGATGGCATAGAACATTGCCACGATCCCGCCGAGCAAGTGCGCGCCGTGCAGGCCGCTGAATACATAGAAGAATGAGCTGCTCGGATTAGTACTGGCGAGGATCCCGTGCCGGACAAGATCGATCCAGGCCAGCACCTGTCCGGCGGCAAAGGCGACTCCGAGCGAGGCCGCGAGCATCAGCCAGCCACGCGCCGCGGGGGTTCCGGCGCCGCCAGCAAGTCTGCGACGCGCCCGCTCCAGGGCGGCGCTGCTCGCGATGAGTACGGCGGTGTTGAAGTAGAGGATGCGCGGCAGCGTCAACCCCACCCAATCGCCCCCCAGTCCTTTGCGGACCACCATCGCGCTGGTCAATCCGGCGAAGAGCATGACGATCGCTGCGACCAGCAGCCACATGCCGGTGCGATACGTTTGCAAGGGGATGAACCCATCGCCATTCCCGCGAGTGCCTGCGACGTGTGCTCCGCCATCGCCGTTGCGGCCGGCACCCGGGCGGGTGGGCATGCGGCGTTCGGATAACGGAAGTGTGGCTGCTTTTGTTCCCATGCTTGCCTGGTTCGACGCTCAGCCCGATCGGGGCTCCTCCGCGTCCTGCAAAAGAAAGTCTGGCGCGCCCACGGGTCCGCCGTATTCGTACGGACCGCGATAGACCATGGGCTGCCTGCCCTCGAAAGCGTCGAAGGCCGGCGGGCTCGCCACCGTCCACTCCAGCGACGTCGCCTGCCAGGGATTTCGATCCGCCAACCTGCCCCTGAAGCTGCTCCAAAGCAGGTTCAGCAAAAAGAGAAGCTGCCCTGCCCCGGTGATGAGTGCGGCCCAGCTCATGAACCGGTTGACCGGGATCAGCGGGATGAGGAAATGATCCGTAAAGTCGGAGTAGCGCCGGGGAGCGCCGGCGAAACCGATGAAATACATGGGCAGGAAAATCGCATGGACGCCCGCGAACGTGATCCAGAAGTGAATCTTGCCCAGGGTTTCGTTCATCATCCGGCCGATCATCTTGGGCGCCCAGAAGTAGGTGGCCGCGAAGACAGCGAACAGCGAGGCCATGCCCATAACCAGGTGGAAATGGCCCACCACGAAGTAGGTGGCGTGCAGGTAGGCGTCCACCGCCGGCTGGGCAAGCACCAAGCCCGACAGGCCCCCGGTTACAAAGACAGACACGAAAGCGACCGAAAACAGCATCGCCGTGGTAAAGCGCAGCCTCCCACCCCACATGGTGCCCAGCCAGTTGAACGTCTTGAGCGCCGAGGGCACCGCAATGACGAGCGTGAAGACGGAGAACGCCAGACCGGCGTAAGGACTCATGCCGCTGACGAACATGTGATGTCCCCAGACCGCGAAGCTCAGGAACCCGATGGCGCCCAGTGCCAGCACCATCGACCGGTAGCCGAAGACCGGCTGGCGCGAGAAGCAGGCCAGCACGTGCGAGATGATGCCCATTCCCGGGAGGATGGCAATGTAGACCTCCGGATGCCCGAAAAACCAGAACAGGTGCTGCCAGAGTAAAGGCGAGCCTCCCGAGTGGGCGACGATCTGATCGCTGACCACCAGGCCTCCCGGCACGAAGAAACTCGTACCCGCAACGCGGTCGAGCAGAAGAAGCACGCAGGCGCCCAGAAGCACCGCGAACGACGGCAGGCTGACCACCGCGGTGATGAACCATGCCCAGCAAGTGAGCGGCAGGCGCATCAGGCTCATGCCGGGAGCGCGGAGGTTGAGCACCGTGGTGATGAAGTTGATCGAGCCCGCGAGCGATCCGAGACAGAAGATGCCGATGGAGATCAGCCATAGCGTCTGGCCCGGTCCCTCGCCGGGTCCGGCCAGGCTTCCGATCGCGCTCATGGGAGGGTATGCCGTCCAACCCGAGATCGGCGGTCCATCGCCTGCAAAAAGAGTAGAGAGCAGAACCGCGAGGGCGATGAACGTCAGCCAGAATGACAGCATATTGAGCCGGGGAAAGGCCATTTCGCGGGCCCCGATTTGGATGGGAAGGAAGAAATTGCCGAAGCCGTTTTGCGGCACCGTGGTCAGGACGAAAAAGACCATCAGGGTGCCGTGCAAGGTGAGGAGGGCGAGAAAATACTCGGGAGTGATCACTCCGTCCGGGGCGCCGACGGGTGAGAGCGCGTTGAGTCCGGGAATCCGCGTATCCGGCCAGGCCAGGTGCGCGCGCATCAGCCAGGAAAGCGTCATGCCGACGCACACGGCGAACAACGACAGCAGAAAGTACTGCCGCCCGATCACCTTGTGATCGGTGCTGAAGATGTAGCGCCGCCACAAACCACCGGGCGCCTGACGTTCCTGATCGGTTTCCGAGCGTGCCGGAGCCATACCTTCCGTTTTCACAATCCTGAATTTCCAGTTCCAAATTCCCAGTTTGGAATTTCCGGTCTTGGACTTCTGTTTTGAAATCCCAGACTCGGATTTCTGGTCTCAGATTTCAGGCTTAGCTTTCCAATCTTGAATTTCTAATCTTGAATCGCATCCTGAATCTCTAATCTTGAATCGCAAATCTAGTTGCCTACGATTGCACGCCCGGCCGCGATTGCGCGCCCCGGCCGGGTTTACTGCGCGGCCGCCTGGCTTTGGAGCCAGCGTTCGAACTCGGTTTCCGGCATCACCTTCAGGAACGCGCGCATACGGTAGTGCCCGAGACCGCAGAGTTGCGTGCAAATGATCTCGTACGTGCCGGTGGCGGTGGCGGTGAAATGCAGCGGGAATTCCATTCCGGGCAGCAAGTCCTGCTGGATGCGGAGCTCGCGCACTGCGAACGAATGGCCCACGTCGCGCGCGCGCAGCAGCAATTCCACCGGACGGCCCACGGGTATGCCGAGCGTGGCCGTCACGATGTCGTCCCGCGAATCCGGGTCTCGCGCACGGTCGAGCCCGAAGAGGTTCCCGGTGGCGTCATTGATCTTCTCGACGTGCATGGGGCCGAACCGTCCGTCCGGTCCCGGATATCGAAAAGAGTAGGCGAACTGCTCGCCCTGGACCTCGACCCGCAGCGCACCCGGAGGCGTGGGGCGCAAGTACATGTCGGCCCAAACCCGATAGCCCACGAGCCCGGAGCCGATGAAGAGAATCGCCGAAGCCAGGGTCCAAGCGAACTCGAGCCTGTTGTTCCCGCGCCGCGCGGAAGCTTGCCGCGCCACCTTTCCCTCGCGATACCGCCAGGCGGCGAGGGCGAGTCCGAGCTGCGCCAGGACGAAGATGACGCCGGTCACGGCCAGTGCCAGGCTGAATTGATGGTCCACGGCGGGGCCGAGCACTGAGATGTCCACGGGCAGCCACCACCAGCGTCCCCAGCAGGCGGCGACGGTCACCACCGTCACTAGAATCAGGACCAGCGCAAAGCCCAGCCCGGCCATCGTTCCGCTCCGCCGCACCCGAGCCTCTCTCGTGCAGCGCTCCACCATAGCACACCAAGGCCGGCGCGGGCGGAGAACGCGGCTGGGGCCGCGAGAGAACATGGTCAAGTGGTTTTGCGGGCGCTGGCTGAACTCCCGTGGCAATGAGTTTTCGGCTGGGCGGCCCGGAACCCGGTTCGAAGTGACTTCATGGGGCGGAGCAAAAAAGATACGGGCTACGCCAGCGAGGGAGCGGGCCGGTGTAGCGGCCGGCCCTTGCTCGCGCAGCCCGTCGAGGTGCCAGAGGGGACAAGACAGGAAACTTGTTCAGAGCGTGTTCAGACCGTGCCGTAATCGACCGAGTCGCGCAGTTGCTTGAGTTCTCGCTGCAGCTCCTCCATCGCGGGTCCGGTTTGCTTCATCCATTCGCCCTTCTGTTTTTGAAGCACGTCCCGAAGCTGTTTGGCCTGCGCGCGAGCCGCCTCGGCTTCCTTCCGGACGTCGCCAGATTGCGACTCAAGTTGCTGCCGCAATGCCTGGGCCTGCTTCGCGAGCTCCTGCGAATCCAGGAGTTGCGAGGCATCAGCTTCGAGTTCCTCTGAGTTGGGTATGGCCTTGGACGCGCTATCCGTAAAACTGCGCAGGTCGGGACGCGGCTGCGCCTCCAGATGCACAGCCAGGGTCTGTTCCTTGCGGTCGCGGACGATGGTCAGCGTCACGTCCTGCTTCTTCTCACGCTCGCGGCCAAGAAGGGCGCGATGCAGATCGTCAGCCGACTCGACGGAAGTGGAATCGAGCTTGACGATGCAATCTCCCGCCTTGAGGCCGGCCTTTTCCGCAGCGCTTCCTTCCTTAACTTCACGGACCAGCACGCCCTTGCCTTCGGTGACTCCGAAGTAGGCGCCCAACTGCGATGTGAGTGGTTCGACTTCAACTCCGAGGCGCGCGCCGCCGAAGTTCAAGGCGAAGTCGTAAACTGGCAGGTTAACGTCGGGCCAGACGTTGTTCCGCAAGCCCGACATGAGCGGACCCATGCCTCCGTTGCGAGGCTCGAGCGTCGCGCTCAAGGTCTTCTTGTCGCCGTGACGCCGCACTTCAATCTGCACAGTTCTCCCGGATGGGGTTTCGTTGACCATGCGGCGCAGCTCGGCCACGCTGTGCACCTTCTGGCCGCCGAACTGCTCGATGACGTCGCCGGTCTCAAGGCCCGCTTTGGCCGCCGGGCTGTCCGGCTTAACCTTGTTCACCACGGCGCCGTAGTCTTCTCCCAATTTCCAATCGCGCGCCTGCGCGGCGGTTACGTCGGCGAGATCGACGCCGAGCCAGGATTCTCCGGACCCCCGGACGAGTATGTTCATTTGCGGGTCGGAGTCATCGTTATCCTGAGCGCGATCCTGAGCGCGAAGGGCCGTGATGCCCAGCGTCACGCCTATGGCCGCAACGGTGAGCCCCAACGCGAACTTCTTCATGCCTTTCATTTTTGCTCTCCTTTCGCCGCAATGGCTCACCGGCCCTCCGGCAACCGGGTTCACTGCTGGCCGCTCGATTCCAACAACGTCTTCTGCAATTGATCCAGGCGCTCCTGTTGCTCCTGCATCACTTGACGCAGGCGTTCCAGGCTCTGTTCCTGTTCCTTCGCCTGTTCCTGCCAGCTTCTCCAGAATAGGAGCTGGCACGCCTTGACGCGCGCCAAAGTCTGCGCGTCCTGCTTGCGAATCTCGATGCTTCCCAGGCTGGTGCGCAAGGTGAGCTGCGGTCCGCCCCCGTCGAGCGCGCCGATGCCCTGTACGGAACCGAGCTCCATAGGGCCGGGACCCGGGTGGTGAACCGTCAGAGGGAAATCGGAAGCGATAACGTGCCCGACCCCGGTCTCAATCAGCGCATTTACAGTAAGCGGCAGATCGGGAGGCAGCAGCACATGAACGTCACCCACCGTCGACCGCAGGCTCGAGGCGCCGAAGGTGTCGCGGCCGCCGTCAATTTGAGCCAGGATGTCCCCCGCGGAGGTTTCGGCCCGCACCGCGCTCATTACTTGCAGCAGGTCAATACTGCCGCCCGCCGTTTGGGCCTCCACGCGTCCGCGGGCGCCGTCCAGGTGGATGCTGCCCGCCGCACTCTCCGCTGAGACCGTGCTGCCGCACTGCCCCAACTGAATCTGGCCGCCGGCCGTCCTCGCCGTGACGGCGCCGGAAACCCCGCGCAGCACAATGTCGCCGGCGCCGGTCTGAGCGTGCGCGCTTCCGCCGATCATGCCGGCCACGATGTCGCCGCCGTAGGTCTCGAAGTAGGCGTCGCCTTTCACGTCGCCCACGCGGATGCTGCCGCCCGCGGGGCTGCGCGCGTCCACGCTCTGCCCGAGGTTGCCCAGGCTGATGGTCCCGCCGCCCGTCTGCGCGTGAACTGAACCCGTCAGGTTGCCGCTTCGAATGTCACCAGCCGCGGTCGCCGCCCGCAAGTCGCCGTCCATGCCGGCCACCTGGATCGTGCCGTCCCCGGTTTGCACGTCAAGGTTGAAACGCCGCGGCACCTGGATGCTGAAGAAAGCTCCGAGGCGCCTCGCGGGGCGATCCTGCGTCGGAAGGCGCAACTCGATGTAAGCGCCATCGGGGCCGGCGCGCCGCGCCACGAGCGTAGCGCGGGACAAAAAGACGCGAGCCGCTTCGGCATCCGACGGCGTGAAGGCGAGCAGCTTGACCTCGCACTGCAGCCTATCGTCACCGCCGCCCGGCACCACGGTCACGGTCCCGAGGTCGGCGCGCACCGTCAGCCGCCCGCCGGGCCTTACCGGAACGAAGCAGGCGTCGAGCTCGCTCCAGAAGCGCCCCTCGCGCTGAGGAGTACCCCGCCGCACATAGGACGACTGGGCCGCCCCGAGGGGCAGGCTCGAAGCCAGGAGCAGTAAACCGGTAAAGACTTTGCTTCGCACGCACACACTCCAATGATCAGAACGGCGGCTGGCCGAGCTGTTGCAGGGCTGTCTGCGACTTCAGGCGCACATAGCGGTCTGAGTCGTCTTCGGCCAGGCGCTGCAGCGCCGGCACCAATTCCTGGTTGCGCCCGGCCGAAACGTGCTGGACCAGGGCGTCGATGGCCGCACCGCGGACTCCGGGGTTGGAATCATTTTGAGCGGCCTCGAGAAACGCCTGGGCTATTTCCGGAGCCCACTTCGACTTGTCCGCGGTGTGTAGCGCCTGCAGGCGGACGCCGGCGTTGCTGTCGTGCACCATGGCGTAAAGCAGGGCATCGCGGATCGCAGGGTCGCTCCCTCCATTGCCCATGGCGGTGAGGGTATCCAACCGGATCCCGGGATTGTCATAGCTCCGGAGCGTATAAACCAGGACCTGCCGCACCTGGGGATCGTCGAGCGATCCCTCAACCGTAACCCTCTTCTCCGCGTTTAACGTGATGTGCAGCTTGCCGGTGTCAGGATCGGGCGCAACCTCGCTGATGCTGTTGATGCGCGCGCCCCCGAGCGTCCCGCCCATCATTCCCGCCGTGGCGGTGTTCGTCGCCGCCGGTGCCGGCGCCGCGCCGATCCGGGGCCGCACAAGCCAGCCGAGGCTAAAGCCGAAAGCCACCAGAGTGACGGCGGTCATAGCCCGCGCCGGATGCGCCGCGGCCATCCCGAACCACGAGTGGAGCAACGCGCGCCAGCCCACCTGCTCCCGGTCCAGCGCCTCTTCGAGCCGCTGCCGGCAACGGACCAGAAGATCCGGAGGCGGTTCGGCCGGAGGATGCTTCGCAAGCAAGCCATCGAGGCCGCGCAGTTGGTCGAGCGCCTCCCGGCAGCGCTCACAGCAAGCGAGGTGCTCCCCGGCGGCCTCGTGGTCAGCCGCGCTCAGTTCGTCGTATAGGTACAGCGCAAGACTCTGATCAATTTCTTGACAAGTCATGCCTTATCTCTCCCAATGAAACGAGCAAACGGGCTTTCCAAATCCGCCCGGAGCGGGTGCAGTCGCGAGGCGTAGGCTCGACGGGCCCGGCAGGGAGGCTTTACTGATTCTAAAAGAGATAGTGGGTTCGTTCCTCGTTTTAGCACGTTTTTTCCGGCGCTCGAACGCCCTCTGATCTCCCGAGCCCCTGCGGTTTCGAGAATCTGCCGCCGGATCGCGTCGACACTTGGCAACTGGCGGATTCTAAACGGCACTGGAGTTCCCATCCCGCTGGTTTTCAAATCAAGTCTCCCAATTGCCCTCGGAGCTTCTGCGTGGCGCGAAACAGGCAGTTCTTGGCCGTCTCTTCGCTTGTGCCGCACATCTCCCCGATCGCCTTCAGTTTGAGTCCCTCGTAGTGACGGAGCTCGAATACCATGCGCTCTCTCGGGCTCAACCGGCCCATCGCTCCCTGAAGGCGGCGCGAGATCTCCTTCGACTGCAATGCACGCTCCGGGTCGAGCGAAGGACGGTCGTCCGCAATCGTGTGGAAGTACTCCGGCTGACCCTCCTCGGCCGCGGGAGCCTGGACTTCCCGGCGCGTCTGCTTGCGCCGCAGATGGTCGAGGCAGACGTTGGTGGCTACACGGTAGAGCCACGTGGAGAAGCGGGACTCGAAGCGGAAGTGGCCGAGCGAACGATAGACCTTCAGGAAGACCTCCTGGAAAAGGTCCGAAGCGTCGTCCGGCGTTCCGGCCACCCGCAGCACCAGGCGCAGCACTCCCTGATCGTACTGGCGGACCAGGGAGTCAAAGGCAGCACGGTCCCCTGCCTGGGCCTGGCGGACGAGGGCAGTCTCCTCCGCCCCCGCCACCGGCGAGCCGTCGGCGGGAAGTTTGCCGGCTAACTCCAAACAGGCGCCATCCATTCGAAGTTAATCTTCTCTCTCTAGCTTCCACTTATTCTGACGCACCCTGACGAAAAACGTAAGCTCCCGCGTTATCTTCGGGGTTCGCACAGGATGGTTGCGCTTACCCTGGTTCTCCTGCCACTATGGCCCGTCATGATCCACTTGACGCCCCGCCGCGCAATTCAGCATCTCGAGGCCGAAGGCCCGCCTTCCATAAGCCGCGCCGGCAAGATCCGGCTGGACATGAACGAGAACACGTCGGGCGCCTCGCCGGCCGTGGCGGGCGCCGTGCGCCGGTCGGCGCAGGGAAAGCATCTCGGTGCTTATCCCGAATACCAGGCCGCGCGTGCGGCAATCGCCCGGCATTTCGGCGTGTCCGGCGGCCAACTGCTGCTCACCAATGGGATTGACGACGCCATCAAGCTTATCTGCGACACTTTCGTGAATCCTGGTGACGTTCTGCTGCTTCCCGCCCCGACCTTTTCGATGTATCGATTCTTTCACCAGGTGGCGGGAGGGAGGATTGTCGAACTCGGTTACGATTGGAACTTCCGCCTGCCCCTCGGACGCCTGCTCGACGCACTGCGTCCCCGGCGAGGCCCTCACCCACGCTGGCTGGCGCTGGCGAATCCGAACAACCCGACGGGAGCCGTGATCCCCCAGGCGGAGCTTAAGGTCATTCTGCGAAGCGCGCACGGGACGCTGGTTCTAGTGGACGAGGCTTACTTCGATTATTCCGGGGAAACCGTGCTGCCGTGGATCCGGCGCTACCCGAACCTCGTGGTCGCGCGCACGTTCTCCAAGGCTTATGGCATGGCGGGGATGCGGCTGGGAATGATGTTTGCCGGCCCCGAGCTGACAGGCTGGATGCGGCGCGCCCAGCCCATTTTCCCTGTGAATTCGCTCGCTCTCGTCGCGGCGCTCGAAGCCATCCGCCACCCGGAAGCTGTCCGGCGGCACGCGCAGCAGGTGATCCGCAGCCGCGACTGGCTGTGCCGTCGCTTCGATGGGCTGGGCGTGCCTTATGCCCCGAGCGCGACCAATTTCGTCTTCGCCTCGTTCGGTGAAAACGCCCCGGAGATCGCCCGGCGGCTGCAGAAACAGGGAATTCTGATCCGGCACTGGAGCCACGACCCTCACCTGCGGCGCTGCTTGCGGATCACAATCGGCACGGCTTCCGAGACGCGAAAGCTGATGCGCGCTCTCGAGGGCCTTCGCAGCCTGATCGAGCCTCTCGATGCGGAACGGGCCTGGCGTGAGGTCTTGGAACGTCCGCGCGGACAGGGTGAATGACGGCGTTTTTGATTCTGAAGATCTTGACTTATCCGGGGCCTTCGCCTGAAACGGTGTCGACGTGCCGTGATGCGAACCGTCGGCCTCGGCCCGGGCTTGCCGGGTCGACCATCGTGAGTGACTGGAAGATATCTCGGTAAAAACCGCGGTCACGGGTAACGAGTCGCGACGCCTGGATTTGGGCGTGAGCGCCGACGAGAAAGTCGCTAAGTATCCGGGTTCTCTTGCCGCCTTCCCGACGGTATCTCCGCCAAAGGCGGCTTGCCAGGAAACTTGCTTCGCGGGTCAGCGCGTCAACGCGAATGTCGTTTTCCTGAAGAAAGCGATCGCAGTCGCCCTGACGTTGAAAGTGAACACAATTCGGCATACACAAGATCGCAGATCACCAGGGAACCGGCGTTGGCAGCGTCCTCCACGGCCTGACTGGAAAGCGCGAAATACTCGGGATCGGGGGCGAGGATGTCAAACAGGACGTTCGAGTCAATGGCGGTGATCATCGTCCTCGTACGTCTTCGATGAACTCGTCCACCCGCTTGTAGCCCAGCTCTTCAAAACTCTTCCTACAGCGCCCTTTCCAGCGGCTCAAGGCAAGCTTTCGAGGCTTCTTGCGCAGGAGGATCGAGTTGTCGAGGACCCGGAATTCCACTTCGGTTTCGGGCTTCAGCCCAAACCGGTCGCGAAGGTCTTTGGGTATGGTGACCTGACCGCGTTCGCCTATTTTCATACTTCCCACTATGACTTGAGTTTCATGCAGGCGCAAGCTTCAAGGTGAAGGCGGCCGATCCCGGGACCGCTCCCTTCACTTGCCCTCCTCGTCGACATAGATCCTCGGCACGCGCTTCCCGATGGAGCACAGCACTTCGTAGGGCACGGTGCCGATTTCCGTGGCGATCTCCTGGGCGGTCACGGCGCAATGCTCGGAGCGGCCGATCAGGGTGACCTCGTCGCCCACTTCGACGCCGGGAATATCGGTGACGTCGAGCAGGGCGAGGTCCATGCTGATGTTCCCTACGATGCGCGCGTAATCGTCGTTGACGATCGCCCGGCCGCGGCTGGAAAGCTGGCGGCTGAGGCCATCTGCATAGCCTACTGGCACGGTCGCGATGCGCGAGGGCCGGCGGCTGTGGAACGCCGCCCCGTACCCGAGCGGGGTGTTGCTCGGCACGTCCTTGAGGTAGACCACGCGCGACTTGAAGGCGAGCACGGGCTCGAACTCGGAGGCCTCCGGCGCCTTCACCGCAGCGCCGTGCCGGCCGGCCGGTGCGCTCATGTCCGACCAGTTCGAGGGCAGAACCAGCGGCAGGCAGTAGCCATACAGCAGCGCGCCGACCCGGACCAGGTTTTCGTGGATATCGGGCCGCGCGAGCAGGGCGGCGCTATTCGAGACGTGCACCCACTCGGGCTGCACTTTGTACCAGGGAAGCTCTTTGAGCGCCGCCTGGAAGTGCGCCAGTTGCTCATCGGTCTGGGTGGCCACAAGATCCTCGGCCGAGGCGAGGTGCGTGAAAATGCCTTTCAGCTCGAGCCCGTCGAGCTCAACGTAGTGCGCCAGGAAGGACGGCACGCGGCCGGGCGGGAGCCCGAGCCTGCCGAGCCCCGTGTCGATCTTGAGGTGGAAAGGGATGGAGCGGCCCAAACCCTGCGCGCAGGCGGCATAGGTGTCGAGACGCGCCGTCGAGGAGATGCTGGGCGTGAGCCTGTACTCCACCAGGTCCGCCGGGTCGCTCATGTAGAGCCCGCCCAGCAGCAGGATCGGCTGCTCGATGCCCGCCTCGCGCAGTTCCACCGCTTCCTCGACGGTGGCCACGCCCAGCCAGTCCACGCCGCAACCGGCCAGGCAGCGGGCCACCGCCACCGCGCCGTGCCCGTACGCGTCTGCCTTGATCACAGCCATCACGCGTCGCGCGCCCGCCAGGCGGCGGACGCGCTCAAAGTTGCGGCGCAGCGCCGGGAGTGAAATCTCCGCCCAGGTGGGGCGCAACAGTTTCACGGCGGCGGCGGGGGTTGATGTTGCCATGCGGTGCGGTCGTCAGTCTCCGTCAAGGGACTCCGAACTCCGAACTTCGAACTCCGAACCGTCAGTACCCCTGGCCATTCGGTTCTGGTTCGAGCGGCCCGTTCTCAAAGCGCACGAACGACTTCTGAAAGACCACGTTGACATCGCCGGTGGGGCCGTTGCGCTGTTTCCCGATGATGAGCTTGGTCTCGACGCCGGCGCTTGGGTCGAACTCCTCCGCTTCGCTCACTTTCTTGCGATCGCGGTGAATGAAGATCACCACGTCGGCGTCCTGCTCGATGGAACCGGACTCGCGCAGGTGAAAGAGCTGCGGAGGCCCGCCGCCCTCTTTGCCGCGCGGCTCCGAGGCGCGGCTCAACTGCGAGAGCGCCAGCACGGGAATGTTCAGCTCCTTGGCGATGGCCTTCAGGTTGCGCGAAATGTAGCTTACTTCCTGATTTCGATTCTCGAAGCGGCCGTGGCCGGTGGCGAGCTGCAGATAGTCGATGATCAGCAGGCCCAGGCCGTGCTCGTGCGCGAGTTGACGGGCCTTGGCGCGGATCTGGAGCACGCTGAGCGACGGGGTATCTTCGATGAACAGGGGCGCCTCCGCGAGCTTCCCGAGCGCCAGGGTCATTTTGTTCCAGTCGGCTTTGCTCGAAAACCCGGTGCGCAGCTTGTGGCTGTCCACACGCGCCTCCGAACATAGCAGGCGGATGACCAGCGACTCCTTGCTCATTTCGAGCGAAAACATGCCCACCACCTTGCCATTCATGGCGGCGTGGGCGGCGATGTTCATAGCGAGCGCCGTCTTGCCGAGCGAGGGCCGCGCGGCCACGATGATCAGTTCGCCGGGCTGCAGACCCGAGGTCATGGTGTCGAGGTCCGTGAAGCCCGTTTCGACTCCGGTGACGCGCTGACCGCGATCGAGCAGCACATCGATGGTGCCGAAGCTCGACTTCACGATGTCCTTGATGCCGAGAAATCCGGACTGGGTCTTTTCCCCGGCGATCTCGTAGATCTGGCGCTGCGCGTCGTCGATCAGCACCTCGGGGTCTTCCGAGGCCTCGAAGGCCCGGCTCATCACGTTGCTCGAGGCGTTGATCAGCCGGCGCAGAATCGACTTTTCCTTGATAATGCGGGCGTAGTTCAAGACAAAGGAATAGTCGCCCACGGGCACGCCGTCGGAGAGGCCGGCCAGATACACGATGCCGCCCGCCTTGTCGAGCATTCCGGCCTTGCCGAGCTCTTCGGAGAGGGTCACCACATCCACGGTCCGGTTCTTCTCCGAAAGGCCGATGATCTGCTGAAAGATGAGGCGATGGGCGTCTTGGAACAGATCCTCCGGATGCAGCATGCCCCCCACTACGTTGAGAGCGGTGTTGTCGAGAAGGATGGAGCCGAGCAGGGCGCGTTCGGCCTCCAGGTTTTGCGGTAAGGATCTTTCGCTCACGATTATTCTTCGGCCGGCGACAATAATTTCGTCGGCGCGGGGACATTATAGCAGCCTCCCAGCTCTCTTCTGCGGTTTCCCCGAATGGCAAGATTTCAAGCGGCTTCAAGGGCATATGATCCGCTATTGCGCTCGCGTGCAGGTCCTCTGTTTTCCCCCGGACGTTGCAACTCCGGGCCGTGGATTTCCATCAACCTAAGTGACGGTCGCGGAGAGGGGCAGACGCTGGGCCGTATTTACAGCCCTGAGACCGTGTGCAATAATCGCCACTAGGCGAAGGCCCAGGGGCGGAAAAAAACGAAGGGACATCATGACGAAAATCCGTGGTCGGGTTGGGACGGGCATCATTGTCATTGTTATTGTGTTGGGAACCGGAGCGCTTTGGGGCCAGCAGAAACCAGCGCCAGGCACGCCTGCGGCGGGGTCCGCGCCGGCCGCAGATTCCGGATCGACTCAGTCCACTTCCGCGAACGGGGCCCAGAGCGCCACCGCCGCAGCGGACCACGGTACCCC
Organism: Terriglobia bacterium; assembly: GCA_035949375.1. GTDB lineage: Bacteria > Acidobacteriota > Terriglobia > UBA7540 > UBA7540 > Gp13-AA77. Next base: position 21,730 of record DASZIG010000028.1, on the reverse strand, counting down.
GGACCACGCCACCCCGGACCACGGCACTTCCTATTACCACTTCATGCTGGCCCGGCGCTATGAGGAATTGGCGGGCATCAGCAACCGCCCCGAGCTGGTCGACAGGGCTGTCGCCGAGTACAAAGCCGCCATGGCGGCCGACCCCGACTCTCTTTTTCTGCGTACCCAGCTCGCTGAACTCTACTATCGTGCCGACCGCGTGGGCGATGCCGTGCGCGAGGCGCAAGCGGTGCTTCAGGTGAACCCGGACGAAGTCGACGCGCACCGGCTGCTCGCAGGCATCTACCTGCACAGCCTCGGAGAAAGCGAAGCGGCTGCCAATTCTGAAGCCACGATCCACAAAGCCATCAGCGAGTTTGAAGCCGTCACCCGCCTCGACCCCAAAGACACCGACTCACTCATTGCTCTGGGGCACCTGTACCGGTTGACCAATCAGGACGGCAAAGCCGAGGAGACCTTCCGCAAGGCCATCGGCGCCGACCCCGGGTCCAAGCCCGCGCTGAGCTATCTCGCACAGCTTTACCTTGATCAGGGAAACTACGCCGACGCCATCGCCATGCTGCAGCGCATCCCCGCGGGTGAGATGGATCCCTCGGCGCTCGTGATGCTCGGCCAGGCCTATCTGCAGACCCACGAGTATGACAAGGCCGTGGATGCCTATAACCAGGCCCTGCAGCAGGATCCCGAAAACCAGGAGTTGCACCAGTTTTACGCCGAGGCGCTGCTGAACGCCGGCAAGACGGCCGAAGCGCGCAAGGAACTACAGCAGATCCTGAGGACCGATCCCAATGACGGCGCCGCCTGGCTTCGTCTGGGGCATCTGGATCGCGTGGAAGGCAAGTTTGACGAGGGAAGGGAAGAGCTCGCGAAGGCCCAGAATCTGCTGCAGGACAACGCCGAAGTGAGCTACGAACAGGCCGTTCTGGAGGAGGCTGCCGGGAACGATGACAAAGCCATCAGCATCCTGCAGACGCTGCTGAAGAGCTCCGAAAAGTCCGACGGCCATTACACGCTCGGCGAAGCGGCCAATCGGGCGGTTTTTCTCGAGCGGCTGGGCCTGATCGAGCGCACCGAGGAGAAATATGATCAAGCCGTCGCCGCCTTCCGGCAGGTGGTCGATCTCGGGCCGAGCCAGGGCGCGCGCGGCGAAGCCCTGATCATCGACACGCTGCGTATCGCCCGCCAGCCGGCCAAAGCCATGGCGGAAGCGGATGCGGCGGTCGCCAAGTACCCCAAGGACCAACAACTCGCGTTGGTGCGCGCTTCGCTACTCGGGGAACAGGGCAAGGCCGACGAGGCGGTCAGCGCGCTCAACAGCCTGCTCGACGGCAGCCCATCGGACTTCGAAGTGCTGATCACCCTTGCCCAGGTCAACTTGCAGGCCAAGCGCTATAGCGAGGCCCTGGCCTCCGCGGGGAAGGCCCTCGCCCTGAGCCCGAAGCCTGACGATCAGGAGAACGCGCACTTCACGCTCGGTTCGATCTACGAACGCCAGAAGCAGTACGACCAGGCCGAGGCCGAGTTCAAGAAGGTGCTGGCGACGGACCCGCAGAACGGCGCCGCCGCCAACTACCTGGGCTACATGCTGGCCGATCGCGGCGTGCGCCTGGATGAGTCGGTGCGGTATATCCAGAAGGCGCTGCAGACCGAACCCAACAATGGAGCCTACCTGGACAGCCTGGGCTGGGCCTACCTCAAGATGCACCGTCCGGACCTCGCCGAGGCGCCGCTCAAAAAGGCGGCGCGGCTGATTTCCGACGATCCTACCATCCTCGAGCATCTCGGCAACCTGGACCTCGCTTTGGGCCGGCCGCAGGCTGCCGAACAGGACTGGGAGCGGGCCCTGCAGCAGTGGCCCGGGTCGGTCAGCAGCGATTTCGACGCCGACGAAGCCGCCAGCCTCCAGAAGCGCCTCGACGAGCTGAAGGTCCGCCTCGCCACAGGGAAAGCGACCGAGAAGACCGAACCCTAGGAAGGGGTCAGAAGACAGAAGACAGGAGCCATGAGTCAGGATTCGAAAGCTGGCTTTCGGGCTCCTGACTCCCGATTTCCATGCCTGCCCTGCGGCTCCGCGCTTTCGCCAAAATCAACCTGGGCTTGCGAATTCTTGGGCGCCGCGCTGACGGCTACCACGAAATCCGCACAACCTATCAATCGATCACGCTCGCGGATCAACTGGAGGTACGGCTCAACTCCCGCCCGGGCGGGATTGAGGTTGAGACGGATGCTCCGGATGTGCCGGGCGGCCCTGCCAATCTGGTCTACCAGGCTTGTGAGCGCTGGCGGTCGGCGCGCGGACTTCGACGCGGAATCCGCGTAACGCTTGAGAAGAGGATTCCGGCCGGGAGCGGCCTCGGTGGCGCCAGTTCGGACGCGGCGGCGGCCCTGGTGGCGCTCGAGGGGCTGACGGGCGACCGGTTGCCTCTGGCCGCCCGGCTCGAAATCGCCTCGGGGCTCGGCTCCGATGTCCCTTTTTTTCTCTTCGGAGGACGCGCGCTCGGCTGTGGGCGTGGCGAGGAAGTCTACCCTCTGCCGGATCTGGCCCCCGGCCATTGTCTAATCGTCGATCCCGGCTTTCCGCAATCGACCCGCGAGGCCTATGACGCTGTGGATTCTCAATTGACAGCAGAGGCTGGAGACCGTAACATATACTCCTTCGGCAAGTGGCCACAGTTCCCCTGGGACGATTGGGAAGCGGCCGAAAACGATTTCGAGACTGTCGTTTTCGCAAAGTGGCCGGAGTTGGGCAGGCTTAAGCGACAACTCCTCCGGGCCGGCGCCGAAATGGCATCCCTTACGGGTAGCGGCACTGCCGTCTACGCCATTTTCCTCTCCGCCCGAAAACTAGCTTTTGCGCGAAGGCTGCTTTCACGAACGCTGCTTTCACGAACGCTGCTTCCACGAACGCTGCGTTCAATGGAATTGCGCAGTTTTGCGGCGCGCACGCTGTCGCGTGCCGAGTATCGCACCATGCAGCGCGGCGGCAAGCTGTTATAGGTGGGCACTGGGAGGTCGTCCAGCGGTAGGACACATGCCTTTGGAGCATGGAACCCTGGTTCGAGTCCAGGCCTCCCAGCCAAAAAACAGTGGCAAGTGACTAGTGGCAAGAGAAAGAGAAGAGGAAGCGCCAGAGTCGACAATCAGCAACTGCGGAGCGACGCGTGACGAGCGAATGGGAGAAGGAGTGGCGGGTAACGAGCGAGTCAGGGCTCGCCACTTGTCACTCGCCACTTGTCACTGGTCTTAAGTGATGGCGAGCCACAAGCGCAATACGCTAAAAATCTTCACCGGCAATGCCCATCCGGAATTGGCCACGGAAATTGCGCGGAACCTGGGCATGAAGGTGGGCGAAGCGGACGTGGGACGCTTCCCGGACGGTGAAGTGCGCGTGCAGATCCTGGAAAACGTGCGCGGAGCGGACGTGTTCGTGGTGCAGCCCACGTGCCGGCCGGTGAACGACAATCTGGTGGAACTGCTCATCATGCTGGATGCGTTCCGCCGCGCCTCGGCTGACCGTATCACCGCCGTGATGCCGTACTACGGATACGCGCGCCAGGACCGCAAGGACCGGCCCCGCGTGCCCATTTCGTCGAAGGTGGTGGCGGACCTGCTAACCTCGGCCGGGGCCAATCGCGTGCTGGCTCTCGATCTGCACGCCGGGCAGATCCAGGGCTACTTCAATATTCCGGTGGACCACCTTTATGCTACGCCGGTCACGGTGGAGTACTTCAAGAAGCTGGGCCTGCACAATCTCACCGTGGTGTCGCCGGACACCGGAGGCGTGGAACGGGCCCGGGCGTTTGCCAAGCGGCTGGGAGCGCCGCTCGCGATCATCGACAAGCGTCGCGAAGACGCGCACACCGTGGAAGTGATGAATGTGATCGGTGAGGTTGAGGGGCGCGTCTGCCTGCTGGTTGACGACCTGATCGACACCGGGGGCACCATCGCGCGCGCGGCGGGAGCGTTGAAGCAGCAAGGCTCGGAACGCGTCCTCGCGTGCTGTGTCCATGGGGTCTTCGCCGGGAATGCGGTGGAAAAGCTGTGCGCCTCGGAGCTCGAGCAGGTGGTCGCCACCAACTCGGTTCCGCCCCTGCCCGAGGCGCTCGAGTGCGCGCGCATCAAGATTTTGAGCATTGCCGGACTTTTTGCCGAAGCCATCCGCTCCATCCATGATGAGACTTCGGTGAGCAAGCTTTTCATTTGACGAGATCGAGGCTTGAGCCTCGTGAGTTCGAGGAGTAAGAATTATGAACACCATCCACGCCGAGCCGCGCGAGGACTTCGGCAAGAACGCGTCGCGACGACTGCGCCATGGCGGGCGCATCCCGGCGGTCGTCTACGGCGGCGAAGGGCAGGCCATTCCGGTCACCCTGGATCCCAAAGCGATCACCCAGGTGCTTTACTCCGAGGCGGGACACAACGCGGTGCTGACGCTCGAAATCAAGGGCCGCGCGCCGGCCCGGGTGCTGCTGAGCGAGTGGCAGGTGGATCCGGTGCACGGCGGGCTGCTGCACGTTGACCTTTTCCGGATCTCGGCGGATACGCGGTTGAAGCTGAAGGTCCCGATTCACCTCACCGGCGAATCGTATGGCGTGAAAACCGAGGGCGGGATTCTCGAGTTCATTACGCGCGAAGTTGAGATTGAATGCCTTCCGGACGATATCCCCGACCACATCGCGGTGGACATTACCGAGTTCAAGATCGGCAGCACCCTGCGCGCCAGCGATCTGCCTTTGAGCGCGAAGGCGAAACTGCTGACCGATCCCACCCGCATGGTTGCGCATCTGGTCGCGTTGAGGGCAGAGGAGGAGAAGCCCGCCGAGGAGGCTGCCGCGACTGCAGAGGGCGCCGCAGAGCCTGAAGTGATCCGCAAGGGCAAGGGCGAGGAGGACGAAGAAGGCGAGGGCGAAACCGACAAGAAGGGCGAGAAGAAGGCCGAGAAGAAGCCCGAGAAGAAGGGCGACAAGAAGTAGAAAAGTTCGGAGTTGTTCTGGCCGTGTCGGAAGCGCGCTACGGCGACAAAACTTCGAGCTGATGAACAGCTTCGAACTCCGAACTAATGAACTGACTCGTGAAACTGATCGTCGGCCTCGGAAACCCCGGTTACGAGTACGTGCTTACGCCGCACAACCTCGGTTTTATGGTGGCGGACCGGGTGGCCGGGCTGTGGGGCGCGGAAATCTCGCGGCCTGAGGCGCACTCGCTCACGGCTCACACCAGCATCAACGGCACGGACGTGGTGGTGGCCAAGCCGTTGACGTTTATGAATCTCAGCGGGGTGGCGGTGCGGCGGCTGATGGAGCGTTACGAGGTGCCGCCCCCGGATCTGATCGTGCTGGTCGACGAAGCGGAACTGCCGCTCGGCGCGCTGCGCATTCGTCCCCGGGGAAGCGCCGGCGGACACAACGGGCTGAAGTCGATCATCGGCGCCCTCGGATCGGACGAGTTTATTCGCGTGCGTATGGGCGTACAGCCTGACCATCCGGTGGCGGACCGCGCGGCGCACGTGCTCGCCAGGTTTCGCCGCGACCAGTTGGAATCAGTTGCGGAGATGGTCGATCGCGCAGCGGAGGCGGTCGAGGTGATCGTGGAAGAGGGCGTCGAACGGGCCATGAACCGGTTCAATCGTCGTCCTGAAGCGCCCGAACCCAGTGGGAAATGAGGTCTTATGCGTAAATACGAATTGATTTTCATCGTGCGGCCGGACGTGCCCGAGGAAGAACTCGTCAAGCTTATCACCCAGATGGAAGGTGTGGTGACCGGCCATGGCGGGAAGATCGAAAAAGTGGAGAGAATGGGCAAGCGCCGCCTGGCCTACCGGGTGGAGCGGCAGCGCGAAGGGTTCTACGTGCTCTTCGTCATTGAAGGCGGCGGCGACACCGTGAAGGAGTTCGAGCGCCGGCTCAAGGTGAACGACGCGGTCATCAAGTATCTCTCCGTGCGCGTGGATGAGGAATTGAAGCGCGCCGAAAAGGCCAAGGCCTGGCGGGCCGAGCAGGCGTCGCGCAAGCCGCGTCCGCGTCCGGCGGGCGGCGAAACCCAGCAAGCTGAGGCATCGAGCTAGATTTCAAGGAGAGTGGTATGGCGACACCAACGAGCAGCGGCGGCAGCGGTTCAGGTTCTGGCAGCGGAGGCAGCGGAGGCGGCCCCGGCCGAAGTTCCGACCGTCCGGCGCGCCGAGGTCCCGGGGGTCCCGGTGGCGGCGGCCGCAAGCAATATTTCCGGCGGCGCAAGGTCTGCAAGTTTTGCGAAGAGAAGATCGACGTCGTCGATTACAAGGACGTGCGGCTGGTGAGCCAGTTCGTCTCCGATCGCGGCAAGATCCTGCCGCGGCGACTGACAGGAACCTGCTCGCCGCATCAGCGGCTGCTGACCGTGGCGATCAAGCGCGCCCGCAATCTGGCGTTCATCCCCTTCGCGTCGGGGAGATAGCGCGCTCGACGATGCGACGCAACCGCGCACGGCGCTCATCGCCATGTGCCAACGACAGGATTTCGAGGTCTAAATCATGGAAGTCATTCTAATCGAAAATGTGGACAAGATCGGGCATCGCGGCCAATTGGTGAAGGTGGCCGCCGGCTACGGCCGCAATTATCTGCTGCCGAAGAAGCTGGCGGTCGCCGCCACACCCCAGAACCGCAAGTGGGTGGAGCAGCAACGCGTCCGGTTTTTGAAGCTTGAGGCGAAGGAGAAGGGCGAAGCCGCTGACCTGGCTCAGATTCTGGAAGGCGTGAGCCTCACCTTTGTCCGCAAGTCCGGGGAGCAGGGGACTCTGTTTGGTTCCGTGACGGCGATCGACGTTGGCGAGGGCCTCAGCGCCCAGGGCTACAAGATCGATCGTCGCAAGATCCAGCTCCCGAACCCGCTCAAGGTGGTCGGCGAGTACGACGTGCCCGTCCGGTTGCACCGCGAGATCACGGCCACGATCAAGGTTAAGGTGGAAGCCGAAGGCGGCCCCGCCCAGGCTGCTGCCCCCGAGGCCGACGTAGCCCCGGAGGCGCCTGCGCCCGCTGAAACGGGTCCCGAGGACGCGGCCGCGCCCGCTGAGTCGTAAGACTCGGTTAGGTTCGTGTGGAAAGAGAAGCGATTGGAAAAGGTGAGCCGGCTTGCTCCGGCTCACCAGCCTGGCCCCGCCCCTGCCCGTCTAAGTCCCACTGCCCGCGAGCGTTGCCGTCTCGGTGCCGCCGCCGCCATTGACTTGAAGCGTTGCGCCCGCAGCTCCTTTAGTGGTCGGCTTGAATGTCACCGTGATCTGGCAGCTCGCGCCTGCCCCGAGGCTCGATCCGCAATTGTTGGTTTGCGAGAACTCATTCGCGTTTTGTCCGGTGATCGAAATTCTATTGACTGTCTGGCTGGTAGTGGCCGTGTTCGAAAGCGTCAGGGCCTTGTGAACGGCGTGGCCCAAAGCGACATCGCCGAAGCTCACCGCGGTTGTCGAGAGCTTGAAGTAGGTGCCGGTGCCAGTCAGGGTCACCGTCTGCGGACTGCCGGGAACATTGTCGTAGATGGTTATCACGCCGGTGCGCACACCGCCCAGTGTGGGCCGGAAGTTGACGGTGAGAACGCAGCCCTCTCCGGCCCCCACGCTCGATCCGCAACCGTTGTGCAACGTGAAATTGCCGCTGACCGTGATGCTCGAGATGTTCAGCGAGGCGTCGCCGGGGTTGCTGATAGAAACCGCCATCGGAGTCGCGCTCCGGCCGACCAGTGTGGTGGGAAACGTCAGGCTGGTGGGGCTGATCACGATGGCGGGCGCCAATCCCGTTCCGGTCAAGGCGATATTCTGGGGGCTGCCCAGGGCGCTGTCCGTGATGGAAACGAATGCCGTGCGGGTTCCTTCGGCGGTCGGATCAAAGGTAACCGAGATCGTGCAGTTCGCTCCGGACTGGAGCGTGGCGGTACAGGTTGTGGTGAAGGCGTAGTCTCCCGGATTCGACCCGGTCAGTTGGATGCCGGCGATCACGAGCGGAAGGGCGGCGGTATTGGTTAGCGTGACCACCTGCGGCGTGCTCGAGACTCCCAGGTCCTGGCCGGGGTAGAGCAGTGCGCCCGAGGAGAGCGCCGCGCTGGTCTGAAGGAGCACATAGAGCGTGCCGGACGCCGTCGCCAGGTCCGCCTTGCCGTCGTCATTGAAATCGCCTTCTACGATCTGGCTCGCCTGGAAACCAGCGGGAAAGTCCAGGTGATTCTGAAATGTGCCGTCGCCATTTCCGGCCAGAATCGAAATGGTCGCGCTGCTGGTCGGTCCGCAATTGGGGTCGTCGCCGCAGGCATTGACCGTCGCAAGGTCCAATTTGCCGTCGCCGTTGAAATCGCCCGCGACGATCTGGGCGGGCTCGTCGCCGATCGTGTACTCCGTCTGCGGTTGGAACGTGCCGTCGCCGTTCCCGAGCAGAACCGACGCGGCATAAACAGAGGCGTTGCTCGTCCGCGCCGTCATCGCCAGATCGAGTTTGCCGTCGCCGTTGAAATCGCCGGTTACGATCGAGCCCGGGTAGGTACCGGTGGTGTAGATCGACTGTGGCCGGAACGTGCCGTCTCCGTTGCCGAGCAAAACAGAGACCGTGCTGTCGACGTAATTGGCGACAGCCAGGTCCAAAATGCCGTCCTGGTTGAAGTCGCCCACGGCCGCCCATTCCGAATCGTTGCCCACTGTGAAGCTGCGGGGCGTCTGGAAGGTACCGTTGCCGTTGCCGAGCGCAACCAGGACGGTATTCGAGTTGCCCATGATAGCCAGATCGAGCTTACCGTCGGCGTTGAAATCCGCCGCAACCACACTTGTCAGGAGTTCGCCGGAGGTCACTACGAGGTCGAGGGGGGCCTGGAATGTGCCGTCCCCGTTCCCGAGCAGTATCGACACCACGCTGGTCGAGCCGTCGGCGACGGCGGCGACGTCGAGCTTGCCGTCGCCGTTGAAGTCTGCCGCGAGCAAAGCGAGAGTGTCGGAGGCCCCAACCCCATAACTCTGCCCGGACCCAAAGGTTCCGTCCCCGTTGCCCAGCGAAATCGAAATCGAGCTATTGAGGTTATTTCCCGAGACGAGGTCAAGAATGCCGGTACCCGTAAAGTCTCCGGCCGTCAGAGAGTATGCCTGGCCATTGCTCGGCACTTGAGGCCCGCTGAAACCGAGAGCCGGCTGAGGGTTTGCGATCTGGAAGTGGGCGACGTTCGAGACGCCGGCCGGATTCTGGACCGTGATCGCAACCGTGCCGGGCAGGATTAAATCCGACAACAGCGGGGTGACCGAGAGCTGGGCTTCCGAAATGTACTGCGTGCTGCGGGGACTGCCATTCCAATTGACCACGGCTCCCTGAACAAATCCCGTGCCGTTTACAAGCACGGTCATACCGGCGGTGCCCGGTGGCGCGGTGAGCGGGGCAAGCTGGCTGATCAGCGGAATCGGATCCGTGGCGGCTGGGGCGGCTGAAGCGCCTGCCAGGGTGATTGCCAGGAGAGTTAGGCTCAGGCAAAGATGCCGGAGCTGAGGCTGGGCCTTTTTAGACATCGTGAACTCCGTTGTGAGCTTTCTCCCACGCCCCCTGGCAGGCTTGTGGGCGCGTCCAGGATGGGCTTCACCCCAGACTGCGGCGGCGTGTGGTCACGAGCATACAGCTCGGATCACCCGCTGCGAAGCTCTTGCTGATCTGATTTTTGGGACCGTGAATAGTCTTACGTTGTCGCTCTTATGACGAGTCCGCACGTTGTACTTAACGAGCGGTGCAACCCCGTCAACTGTTATATACGCCTCCAGGTTTTTTGACAAGCACCTAATATGAATATTAGTATCTTTGTTAAATTCAGTCCCCAAAAAGGTACATTTTCGCGAGCTTCCCGGGGTTTGCTCCGCCTTTCTCGCGTGGCGCAGTGACCTTCGCTGCAAGTTATTAAACTTATATTTATCAGATGTATAGAAGGATCCTTTTCAGATAATGAGCCCTCCCTTCGACCTGAATAGAAGCCCTATTAATTACTCATATGTACATAGGCCTTCGCGACCTGGCCCGCGTCGACCATCCGCCAAGGCTGGGCCAGAGATTCTGTTATCTAGTTGGTAATGAGCGCATCCCTGGACTGGAGGACCGGATTCTCTATCGCGCCGCTGCGGAAAGCGATAGACTGGCATCGTATGTGCAACCCGTTTGTTCGCCTATGCTTGATGGCGAATGACGGGGGATATTGAGCGGTTTGCGGTTCGGCCCGCAATCGGGCTCGCATATGAGTGGCTCTGGCGCTCAAAAGCCGACTGCAGCGTATGCCCGGTGGCGCCTGGCCATGCGTCGTTCCAGGTTTTTCAAGCCGGGGGAGCGCATCGGCGTAGCCGTCTCCGGCGGCCCCGACTCAATGCTGCTCCTGGATTTCGCTGTCGTCTACGCGCTCGAAGCAGGCCTTGCCCTCTCGGTCGTTCACTTCAATCACCACCTCCGAGGGGCGGAATCTGACGGCGATGAAACCTTCGTGCGCACACGCGCGGAGCAACTCGGCCTGGAATTTCTCTGCTCGGGCGCCGAGGTCGCGAGGATCGCGCGAGCGAAGAAACGCAACCTCGAGGCCGTGGCCCGCGACCTGCGCTACGGTTTCTTCATGTCGCTGGTCCGGCAGGGTAAGCTCGACAAGGTCGCCACCGCGCACACGGCGAATGATCAGGCTGAGACGGTGCTGCTGCGTTTGATCCGCGGCGCGGGGACGCGGGGTCTCGGCGGAATTCACCAGGTACTCGAAGGCGGAGTGGTGCGGCCGTTTCTGATGGTGACGCGGGCCGAGGTGGAGGCGGAGATTGCCCGCCGCGGAGTCGCCTACCGTGTCGACGCCACGAACCGTCAAACCCAATTCGCGAGGAATCGCCTCCGGGAGCGCGTACTGCCCCTGCTCGAAGGCGATTTTAACGCCCGGGTGGTGGAGTCGCTTGCCGGCTTCGCCGATCGCGCCCGCGACGACGAGGCGTTCCTCGAAGAGCAGGCCCGGGAGCGAGCCAGGGCATGGCTCGGGCGCGAAGACGACGGGTTGAGGATCCCTGCTCAACGTCTCAGAGAGTTTCCGCGCGCCATCGCTTGGCGCGTCCTGCGGCAGATGATTGCCGAGGCTGCCTACGGCCCGGAGAGGGCCCCGGGGCCCGTCGCCATCCGTCACACGGAGATGGAGGATTTACTGCGACTCGCGAACGAGGGCCGCAGCGGGAGCCGTTTGCTTCTTGGAGCCGGAGTCGAAGCGCGCAGGGAGTTCGACTGGCTGGCAATCGGACGGGTCCACCCGGAAGCGAACAAGAGCCTCACCGGCCATGCGCCCGGATTCAGTTGTGTGATCGAGCCACCCGCCGGTGTCACTATCTCTGGGCTGGCGCTCCGTCTAATATTCAGTTTTGACGCCGGGAAAGGTGCGGACCCGCCGGAAGGGGAGTATACTAAGTGTGAGGGTGTGTGGCTGGACTCGGTCAATTTGGCGTTTCCCTTGACTCTCAGGAGTTGGCGCGCCGGGGATCGCTTTCATTCCGCGGCCAATACCAGGCCGGTAAAGTTGAAAGAATTGTTCCAGCGGCGGCGTATTCCGGTTGCGGAGCGAGCCTGGTGGCCGGTACTCGAGTCGTCGGGAAAGATCATTTGGGTCAGAGGTTTTGGAGCCGCTTACCGCTCGGGCCCGGGGTCAGGGAAGCGGCTGCTCATCAGCGAGCGGCGAGTTCCCGGGTCTGAGCGAGCAACCGGCGGAAGCGTGGCCCCGCCCGCGAAGAGATGAGTCCATTGGTTAGTGTACGAGTGCGGTGGTTGCTACAAGTGGTTGCTACAAAAGGTCGCGAGGGGCATCTAATAACCAGCGAGGCTAGCCCGCTAAAGCGCCGGAGCAGGGCAGGAGGCAGGTCGTGAATTCGGCAGTCAAGAACATAATCTTCTGGGTGGTGATGGTCGTAACCGCGCTGGTGCTGTGGGAAGTCTGGATTACCAGCACGCGCGAGAGGGTTCAGGAACTGACTTTCAGCCAGTTCACGACCATGGTCAACAACGGCGACGTCAAGGACGTCACCATTGCCGGCACCGATGTCAGCGGAAGCCTCAAAAAGGACGGCAGCAAGTTTAAGACGACGATCCCGGCCAACTACCCTGACGTGTTTAAGTCCCTTCTCGACAAGAGCGTGAGCACGAACGTGAAGAGCGACCAGGCCAGCCCGTGGCTTACATGGGTCGGGAACCTGCTTTTGCCCATCATGGTGCTGGTGGGCTTCTGGATCTTCTTTTTCCGCCAGATGCAGAGCGGAGGCAACAAGGCGCTGTCGTTCGGCAAGAGCCGTGCGCGCCTGCTTTCCAGCCAGCAGAAGAAGGTAACATTCAAAGACGTGGCCGGAGTGGATGAGGCCAAGGAAGAGCTTCAGGAGATCATCGAATTCCTCCGCGAGCCTCAGAAGTTTCAGAAACTCGGCGGGCGGATTCCGAAGGGCGTACTGCTGGTGGGGCCGCCGGGAACGGGCAAGACCATGCTGGCGCGCGCCATCGCAGGCGAAGCCAACGTGCCTTTCTTCTCCATCTCGGGCTCGGATTTTGTGGAGATGTTCGTCGGCGTGGGCGCATCGCGCGTGCGCGACCTGTTCGAGCAGGGCAAGAAAAACGCTCCCTGCATCATTTTCATCGACGAAATCGACGCGGTCGGCCGGCATCGCGGCGCAGGCCTCGGGGGCGGACACGACGAGCGCGAGCAGACGCTGAACGCGTTACTGGTGGAGATGGACGGTTTCGAGTCAAACGAGGGCGTGATCCTGATTGCGGCTACGAACCGGCCCGACGTGCTTGACCCGGCGCTGCTGCGGCCCGGGCGCTTCGATCGCCGCGTGGTGGTCCCGCGGCCCGACGTCGGCGGACGCGAGGGCATCCTTAAGGTCCACACCAAGAAGATTCCTCTTGGCGAGGACGTCGAGCTTGGCGTTCTGGCGCGCGGATCGCCCGGATTCTCAGGTGCCGATCTTGCCAACCTCGTAAACGAAGCGGCCTTGCTCGCGGCGCGGCACAATCGCAAGCAGGTCACGATGTGGGACTTTGAGGCCTCGAAGGACAAAGTGCTGATGGGGGCGGAGCGCAAGTCGCTGATCCTTTCCGAGGAAGAGAAGAAGAACACGGCGTACCACGAGGGCGGTCACGCCCTGGTGGCCCTGATGGTGCCGCATGCCGATCCCTTGCACAAGGTCACCATCATCCCGCGCGGCATGGCGCTCGGAGTCACCATGCAGCTGCCGCTCGACGATCGCCACACGTACACCGCCGACCAGCTCGAGAGCCAGCTTGCCATCATGATGGGCGGCCGCGTGGCCGAAGAGACCTTCCTCGAGCACATCACCACCGGAGCCGGCAACGACATCGAACAGGCCACGGAACTCGCCCGACGCATGGTATGCGAGTGGGGCATGTCGGACCTTGGTCCCCTTGCTTACGGAAAGAATCAGGGTGAGATTTTCCTCGGGCGCGATCTCGCCACCCAACGCGACTTCAGCGAGGACTCAGCGATCAAGATCGACCAGGAAGTCAAGCGGCTGATCATGACCGGCTACCAGCGCGCCAAGGATATTCTTTCCAGTCACCGCGAGGCCCTGGTGCGGATTGCCGACGCCCTGCTTGAGCGCGAGGTGCTTGACGCCAACGAGGTGAAGCTGCTGGTGGAGGGCAAGCCACTGCCCGCCATGATCATCCGGCCCTCGCCTCCCAAGTTGCCCGAGGCCGACACCACTCAGGTGCTCAAGCCGCAGCCATCGCCGCCTTCGCCGGGTCGGGAGCGTCCGCAGCCGGCATAGGAAATCGCCGGCGGAGGATCGCCGCAATGGAATCGTAAGCACCGGGCGAGGCTCAATCCTTCTTCCCGGCTGCTTTCCCTCGTCCGCCGCGAAGCCGGGAGTTCTGCACGGTTTCGCGCACCATTTGGTGCTCAATTTCCACCAATCCCGTACGCCCCATTGCGTTCGATCTGTTAGGCCGTTTTATTCGAGTCACTTGCAGGCGCTCTTGCTTTGGTTCTGGATTTGCTAGCCTCGATGGCGAGCGGAGGCTGCCGGGGCCGGGCTTCCGAATCGAGGCTTTTGAGCGAGGCCCAGGCGCTTGGTGCGCCACAAACTAATGTGCGGAGGTTTTGTATGGCAAAGAAATTCTACCTATTCATCTTCGCTTTTCTGCTGACCGCGGGGCTGGCCAGCGCGATGCAAGTGGTGATCCGTGTGGGCCCGCCCGCGCCGGTGCATGTCGGCATTGTCGGAGTCGCGCCGGGTCCGGGGTTCGTTTGGCGTGAGGGCTGGCATGAGTGGCGTGGCGGAGCCTACGTTTGGGTTCCGGGCGCTTGGGTGCGGCCTCCCCGGCCGCATGCCGTGTGGATAGCGCCGCGTTACCGTCGGTACCGCGGCGGATACGTGTTCGTGGCTGGACGCTGGCGCTAATCAAGAGGCAATGGCAAGTTGCGGGTGACGAGTGACAAGCAGGTAGGGCCCTGCTTGTCACTCGTCGCTCGTTCGGACCGAGACCATCTGTATCTCCCACCGGCAACCCCCAAAAGACGCTATACTCCTTCACCACGCCTCCGTCGCGCACCAAGCCGTGATCGTGGCGGAGCGGGAGAGGGATGATGAACACCTTTTGGGCGGAGTTCGTGGGAACGGCGCTGCTGGTGCTGCTCGGCGACGGCGTCGTGGCCGGCGTCGTGCTCGCCAAGTCCAAGGCGCAAGGCTCCGGCTGGATCGTGATCGCGACGGGATGGGGCTTTGCGGTGGCTCTCGCGGTGTACGTCGTGGGACGCGTCAGCGGCGCGCACATCAACCCCGCCGTGACGCTCGGTCTGGCCGTCGTCGGGCGTTTCTCCTGGACACTGGTGCCCGCGTACTTCGCCGCCCAGTTGCTGGGCGCGATGCTCGGCGCGATCCTGGTCTGGCTGACTTACCTGGCCCACTGGGCCGAGACTCCCGATCCCGCCCTCAAGCGCGCCGTATTCTGCACCGCGCCCGCCGTCCGGAACGCCGGCGCCAACCTGATCACGGAGATCGTCGGCACATTCGTGCTGGTGTTCGTGGTACTCGCGCTCGGAGCCTACAAGCCTGCCAACGACAGCGGTCTTACGCCCCTGTTGGTGGGAGTGCTGGTGTGGTCCATCGGACTGTCGCTCGGCGGGCCAACGGGCTACGCCATAAATCCGGCGCGTGACCTCGGGCCGCGCCTCGTGCACGCCCTGCTGCCCATCCCGGGCAAGGGCGGCTCCGACTGGGGCTACGCCTGGATTCCGGTCGTCGGGCCTCTGATCGGTGGCGTGCTTGGGGCGGTCGCGTACGCCGGATTATTTCGAACGTAGAAGCAGGGAGCGAGCGGCGAGTGGCGAACAGGGAGTGGCAACCGCGCTTTGCCGACCCTTGCCTCGAGCGGTCTTGACGTGATCTTCGGGGCCGCGCCGGAAGCCGAAACGAGCAGCGAGATCCTTCCTACAGCCACGGCGTTGCCCGGACTGCCGGAAGGAAGCTCCGTAACCCACTAAAACTCAGTATCTCACGACCACGCACCGGAGCCGCCAGCAGAGATAACTCAGTGCAGCGAGAATCTGTACGATGAATTCTTGAGTCATGGATTCATTCCTCCCCCAACTGATGCGCCCTCGTCCGTATCCACTTGCACGGGTCCGCCGCGGATTTGCTTTCGCAATTCAAATGGCACTCGTGTGCCCAACGACGCACCGTCTAAAGGCAGGAAGACAAGTCTCACGTATTGTGTCCGTTACAAGCCAGCTAGGCGGGTCTGCAAATGATGAGCGAAGGAAGGAGATTCGTGCGCCGGTGAGTTAGTGTTCAAGAATTAAACACTTGGTGGTGCAAGGTACTCGCTCCAGGTTTGGGCGCGGAAACTGGTGGGCGAAGGGAACATCGAAATGACCTTTGATATATCCTAAGCACGTCGATTCGTCTGAAAACCTCTCTGAACATTTCAATCGCTACGGATTGCCGCTCCAGGAGCCTTCGCAGCGTTCTTGGTCACCCGTCCGTCACCGGAGCACTGGCATTGCCGGAAGCGAGATCCGCAACCCACTGAAAGGCTTGGCGTCCCCGGCGGGATTCGAACCCGCGTTACCGCCGTGAAAGGGCGATTCCAAGCCGTAACTTACAGAAAACTAAGGCACGGATGGCTCCGTAAGGCACGAGAAGATACGCTCGGAAACTCTTATCGAACCCTTATAGCACCCTTCGAAGACGACGCCGACTCCTCGACGTCTTACCTCGCCTTATGTGGGCGCCGCGCTTGCGTGCCCGCGGTGTCTGGGGTCAAGGATGGCTCCTCTCATCGTGCCGTCGGGCTCGCGTGCACGAGCCTTCGCCCGCTTCCGATCCGGACTAGCCGACAGCACAGGAGTATACACCGCTACAATCCCAGTCCCCACCGCTCGGTTTTGATTTTGAGAAGCGTCCAATCGACGGACCTGTAGGCAGGAATTGGAGACTTCGAGTCACAGCGCATCCAGCAGCCAGAGCTCCGTTCAGGCCGAACAATGGCGTTCAGCGGTATGAGCGCGCCTGGGGACGATAGTTCCGACTCACGGTCGCATACTGCGGTGCCACAGGGCGAGTGCCGGCGAAAGTGTCAACCGGGCGCAAGCCAGACAATTTACTAAATAGGGGAGTGAAAGCCGTTCGAACGTACCGGTTCCAAAAGCGACGGGACGGACCAGACCGCAATTCTCCGGGCGACACCTCGATCCGGTGAAGCAGCTAGGGGCGGCAGGACAGGATTGGTTCAGGGATTTGCGAATTAGGTTGGGGTCTTAGGAGCCGCAAACACGTTCCCGTCGGGAACCACTGAAATTTCACCAGCCAGCTCCTGACTCAATCGCACAGTACCCGTATGCCCGCCGATTCGCACCAGCAGCGATGCATTTCGCACCCCAGTCTCAACCGTAATCGAGACGCCAGGCCTCAATCCCAGCCGTTCCATTTCGCGGAGCCGGGAGGGGTTGCGGTCGGAGACGCTGCTGATCACCGCCCGCGTGCCGCACACCCATTTCGAGAGAAGGATTTCTTCGCGCCTGGGTACGGCTCCGCTCTTCTCGGGAATCAGGTGGCCGTGAGGGTCGGTCTCGGGGTCGCGGAGCTTGGCAGCGATCCGATCCTCCAGCTTCTCGGAAATGAAGTGCTCCAGTCGCTCGGCTTCTTCATGGACCTCGTCCCAGGAATAGTCCAGGCAGTCGTGCAGGAAGCGCTCAAGCAGCCGGTGATGCCGAAGCACTTCCAGGGCGCGCATTTTCCCCATCCGCGTCAGGCGTACCCCGTGTCGTTTTTCATACTTGACGAACGGAGGTCGCTCGGCCGCGAGCTTCTTTACCATGCCTGTGACCGAGGCGGCGCGGACACCCAATTGCCGGGCCAGGGCGTTGCTCGTCACGCGCTGCTCCTCGGGTCCGCTCAGCTCGAGAATGGCCTTGAGGTAATCGTCCACCGACTCCGTGTTGATCGACGTTCGTGTTCTAGTCATCGCTAAATCAATCTACCCGATTCCGCTAGGATCTGCCAGGGTCGTCCGTGCCGCGGCAACCCAATAAGATGCCGCCTGCCCCGAACTTGGCTCTTGCTATGTCCTCAAGGGTTGCTGTACTCTGTTTTAGTCATGCCTAAATTACACCCCGCCACAATTCTAATCGCGGTACTCGTGCCCTGGCTGCTTTGTCCCGCACTGGCGAAGGCGCAAGGTGAAACCACCAGCGCCATCGGGGGCCAGGTCACCGATCAGAGTGGCGCGGGCATTCCGGGCGCGAAGATCGCCGCTGTCAACAGCGACACCGGGTTGAAGCGCAATGCGCTGACCGACGGGGCCGGCCGATTTCTCGTCCCCGAGTTGAATCCAGGGATCTACTCAGTCCAAGCGGAGGCGCCGGGTTTCGAACCGCAGCAGAACAATGCGATATCGGCCGCGCTCGGTCACACCCAGACCGTCAATTTCGTGTTGAAGGTACGGGCCGAGAGGCAGGCTATTACGGTCAGTGAGGGGGCGCCCCTGCTGGATACTGAAAACCCGAACACCTCAACCACGCTGAACGCGCCCGGGCTCGAAAGCCTCCCCAATCCCGGAGGTGATCTGACCTATCCGCTCCAGTTTGCGGCCGGGGCTCTCATCAATACGGCTGGAAGTGGGAACGATTTCGTGGGTAGCAGCAACGGCTACGGCAACGTCGAATTCAACGGGCTGCCTGCGCTTTCGAACGGCTACATCGTGGACGGGCTGGAATCGAACGACCCTTTGACGAACCTCAACAGCGGCCTCTCCACAAACCTTGTGCTGGGCCTCAATTCCATCGCCGAAGTCACCGTGAACACTCTCTCGTACACGGTCGATCAGGGCCGCTACGGTGCGTCCCAGGTGAATTACGTCACCAAGTCCGGGACCAACGTGTTCCACGGGAACCTGTACGAACTGTGGAATGGGTCCAGGTTCAACGCGGCCGATTTCTTCACCGATGCCACGTCCGGCAGCCACAAGCCACGCTCAACGGTGAATCACTTCGGCGGCAGCCTGGGCGGGCCGGTCATACACGATAAGCTCTTTTTCTTTTTCGATTCCGAATGGGTGCGCATTGCGCTGCCAATCGTGACCGCGACCACGGTGCCAACTCCGGCGCTCGAAACCTACATTCTGCAGCAGCTCCCGCTCGGTGGCCGCGATGTCGTCACCGGGGCGCAGTATCCCGCCCAGGCGCAGCTCGTGCCCTTCTACCAGAGGATGTTTTCACTGTACAGGATGACGGCGGGAACCCCGCTTGCCGTGCTCGGTTGTCCTTTTAACAGCAACGGCGGGGCGGCGACCGGCAATCCCGTCAACGGCAACGGCTGCGCCAACCGCCAGAGCGTTTCCCACTCGAGCGACGACCACGAACAGGTCCAGACGGCCCGTGTGGACTACAACCTGAGCGAGAAAGACATGACGTGGTATCGCTTTCAGTACGACGGCGGCCTCCAGGCAGCGTATACCGACCCGATCAATCCGCTCTTCAACGCCATTTCGCCTCAGCCGCTCTATTCGTTCGCGTCCGGCTACACGCACGTGTTTTCCAGCCATCTGGTTAACTACTTCAATCCCGCCGTCTCGTGGTACGAGAGCCTTTTCGGACCCGAAAACTCCCAGCTGACCCTGGCGGCGTTTCCCATCGTCCTACAGGGCATCGGAGCCAGTGCTCCCTTTACCACCGTCGGAGGGCTGGACAACAACTGGATCCAGGGCCGGCGAGCCACCCGCTTCTTCGTGAATGACAGTCTCGCCTGGAGCGCGGGCGCGCACGAGCTCCGGTTCGGCACCAACGCCCGGGTCTTCCGGCTGAACGACTACGACTTCGGCGAAGGCACCGTTCCCACCGTAAGTTACACGGATCTGCCTCAGTTCATCTACGGCGTGGCTTCGACCGCCACCACGACTTATCCCCTTGCCGACTCGCAGCCGTTCAATTTTCTCAACATCGATCTCTATGCGCAGGACACGTGGAAAGTGACTCCAACGCTCACCTGGACGTTCGGTCTCCGCGCTACCGACAACACCAACCCCCTGAATCCCCACGATGCACTGGCGCGTTTACCCGGCTCTTTCGATGCGATCTCGCACGCCGTCGATCAGCCGCTCAACGCGCTGATTGAGACGCATATTGGGCACCTGTTTCAGTCCACTCCGCTGGCCATCTTGCAACCAAGGACGGCCATCGCCTGGCAGTTGAAACCGAAGACCGTTCTGCGCAGCGGATTCGGACTTTTCAGCGACCTGCTGCCGGGAAGCATGGCCGACTTGGTGGGCGCGAATCCACCCTACGTGAATACCTTTCAGGGCGGCCTGCTCGGCACGGTGGGCGGACTCGCGATTGCGCCAGGGGTGCCGGGCAGCGCCGTGGATGCGACAGCGACGGCCAATCGGAACTTCCTGTCCGGGTTCGCGCAAGGCGAACGCTCCTGCGCGTCGTCCCTCGCCAATGCGAGTGCTTGTCTTCCCCCCGTATCTATGACAGCCGTGCCCGACGGTAAGCTGCGAGCGCCGTACTTCATCGAATGGAGCCTGGCTCTTGAACACCAGGTCGGCTCGACCGCCAGCCTGCGGGCGCAGTACGTCGGCACGCGCGCGGTCAATCAGCCCTACACGTCCGAAGTGAACGGATACCAGTCTGTGTGCCCCGGCTGCTTCGCCCCGTTTCCTTATGGCCAGCCCGCCGATGCCAGGTTCGGCGCCGTGACCCAATTGAGCACGGGAGCCAACAGCCACTACAACGGACTTCAGCTCACGGCTGAAAAAAGGCTCGGCCACGGTCTCCAGGCCCAACTGAACTACACCTGGAGCCACTGCATCGACACCGTCTCCAACGGCGGTTTCCTGCAATTCTCGGCCGGAGGCATTCTCTTTCCCCTTCCCAATGACCTCGCCCGGGACCGCGGCCCTTGCGATTACGACATCCGACAGAATCTAACCGGCAACTACGTCTATCAACTGCCGCCGAAGGTGAAGAATCACACGTTGGGGTATGCGATCAACGGATGGGAGATCTCCGGCACGGTCTTTGGGCACAGCGGTGTCCCGTTTTCGGTATTGAGCGCTCCATACTCTGCGAGCGGGGATGGAATTGTGAACGGCAGCGGTCCGCGATTCGCGAGCGTCAACCCCGGTGTTCCGCTATACGAGCACAATCCGATCTCGAGCGTCACGCAACAGGGAACGCTGCAGTGGTTGAACCCAAATGCGTTCGTCTCGGCGGTCGATCCCAGCACGGGCGCGTGCACCGGTGACGACGATCCGGCGGACTGCCAGTTCGGTAGCCTGGGAAGAAACGCTCTGCGCGGCCCCGACTTCTTCTGGAGCGACTTCTACCTCACGAAATGGTTCCCGTTGGGCGAGCGGCTGAAGTTGCGGGTGGACGCCCAGTTCTTCAACGTCTTTAACCACCCCAACTTCGCTCTACCCTCGAATGTGATCGCAGGCATTCCGGGAAACTCCTCCACCGAAACTGGTTTCGGCGCACTCACGTACACGACATCTCCACCCACCGGCCTTCTGGGCGTCGGCTTGGGAGGTGACAGTTCTCCGCGCATGATCGCGTTTCAGGCCCGGCTGGAATTCTGAGTTCGACCACAAAATGGGTCGGCGTTCCGGGTTGAAGGCACTCTCGGAAAACGCCAGTTTTGTAAGCCGCGAGCCGCTCCGGGCGCAGGGTGCCGCGCCCGCCACGCGCGAGCCAAGGCGGCACCGCACAGGCCGGAATATTCAGCTCAACCTCACGGCGCGGGCCAAACCATCGATCGGTTCTACCGATTGCCGATCGCTAAGGCTGGGTTCTCGGGGACACGTTCGAACGCGCAATCGCCGCTTCTTGAGCAGAACGCTGCGCACTGAAACCCCTCAGCGAGGAGCCAGAGATCAGCGGGAGAGGGCAAGGGTGCGACCTAAACTACTGCGTCATCTTATACCAGCGGCATGAGAGAGGACTTCCCCGAGAGCGTTAAGATCGTTATCGCTGACCGATCGGGCAACGTTTGTTCGAATCCTGACTGTCGTGCACGCACGAGCGGCCCTCAAGTTGATCCAACCAAGGCTCTAAATCTGGGCATGGCCGCTCACATCACAGCCGCATCGCCTAGTAATACTAGGTTAAGTTGTACTTGACTCCAATTTCTCGTGGCGGTAAGCTGCCTCTATGACGCCACGGGAGTTGAAAGCTCTCGATCACCGATTGACGGCATTTCTGGAAGACTTGCTGGCCCCTTTGGGCCGCAAGGAAC
>DASZIG010000027.1:0-3487 GCA_035949375.1 Terriglobia bacterium | reverse complement strand
ACAACCAGCAGCAATGCTACGCCGCGGCGGTGCGTGGCGCCCAGCGCTTGCAGAACGCGGCCCTCGAAGGGATGCCGCTCGCGCAGGATTGTTACCGGACGTGGAAAGTCGCGGAGATGGGTAGTGTGTGGTGGTGTTCTTTGGGAGCATTCCCCATACCGAACTAATGAAATCGGTAGCGCGTCGGGTCGTCGACCGGCGGGTTCTGCATCTGATCGAGATGTGGCTGGAGTGCGCCGTGGAGGAAACCGACGAGCGAGGCCGGAAGCGACGCACGACCGAGGCCCGCGACAACGGCCGTGGCATCCCGCAGGGGTCTCCGATCTCACCGCTGCTGGCGAATCTCTACATGCGCCGGTTTGTGCTGGGATGGGAGAAGCTCGGACTGCGGCAAAGCCTCGGCAGTCGGATCGTGACCTATGCCGACGATCTCGTGATCCTGTGCAGATGGGGCAAGGCTGAAGAGGCATTGCACTGGATGCGCGAACTCATGGGCAAGCTGAAGCTGACGGTCAACGCGGAGAAGACACGCGTCTGCAAGGTTCCGGAAGGGGAGTTCGACTTCCTGGGGTTCACGTTCGGACGGATGTATTCACCGAGAACCGGCCAGGCACGCCTGGCGCTACGGCCATCGAAGAAAAGCATCCGGCGCATGATCGAAACGATCCATGAGCTGACGATCCGAAGCGGGACATGGCAAGAAACCACAATGCTGGTGGGCAGGTTGAACCGCGCGCTGCGCGGCTGTCTCGGGCGTCCCGAGCCAAGCTGATGGCCAAGGAGGAAGCCAGCGTTCGAACCTCGATGTTCTCGCGCTCTGTCTGATGTTCTCCATCTGCGCTGCACCCCTCACCGCTCATCACTCTGTGCAAACCGGTCACGATGGCGGACAATCGGTCGAACAAGCAGGAGGACGGCCATGCCAGTCATCGACGTTCAGGTTCATCTCTTCGATCGAAATCATCCCAGCCGGCCGTGGGCCAGTCCCTCGCACGGACTCGACTCCGCCACAGGCGAAGAGATGGTCGCTGCGATGAACAGTGTCGGCGTCGACGGTGCGATCATGGTCTCGTCGTTCAGCGCCTATGAATACGATCCGAGCTACGCGCTCGAAGTTTACAACACCTATCCGGATAAGTTTCGGGTTGTGACGCCGGTCGACGCGACCAATCCAGCGATTGACGATGTGGTGGCGAAATGGGCGGCGACGCCAGGCGCGCGCGGCATTCGCATACGAATGCGCGACGGCCTGCCGATGGACGCGGACCATCCCGGTTTGAACCGCGCTTTCGCTGCCGCCGCCAAACATGGTTTGCCTGTCAATTTGCTTTGCTGGGGCATCCTGGACAAAGGGCTGCCGCACATCCAGCGACACCGCGATACGGTCATCGTTATCGACCATCTCGGCCTGCTGCAGCCTGCTCGCCCGCCGGTCCCCGCCGACGTTTGGGCCGATCTTCCCAAGCTGCTCGCCTTGGCTCAATGCGAGAACGTAAGGGTGAAGATCAGCGGTGCCTGCACGATGTCGCACCAACCGTTCCCATACGACGATATCTGGGAGCCGGTACTGCACGTCATCGATGCGTTCGGGCTGGATCGTTGCATGTGGGGCACCGACTGGACGCGGACGATCGGCATGTTGACCTATGAGCAGGGCGTCACGCCGTTCCGCGACACCAAACGCCTGTCCGAGAACGACAAGGCAGCGCTCATGGGAGGAACGTTGCAGAAAGTCTACAAGTGGTAGCGCGACCGTATGGATTCGGCCGCGCGACAATCTGATGGAATAGCTCAGAAACCAGTGACGGCGCTGCTCATCGTTGATCTCGACAAGCATATCGGCAACGCCAGGGCGTGGCGCGACACGTTCGGTGAACAGCTTCCGGATCTGGAGATCCGAATTTGGCCTGATGCCGGAAACCTAGCGGGTATCGAATATCTCGCCTTTATGCATACCGACTCCATTCCCTCCCGGTCTTTCCGAATTTGAAAGCCATGTTCAGCCGCTCTGCCGGGGTCGAGTCCTTTTACGAGGGAAACCGAGGGCATCTTCTGCGCGCGCACCTTTGCCATGATGCCACGCGGGGCCATGCCGGTGAATGTCCGCCGCGGCAAGCATGTGGTCGACGAGGACCTGATCAAGGCGCTCGATTCGCGACAGTTGTCGTACGCCGCGTTAGACGCGTTGTGGCCTGAGCCCTGCCGAAGGGCCGTGCTCGGCTTTAAGTGAGCCCCATCCGCGCTCAACGCCCGACCGACATCGGCAAGTCCCGAGGGAACGGGTCGGTGCCCCACTACCCAAACCCGGCCGGCGGCACTGCGGTACTGGAATTACGCTCGATAGAGATATTCCCGGTCTTTGACGCCATATGCGCGACCCTGCGCGTCTCTGCCGACCACCGCGCCCGTTCCGGCCTGCACACCCGCGGACAACCCCGCCTTTGCTTCAACTGCATTCTGCCACGGTGTTGCCGCACGATCGACGCCTCCTCGTCAGATTATTCGCGACTGTGAGCCAGATCACATAGCGCAGGTTCGTCCAGTGCTATTTCTGGCGTGCTCGCCGCCCAGATCGATCTGCCCGGGACGGCGCACACAGGAGGAAAAACATGGACGACACAGCTATTGCGGCGAAGTTCAACAAGCCGGCGGAAAAGGCCGGTCTGAGGCCGGAAGCATTGACTTTCGGGTCACTCACCGGGACTTGGGTGAATGTGAACTCTGCGACCAGGGACATCGTCAAGGTCGTGTTAACGAACAACGGCGGTTCTTTGGGCGTGCATACATATGGAGCCTGCTCGCCCACGCCGTGCGATTGGGGGCAGGTACCGGGACAAGCGTATGCGCCTTCGGTCGCAGGGGGTGCCACGGTGGCATTCACGGCAAACTACGCGTTCGGGTTCAAGAACACCATCTTGACCGGGCATCTCAATGGCCAGCAACTGATCGTCGATGACTTCAATGTCTTCGAAGACGGAAGTGGCCGGTCTCCATATTTCACTGAAGCGACGTTCAAGAAGGTCTGATCGACGGGCCAATCCCCTGGCCGAGCTCTTCCTGCTTGGCCAGGGGTGCCGCCCTAGACGGGCTCTTGAACACTATCGTGACCGGGGTGATCGACGGCGTCCCCTGCTCGGTTGGACTCAATTCGCCAGTCTCCGCCAGTCGCCCCGGTTCGAGACCATCGCCGAGCGGAAGCTGCGCCGGCGCCAGGTAGTGTCGGGGAAATTCTGCAAAAGCCGCTGAGGCGGATGGTCATGGTATGCGGGTGATGCGCAATCACCGGATCCTTTGGCGAGGATGCACACCATGACCAAGAGGCAGGGTAAATCTGGGACGATCGACGTCAAAGCCCTTCTGAGGGAGGACGAGGAGTTTCTGCGGGCGCTGGTGCGGACGGCGCTGCAGGAGGTGCTCGAAGCGGAGATGACGGAGGCCTTGGGCGCCGAGAAGGGCGAACGGGCGGCGGGCCGGCAGGGCTACCGGT
>DASZIG010000026.1:0-29940 GCA_035949375.1 Terriglobia bacterium | reverse complement strand
AAATTCCAGGGCAAGATTACGCAGACAAGGCAGATTGAGCTTTCTACGGATCTCAAGACCTTGACGATGTCCATGCGTCAGGCGGGTGAAAGCAAGCCGAAAAACGTCCTTGTGTTTGACCGGGAATAGACGAGCGAGCCCCCCGCAAGGGTGGGCCCATGCACCGCAGGGCGACGAAGCAGTCGCAGTTCCCGTTGCTGTCCCAATGGAAGTGTGCCATGCTTCCTGTTGGAAACCCAATGAACGAGAAGAAGGAAAAGAAGGACGTTCTGCAGGGCACCTTGGCGCTGATGGCGCTCAAGACCCTGGATGTGCTCGGACCCTTGCACGGTTACAGGATCGCGCGGCGCATCGAGCAGATCAGCGGAGGCCTGCTCGCAGTGAATCAAGGCACCCTGTATCCGGTTCTGTTGAAGCTCGAGCAGGAGGGCTCCATCGCGTCGGAGTGGGGCCCCTCGGAAAACAACCGCAAGGCGCGCTTTTACCGGCTGACGCGCCAGGGACGCAAGCAATTGCAAGCCGAGAAACATGACTGGGACCAGACGGCCGCCATCATTGCCCGGTTCTTTGCCGTGAGAACGGAGGATCTGAAATGAAAGCCCTCAGGCGGTTCGTCAGACGGTTAACGTCCTGGGCAAGAACGCGCCGCGATGAAGAACGACTGCGGACGGAGATCGAAGAGCATTTGGCTTTTCAGATCGAAGACAATCTTCGCGCCGGTTTGTCTCCCGACGAGGCGCGGCGCCAGGCGGCGCTCAAGTTCGGGGCGGTGGAGGCGATCAAGGAACACTACAGGGACCAGAAGGGATTGCCGTTCCTGGAAACGCACTTACAGGATACCCGTCATATCGTACGCCGCTTGCGGAAGTCGCCCGCATTCACGGTCGCGGTGGTCCTCACGCTGGCGCTCGGCATCGGCGCCACCACTTCCATCTTCACCCTCGTGCACGCCGTCCTGATGAAATCGCTGGCGGTTGCGAATCCCGGCGAATTGTACCGCGTGGGAAGGGAAGCTCGTTGCTGCTACTGGGGCGGGTACAGTCAGGAGAACGAGTTTTCCATTTTTTCGTATGACTTGTACAAACACTTCCGCGACAACACCCGGGGCTTTGCGGAATTGGCCGCGTTTCAGGCGGGAGGGTCGCTGTTCGGCGTCCGGCGCTCGGGCGCGGCGGAAGCAGCCCAAGGCTATCCCGGCGAGTTCGTTTCAGGCAATTACTTCGCTATGTTCGGGCTCCGGGCGTATGCCGGACGGCTGCTGACCCCCGCCGACGACCAACCCGGTGCTGCGGCGGTGGCAGTGATGAGCTACCGGTTATGGCAGCAACGGTACGGATCGGATCCGTCCGTCATCGGTGGCGCCTTCAATCTCGATGAGAAGTCGTTTACGGTCGTGGGAATCACCCCGCCGGGTTTCTTTGGCGACCGTCTGCGCAGCATTCCACCTGATTTCTTTCTGCCGCTGAACGCCGAACCGTTTGTGGAAGCGGACGCCGATCTCAACAAGGTCGATACCTATTGGCTGGACCTGATCGGGCGCGCCCGGCCCGGAGCGGCGTCTGCATCGATCGAAGCGAATATGCGCGTGGAACTCAAGCAGTGGCTGCGTTCGCACTGGGGTGACATGAGCGCCAACGATCGTGTGAAGTTTCCCGACCAGACCCTGTTCCTGAGACCAGGCGGTGCCGGGATCACCGGCATGCGCGACGAATACGAGCACTGGCTGGGGATTCTGATGCTGGTGTCGGCGTTTGTGCTCCTCATTGTCTGCGCCAACGTGGCTAATCTCATGCTTGTTCGCGGCATGGAGCGCCGTCGGCAGATCTCATTGAGCATGGCTTTGGGAGCGCAGGCGCCACGCCTCGTAAGGCAGGCTCTCACCGAAAGTGTTTTGCTCTCACTTGCGGGCGGCGCGGCGGGCTTGGCGGTTGCATTTGCAGGCACGCGGCTGATCCTGGATTTCGCATTCCCTCACGTCGCCGGTATGGGCGGCGTACCCATCAACGCCTCGCCTTCCATCCCGGTGCTGCTCTTCGCCTTCGGCGTTTCGCTGATTACCGGACTTGCTTTCGGCATCGCTCCTGCGTGGATGGCCACACGCGTGGACCCCATCGAAGCGCTGCGCGGCGCCAGCCGCTCCAGCGCCCGCACCGCTTCGCTCCCTCGAAAGGCTTTGGTGGTGTTGCAGACGGCGCTCTCGCTCGTGTTGCTGGTGGCGTCTGGACTGCTGACGGCCGCCCTGCACGGTCTCGAGAACCAGAAGTTCGGCTTCGTTCAGGACGGGCGCACCATCGTGAGGATCGATCCACGGCTTGCCGGCTATCACGCAGAGCAGCTCACGCCGCTCTTCGGGCGTATTCACGATTCGCTCGCGAGCGTTCGGGCCGTTTCGGCGGTGGCGATCAGCATGTACTCGCCGATGAGCGATAACAATTGGGGTGCCGGCGTCTGGGTGGATGGACGTCCGGCTCCCGGACCGAATGATGATGCCTTTGCTTCATGGGATCGGGCCACCGCGGGATACTTCGACGCCATCGGGAATCCCATCCTCAGGGGGCGAGGGATCTCCGAACAGGACACCGCAACTTCACGGCACGTGGCGGTAATCAACGAAGCGTTTGCGCGCAAATTCTTCAAGAATGAGGACCCCATGGGGAAGTATTTCGCCCAGACCGGCATGGGGACGTCCCGCGAATACGAAATCGTCGGTATCGCCGCGGATGCGCGCTATCTGGGCTTCGATCTCGACAAGCCGGTTGGCCCGTTCTTCTTCCTGCCGGAAGCGCAGCATGATTTCTTGCCCAACGCGACGGACGCCGATCCGGGCTCACATTTTCTGCACGATATCCTGATTGTGACGAGGCCGGGAGCCGGCCTGCCCTATGCGCAGGTACGCCAGGCCATGGCCGCCGTGGATCCGAGTCTGCCGATCATCTCGATTCAGACTCTGAAAGAACAAGTGGCAGGCCAGTTGCGGCAGCAGCGTTTGATTGCCCAACTGACCTCGTTCTTCGGACTTCTTTCGCTGGTCCTGGCCTCGATCGGGCTGTACGGAGTTACGGTCTACAACGCCGGAAGACGCACCAACGAAATCGGAGTGCGGCTGGCTCTCGGCGCCACTCGCTCGCAGGCGGCGGCGCTGATCCTTCGAGGCGCATTCGCACTGGTGGCGATTGGTCTCGTTGCTGGATTTCCGCTGGCCCTGGCGGCGGGGCGTTTCCTGGGCAGCCAACTGTACGGATTGAATCCGTACGACCCCGTGGTGATTTCGGTAGCCGTCCTGACTCTCGGGTCGTCAGCGCTGGTTGCGTCGTTAATTCCGGCGTTCCGGGCCAGCTCGATACCCCCCGCGGAAGCGTTGCGCGCCGAATAGGACCGGCCCTACCGGCACCGGTGGCAGCGTTTCAGGAGCGAAGGGCGCAGAGGTTCGCCCTGCGCCCAAGCCGTTCTATTTTGAGCTTCGATTAGATTCTGCGGCGAAGTGTAATCAGGCTGTCTATCTCTCGCCCCGCTGTCGATTTCATATCGTAGTGGACTAAGCCCGATCATTTGAAGCTATCCTCGGTTGCCATCCCCACAAGGCGTAACGGGACAGTGCTAAGATAGGGCGCGTCGCAGGCACATCGCTTGCGGCCACTGCCGTACTGGATTCGGACTCGATTCCCCATGCTGAAATCGGCGAACTCACTGGGACGCTGGCAGGCGGTCACCATCACTATGCTGGTGTTGGGCTATGGGGGCTATTATTTGTGCCGCTCCGATTACTCGGTGGCGCTGCCTCTGATCATCGCGGAACTGGGTTCAAAGGGTATTCCGGCGGGAGCAGCCACAATTCGGATGGGATCGATTGCCTCGCTCGGGGTGCTCGCCTACGCCTTCGGTAAATTCCCGAGCGGCGGCGCGGCGGATTTTCTTGGCGGCAAGAGGAATTTCCTGCTGGGCATGTCGGGTTCCGTCGTCTTCACCATCATGTTTGCTTTGGCCGGCGGGTTTCCCATATTCACGCTGGCATGGATCGGGAACCGCCTGGTGCAATCCATGGGATGGGCCGGCCTGGTGAAGGTTACATCGAAATGGTTCTCGTATTCCGCGTACGGTACCGCGATGGGCATCATCAGCCTCAGTTACTTGTTCGGAGATGCAGCTTCAAGGCAGTTCATGGCAATCCTGATCGGGCACGGCGTCGGCTGGCGCGGCGTGTTCTTCACAGCCGGTGGAACGCTGGCGCTTCTTGCGATTCTCAGTCTGGTCTTGCTGAAAGAAAGCCCGCGCGATGTCGGATGCGCCGAGCCCGTAATCAATCCTGCGAACGTTTTCAAGGAAGAAGGCGACAAGCATACGCCGGCGAGTTTGGCTCATCTGCTGAAACCACTTTTAGGAAGCCCCGTGTTCTGGCTTGTTTGCCTTCTTTCATTCGGATTCACCATTGTGCGTGAGACGTTCAACATCTGGACCCCAACCTACTTCACCCAGGCCGTCGGCTTAAGCGACGCCACCGCTGCGAGCACCAGCGCGCTGTTTCCTCTTTTTGGCGGCATTTCCGTTCTGGTGGCCGGCTTTTTGAGCGACCGGCTGGGTACGAGCGGGCGAGCGACGATTATTCTGTACGGGTTGGTGCTTTCCGGAGCTGCTCTGCTGGCTCTTGCAAACGTTGACTTCGGATCCTTCAAGGCCGGGCCCGTTCTGTTGGTGACGGCTGTGGCCTTTCTGATGCTTGGCCCATACTCGTACCTTGCCGGAGCGATTGCCCTCGATTTCGGCGGCAAGCAGGGAAGCGCGACGGCTTCGGGTTTCATCGATGGCGTCGGCTATCTCGGCGGCGTCTTATCCGGGACGTCGGTGGCTCGCATCTCCGTGAATTACGGATGGAAAGGCGCGTTTACGATGCTGGCGGCGGTTGCCTGGCTTTCCAGCCTCGCTGCTGCGGCATACTGGGTCCACCAAAGGCGTCTGGTTGCCGTAGGGCGCGCGATGGCCGGGAACCGATAGATCGGAGCGGAGGTACGACCATGAACGTCATCGATGAGATCTTTCAGATCTTCGAAGACAGAGGTGACGAAGCCTATTTTGGAGAACCCGTCTCGCAGAAGGAACACGCCCTTCAGGCAGCCTGCCAGGCCGAGCAGGAAGCGGCGCCGCAGGCATTGGTAGTGGCGGCACTGTTGCATGACATCGGGCATCTGCTTCATGGCATGGGTGAGGATGCCGCGGATCGGGGGCTGGACGCGCGCCACGAGGAAGCCGGCGAAGCCTGGCTGGGCCGGCACTTCCCGCCCGAGGTTACGGAGCCCGTGAAGCTCCATGTCGCTGCGAAGCGTTATTTGTGCCGGACAGACCCGATGTATTTGAGCCAGCTCTCAAGTGCCTCGCTCCAGAGCCTGGAGCTCCAGGGCGGACCGTTCAGCGAAGACGAGGCTCGGGAATTCGAGCGGCATCGATATCACCGCGAGGCAGTCAGGCTGCGGCAGTGGGATGATCGGGCCAAGATCCCCGGCCTTGCCGTTCCCGAACTTGAGCACTACCGCCGTGCAATTGAGGCTGTGACCGGGAGTAAGCTGGACCGAATCGAGCACTCGGGAGGCTGAACGAATCACGACACGATCGTTTCCGTCGTGATAAGCGACGCCTGAACGTCAAGGCCGTCACCTCGCGCCGTGCGCTCCCCGATCGTGGCAATGATGGCGGGCAACTGCGCGACTTCATCGATAACGTAGTGCGAGCCCCCTTGAAGCAGGCGATCCGATGCAGCCTGGAGCCTCGAAGCGGGGGTGAAAAGCACCTTCTTCTCTTCCATTCTTGAAGATACTCACACCGCCTGGAAGACGATTGTCCGGTGCAAAGCGTACCCCACCTGAACTCGCGCTATTTGTTCACGCGCTCCAGGTAGTTGCCGGTCGCGGTCTCCACGCGGATGGTCTCGCCGGCGTTGATGAACGGCGGCACGTTCACGATCAGGCCGGTCTCCGTGGTGGCGGGCTTCTGGACGTTGGTCGCCGATCCCCCCTTGATGCCGGGTTCGGTCTCCACGATCTTCAGGTCGACCGTGGCGGGCAGGGCGATGTCGATGGGCCGCCCTTCGTAGTATTCCACCTTGAGCACCACGTCGGCCACCAGGTAAGGAGCGCGGTCGGCGACTACCTCTTTGTGCAGGTGCACCTGCTCGTAGTTGGCGGTGTTCATGAAGTGGTAGGAGTCGCCGTCCGAGTAGAGATACTGCATATCGGTCTCGTCGATCACGGCGCGTTCCACGTCGTCCGTGGAGCGGAAGCGATGGTCAGCGATGGCGCCGGTGCGAAGCTGGCGCATTTTGGCTTGAACGAAGGCGCGCAGATTGCCCGGTGTGCGGTGTTCCGCTTTGTAGATCGAGTAGAGTTCCCCGTTGTGCTTGATGACCATTCCGGGGCGAAGATCGTTTGCCTGCATGGCGTGTCCTCAGAACTTGATTGTGGGATGAGGCGTCGAACCAGGAAGGAGGACCTTCAGGAGCCCTGCCCCGCACGAAGCCGAAGTCTTATTGTAACTGCGTGTTGCGAAGACCGTCAACCTTAGTGGGGTTGTAAGCAGCGGCCCGGTTTGATGTAGCGGCGGCTTCATGACTGCGGGTGAAAACCCGTGGCTCGCGCCGCAGCGGGTTTGCCGGTCTGCTCTGCGCAAAGGCTTTGCCTTTCCGGCAGGCCGTCCGAGCCTTCCCGCACAGCAGGAGGGCAAAGCCGCCGTTTCTCGGTTTTCACGTACACCCTTCACGCCGCAAAAGGATGGCGCTACAGACCTTGCCATTACCTCGGATGACACCAGCAGCCCGAAGCGGCACCGCTTGAATCTGTCTCTGGTTAACGGTAAGATCGCCATCACACGGGTCACTGTGCCATCAAGGGGGACTGCGGCGTCCTGGCGGATGCCGAACTGGCGCAACTCTGTGAGCCAATGGAATGCTCTGGGAAGACTTGCGTTTCGGAATGCGTCTGGTTCGCAAGGATGCGCGGTTTTCCGCCCTGGTGGTGCTTACCCTAGCGCTCGCCATTGGCTCCACAACCGCCATTTTCAGCGTTGTGAACGCCGTTCTGCTTCGGCGCCCGCCGTTTCGCGATGCCGACCGCCTGACGGTGGTCTGGAAGAGCAGTCCCGAGCATGGCTATCCCATCTATTACATGTCCCCGCCCGATTTCATCGATTTCAGGGACCAGAGCAAAGTCTTCGAGCGCATGGCGGCCTTGATTCCGCAACAGCTTACGCTCACGGGCCATGGAGACCCCGAACAACTGCATGGCGATTACGTCAGCGCGAGCCTTTTCCCGCTCCTCGATGTGCAGGCCTTCGCCGGCCGGGTTTTTGTGGACGACGACGAGAATCCCGGGCACGACCACGTGGTGCTGCTGAGCTACAGCCTGTGGCAGCGCCGTTTTGGCTCCGATCACGGCATCATCGGCAAGCCCCTGACCCTCGAGGGCGCCCCCTACGTGGTGGTCGGGATCATGCCGCCCGGATTCGACTATCCGCCCTTTTTCCTCCTGCAAGGCGGCTTCTACTCCACACCGCCGGATCTCTGGGTTCCGCTGGACCTGAAGGGGCCCAAGCTATTGGGCATCGACGTCACTTATCGGGGCGCGACCTTTCTCGAAGTAATGGGGCGGCTGCGGACGGGAGTCTCTCTCGCCGGGGCCCGGTCTGACCTCGAGACGATTAATGCCCGGCTCGAGCAGGAGTATCCCGAGACCAACAAAGGCTGGGGGGTGACCGCCGTACCCCTGCAGACCCAATTCACGGGTAACGTGAAGCCGGCCTTGCTGGTCTTGATGGGCGCGGTCGGATTCGTGCTGCTGATCGGATGCGCCAACGCGGCCAACCTGCTGCTGGCGCGCTCGGTGACGCGCCAGCGCGAAGTGGCGATCCGGCTGGCCATGGGAGCCAGCCGCCTCCGCCTGGTCCGCCAACTTCTCACCGAAAGCGTGCTGCTCGCGCTCGGTGGCGGCGCCCTGGGGCTGGCGCTTGCCTCTGGAGCCACGCGGCTGTTGGTGAGTTTGAGCCCGCCGACGATCCCGCACATCGGCGAGTCTTCGCTCGACGCCCAGGTGCTTGCGTTCACGCTCCTGGTGGCTATTCTGACCGGCGTGATCTTCGGACTTGCGCCCGCACTGCAGGCGATCGGACCCAAGCTGAGCGAGGCCCTGAAAGAGGGCAGCCAGGCCGCGGCCGGCGGATTCCAGCGTCTACGCCTGCGCAACCTGCTCGTAATTTCCGAGGTCGCGCTCTCCTTCGTACTCCTGATCGGGGCGGGGCTCCTGCTGAGGAGCTTCGCCCGGTTGCGCGCCGTCAATCCCGGGCTCGACACCCGCAACCTGCTCACGGTGTGGGTCCGCCTAAGCGCGACCCGGTATCCCGACCCGGCCCGGCGTCCGGATTTCTTCAAACAGGTCCTCGCGCGCGTGGGAACGCTCCCCGGCGTGCAATCGGCGGCGGCGATCGATGCGCCTCCCTGGAGCGGCGCGGTCGGAACCTACACGTTTGAAATCGAGGGACGCCCACCGGTGTCGTCGGCCGAGCGCCCGATGGCCTCGCCGCACGTCGTCAGCGTGAACTTCTTCCGCACCGCAGGAATCCCTTTGCTCAAAGGGCGGACGTTCACCGAGGCGGACGATGCCGGCCGCTCCGGCGTCATCGTCATCAACGATGCGATGGCGCGCCGCTTCTTCCCGGGCGAGGATCCGGTCGGCAAACGCATCAACTTCCTCGACGCACCCGCCGCGCCGGCCTGGCTCACGATCATCGGCGTGGTGGGAGACGTTCACTATGGCGCCTTGAACGTAGAACCGGGCGCGGACGTTTACGCTTCCTACCTCCAGCCCTACCCCGTGTTTCCGAGCCTCTTCATGACGCTGCTGCTGCGCACGCCCGCAGACCCGTCCGGCCTCGCCGCGGCTGTGCGCCACCAGGTGATGTCCGTGGACCCGGACCAGCCCATCGGGACCCTCAAGACCATGGACGATTTCCTCGACGCGTCCGTCTCGAAGGAGCGCCTGTCGATGGTCCTGCTCGGTATTTTCGCCGGACTCGCCCTGATTCTCGCCGTGCTCGGGATCTACGGCGTGATCTCTTACGGCGTCAGCCAGCGCACGCGGGAGATCGGTGTGCGCATGGCGCTCGGAGCGCAACCTGGGGACGTTCTGAAGCTGATTCTGAAGCAGGGCGCACGGCTGGCCCTGATCGGCGCCGTCATCGGCCTGGGCGCGTCCTTCGGCCTTACGCGGCTCATGGCGAGCCTGCTCTACGGTGTCAGTTCGAGCGACCCTGCAACCTTCGCGGCCGTAACCCTGGCGCTGATGGCAGCGGCCGTGGCCGCCGCCTACCTGCCGGCGCGCAGCGCCACGCGGGTAGCGCCCACGGCGGCGCTGCGGCACGAGTGAACGGGCGGCTGAACGGCCCGCCACACCTCCGCGGTAATTGACGAAACCGGCCGTCGAACGGCTGGAAGGGTGGTGCCCCACGTAGTGCGCCGCCCCTACGGGTACCACTCGGTGAGGCGCCAGCTCCTGCACCCAGCATTGACGCCTCCCCTCCGGAATGTTAGCCTCCACAAAGCATAAAGGAGGCCTCACCATGCGACTGCGTTCGACGGCGATTCACTTCATTCTGGCGTTCTGCGTCACCCTCCCAATCCTGACCCTCGGCGCGGGCGCTCCCATCCTTGGGGCGCAGGAGCACCATCACGCGGGCGGCGCGGAGGCCATGAGCCCCGGCCATCTCGGACAGGTTCATTTTCCGACCTCCTGCGCGCCCGCGGTCCAGGCGCAATTCGAGAAGGCCGTGGCGCTGCTGCACTCGTTTCAGTATGTGGCGTCCGACCAGGCCTTCAAATCCGTAGCCGCGCAAGATCCCTCCTGCGCCATCGCCTACTGGGGTCAGAGCCTGACGCTGTGGCACGGGCTTTGGGAGCGCCCCGACGCGGCCACGCTCAAGACCGGCCATGACGAATTGCAGAAGGCCACGGAGGCCAGGACGCCGCGCGAGCGTGAATACATCGCCGCGGCGACCGCATTCTACCAGGACGATCCGCAGCTCGATTACAAAGCCCGGGCAACGGCCTACTCGACGGCCATGGGCAAGGTTTACGCCGACTATCCGGGCGACGGCGAGGCGGCGGCGTTCTACGGCCTTTCGTTGATCGCCATACCCGCTGAAGGCGACGCCGATCTTGCCAATCGCACCCGGGCCATCGCGATCCTGAACAAGCTTTTCGCCGCTGAGCCCGATCATCCTGGCGCCGCGCACTATATGATTCATGCCTGCGACACCCCCGCCCTGGCTTCGCAGGGCCTCGACGCCGCCCGCCGCTACGCGCGCATCGCGCCCGATTCGTCGCATGCCTTGCACATGCCTTCGCACATCTTCGCGCGGCTGGGACTTTGGCAGGAAATGATCGATTCCAACCTGGCCGCCGTCGCCGCCGCCGCGGAAGCCACCAAGGCGGGCCTCGGTGACGAGCACTATCAGACCCACGCCATGACCTTCCTCCAGTACGCCTACCTGCAGACCGGGCAGAACCAGAAGGCCCTGCAGTTGATCGACGCCCTCAAAGACGTCCCGGGGATCACGGCGGCCGAGGCCGAGGATGACCAGGCCTCCTTCCGCGCCCGCTACGCGCTCGAGACTCACGACTGGAAGATGGCGGCCCAGCTTCAATCGACGTCCACCTGGCCGGTCACCTGGTGGGCGCGAGCCATCGGCGCCGCGCGCACGGGCGACGCCGCTGCGGCCCAAGCCGATGTCGACAAGCTGGCCGAAGCCACCACGGCCAGCAAGTCGAAAGAAAAACAGCAGGGCTACGACGTGAAGGACGAGAAGACCATCGATCAGCTCGAAGCCGAAGCGTGGCTGGATAATGCCGCGGGCAAGCCGGATGACGCCGTCCAGACCCTTCGCGCCGCCGCCGATCGCGAGGACCGCAGTGGCGTGGATTCCATCAGCATCCCGGCGCGCGAAATGCTCGGCGACCTGCTCATGGAACTGAAGCAGCCCGACGCCGCGCTCGAAGCCTATCGGATCGCGCTCAAGGAGTCGCCCAACCGGCTCGACTCGCGCCAGGGCGCCACACTCGCCGGCCGCCTCGCAGGCGCACCGGCCACGGCGGGCGGGAGCAAGTAGAGGTGTCAACGGTCGAGAGTCGAAGGTCGAACGCCGATTCAATTACCCAGGATTTGATGCTACGGATACCCCTGCCGCGAGCAAATATGGAGACAACTAAGCTCGGGAGCGAAACCACCACTTCCAGTCGCATACACGGTATTCCGGACCAAGAGGCGGGGCTCTGGACAAAACTCATCTTCTGGCTCGTCAAACGTCGCATGGGCCGACCGGCAGGGGTTGCCGGCTGCTTGCGTCGGCGAAGCAAATCGCCCGAGTGAGCGGCATAGAGTGAATTGCGTTGGGTCTTTGCCAGCCGCCGAGCACACGGACGTTTGCCTCGCGCGCAGGGCCATCAAACGACCGCAGCGTTTTGCAGATCCCGCACGATGCGAAATCCGTAGTCGGCGTACTCAAAGGACGGCGGGATGCTGGCGCGCGCGGCGCAGCGGCTTACCTTGATCTGATGGCGCCAGGAGCCGCCGCGGGACGCGCGACGTTCGCCCGTCTCGGGGCCGCGCGGATTTCGCTCCGGCGTGTGCGCGTAGTAATCACGGCTGAACCAGTCGAGGCACCACTCGTGCACGTTCTCGGAAACGTCGAACAGTCCGTTTGCATTCGGCGTTCCCCGGCCCACCGGCAGCGGCCCACGAATCTCGGATTCCCTCGTGCCCACGCGACCCCAGCGCCGCACGTATTCCGGCCAATCGTTCGGAGGCTCGTCGCCCCACGGGTACGCGAGCCCTTCGCGTCCGCCCCGCGCCGCGCGTTCCCACTCGGCCTCAGTGGGCAGACGGTAAAAGCGTCCGGCGGCTGCGGAAAGCCACTCGCAGTAGCGCGTGGCGTCGATCCAACTCACGGCCACGACGGGTTGATCGGGGTGATCAAAGTCGGGATCGCGCCAGTGCTTCGGCGGCGGGTGCGCGGTCGCCTCGAGAAACACGGCGTAATCCCGATTGCGGACCTGAAGCGCCGCCATTTCAAACGCGTCCACGGAGACCGTGTGCACGGGCTTCTCCTCGTCGCGGCCCGTGGCGCTGCCCATTAGAAACGATCCGCCCGGAATCGGGACACAATGCGGCTCTTCGATTCTCAACCTCCGACTCACTGTCTCGGACGGCGTCTGCGTCATCGTGACACCGGAATCCGTATCGTACGCGCCTATCGTAATGCCGCATCCGCACCGGCACAAGACCGCCCGAGCGCCTGAGCGGTGCTACAATCGATCCAAATGGCGAGCGGCCATCACCAAGCCGTCAAGGAACAGTTCACCCGCACTGCCGAGGCTTTTGCGAGGTTCGCCACTCGCGACACGCCGGACGTGCTGGCCGCGCGGGTGGAATTTGCGGCGCTACAGCCGGACGACATCGTGCTGGACGTGGCCTGCGGGCCCGGCGCCTTCGTGCTGGCGGCGGCGGGGCGGGTTCGATTCGCGCGCGGTGTCGATCTGACCGCTGAAATGCTGCGCCAGGCGCGAGCCTTCCAGGCGGAACGCAACATCAACAATGCGGGCTTCGATCTTGGCGAGGCGGAAAGGCTTCCTTACGCCGCCGGCGCCTTCGATCTGGTTTCGTGCCAGTTTGCCTTTCACCACATGCCGCGGCCCGAAGCGGCGCTCGCGGAAATGTGGCGGGTGGCGAGGCCCGAGGGACGCCTCTTCGTGGTGGACTCGGTCGGGCCCGAGGATGAAACCGTACTCGGCCTGCACAACCACATCGAGCGTTTGCGCGATCCTTCGCATACGGCCACCCTCGGCTTAACCGGGCTTGCCGGAATGTTCGCTTACCAGGGGCTTGGAGTCGAGAAGCAAATCATCCTCGACCGGCCGCGATCATTCCACCAGTGGATGCGGCGCGCCGGGCACAATGGCTCGGACGCGAGCTATCAAAACGTACGCCGTATGCTCGAGGAGTCGATCCCGGGCGACCGCGCAGGTTTCGGCGCAACCGTCGAGGGCGACGATCTCAGGATCGTGCATCAGGAAGGCATGTTTTTGCTGCGAAAAATGCCGCCGAAAGGTGGTGACGCGGCATGACGGTGAGGAAATCCATGTCACGATTCTGGACGCGAAGGGCGTTTCTCGGAACCTCTCTGGCCGCCTGCTTGCCGCTCGCGGCGGAAGGCCTCGCTCGAACCGAACGATCATCGAGCAGCGCCACCTCGAACAGCGGCACCTCGAACAGTAGCACGTCGAACAGCGGCGCCTCGAAAAGCGAGACGGACACTATCGCCGGAGGCTGGCATCTCGGCATCATCACCGACGAAATCTCGCAGAAGCTGGAAGACGCTCTGGATTTCATTTCGAGTTACCACCTGCCGGGCTGCGAGTTGCGCGAATTCTGGGGCCGCAACATCATGAACACAAGCGCGGCCGATCTCGATCACGCCCGCAGGCTGATCAGCGAGCACAGCCTGAGGGTGAGCGACATCGCGTCGCCCATCTTCAAATGGAATCTTCCCCAAATGCCCGCGCACGATGAACCACGCGACAATTTCGGCG
The DNA here is from genome assembly GCA_035949375.1 of Terriglobia bacterium. Taxonomy (GTDB): domain Bacteria; phylum Acidobacteriota; class Terriglobia; order UBA7540; family UBA7540; genus Gp13-AA77. The sequence goes on along the minus strand of DASZIG010000026.1, from coordinate 16,322 downwards.
CCGCCTTCACCGATCGCGACGCCGACAAGTTGCTGCACCAGGCGTTCGAGCTGGCGCATTCCTTCGGAACGTCCAAGGTCCGCATTTTCAGTTACTGGCGTGTGCCGGAGCCGGAGAAAGCCTATCCATACGTTCGCGACCGGCTGGCCCAAGCTGCTGAACTCGCGGGTCGGAACGACATTCTGCTGGTGCTCGAAAACGAGCACACGTGCAACGCCGGCACCGGCCGGGAGGCCGGGAAACTGATCGCCGAGATCAACTCGCCGCACCTCAAGGTCAACTGGGATCCCGGCAACGCAGCCATGCTGGGCGAGACGCCGTATCCGGACGGCTACCACGCCGTGCGCGGGCTGATGGGCCACCTGCACATCAAGGACGTCCGCAAGGACGCGGCGGGTAAACTCCACTGGGCGCCGGTGGGCGGCGGCTTCATCGACTGGCGCGGGCAGTTCAAGGCCTTGCAGCGCGACGGCTACAACGACACCATGTCGCTCGAAACCCATTACCGGCGGCCTGACGGCAATACGCTCGAAAGCACGCGCGAGTCCCTGACGGGTCTGTTGAAGATCGTGCAGGAGATTCCGCGAACCGCGTAGGGCGCGACCTGATCCTGCCCCTGCAGTCTCGAACTATGTTGCGCCATCGGAAGCAGATTGGCTATTCTGAATCTTCTGCATGGCTTCTCCCTGTCGAAAATGTGGCGCCACGAAGACCGAGCCAGTTCGTCCCGGCGTGCGTCAAAAGCTCGCGCAACGGTTCGGGTATGACCTTCGGAAATGCGCGCGATGCCGCAAGCTGCGCCTGCTCACCCGGCGCAAGAAGATCTCCGCGGGCGCTCCTTCCACGGTGGTGTATGCCGCCGCCCCGGGCCCCGCAGATCCAGCGATCTTCTATGACCCGGACGGATTCAACGGCTGCCCGCGCTGCGGCGAAATGAAATTCACCCGTTCGCGCCGCGGCTGGCTGGAGCGCGGACTGCTGCGTCACCCGCCCATGGTCCGTTGCTCCGGCTGCGGCTACCGGTTTCCCGCGCCCCAAGTGTAGAATCAGCGCTGCATGCCATCGCCCCCAGCCTCCGTGATGCGCCGAATCACCCAGTCGACAGGCGTCGTCATGGCGAGCGTGCTCGCGAGCCGTGGGCTCGGGTTGCTTCGCGAATGGGCTGTAGCGCACCAGGTGGGGTCGAATGCGGCCAGCGACGCTTATTACGCCGCCTTCACCCTGCCCGATTTTTTGAACTATCTCGTGGCCGGCGGATCGCTGAGCCTCATCTTCATTCCCGTATTCACCAAGTACGCCGCTGAAGGCCGGGAGGACGAGGCCTGGCACGTCTTCTCCACCGTGCTGACCTTCATGGGCCTGGTGCTGGTGGTCCTGGTGGTGGCCGCCGAGATCTGGGCCCCGACTCTGGCCCCGGCGGTCGCGCCCGGATTCAATCCGGCCGCGAAGGCGCGCGTGGTCGCGCTCACGCGGCTGATGCTGCCGGCGCAAATCGCGTTCTACCTCGGCGGCGTGCTGGCCGCGGTCCAGTATGCCCGGGCGCAATTCGTCGTACCGTCGCTCGCGCCGCTCATCTACAACCTCGGAATCATTCTCGGCGGCATCACGCTCGCGTCGCGCATGGGCATCACGGGATTCTCGGTCGGCGTGCTGGTGGGGGCGTTCGCCGGCAACTTCGGCCTGCAGATTTACGGGGCGCGACGCGCCGGAGCGCGCTTCCGGCCCAACCTCGATCTCGGCCATCCGGGCTTCCGCCTGTTTCTGAAGCTGGCGGTTCCCATCATGCTGGCGCTGTCGCTCGTGTTCGCTGACGATTGGATCGTGCGCGCGTTCGCCTCCTACCTGCGGCCCGCCTCCATCACCTGGCTGACCTGGGGCAAGACGCTGATGCGCGTGCCGCTCGGCGTGGTCGGACAGGCGGTCGGCGTCGCCTCGTTTCCGTTCCTCGCCCAACTCTACTCCGAGCGCCGCTTCGATGAGTTGAATCGCACCCTGGACTCGACGCTTCAAGGGCTGTTGCTGCTGCTTCTCCCCATGTCGGCCCTCACCATGGCGGAGAGCCGGCCGCTCGTGCACCTCTTCTTCGCGACCCACACCCGGCTGACCACAACCGACGTGAACTCCACGGCGGCCACGCTGGTGTTTTACTCGGTCGGCATGTTCGCCTGGGGCGCGCAGGGCATTGTGGCGCGTGGATTCTATGCGGCTCGCGACACCCTGACTCCGGCCATCAGCGGAACGCTGCTCACAATCCTCAACCTTCCCGTCTATTGGCTGCTGGTGCGCCGTCTCGATTACGTGGGCCTGGCGCTCGCGAGTTCCATCGGCATCATCGTCTACACCGTGGTGCTCTTCGGCATGCTGCGAAGACGCCTGCCGGGATACCCGGTGCGCGAGGTCGCGACCTTCTTCGTGAAAGCCGCGGCGATGTCGGGGGCCGCCGGACTCGTGACCTGGCGCTTGACCGAATGGCTTGGAACGCGCATCGGATGGACCTCGACGCGAGGCGCGATTGAAGTGCTGATTGTATCCTCGACCGTCGGTGTTGTGCTGACGGCGGCGCTTGCCTGGATGATGCGCCTCGGCCAATTGCGGAATCTGCTGCGCCGGACGCGGTCCGCGCCCATCACGCTACAGTCCGGGCAGTAAAGCTGGCTCACGGCCACACGGCGTGAACGAAATACTCGCGATTGCCGCTTGCGCCGGGAAGCACGCTCTCTTCGGATTCGATCCGCGCGAAGCCGAGGTCCCGCAGCTTGCCGGCCACCCGCTCGACCGCCTCCTGATGCAGCCTCGGATCACGGACCACGCCGCCTTTGCCCACCTGCCCGCGTCCCACTTCGAACTGCGGCTTGGCGAGCACCAGAATATCGGAGCCGTGCCCGAGCAGCGCGGGAATGACCGGAAGAATCAAGGTGGCGGAGATGAATGAAACGTCCATCGTCACGAGATCGACCGGCTCGCCGACCACGGCCGGCCCGAGATAACGCGCGTTGGTCTTCTCGATCGAGAGCACGCGCGGATCATGCCGCAGCTTCCAATCGAGCTGGTTCGTGCCCACGTCAATGGCATAAACGCGCCGGGCGCCGCGCTGCAGAAGGCAATCGGTAAAGCCGCCGGTCGATGCGCCGATGTCCGCGCAGACTCTGTTCGTGGCATCCACGCCGAAGTAATCGAGAGCGCCCTCCAGCTTGATTCCGGCGCGGCTCACATAGCGCTGCGTTTCGCCCAGAATCCGCAAGACAGCATCGACGGGGACAAGCTGGCCGCACTTCGTCACCTTCTGCTGCTGGGCGAGCACCTGCCCGGCCAGGATCAGCGCTTGCGCCTTCTGACGCGAATCGGCCAGGCCACGCTCGACCAGGAGATGATCCACGCGCACCTTCGAAGAGCGCGAGGAGGCCGGGCCGGTGGCAGCAAACTCCATGATCGTCTTCGAGGATGCGTCAGAGTCCGCGCACCGGCGAGCGCAGGCTCGCGCCGGCCGGCGATGCGTGGGCGAAATCCGCGATCCGCTGCACGATGCCGTCAACGTCCAGGCCGTACTTGGCGTGCAGCAGATTGGGCGCTCCGTGCGGGATGATGCGATCGGGCACGGCGATGCGCAGAAGGCTCGCGGGAATGCGGCGGTCCTGCAGCAGCGCGGCCACGGCGGCTCCGAATCCTCCGGCCTCCGTCCCTTCTTCCGCCGTCACCAGGAATTGCTTCTCAGCGGCCAGCACGGAAATCAGTTCGTGATCGAGCGGCTTCATGAAACGCGCGTTGATCACCGTCGCGCTCAGGCCCGCGGATTCGAGGCGCGCCGCCGCCTCGAGACATGGGTAGACCATGCTGCCGAGCGCCAGAATCGCAATGTCGGCGCCTTCGCGCAGGATCTCGGCCTTGCCGATCTCGAGCCGGCGGAAATCTTCCAGGGGGATGCCGAGCCCGTTGCCGCGCGGATAGCGCACTGCCGCCGGCCCGCCCAGCTCAACGGCGGTGTAGAGCATGTGGCGCAGCTCGTTTTCATCCTTGGGAGCCATCACCACCATCCCGGGCAGCGCGGCGAGATACGCAAGGTCGTAGAGGCCATGATGCGTAGGACCGTCGGCTCCGACGATCCCGGCCCTGTCAAGGGCCAAAGTCACCGGCAGACGCATCAGGCACACGTCGTGCACGAGCTGGTCGTAGGCGCGCTGCAGAAAGGTGGAGTAGATGGCCGCCACCGGCCGCATCCCCTCGCAGGCGAGTCCGCACGCGAACTCCACCGCGTGCTGTTCGGCAATGCCGACGTCGAAGAACCGGTCCGGGAAGCGCTCGGCAAACTCCTCGAGGCCCGTGCCCTCGCTCATGGCGGCCGTGATGGCCACCACGCGCGGATCGCGCTCCGCGAGCTCCGTAACCGCCTTGCCGAAAACGCTGGTGTACGAAGGCGCTTTGGCCGGCACTTTGTGAAAGGCCCCGGTGGAGACGTCGAACTGGGTCACGCCGTGATACTTCACCGGCAACTGCTCGGAATGGGAATACCCTTTGCCTTTCTGCGTAACCACGTGCAACAGGGTGGGGCCGGGATGATCCTTCAGCCGCGTCAGCGTGCTCACGAGGTCGTCGAGACTGTGCCCGTTGATGGGGCCGCTGTAATCGAAGCCCAGTTCCTCGAACACCAGGCCGGGAATAAACAGCGTCTTGAACGAGTCCACGATTTCCTTGGAGAGTTTCCAAAGGCGCGGGCCGAGGTGGGGCACGGACGACATCCGTTTTTCCACTTCTTCCCTCACGCGGTGATAGGCCTGGCCGTGCACGATCCGGTTGAGGTAGCCCGCGATGGCGCCCACGTTCGGCGAAATCGACATCTTGTTGTCGTTGAGGATGACCAGCACTTTTTTCTTGAGCGTGCCGAGGTTGTTGATGCCTTCGAGCGAGAGGCCGCCCGTGAGCCCGGCGTCACCCACCACCGCCACCACCTGAAAATTTTCGTGTTTCAAGTCACGCGCCACGGCCATGCCGAGCGCCGCCGAGATGGCGGTGCAGGCGTGCGCCACGTTCAAGGTGTCATACGGACTCTCGTCGCGCACCGGGAATCCGGAAAGCCCGCCGTACTGGCGGATGGTAGGGAAGCGGTCGCGCCGCCCGGTAAGGATCTTGTGGCCGTACGCCTGATGGCCTATGTCCCACACGATGCGGTCGCGCGGCGTGTCGAACACGTAGTGGAGCGCGATGGTCAGCTCGATCGTACCCAGGCTCGACGCCAGGTGGCCGCCCACCTTGGAAATGACGGAGATGATGTAGTCGCGCAGCTCATCGGCGACGTAAGGGAGCTCTTCGCGCGGCACCTTCTTGAGGTCGTCGGGGGAGTTGATCGCCGGCAGATAGCGGTAGTCCATCAGGATTGCCTCGTGATCAGGTAATGTGCGATTTCGGTCAGGCGGCGCGCGCGATCGCCGTACGGAGCAAGGGCCTCACAGGCCTCGCGGACCACGCCCCCGGCAATGCGGCGCGACTTTTCCACACCGTAGAATGCCGGATAAGTGGCCTTGTGTTGATTGTTATCCTTGCCCACGGCCTTGCCCAACTGGGTTTCCGTCCCCACCACGTCGAGCAGGTCGTCCGCAACCTGGAACGCAAGGCCGACCCTTTCGCCGTACCGCGTGATCCGGGCCAGATCATCGTCCGGGGCGCCCGCGATCAGTGCGCCCGTCCTCGCGGCTGCGCAAATCAGCGCGCCCGTCTTCGCCCGGTGGATGTGTTGCAGCGTGGCCTCACTGACGTCGCCTCGCCCGGCCGCGATATCCTCTACCTGCCCGCCGATCATGCCGCGCGTCCCCAGTGCGTAAGCGAGCTCGTTGGTCAGCCGGAGCTGAAGCTCCGCGGGAATCGGACCCGTCCGCGAGATGACCTCGAAAGCCAGGGTCAGAAGCGCGTCTCCCGCCAGGATCGCGAGCGCCTCCCCGAACACTCGATGGCTGGTCGGCTTCCCGCGCCGCAGGTCATCGTTGTCCATCGCGGGCAGGTCGTCATGAATCAGCGAATAGGTGTGAACAAGCTCGAGGGCGGCGGCCGCGCTCAGCAGCGCATCATCATCCGCGCCAAATAAGCGTCCACATTCGAGGCACAGGATCGGCCTCAGACGTTTTCCACCCGCCAGCACCGAATAGCGCATGGCCCGGTGAATGGACTCGGGGGGCTCCGCCTCCGGCGGCAGAATGCGTTCGAGTTCGCGGTCCACACGGGCGCGCTCGGTCTCGATGTACTCGCCGATGCTCAGGTCCGCAACAGGATTCATGGCAAAACTGGCCTTCGCCCTACTTCGAGCTCGTTTCCGGCTCCTCCTCGAAGCGCTCCGCCACTACTTTGCCGCCGGCACGCTTGCGCAGGATTTCCACTCGTCCCTCTGCCGCTTCGAGCTGCTGCTGGCAGAGGTTGGTCAGGCGCATGCCTTCCTCGTACAGCTCCAGAGCCTTCTCGAGCGGCAGTTCGGCGTCCTCGAGCTGACCGACAATTTTGTCGAGCGATTCGAGATTCTTCTCGAAGCTCTCCGGCTTCGGAGCTTTGGGCGCGTCGTTCTGGGCTGTGCGCTGATCGGATGGATTCATGGTGTCTCGCGACCCGTTAACCATGCTCAAAAAGGCATGGAAAAGGTGTCAATTTCGCGTGTTTTCGCGCTAACAAGGTCGTTTTTGCGCTTCTAAAATCGAGCTAAATCCTTTTCTATCAGTAACCTATTGGCTTTGCGCGCGTAAGTTAATTCTTTTCAATAACCTAACGGCTTTCAGAGAATATGGAAAACAGAAGTCATTTGCTTTCAACAACCTAATGGCTTCGTTCGTAACATTTTAATTTTTCGCGCTGGACCCCCTTTTTCGGGGCCCTGTTCGCACGTATTTCTCGCTAGTCATGGCGCCTCGGCTGACGGGCTGCCGGCCCGAACGTCAGTCCTCCGGCCGCCTTCGAATCGCGATGGTCCCGCTGCCAAGCTTGCCTGTGATAATAGTACAAGTGCGCCGTCCCCCAACAAACGCTAAGCAGCAGACAGCTTGAAGCCCGGACGAGCGAGGACAGGGCCGGAGCCGTCACGCGATAGGCGCCGAACCCGAGATAGGCGGCATTTACGACCGCCATACCCAGCACGGCCACGAGGATGTAGCTGCCCTTCTCATAGTACGGCGGAACATCCCCGCGGGTGGGCAGCCTCAGCGCCGCGCGGATGTTGCCCATGCCCGCAAAGTGGCCGCGAACTGCGTTCATGGCGCGGGTGTAAAGGATAATGCTGAAGCGAACCTGGATGAACATCATCGTGACCAGGAAGCCGAGCAGCCCGGTCAGCAGGAACACCCAGGCGACCACCAGGGGTATCGAGTCAAAGGCCTGCGGGCTTGCGCCTTCCTTGAGCACCAGCGTGTAGACGGCCCACGGTGAAGCCGCCAGGGTCAGAAACAGGGTCAGGAAGCGGTCCAGGCGCTCGTTCCGCGACCGGTCGATGTCAATCAGGCCCTGATACTCGGCGAGAAGGAAGCCTTCCGCTCCGGTGCTTTCGTGTCCGCCGGCGGCTTCGCTCGACGCGGTCATGATCGTACGGCTCCGGCGAAGCGCTCGTTCATGAAGTGCTCAACGTGGCGCACGGCGCGCAGCAGCTTCCGCCGGACGATTCGCAGCATGGCATCGCCCTGGCCGGCCTCGAGAGCGCCACGGACGAAGTCATGCGCCCGCTCCGAAAGTGGCAGCCCCGTTTTGAAGGCGATCAAAACGGCGTGGGCAGCCTGTTCCGCGAGGTAGCGCGGCGCGATTCCTTCGTCTCCCATCAGATCGATGCAATGCGACAGAATCGCCGCGCGGCAGCCGCAGTCGTGGAGGCAATCCTCGCGGATGTCCCAGAGGATGGCGTCAACATCCAGCAGATTGTGGCGCAGAAGCTGCTCGATGGTGTGGGGCGTGGGGGCCTCGGACATATTCGTATGATCTTCGATCCGCCAGACGTCAAACATGGGGCCGCCCGGATGCAGGCGGCACTTGGCGCCGCCGAAACTGTTTCGTCGGCGGTAGGAAGCTCCAAGCCGGGCCCAGACTGCCTCTCTTGAGGGAGCCCCGTCAATCACCAGGTCCAGGTCGCCGGGATCCACGTGAACGCCGTTCAATTGTTCGAGCAGAAGATCGCGCAACAGGCCGCCCATGCTGTAGATTCGCCACTCGGAGGGAAAACGGGAACAGAGCTCGGCGAAATCCGCTCCCGGGGCGCTCGATCGGAACTCCCCGAGAGCCCCGCTAAGCGCGTGAGGGGCGGGCCAGACGTGATATGGAGAGGCTTGATCCATGGGCGGATCAGGAACGATCCTGGCTCCCGGAAGCTTCGAGTCCCGCTCCGAGCGCCGCGGCCACCTCGACGGCCATGGCGTAACGCCCGAGCGGCGCGGAGATTACCGCGCCCTGCACCAATTCGCGCACTTCGAGCAGTATCTCCTGGGCAATCTTAACACCTTCGGCGCGCGCCTTGTCTCCCGTGTCAGCCTGGCGCATGCGATCGAGGATCACCGGGGGTATGACGATGCCCGGGACCTCATTGTTCAGGTATTCCGCGTGCCGGAAGCTCGAAAGCGGCGCCACGCTCGCCAGCACCGGGATGTGAAACTCGCGAATGCGTTCGAGGAAGGCGGCGAGACGCGGCACGTCAAACACCGGCTGCGTCACGGTAAAATCAGCGCCCGCCTCCACCTTGTAGCGGAAGCGGCGCAACTGCTCGTCGGGCTCCGGAGCAAACGGGTTCGCGCCCACGCCCACCAGGAAGCTCGTCTGGACGCCCAGGGGATTACCTCCGATGTCCAGGCCCCGATTTAGGTTGGCGAGCACGTTCACGAGGCCGATCGAGTCCACGTCGAAGATGGCGTTCGATCCCGGTTGAAGCGCGAAGCTCGGGGGATCGCCGGTGATGGCCAGGATGTTCCGCAGGCCGAGAACGTGGGCGCCGAGCAGGTCTGACTGAATGCGGCCGAGGCTCCGGTCGCGGCAGCTATAGAACAGCAGCGGCTCCACGCCGGCCTTTTGCTCGAGCAGCACCGCCAGGGTCTGAGCGCTCAGCCGCGCCGTGGAACCGGCGCCGTCAGGCACCACCACGCCGTCGATGTGGTGTTCCACGAGGTACGCCGCGCCGTCGAGTTCCTTGGTGACGTCGGGACCCTTGGGCGGAACAATCTCCACAAGCAGCGTAAACTCACGCGCGGCCAGGCGCGCGCCGAGGCGCGAGCGTGAGCCCGCCGGAACCGGCTCGAGCCGCGCAGAATGCCGCTCCGGGCGCGCCACCGCCGCCGTGCGCGCTGCCGGAGGCCGCAGCGAGCGTACCGCCGCCTTGATGGCCTGGATATGCGCGGGCGTGGTGCCGCAGCACCCGCCTACCAGCCGGGCGCCGGCCTCGATGAAGCGCCGTGCGTAGCCCGCCATGTATTCCGGGGAGCAGAGGTAGATGTTCCGGCCCTGCACGGTACCCGGCAATCCGGCGTTCGGCTGCGCCGCGAGCTTGCGATCGGTGACGCGGGCCATGCGCTCGAGCGCCTCGAGAACGCCGGCCGGCCCGATGCTGCAGTTGAGCCCGATCACGTCCGCGCCCCATTCGTCGAGCTCGCGGGTGAAGTCCTCAGGCAGGCTGCCGGTATGGGTGCGGCCGTCCTCCTGGACGGTCATCTGAACCACCACCGGAAGGCGTCCGGCGTCGCGCGCCCCGAGCAGCGCCGCGTGGGCCTCGGTGGGATCCATCATGGTCTCGATGATGATGAGGTCCACACCGCCCTCGACCAGGGCGGCGATCTGTTCGCGGAAAACCTCGCGCGCCTCCTCGATCGAAGTGGGACCGAGCGGCTCGAGACGCAGGCCGAGCGGGCCCACCGAACCCGCCACGTAGAGATCGTCTCCGGCAACCTCGCGGGCCAGGCGCGCCCCGGCCAGGTTGATCTCGCGGACCTGGGCCGCGAGGCCAAACTTTTCCAGCCGGAAGCGGTTGGCTCCGAAGGTGTTGGTCTCAACCACGTCAGCGCCCGCTTTGATGTAAGAGAGCTGGACGTCTTTGACGATCTGAGGCAGGCTGAGGTTCAACTCCTCGAAAGAGCGTGTGAACGGAATGCCGCGGGCGTAAAGCTCCGTGCCCATGGCGCCGTCCGCCACGAGGACCCGTTTTTCCAGCTTTTCAAGAAAGGGTTCGCGCATGATGTTGTACGGTTAAACACCAGTGTAACACGCTCGAGAAGCTGCCCCGAAAAACGAGTGGTATCATCTGAGCCATCCGGCGAGCTATAATGATCCCGGAGACCTTTATGATCCGTCCCGACCGCATCGCCAACGTCATGGGGGGCAAGGCAATGCTGAGGCAGCAGGTGCACTCGATCCGCGACCTCGAGCGGGCGATTGCGCGCGGGCTCCCGAAGCGCGCCCTGCGCTCGACCGTGGAGCGGGCGTTGACCAGCAAGGCGGAGGTCCGCCGGACGATGTTCCGCGTTGTCCCTGAGGCCACGCTCAAGCGGCGGACGCGTCTTTCGCCGGCGGAGGGCGAGCGCACGGAAAGGCTGGCGCGCGTGATCGCCGCCGCGGAGTATGCCTGGAACGATCAGGCCGATGCCCGTGAGTGGCTGGCCAAGCCGCACCCTGAACTCGGCCGGCGCACGCCGATCGACGCTGCCATGACCGAGTTGGGCGCCCGCCAGGTGGAAGAACTGCTCGATCGTCTGGTTTACGGCATCCCAGCCTAATGCGCGCCTTCCGAATCGCCGACCGGCGACATCCCATCTTTGACGGAACCGGCGCGCGCCTTGCCGGCGGACGCTGGAACTCGCCCGGCCGCGCGGTGATCTACTGTGCGGAGACCTTTGCCGGGGCGCTGCTCGAAGTTCTGGTGCATGCCAATCTTGGCCGCATTCCGCGAACCCAGTCGGCGGTGGAGGTCACAATCCCCGGCAACGTTGCGATGGAGTCTGTGCCACCGGAAGCGATTCCCGGGTGGGACGCCGCGGACCGACTCGCCAGCCGCGCCGTTGGTGACCAGTGGCTTGCCGCGAATCGCTCCGCTGTCCTGCTGGTGCCGAGCCTTGTCGTCCGGGCACATGAGCGCAACGTGCTGATCAATCCTGCCCACCCCGATTTCCACCGCATCAGCGCAAGTGAACCACGCGAGGTAATCTGGGACGAGCGACTATTCCAGCGCCGGAGCCGTTGACGCCAGCCCCCTGCTTCCGGGTGCTGGGTCAGCTAAACTGAAAGTTCAGACTTACCGCTTGGGGAGGTTTAGCCTCGAGTCGAAGCGCCACGTTCGGCATTGTGGGCAGTATCCGCCCGGCCGATGGTCGCGGCGGCAATCACGTTCTTGCTGGCAATGCTTCGCAAAACAACAATACGTGCCTTATGGATGCGGCTTTTCAACAAACTCTCAGATCGAAATTTCCATCTATCGCTGGAGCTTGACCACACCCGAACGGGTAGGAAGGGCACGGAGCCGGCGGGCTCAGCCGGTCATTTCGCCCAATTCTCCAGCCGAAGATCCTGAACCCGGCTGAATTCGCGGATATTGTTGGTTACGAGAGTCACGCCCAGGCTGAGTGCATGGGCCGCGATCATCAGATCGTGAGCTCCGATTATTGAGCCCGAGCGCTCAAGGTCGGTCCGAAGCTTCCCATAGTAGCGCGCGACGTCGGCATCCAGCGGCTGGGCGGGGACAAGGCGTTCGAACGCCTCGATCCGGGCGAGATCCTCTTCAAAGCGCTGACTCTTCCACGCTCCACACACCAGTTCGAGGTACGTCACCACCGAGATACCTGCGTCCCCCTGCTTCAAGCGAGCCAGGTGCGATGAAACCGAGGCTGGCCGGCGCTTGGCGATATAGATGCAAATGTTGGTGTCGAGGAGATAACGCATCAAAGCCTGGCCCGCTTATCGAGCTTGGGCTGGGGCCGGCCTGCCCGGAAGAAGTCCTCAGAAAGTCCGGCCAGCAGTTCAAACGCCTCGGCGAGGTTCGGAGCCCGCTCACGCAAAATGACTTCGTCACCTCTGCGGAGGATCTCTACTTCGCTCGAGCGAAAGCGAAAGCCGCGAGGAATCCTTACGGCTTGCGAATTGCCGCTGCGAAAAATTTTGGTAGTCGCCATGGAACAAGTATATACGAAATGTATCTACTTTTCGACTTGTAACAGTGCCCCTGGAACGGCGCGCTTCTGACAGGTGAAGAGCGTCGCGCTAATCTGCATTATGCAGCGGCACATACAAGGTTCCCACCATCCCGGACGGAACATCCCGGAATCCCATGCTGAATCCTGTTGTACCGGGCGGCGTTTTTACGCGCGCGCCCAGGATGAGGCCCTGGTCCTGGATCTGGTGAAACATGTCGGCGTTGAAATTCAGAGGAATGGTAGAAACCTGCTGCGTCTGCCCCACCACCACCAGGAACTGCAGTTCGCCGGTCCACTTACCGTCCTGAGGTTTGAGCGTGATGTCTCGCGGGTCAATGGTTACAGACGCCTTGTATCCGCCCTCGGTCGGATCGAGGTGCACCGTAAAGCCGATCCCGGCCGATGCCACGGGATTCCTGATCGCTTCCGTGAGCGACGGCGCCACCGCCAGGTCGCGCGCGGCCAGGTAGCCCGGACGGTATCGCAACTTCATGCCTGGCCGCTTCACGCTGATGTCGAGCCGGTGATACGTGCCGTCGAGGCTGCCGGCGGGCAGATAGAACGCGAGCGAATAACTGACCTGCGCGTCACTCTCAGCGTCTTGAATGGCGGCGCTCATGTCGTTGATGTGGTGAAACGCCTTGCCGCCGGTCTCGTCCGCCAGCGTTTCGAGCGTTTCATAGCTGAAATCGGGCGGCGGCGCGGCCCGGGGCGGCTTGTTCCGCTTCCCCATCGAACTCCGGTCGGCCTGGAAGGGCGCCGGGGTCATCACGCCGCGCGCATCCACCGGATACACCGCCACGTCGGCTTCGTTCAAAGCGCGAACGGCGCGGGCCACGTCGCCCTCGAACGACTCGCCTGAATATGGCATCTGCTGGTTCGAGGTGCTCGACGCGGACGAATTAGCCGAGGCGCCCGCGCCCGATTGTCCGCTGCTAGTGCCGCTTGCGCCCGCGCCGCTTCCTCGTCCGCCGCCGTGCCGGTTTGAAGAGCCGGATTGCCGGTCATTCGGATCGCTCTGCGGAATGTCGTTGCCCCCGTTGCGCAAGCCCAGTTGGATCGGGAAGCCACCCGAAATCCAGATGAGCGTCTTGCGGCCGGGAATGCCCTGCAAGTGCCCGGCGATGGTTTCAAGAGCGGCCGCGGTACGAGTGGCGCGCACCGTTTCGGTGTAGTCAACGTAAGCTTGGCCGGACGAGGCGACGAAGTCATCCCACTGCCCCGTATTCGCCACGCCGCCCGTGAGCGAATTGGCCGAGGCGGGCGGCGCCGTGTCAGCCGTGACCTCGGGATTGATTCGAGCCGGATGCTTTTCGACGGCCGCAACCAGCGACGTGGAGTCCTGCGAAAAATCGTGAAGCAGCCGGAGCGAGTCGCCGAGCACGAACACGGCGACTCGGCTGTCCGCCCGCAAGCCCCGCAGGTCACGGAGGAAATCTTTTTTGGCGAACTCCTGATCCGTGAGACCCGTATTCAACTCATCGAACAGAAACACGGTGACGCCCGCGACGCTCGGCGCGGGACGATTGGTGAACGTCCAAGCTCCCGGTGAACTTCCAACCGCGGGGCGAGCCTCGCCGGTTTTTTCCAATGCGAAGAGCGCGATCTTCTGCTCCTGATTGTTATCGAGCAGCACAAAATCGTCGCGGCGAAGATCATCCACCGGCTTTCCGTGCTTGTCCTTTACGACCACGTTCACCAGAACAACGTGCGTCTCGACCTGGATCAGGCCCTGATTCGGCCCCGGCGACGATGCTTGCGGGGTGACCGGCGACGGCAACACCAGGAGCGCGCCAACGAGCAAGCCCGCAGGCCACGTCGTAAAGGCGCCGCGGGCGATCGACGCGATCAAATCGGATGGGTGGAACGGTCGTATCTGCATACGCGCTCCGATCTTCGTTCGGGCCGGCGTCAGACCGAATGCTACCGTCTTTCGAGACCGTTGCAGCGCCGGGCAGCCAATCTCAGACTGCCAAATTATAGGGGTCCGGGCGCACGTTTTCAATTTCCGTCAATTCAATTCCCGATGTCATTTGCGGGACCCGATAACGCAGTCATTCCCGCGAAGGCGGGAATCCAGTTTTTCGACATCGCGTTGCGCATTCGCAATCTTCGCTATACTTGCACTTCGAGGAGGATTACTTCATGGCGCCGCCAAAGGTCTACAAGAACTTCATCAACGGGGAATGGGTGGACTCGGTCAGCCACGAGTCGTTTGAAGACCTGAACCCAGCCAATCATCAGGAGCTGATCGGCTTGTTTCCACACTCCACGTCCGAAGACGTGAATCGAGCCGTGGACGCGGCGCGCGAGGCCTTCAAGTGCTGGCGCCTGCTTCCGGCTCCGAAGCGCGGCGAGATCCTGTTCCGCGCCGCCCGCCTGCTGCTCGAGCGCAAGGAGACGCTGGCCGAGCAGATGACGATGGAAATGGGCAAGGTGTTGAACGAGACGCGCGGCGACGTACAGGAAGCCATCGACATGACCTTTTACATGGCCGGCGAAGGCCGCCGGCAGTTCGGTCAGACGACGCCTTCGGAGCTGGCCAATAAATTTGCCATGACGGTCCGCAGCCCGCTCGGCGTTTGCGGCATGATCACGCCGTGGAATTTTCCCATGGCCATTCCGTCTTGGAAGATGATGCCTGCGTTGGTCAGCGGAAACACCGTGGTTCTCAAACCTGCCGAAGACACGCCGCTGTCGTCCTATCACTTGGTGCAGGTGCTGACAGAAGCCGGTGTGCCGCGAGGTGTTGTGAATCTCGTAAGCGGAGATGGACCCAATGCAGGCGCTCCTCTTTCGCAGCACAAAGATGTGCCGGTTGTGAGCTTCACAGGTTCAACCGCGGTCGGGCGGCTTATCGCGCAAGCTTGCGCCCCGGATTTCAAGCATTGCAGCCTGGAAATGGGCGGGAAGAACATCATCATCGTCATGGAGGACGCCAATCTCGATCTGGCGGTGGACGGCGCGGTCTGGGGCGGATTCGGCACGACGGGGCAGCGTTGCACGGCAGCCAGCCGGATCGCCGCCCACAAAAGCGTCTATCACGAGTTTGTGTCGCGCTTTGTGGATCGCGTGAAATCCCTGAAAGTGGGCAACGGACTGGACCCGTCCACGGAAATGGGGCCCTGCATCAACGAGCAGCAGTTGAAAACGGTGATGAGCTACGTGGAAATCGGCAAGAACGAGGGAGCGAAGTTGCTCACCGGCGGCAACCGCCTGGAAGATGGCGAGTTTGCAAAAGGTTGGTTTCACGCGCCGACGGTTTTTGGCGATTGCGCGCCGAATATGCGCATCGCCCAGGAAGAAATCTTCGGCCCCGTCGTTTCCGTGATTCCCATTGACAGCCTGGAACAGGCGATTGATGTAGCAAATGGCGTGCCCTACGGTCTCTCCGCGTCAATCTACACGCGCAACGTGAACCGCGCCTTCCAGGCCACGCGCGATCTGTACACCGGAATTGTCTACGTAAACGCTCCAACCATCGGCGCGGAAACCCATTTGCCATTCGGCGGAACCAAGCAAACCGGCAACGGCCACCGCGAAGCGGCCATCGCCGCCATCGATTTCTTCACCGAGTGGAAAACCGTCTACATCGACTACTCCGATAAACTCCAGCGCGCGCAGATCGATAATGCCTGATCGCAAGGGGCGCGTTGGGTAGTGACTCATTTCCCAAGCTGAGTGACTCCCGCGCGTTGACGCTTCTTGACACCGTTCCTACAATAGTAGGTAGCGCTCTTTGGCACTAGGAGTAGAGTGCTGCTATGAGGAATTCGGCCCTTCAGGAACGGCGGAACCGCCAAATTTTGGCTGATCTTGTCCGTACTTATATCGAAACGGGTGAGCCGGTGTCCTCACGCGCGATTTCTAAGCGTTTTGAAGAAACCTTGAGCACGGCGACGATTCGAAACGTCATGGCGGACCTGGAAGATGGCGGGTATCTCTACCAGCCGCATACTTCTGCGGGGCGCGTGCCAACGGCAGCTGCTTACAGATTTTTTGCGCAGGAGATCGCTTCCCAAGCCACTATCAGCGTTGTGGACCGCGAGTGGATTCAAAGGGAAATGGGCGGCGCGACCAGCGCAGCGGAAATCACGGAGCGCGCGGGACACGTTCTCGCGGAAGTTTCCAATGGTTTGGGAATCATTGTTTCACCGCCGCTGGGAAAAACGGTTTTGGAACATGCGCGGATGTGGCTGTTGCCGG
>DASZIG010000025.1:0-20330 GCA_035949375.1 Terriglobia bacterium | reverse complement strand
TGGTTGCGGGGGCTGGATTTGAACCAGCGACCTTTGGGTTATGAGATCGACTCTCTCGGGCTATGTCGTTCATTCTGCGGCACGCATAGTAAGCCTGAGGAGGGCTGAGGAAGGCTTGGGAATGCTTATCACACCCAAATCGAACCTGAATTTAGGTGTTGAGAATCATGCCCAAATCCCAAGAAGTCCGCATCAACTCGTCGTCGAACTCCCAACCAGAAGTCAACTGTTTGGAAGTTCTGGCGCGAGACTTTGCTAGGCGCCTTCGGCGCACGTTCCCCGAAAAAATAGCGCAAGACGCACGAGCCTTCAAAAAGGCAGTGCTGCGGTGTATTCGCCGCGAACTCCCGCCCGGCCGGGGCAGGCCCAATGATCCCCGGATTGACGCGGCCGTCCGCTTGATCGAAAGCGGAAGAAGCGCCAGGGATGTGCTCCGTTTGCAAGTGCCCGGCTACAACGGTCTGGACACCTACGGCCGCTATCTCGCTGAGAAGGGTCTCAGAGCGGCTGTCAGTAGGAGAAGGAAACAGAAGGCTTGCGGGTCCCCGGAAGGAGCCTCTTAATCGGATGGAGCGGGTCACACAAATAGATGCCGATAAGCAGACGCCAAAACGCAATTGAATTTATTGGGCTAGAGCGACGACTTCCGATCTCTCTACGATTGCAAGCGTGGAGAGTACTTGAGCAGCTAGCGGAAGGCTGACTCGAAAGGGCAGGCCAAACGACAGCGGTTCAAGTTCCCAAATTCAAATCGAGGCGATGAAATGCCTGTACAAACGAGACGTGAGTTGATGGATCGCATTGAGGAACTGGAATCCGAGAACGAAGACCTGAAATCGCGACTTGAAGAAATCGGCGAACTCGTTAGCACGGAAGATGAAGATGGCGAGGGCGACGAGGATAACGACCGGGACTGAATCCAGCCGCCCGCAACTGCGGCGCGGCCTGGAGAAAGCCCACGCAACAGATCACCGACCGGGCGAAGCGGTATCGGGCGCATCATTCCGAGTGCCGCCCGCCCGGACCTGGGAAGTGCTCGGAATGTGGCTCGACGCGCTTCTTGGTCATTGACCACAAGGACGGCGACGAATCAAACGGCGCGCCGGACAATCTCCGCTGGCTCTGTAAATCGTGCAATACCCGGCTCGGCCTTGCGATGGCGCGATCTGGACAGGGCAAGCGGACGCACCAATTCAATCCCGGAGCACGCACGCTCCGGGAGTACACCGAGGCCGCCTTGCAGCATGTACGCGGCGCGCTAGACGCGGGCGGAAGGATCATCCACGAAACACGCAAGGAAAAGCGCCAGGAGTTCGCCGCTGAAATCTGGCGACGACGCCGGGCGCGAGGAACCGACCGCCGGCATTGACCTGAGAACGAAGGGACGGTGGCCCGATCCGGCAAATGCTGCTCCCGGCCGGGCGTCGGGCCACCTCAGCCCGGAGCAGTCAAAGAGGTGACCACTTACCCGGACGGTACCCGGTACTATAGCGGTCTCATGCAAGGTCTGCAACGTCTTGAAGACATCCGAAAAAATTGTGAAAAATCGACAAGAGTCTGGCCGCCACCCTTGAGGTTAGCCAGCAAGAATTTGAAAAACACCGAGGAAAAATCGTGAAAAAAGACGTGAAAAATCGATCTTCAGCGGATTCTCACAGCGCCAGCGACGCCGCCACGCAGCTTGGTGTCTCGATTCCCACGCTCAAGCGCATGGTGAAAGACGGCACGGTGGAGGGATTCCGCACCCCAGGAGGACACCTTCGCATTAGCGCCGAGAGCATCGAGGCGGCGAAGAACAGCCGACAAGCCCGGCCCAGGGCGCGCGAGTCTTCGCCTGTCCTGCAGAACCGCCGCGAGCGGGTGGAGGAGTTGACCCTTGAGGCTCAGGAGTTGCGCGCCAAGAGAGAGCTAGGGAAGCTACGGCGGGAGGAGCAGGAGGAAGCTGAAGCTCGGGAAGCCGAAGCCCAGGCCCGCCAGGAAGAGGCTGAGCAACGCCGAGCCGAGATCGTAACTGAGCGGGAGCGCTTGGAGCATGAGAAGGCCGAGGACCGCCGCCGCCGGCAGCGGGAACAAGCAGAGGAAGAGGCGCGGCTCGAAGCGGAGCAGGAGTTGGCTGTATTCAGGGAGCGCTGGTATGCCCTCGCAGCCCAGGCCGTCACCACCCCGAGGCTGAATTGGCTGACCGCCAGTCAGCGTAAGGAGGTGACCGACGCTCTGGAGTCAGAGGTCGACCGCCGCCAGCCCGCCGACGCCCCCCGCATGACCGATATTCTGGCCCGCAGCCTTGCGGCCCTAGTAGAACCCCTGCAGGCCGAGCGCGACGTACAGGAGCGCCGCCAACGGCTCACAGAAGAGGCATTGAGGAGCCTGCCGTATTCCGCGACCGAGGCTGAGAAACTTAAGGCAACGGCCGTGGTCCGGGAGGCCCTTCGGCGCTTTGACAGTTTTGCAGACGGGTGCGAAATGCGAGTGGCCGCCCAGGAAGCAGTCCAGCCAGTCCGTCAAGGTATCGAGAGACGCGAACTTGATGCCAAGTTGCTGCGGTGGGCGATGTGGGAACTCCCGTGGAGCAAGAACGACCAGGACGCGGCGCGCGTGCGCCGAGAATGCACCGAGATACTGGCCGAGCTGCCCATCGAGATTTCAGAAGCCGAGGGCAAGGAAGCGCTGGCGGCGACCGTCGCCGAGGCCCGCAGCGAAATCGAGCAACGCCAAGCCGAGAAGGAGCGTCAGGCAAAGAAGGCCCGGCTTGTGGCGGAAGGCGTGGCAGACGTGGTGAGCTACATGGCCGAGTCAGAGCGCCGAGGCGATCTCACGCGAGAGGAGTACTACGACAGCGAGTTGGCCGATCACTTGCGAACCATTGTCCGGCGCGGCCTGGAATCTGACCTCACCGGAGATGAGAGCACCAAGGAAGTCCGCGAATTGGCCCGCGAGATTATAGACGGCGATATCGAATAGCCGACGATCTCCTCAGACAGCCGCGCCTTCTCAGCGTTCTTTCATCCAGCCTCCCGATTCGCTGAATCCCTAGTATCCTTAATCCCTCCCAGCGACCACGGCTTGATCCGCACCCCGGCCCTTGATCCCCCAAGCCTGGCGACATCCTGTTTCGGGGGATTTCACCTCGATGGCGCCCTGGGGATGGGAGCTGGCCCTGTTAACGCTGGCCCCTCAGCCTGGACAAGTTGGAGTTGTGCCCTTCCACCCGCGAAAATGCATTGACACCGCTCAGAACTCTGATACGATGTCTTCGGTCTGACGGGTAGCCAGACCTTCGCAACACGCAAACTTGAGAAGAAGGGGTTAACATGATTCGCCACCCCGGGCGGTACACTTCCAGTCCACAGGGCCTGAAGAGGGCAGCGCTTTTCGCCGTTGCCTGCGTGGCTCTTTTCACCTGCGACCCGCCGCTGGCCAAGGCCCAGTTCGGCGACCTGCCCGCGCCCGAGATCAACGTGCGCAATTTTGGGGCGCTCGATGATGCTCAAGAGTCGGTATCATTTTCCCCTTCCACGACCTGCAGCATCGCCATGACGTCCACGCTGCTCACCTGCGCGAACGCAATCTTTGCGGCGTCTGACGTGGGCAAGGCCATTGAGATCCCGAAAGCTGGCGCTGCCGGAACTTCTCCCGCCCCCGCCCAGACGCTGCTGGCGAGAATCGTGAGTCTTTCCAGCCCGGTGGGCAGCCTCTACAAGAACGCGACCCTTAACACAGCCTCCTTGAATGGCTCCGGCGTGGGTAGCCTGAACGTCACGTGGGGCACAGACAACAGCACGGCCTTCCAGAACGCCGCGAACGCCTGCCCCAGCCCGTCGAATTTCGCGAATGTCACTTTGAACGGGTTTACTTCCAAAGGATGCATCCTAATCGTGCCCAACGGCGGTGCCAGCGGTACCGGCGAGTACATGTTCGGCACTGGAGTGACACTAAGCAGCCAAGTAAGCTTCGAAATCCGTGCGATGGGGAACTCCTTAAAGTCAGGGGGACCACCACTGTCGGGCGTCCGCCTCGTGACCGCCATGCCAATCACCATCCTAACGGTCGGTCAAAACGCCGCATACGATTCCGGGATTCCGCCCGGAGCTAACTACAATAACTTCGGTGGCTTCCAGGTCTCAAATGTGACCTTCAGCGATACCAGTAGCGACGGCGCCGCCATCGGCGGGTTACTGATGAACGGTATCAGCGAGGCTATTATCGCGTACTGCGACTTCGAGAATTTCAACGGACAGCAGCCTGGAGTAACGCCGACGAGCCCGAGCATCAACGGGGTCGACCTGTCCTACGGTATGAAAGCAACCAGTTTCTATGGCGTTAACGGAGCGATCTTCAACAACAACATCGTGTTGCTCCACGACAAGTGCGACAACAATTCGATTTGCTACGACGGAAGCAACGGCGCGCAGGATGGCCCCATTGTGATCGGGGGAGACATTTTCCCGAATAACTCCAATAGCTTAATAACAGGTCCGATCGGCGGCCCGCCGTGGGGAGGGAGCACCACCAGTCAGTTCGCTTCAGCTTCATTATCTGGCATTTCTGCCGCCATCGGCTCCTGTATCGGGATCGTTAGCAATGGGCCGGTCAGAATGTACGGAACTCATTTTGACGAGTCGACAGACAATTCAGGGGCTCCCTGCGTGGGTCTTATCACGCTGGCGGGCGGGATCGCCAGCGCCAAGTTTGAATCCTCGGCCACCGGCGGCTGGGGTGTCGTCGCTGGCGGCGGGGAGAGCTTCAACGCTTCGGTTTCCAAAGGCTCATCGCCTAACTATCACTGGAATTGGTACCCGGTCGGGTACGACGGTAGCGCCAAAGCCTATGTGGTGGTTACCGGCATTCCGGTCTTAGCTTCTGCTCCGTTTGTAGGTCAAGCGATCTCCGTGAGCCACGGCGCGGGCTGCACCACCGATCAGGAGGTCTTCGATGGACGTTACATCATTCTGGCCAGTTCCACCACCTCAATAACGTACGAGAGCAGCGGCACTGGGAGCTCGCCGTATGCCGGTACCTGCAGTGGGGGTGGTACTCTCCAAGGGCTAGTCACCTCGGGGCTGAAGCTCGATCAGTACGCAATCAGCCTCAACGAGGATTTTACCCTTCTAAGCGGCGCCTCCAATAACATAATCACTGACTCATCCACCCCGTCGGCCGCCCTCCCCTACAACGACGCCAGCGGACAAAGCAATGTCGCGCAGTTCGTAAATGGTAGCGGAAACACGCTCGCCTTTAACTCACTGACCGCGTCTGGAGCCACCGGTCCCGACAGCGTGACCATTAACGAGGGTCAGCCCGGGGGCTACCTGTTGAGCGTTCGCACGCTATCGGCGGGCACGCCCGCGCCGCCGATCGAGTTTGAGGCGAACGGCAACGGCGTCGTGATGGACGCCACTGGCACGATGACTAAGGCAGGGAGCGGCCACATCAACGCCGACCAGTGCAACACTTCCAACTGCGTGACGGCCGCCGGGTCTTTGACCAATGACGCCGTAATGATTGGCGGCGGGTCGCACGCCAGCTCGACAATAGCGGCGGACACGACATTAACTCATGCACTCTTCGCGACGTCGGGCGCCCCGGCGTTCCGCCAGGGCACCCTGGCAGACGTGGCAGCAGGTGCGGCTCCGACGGGACTGTTTGATTTTAGCTCAGCGACGGAGTTAAAGGTCCCGGTGTCCGCCGGGGCAGCGCCCACGGACAACGGCGCGCTAGCCTACGACAGCACTGCGCAAAGCCCAGTTGCCGGGGAGACCCTCGGCGGGAGCACCAGTACTGCCACAACGTCGTTGCAGCGGACCGTCGTCTTGGCCGGCCCGAGTGCTGTGCAAACGGCCGCTTCGGATGGCACGACCGAGACGCCCTTTGACGTGGCCACTTACACGTTCCCAGCGAATTACTGGACAGTCGGAAAGACTGTGCGGGTCACTGTGGGCATTCAGATGGTCGCGCCCGCTAG
The DNA here is from genome assembly GCA_035949375.1 of Terriglobia bacterium. Classification (GTDB taxonomy): domain Bacteria; phylum Acidobacteriota; class Terriglobia; order UBA7540; family UBA7540; genus Gp13-AA77. Next base: position 14,368 of record DASZIG010000025.1, on the reverse strand, counting down.
CGTGGTCACCCATACCTATAAGCTGCGCTTCCTGAGCGGCCCAACGGATATTTATCAGAGCCCAGCCTCATCTCCGCCGGCCTCTCTTACCCGAAGCATGGGTGCCACTTTCGTGCTCCGGTGTGCCAGCACGGGGAGCAGCGGGAGTCTCGACACCGTCAATGTCGCGGGCCTGAGCGCAAACGGCCAAGTCCTCCTCAACAATATTACGCAGCCGGTAACCCCCTTCAACACCACGTTGGCACAGACGTTGCAGATCACCATCACATTCGGCGCCGGCACGAGCGGGAACACTGCACAGGTGCGGGCGTTTTCAGTGGAGGAGATCAACTGAGTGTAGGCCGGCCTTGGGCGTACAACAGTATCCGTTAACTAGACAGGAGAATGACCATGAATAGGAGCGGAAACCATGCTCGTCCAGCGGCCCTCGTCTGCGGAATCGCACTCACATGCGCGCTGTCGTTGTCAGCGCCGCGTCTGGACGGGCAAACCGTCCCGGTGCCCCTCATCGATCAACCTCTCGTGCCGGATGCCGTGACGCCGGGCAGTCCCGGATTCACGCTTACCGTTAACGGTACGGGGTTTGTGCAGGGCTCGGTAGTCGATTGGAGCATTGGTGGCGTCACCACGCCGCTTGCGACGACCTTTGTGAGCGAGTCGCAACTGACCGCGACAGTGCCGGCGGCCAACGTAGCCACAGCCGGTACACCTTCGGTAACTGTGACGAGCCCTGGGCCGGGCGGTGGCGTTTCGAATGCCGTGCTGATTCAGATTACGATACCGACCAGCCTAGTTTCGCTGAGTAGGACCGATTTCTCGGGGCTAGTCTCTCCGATCGGAATTGTATCAGGCGACTTCAACAATGACGGTAAGCCCGACTTGGCGATAGTGGACGAATCGATAACTGTTCTTCTCGGCAAGGGAGACGGCACGTTCCAGCCGGGCGTGACTTACCCAACGGCAGGCAACTCGATATTCATCGCGTCCGGCGACTTCAACGGCGATGGCACGGTCGACCTCGTGACTGCGAACCAGGCTAGTGGAACGGTGTCCGTTCTCCTAGGAAACGGCGACGGCACCTTCCAGCAGCACATCGATACAACCATCGCTACCGCCAACAACTACTGGCTGGCCGTAGGTGATTTTAACAGAGACGGCAAGAGCGACCTAGCGGCAGTGAACGGTGATCCCAGCTTTACCCTGATGATTTTACTCGGCAACGGCGACGGTACGTTCCAGAAGCCTGCCACCGTGCCGGCAATTGAGTCGCCCAGCGCCGTGACCGTCGGTGACTTTAATGGCGATGGGAAGCTCGACCTCGCCGTGGACGGTTTCGACGGTACGCAGCTCGCGGTATCGATCGTGTTGGGAAACGGCGACGGAACTTTTCAGGCGGGCGTGGACTACCCGGTTGCCGGAGAAGCCGGTATCACGGCGGCCGACTTCAACGGAGACGGGGCTCTCGACCTCGCCGTGGCCAATTTCAGCCCCACCAACGGAACCGTGTCAGTGCTGCTCGGCAATGGGGACGGTAGCTTTCAGCCTTACCGCAGTTATGCTGCGGTCGGGAGCCCAATCATGGTCATCGCCGGTGATTTCAACGGGGATGGAAAGCTGGACTTGGCCGCCTCCGGTGAAAACAACAAGATGTGCATTCTCCTAGGAAACGGCGACGGCACTTTTCAGCCGCAGACCCAGTACAGTACGGGAGAGACGTCGTATTCCCTGACCGCGGCCGATTTGAACGACGACGGGGCTCTCGACTTGGCAACAGTTAACCAGACGGATAACAGCTTTTCCGTGTTCCTCCAAACGTTCGTCCCGGTCGCTACGCTCGCGCCCACAAGCCTAACCTTCAGTGGCGAAGACTTAGGCGTCACCAGCCAAGCTCAAACTGTCACGCTGACGAACAGCGGAAACGCAGCCCTGACGATATCCAGCTTAGGACTCACTGGCGCCGACCCGGGCGATTTCGCGCAGACCAACACGTGCCCGATCTCCCCTTCGACGCTCGCCATCGGCGCCAGTTGCACCATCAGCGTCACCTTCACGCCCACGGCTGAGGGCATGCGAACAGCCGCCGTGAGCATCACGGATAACGCGCCCGGCAGCCCTCAGGCAGTGCCGCTAATGGGAACTGGCGACGCGCCGGTGGTCTCGCTCTCGCCGGGCAGCATCAGCTTTGGCAACGTGCTCTTGGGCACCACCAGCCCGACTGTGCCCGTCACTCTCACCAACATTGGCAATGAACCGCTCTCCATTGCCAAGATCGCCGCGAGCCCGAGCTTCGGCAGAACAATCAAGCGAAGCAATGGTTGCACCACAATGCTCGCTCCGGGCGCAACGTGCACGATTGGGGTAGACTTTGCCCCGACGCAACCCGGCAACGCCACCGGGACCGTCAGCGTTACCGACAACGCCGCCGGTAGCCCGCAGACTGCTGCGCTTTCGGGCACGGGCCTGGCCTTCGAGCTTTCCGCCACGAGTCTCAATTTCGGCAAAGTGCCGGTGGGCCAGACCAGTTCGCCACAAACGGTAACTGTGACAAACGTGTGGCGGACTGCTCAAAGCATTTCCATTCGCGTGACCGGGACGGGCTCGGGTGAGTTCCCCGAAACCAACAACTGCGGAACAAGCCTGGCAGCCAACGCGAGCTGTGGAATCAACGTCAGCTTCGCGCCCAAGAGCGGAGGAGCCGCCAGCGCCACGCTGCAAGTTAACGGCGGAGGGGCCGACCAAGCCGTCTCGCTGTCAGGCACGGGGACGCACTGAAGGCCATGCAGGATTCTTCGCACGCTTAACTGCGGCAGAGCGCCAAGTTAGGCAGAGGCCGAGATCGATAGGCGCGAGGCCCACCGATGGACCGCAGGATGATGGACATTATCGCCCAAGGACTTAACGCGGCACTCGAACCCCTCAAGGCTGAGCGCAACGCACAGGAGAGGCGTCAGAAGCTCACAGAAGACGCCTAACCTGACCGTCCTGGACGATCCCTCCCTCAAAGTTCGCAATCCTTCTCCTTGCCTGCCAAATCAGGCTTGACTTTACCTGATGACGGTAATAGTATCGGTAACTGGAGCAGGAAATGATTGAGTATGATTACAACGCGGCTCTCCAGGCAGCGAGGCAAGAGCTGGCAGGGCTTGTGCAGCAGCGTGAGGGGATCTCGATCAGGATTATGCAATTGGAGAAAACAATCGCTGGCCTTGCGACGCTCGCCGCACAGAACCAAGTGCAGCAGACATATCAAATCGAATTGTCCGAGGCCATCTTGATCGCTATGCGAAACGCGGCGCAGCCAATGAGTCCGGTTGGAATCAGGGACATGCTGGTGGCGATGGGTTTTCAGTTTAGCCGTTTCGTCAATCCAATGTCGGCAGTCCATAACGCCTTGCGGAGGCTACACAGGAAGAGGTTGATAGTTGAATACGAGGGCGGCCTCTGGGGAATCGCCGTCCCGCAAACATAAGGCCCCACCGTCAGCGCGACTGGCGGCGGGGCCAAATCAGTAATCGCGGAACAAGCCGCAAATGCCGAATGGAAACTTATTATCGGCTTGCTTCCGCACGAGAGCAAGTCGAGATGGCCTGCCACGACACAACCGCACACCGCACAACGCCAACGCCTAGTCCCGAAACCATGCTCTCTCTCGGACGGAACGTGATACCCGTCCGAACCGATAAGCGGCCAGCAATCGCCTGGAAGCGGCTTCAACAAGAACGGGTGACCGCCGACCATGTCAGGAATTGGACAAGGAACCTGAAACCCCCTGGGTGGGCAGTCATCACGGGGCCGATCAGTGGCCTGATCGTTCTCGACTTTGATGGTGAAGTGGGGAACGCGACCCTGCGCAGGCTCGGCTTAAATCCGCACGTCAGAACAGGGAGCGGTGGACACCATGTCCACCTTGAATGCCCCGAATTCAGAGTGCCGACCCTGAACGCCAGGGCCAAGCGCGAGCTGGCGCGGCTCTATCCGGGGCTCGATATCCGGGGGGACGGCGGTTACGCGATCTTCGCTGGACGGAATCAGGCCGGTGAGTATCAGTGGCTCCGGCCGCCCGATCCAGACCCGTTCGAGAGCCTGCCATCTGACTTAGGAGCATTTCTGAAACGGTGCGGCGCGCACGCTGCTGTCAATGCCGACCACTCGAACTCGAACCCCGAAGACAACGGGATAGTGTCTCCCGAGCGGCTCGTCTCCCAAGCCTTGAAACGGGCTGCAGGAGAAGGGCGCAACATTGCCGGTTTCTGGCTCGCAAAGCAGGCGCGTGACAACGCTTACAGCCGGCAGGAAGCCGATCGAATTTCGCTCGACTACCAGGCGCGAACATCCGGCACCAACTCAAAGGGCCAGCCGGAGCTTTACACCAAAGAAGAAGCTCTCGCCAGCGTACGCCAAGCGTACTCCCGCCCAGCGCGCCAGCCTTGGACCCCAACGAGCACCATGCAAGGAAGCAGCGGCGAACGACGCAACGACCACCTAGGGGAGAACGCCTCACAGAGATTCGATATCAGGGACTCCGGCATTTTCTATCTCGACTCCGACCCCGACAGGGATCCAATTCGCATTTGCTCCCGGCTGGACGTCCTCAAGGAAACGCGAGACGACCGAGGCGAGGGCTGGGGAAGGCTGCTGGGATGGCGTGATCGTGAGGGCAGAGAACACACTTGGCCGATGCCGATGAGCATGCTGGCTGGCAGCGGCGATGAGTATCGGGCACGACTCCTGGACGGAGGTCTCGAAATCGAACCCGGAAAAAGGGTAAGGGACCTTTTGACCACCTACGTCCAGACCGCCCGGTGTAACGGTAAGGCCCGCTGTGTCCCCAAGCTCGGTTGGCATGGCGCCGTGTTTGTTCTGCCCGATGAGGCCATCGGCGGATCGTCGGAACGCGATCAGTATATCTACCAATCTCCGCTTGACTCCGACCACTACTTCAACGTTCGCGGCTCTTACGAGGACTGGAAACGCGAGGTCGGTTCACTCTGCGCCGGAAACTCGAGACTGACGTTCGCTGTGTGTTTGGCATTTGCCGCACCCCTCCTCCTGCTGTCCGAGACTGAATCCGGCGGATTTCACTTTTGGGGACCGTCATCGCTCGGGAAAAGCACCGCGCTGATGGTTGCAGGCTCCGTGTGCGGTGGTGGAGGCAGAAACGGGTATGTCGAATCATGGCGGAACACGGCAAACGCACTTGAAGCGTTTGCAGAGCTTCATAACGACTCGCTGGCTTGTTTGGACGAAATTTTTCAGGTGGGCGCTGACGAGGCGGTGGAGGCGCTTTACATGCTCGCGAATGGCCAGGGCAAAGGCCGCATGTCGAAGGCGATTGCGATGCGGCGGCGACTGTCCTGGACAATCCTGATTCTGTCGTCGGGAGAAATTACGCTCAGAGAACACGCTGAAACCGCAGGCAAGCAGACAAAGGCAGGCAGTGAGATTCGCTTGGCAAATATCCCAGCGGACGCTGGCGCCGGCATGGGTCTGTTTGAGAACTTGCACGGCTTTCACTCGGCTTCAGCGTTCGCTGGACATCTCAAGGAAGTTTCGAAGAAACACTACGGCAGTCCGATTCGCGAGTTTCTGAGGCACGTCGCCGAGGATCGCCCAGGAGTTGAGATGGCAACTCGAACCTCCATTCACCGGTTTCTGGAGGACAAGACGATTTCTGGCGCTTCGCCAGAGGTCATCAGGGTCGCACGCCGCTTTGCACTCGCTGCCGTGGCGGGCGAGATCGCGTCGGGGTTTGGCCTTACGGGGTGGCGCGATGGCGAAGCGACGAGGGCCATTGACCGTTGCTTTCGGGCTTGGCTTCGAGCGAGAGGAAGCACCGGCCCGAGCGATATGGATGCGGCCATTAGCCAGGTTGCGGCATTTGTGGAAGCGCACGGCGCGTCACGATTTCAGTCTGATAAGGCGGTTGGAGAAAAGGTGACAAACCGCGCGGGATTCCTACGGCGCGACGATGACGGGAACGTGACGCAGTATTTGATCTTGCCAGAGGTCTTTCGGCGCGAAGTCTGCGCGGGGTTCAATTCTGAGAGTGTCGCCAAAGCACTACTCGAACGCGGGTTCCTGGACCCAGACGGAAGGGGCCGATTGCAGAAGAAGCCAAGAATAACCGAGTTGGGCACGACGGTCCGCGTCTATGCCATCAACGCTTCGATTCTCGGTGGGCTCAGTGGGGACAAAGGGGACAGTGGGGACGGCGGGCAGGTATCTTCCGACGACGCAAGGAACAACGCCGAAGCCAGCTTGTCCCCACCTTCGTGAGGGAAGTGGGGACAACGGGGACAAATGTCCCCGCTGTCCCCATTGCTATGAGCGCAGTGGGGACAGGGGTCAAGGACGGCAAAGGGCAGGTTCCTAAGATGCGGGTATCATGTGTCCCCGCTGTCCCCGGTGTCCCCAGAATGGGAGCCGCGTTTTGAAGGTTGGCGGATTTGGGAAGAAGCATGAAATACGAATTCGAGCCGCTCATTGACGCGAACGAAGTTGCCGGCTTGCTCGGCCTGCACCTTAAGACCGTGCAGCACATGGCGCGCACCGGCCAAATCCCGAGCATCCGGGTCGGCAAGTTCTGGCGCTTCCGCAAATCATCCATCGACCAGTGGCTTGAATCTCAGGTAAACTGTGCCCGCTATGCGTGCCGCCAAAACGAGGAGGGCAAATCGTGAGGCGAGTACGTTATCAATTCGGGATGCTGGAGTTGGTCGAAGGAAAGAAGCTGGACGTTTGGACGTTTCGGTTTTACGAACTCGGGGCTGACGGAAGACGCATTTACCGGCGGATTCGGGTCGGCACCGCGCTACAATACCCGACCGAAACTGATGCCAAGAGAGCAGTCGACGGGCTTCGGTTGTCGGTCAACCGCGGAACGTTTCAGGCGACTCCCGTCACGTTCGGGGGAGTCATTGAGCGTTATGCGAATGAGGAACTGCCGGAGAGGTTTTCCACGCGGGTCAGCTATAAGTCGCTTATCAAGAGATGGCTGCGCCCGAAGTGGACTGACTTTCCGTTAAGCGCGATCCGAAGCCTGGAAGTCGAGCATTGGCTGAAATCGCTGGCGTTGGCACCTAAGACCAAGAGCAATATCAGAAACCTTATGCACGTGCTGTTCGAGTGCGCGCGGCGTTGGGAGCTGGTGGACCGGAACCCGATAGAACTGGTGCGCCAGAGCGCCAAGCGGCAACGAACCCCGAGGCGGCTAAGTATCGAGGAAATGGGGCGGCTGTTGGGCAAGCTAGAGCAACCGTATCGCACGATGGTGATGCTGGCGGGCTGCCTTGGATTTCGGGTCGGCGAAATCCTCGGTCTTCAGTGGGGTGACATTGACCTCTTGAGGGCGACAGTTGAAATTCGGCGGGCCGTCTATCAGTATCACATCGGACCAGCGAAGACTCCCAAATCGGAGGCAGTGCTTCCGCTGGCGCCGGAACTGAGCTCGGCGTTGGCGGACTGGCTGGTCCAAGCCACCTTTCGTTCCGAGACGGATTTCGTCTTCGCTTCGGTGCGGGGCGGACCTCGGGACGCGGACAAGCTGCGGGAGAAGATTTTGCAACCTGCAGCAGACCGGGCCGAGCTTGGCAAGATCGGCTGGCACAGCTTGCGCCATTCCTACGCGACGGCGCTGGACGTGACCGGCGCCCGGATGAAAGTGGCGCAACAGCTCATGCGCCATTCGAGCATTACGACCACGATGGACGTTTACACGGAAGCAATGGAGAGGGACAAAAGAGAAACCGCCGGGCGCGTGGCCACGGCAGTTTTAGGAAGCATTCAGTGATAAGCACCCAAACAAACCCAAATCGCGTTGGAGCGAATCACCGCAACTGACTGAAGGAGCTGGTTGCGGGGGCTGGATTTGAACCAGCGACCTTTGGGTTATGAGCCCAACGAGCTACCTGACTGCTCCACCCCGCATTTCGATTATATCCAGTCCCCGCGATTCTGCCAACCTCAATTCACTCCGGCTCAATTCACTCCGGCCTCTCCCCTGAGCAACGACTTTGTTTCGTGCGCGGAGCACGGTCAGGTATACTGCCAGCGCTGGCCGATCCTTATTGGTTGCGCGACCGGTGCAGCGGAATGCCATGGACCTCTCAGGCGAGCCCACGCCGCTGGACGCCCCGCCGGATACTCCGCCGACGCAGGCGCCGGTTCTTCATGCCGTGCCGAGGAACCCTTACACTCTGGGTTTCCTGATCCTGGCCGGCGCGGTCAGTCTCTGGCTGTGCTACGTCATGGCCCAGTCTTTCGTATCCGCGATCATCTTCGCGGCCGTGATGGCGGTGGTCTTTTATCCCATCCATCTCCGCATTTGGAGCCGAATCCGTGGGCCCAACCTGGCCGCTTTCGTCTCCACGCTGTTTGTCCTGCTGGTGGTTGTTCTGCCCGTGATTGCGCTGGGCACGGCCGTCGAGGACGAGATTCACCAGGCGTATTCCTTCCTGAGCGTCCGCAGCGCCCAAGGCGGCGGCTGGGTGCCGTGGATGACGCAGGAACTGCAGAAGCCGCTCGATATCATCGGACGTCACGTTGACCTGTCGGGAATGGACCTGCGCGCGGATCTGCAGAGCCGCCTGGAGGAGGCGAGCGCCTGGATCGTGCGCTCGGCGGCGGATGTCGCCCGGAACCTGGGCACCTTCATTTTGGACGCTGCGATCAGCTTCTTTACGCTGTTCTTCCTGTTCCGCGAGGGCCGCAGAGTGCGACTGACCATCGCTGCCTTGCTGCCACTCGATCAAACCCGCGTCGATCGGCTCTTCTCCAGCATAACCGACACGATTATTGCCAACGTGTACGGAGTGCTGGCGGTGGCTGCCGTGCAGGGGAGCCTGATCGGCGGCGCATTCGCGGTGCTCGACATCAACTCGCCGATTCTCTGGGGCATGGTGACCGCCATCTGTTCGCTGATTCCTGTTGTCGGCACCGCGTTGATCTGGCTTCCCGCGTCGATCGTGCTGGTCGCGACCAGCCACTGGATCAAGGGCCTGATCCTGCTCGTCTGGGGCGCGGGGTTTGTGAGCCTGGTGGATCACGCCGTACGGCCGTACGTTATCGGCGGGCGCGTGAAGATGAACACGCTCTTCGTCTTCTTCTCGCTGCTTGGCGGCATCAAGGCATTCGGGATTCTCGGCGTCTTCGTGGGACCATTGATTCTCTCGATCACCATCTCCCTTCTCGGCATGTTGCGGGAAGAGATGCGCTACTGGCAGGTGCAGCCGGCGCGGGAGGATCATCCGGACGCGAATGGGCCGGCCGCCTGAGCCTCTCGCCTCTTGAGCGGAAATGGCGCTGTTTCACCGCCGGGCCCGGTGTGCGACACTTTGAGCTGGAGGCTTCCGAGTGGACAGGCTGCTCGTTCGCTGGGTTGTAAACGCTGTCGCCCTGCTTGTCCTGGCCAAGGTCGTGCCGGGATTTCACGTGCGGAATCTGCCGGCGGCGCTGGTGGCCGCCCTCGTGATCGGATTTGTGAACGCCACCCTGGGAGTGCTGCTCAAGATCGTCACGCTGCCCCTGACGATTCTGACCTTCGGCGTCTTCCTGTTGATCGTGAACGCGCTGATGCTCGAAGTCTCGGCGTCGCTTGTGCCGGGCTTCGCCGTGCAGGGTTTCGCGGCGGCCTTCTGGGGCGCGCTCGGTCTCAGCCTCGTCCACATCGCGGTGCGCCGCCTGACGAAAGATTAGCCTCCGTAGCTAGCCGCCGTATCCGGCCCCCATCTCCGGCCGCTCCGTCCCGACGTGCGGCAGCATCTCGAGTCCATAGGCGTTCTGCACGTACTGATGCAGCATGCGGTGGGTGTTGAAAAACGATCCGTTGAAGGCGATGGTGCCGCGCATCACTTCCGCGAAGGCGGCGGGCCTCGAATAAAACAGCGGCGCAATCACCGTGCCCAGTTTGTTGTAGAGGGAGGCCAGCTCGCTTGACGGATTATCGCCGCGGCTGTCCTCGCCGATGCTCCAGCCGGTGATGCCTTCACCGTGCCCCTCGATCCACCACCCGTCGAGCACGCTGAAGCTGGGCACACCGTTCAAGGCCGCCTTCATACCGCTCGTGCCCGAGGCTTCGTGGGGCTGCAGGGGCGTATTCACCCAGATGTCCACGCCGCTCGTGAGGAGCTGTCCCCAGCGCATGTCGTAGTTCGGGATGTAGATCACGTGCACGTCGTCGTCAAACTGCGACGCGCGCTCGATCACGCGACGGATGATGGCTTTGCCCTCCTCGTCGGCGGGGTGCGCCTTGCCGGCATAGATGATTTGCAGGGGGCCGGAGCGCTTCGCCACCTTCTTCAGGCGCTCGGGATCGGAGAGCAGCAGTTCCGCGCGCTTATAGGCTACAGCGCGCCGTGCAAAGCCCAGGGTCAAGCGGAATTCGTCGAGCGTCACGCCGGTCTCGGCCTTGATGGCCTCAAAGAGCGTCCGCTTGGCGGCGGCATGCGCCCCGAGGATTTCGTGAAGAGGGATGCCGAGCACGCACCGCAGATAAAGGTTGTCGCGCCGCCACTCGGGAATGTAGTGGTCATAGAGCTTCTGAAAAGGCGGCGCGGTCCAGGTACGGGCGTGGACGCCGTTGGTGATGGACCGGATCGCAAAGCGCGGAAACATGGCGCGCGACACCTCACCGTGCCGCATCGCCACACCGTTCACGTAATGAGAGCAGGCGAGCGCCAGCTCCGTCATGTTCAGCCGGCCCTCCGGCATCAAGCCGTGGCTCTCGAGGGCGTCGGTCCGTTTTTCGCCGAGGATCAGCCTCACGAGGTCACGATCGAACGCGTCGTGCCCGGCGGGTATGGGCGTGTGCGTGGTGAAAACGCAGCGTCGCCGCAGGATCTCCATCTCCTCGTCGAAGCTCGAACCTTGGGACTGCCCGTGGCGCACCTGCTCTTCGAACAGGGCCATGGTGAGCAGGGCGGAGTGGCCTTCGTTCATGTGGTAGCGATCGATGCGGGTGTGTCCGAGCGCCCGCAGCAATCGCGCGCCGCCCATGCCGAGCACCACTTCCTGGCTGAGGCGGTAGCGGCGGTCGCCGCCGTAGATGCGATCGGTGAGCGCGCGGTCGCACGGGTCGTTCTCGGGCATTGCCGTGTCGAGCAGGTAGACGGGCACTCTACGCCCGCTGATGCCGGCCACGTCGTACCTCCAGGCGCGGATGTGAACGCGCCGGCCCTCGATCGTCACCGCAGTCCGGGCTTCGACGGGCGCGAACACGTCCTCCGGCGTCCACGCCGAAGGCGTTTCCGACTGGCGCCCCTGATCGTCCAATCTCTGCTCGAAATAGCCTCCGCGGTAGATGAGCGTGACCGCGACCATGGGTAATCCCAGATCGGCGGCGGAGCGCAGCATGTCTCCCGCCAGGATGCCGAGACCTCCGGCGTAAGTCGGGATCGCCGGTTCGAGGGCGATTTCCATCGAGAAGTAGGCGATGCGCGGCCAGTCGGCGTCCACCGCGCCCCAATGCCCAGCAACCGCTCCCGGCGCTTGTGGTTCGGCCGCCGGGTCGGTCACTTCGAACGGTGCCTCACCCGTGATCTCAGGAATTGAACTCACTCAACCTCCGTCGTGATTCTCGCGTCGTGATTCTCGCGCGTCGTGATTCTCGCGAACGCCCGCGCGATCTCGTTCTCTTCTGCTCCGTCGAGGACGGTGCGCAAATCGAGCAGGACACCGTCACTCTCCACGCGCGCGATCACGGGCGGGCGGCCGCGACGCAGCCCCTCGGCCAGTTCCCGCGCGGACCGCCGGGAGTGCCGCACCGCCACCAGGACGGTAGGAAGCGACTGGCCCGGTGTCGACCCGCCTCCCGCCACGGACTCACCCGGTTCGAGGGCCGCCGTGATTCCCGGCAGCACCGCAAGCTGCTCCTTCAACCGCAGGGCGCGCACCCTGATCGATTCCGCCGAAGCGCGAATCATCGCGAGCGCCGGAATACGGTCGAGCTGCCCGCGCAAGTAAAGCCGGGCGGTGGTCTCGAGAGCCGCGATGGTCATCTTGTCCACGCGCAAGGCGCGAAACAGCGGATTCTTGCGGATGCGCTGCAGGGGCTCGCGCGCGCCCGCGATGATCCCGGCTTGCGGCCCGCCGAGCAGCTTGTCGCCGCTGAAGGTCACGACCTGCACGCCCGCCCCTAGGCTCGCGCCGGCCACCGGCTCGTCCGCGAGGCCCTGAGGCTCGAGGTCCACTAGGCACCCGCTGCCCAGGTCTTCCATCACCGGGACGTTGTGCAAGCGCCCCAACTCCACGAATTCCGCAAGCGCCGGCCGCTCCGTAAATCCCACCACGCGGAAATTGCTGGGATGGACGCGCAGCAGCAGGCGCGTGCGCTCGTTGATGGCCGCGGCGTAGTCGGCGAGGCGGGTGCGGTTGGTGGTGCCCACTTCACGGAGCACGGCCCCGCTTTTGGCGCAGATGTCCGGGATGCGGAACGATCCTCCGATTTCGATCAGTTCGCCGCGCGAGACGATCACCTCCCCGCCTTCGGCCATCGTGTTGAGCGCCAGAAACACCGCGGCGGCGTTGTTGTTGACCACCAGGGCCGATTCCGAACCTACGAGACTCGCCAGGAGCCGCCCGGTGTGGTCGTCGCGCCTGCCGCGCTCGCCCTGCGCGAGGTCGTACTCCAGGTTCGAATAGCGGCCGGCGACCTCGGCCACCCGCTCCACGGCCTCGCGCGCGAGCGGCGCCCGCCCGAGGTTGGTGTGCAGCACCACGCCGGTGGCGTTGATGACCGGAACGAGCGACGGCGCAAGCTGCGCCTCGATCCGCCTGGCAGTCTCCCGCTCCAGGGCCTCGAGTCCGCTCTCGTCCGGCTTGACGCACTCGCCAGCGGCCAGGCGGCCGCGCAGCGCCTGCAGCACGTCCCGCGCCGCCGCGAGCACCAACGCGCGGCCCGCAGACGGCTCCAGGGCGCGAAGCGCCGGCCGGCTCAACAGGTCATCCACCGAGGGAATTTGCCGGAGCTTGTCTTCCGCTTGGATCGGGGTTTGCGATGCCGCCATGATTCGATGTCCCGCTTGGGTCCCGCTTGGCTCAATTTCTGAGTATACAGGAACGGCGCGGGTGGAAGCGCGAGTCGAAGCGCGAGTCGAAGCGGGGGTCGCGAGGCAGGCTTGCCCTTGGCCGCATTCCGATCAACCCGTTTGTAACTTCGGACGAGATCTTCTGCGTGCCCGGTCGCGCGACGGACACCTGGCCGTCTCGCGCGGCGCGAATCTGCGGGCGCGGTGCGCGTCAGGGATTTCCCACGAGGGCGCCGCGATTTCGCCATTGCCGGGCAGAATGCCTGACCGCGTCTTGAAGGACGAGTCTGGCTTCGAATTGGTGAAACAAAGCCACCGCCGAAGGCCGCTGACTGATTCCAAAGGGCTTATGGCGCACCGAGTTTGGCTTTCAGTGGCTTCGTTTGGCTTCGTTTCGACCCTTTTTTTAAGCTGTTTTATTGATTCTATGGGACTTAGTGGCTTCGTTTTGCAAAATTTTAGATTCCTTTTTTTCTGCTTTTGGAGAGATTTGCGGCAGAGTTCGATTTGTTAGAGGCTATTCTGGTAGGCTCCTCCTGGCATCGTAGCAGGCTCGATGGTGATAGGTGGTCCTTCGATGGTAACACTGGGGCGCGGTGCGAAAGACTGCGAAACATCAAAGCCTCCGGGGCGGCAAGTCCGCCCTTCGGAAAACGACATCGGAAGCATAGCAGAGGGCTAGCATGGGTGTCAAGTCCTGTAGGTAGGCACATATAGGCTACAGCCAGCCGTCGGGAAAAACGAGGGACGAGCAATCATCACAGCCCCGAAGGGGCGAAATGTCCCATTGGGCAAGCGGGGACGCGGGGCCCGGAAGAGCGGGAGATGCCGGGCGACTGCGACAGGTATGGAAGATAAAGCAGGGGAGGGAAGTACGGTCCCGCTGAGAATGCTCGCTGCACCCGAGCTTTTGTGCTGTGGCTCCGTCATAGCGGATTGCGGATAGGCGGCGCGGTGACGCTGGAGCGCTGGCACGTCACTGGAGACGAGCTGTTCCTGTACGCGGCCAAGACGGGGACTCCCGTTTATTGCCCGCTACCAGGCTTCGTCGTTACGGCGCCGGACGCCGTTCCCAAGACCAGCGAGGGGTATTTTTTCTGGACGGGTGAATCGAAGATCGAGAGCGCAACGGGTGACTGGCAGCGCACCCTAAAGGCCGTTTTCGAGTTGGCCGGGGTTCCAGACGGCCACGCGCACCGCTTCCGGGACACGTTCGCGGTTGGGTTGCTTCAGGCGAACGTGCCAATGGAGCGAGTCTCAGTGTTGCTCGGGCACAGCAGCATCAAGGTCACGGAGCGATATTACTCGCCGTGGGTACGGGCGAGGCAGGAGCAGTTGGAGGCCGA
>DASZIG010000024.1:0-37232 GCA_035949375.1 Terriglobia bacterium | reverse complement strand
AAGGCCAAGCCTCCACAGCCTGTTGAGCCTCGGGCCATTGCGGCTCAACTCGAGAAAATGCTTGCCTCGAGCCTTTTCCAGCGCGCCGCGCAGTTGAGCCGCTTTCTGCGCTTTACGGTCGAGAAGTCGCTCGCTGGCGAGACCGCCGAAATCAAGGAATTCGTAATTGGGATCGAAGTCTACCGCCGACCGCCATCCTACGATCCCAGGATGGATAGCTGTGTTCGCGTCGGCGCCGGTAAGCTTCGTGACAAGCTCGGCACGTATTACCGGACCGAGGGTGCGGACGATCCGGTAGTGATTGACCTGCCCAAGGGGACCTACATTCCCGTGTTCCGCCTTCGAGGCGCTGAACCTGAAATTCGCGCCTCGAGGGGCGGAAACGGCGACTCCTACCTGAACGGCGACCCCTCGGAGCCAGCCGATGGCTCGGTGAGGGTGGCAGCACCGGCCGCAACCGGCTTTCGCCCCGTCCACTGGATGATTGTTGCCGGATTAGCTGTGGCGGTGGTCGGAGGCGCAATCGCGTACGCGCTCCATCTTCGCAGTCGCAGCCCGCATCCGCCGCCTGTCTCGACGCAGGTTTCGTCGATTGCTTTGCGTCGTTCCGTGGCTATGCTTGGCTTTGCGAACCTTTCGGGCCGGACGGATGTGGATTGGCTGGCGGATGCCCTGGCGGGGATGGTTGCGACGGAGGTTGGCGCGTCGGGCGAGCTACGAATCGTTGCGGAGCGGGACGTGGCGCGGGCCACGCCTGACCTGCTGCACGGCGGCCAAGCCGGGCTTTCCAAGGAAACGCTGACGCATCTTCATCGGCTTCTGGGCGCCGACTATGTCGTGACCGGATCCTACACCGCGCTCGGCGAGGAGTCCGATGGCCAACTTCGCCTGGACCTTCGGCTGCAAGATGCAACCACCGGCGAGATGGTGGCAGTCCGAAGCGAGATCGGCACCGGAGATCGGCTATCGAACCTTGCCACGCGGGCCGGGCTCGACGTTCGGATGGCTCTGGGAGAGCGTGTTTCGCCCACCGAAGAGGCGCAGGCGGCCGGACTGCTGCCTTCGAATCCCCAAGCCGCGCGCTTCTACGCCGCTGGCCTGCGCGAACTGCACCAGGAGAACGGGGTGGTGGCTCGCGATTTGCTCAAGCAGGTTGTGGACATCGAACCGAGCTTTCCCATGGGGCACCTGCAACTCTCGGCTGCGTGGGCTCTTCTCGGATACGATTTAAAGGCAAGAGCCGAAGCGAAGCGGGCATTCGACCTTTCGCAGCCCTTGGACCCAAGAACCCGCTTGCTCATTGAGGCGAACTACCGTGAAGCGGCCGGCGACCGGGAAAAGACGAAGGGCATCCGGCGCGCGCTCTACAGCGCCTTCCCCGATGACCTTGACAATGGAATCGAGCTGGCATGGGACCTGATCAACACCGGCAGCGCGCAGGAGGCCCTCATCACCTTGGAGCAGCTCCGGGGCCTTCCGCCTCCGCTTCGCGATGACCCGGGCCTCGACCAGGCCGAGGCTTTTGCGCGAGCGTCCCTCTCAGACTATGAGCGCGCGCGCGCCGCGTGCCTGCGCGGTGAGGAAAAGGCCAAGGCCTTGGGCTTGCCATTGCTCGGGGCCCGTCTCCGGTCGCTCGAAGGCGGAATCCTCGCCGACATGGGCAAGGGCGAGGAGGCGACAAGGGTGAGCCTCGAAGCGCGGGCGGTGTGTGACGAAAGGGGAGACCGGGCCTGCACGATGGCGATTGACCGGCGTCTCGGCAACATGAACGTGATCAGCGAGCACCCTAATGGAGCGGAAGCCGTGAAGTATTACGAGAAAGCGCTCCGGACTGCACGCGAGCTGGACAATCAGGAAGAGACGAACTTCGACCTGATCGGCCTGGCTACGGCTTATTGGGGCATGGGCCAGTTTCGCGATGCTCGCACGACCTATGAAGATCTGCTCGTCTCCACGCGAAAGCAGGGCCCGCCCGGTGGCATACTTGCCAACGTCGAGCTTAACTATGGCGGCATGCTCGTGCTGCAGGGCGACCTGCCACTAGCCATGAAGATGCTCAACGAGGCGGTAGCGATCTCTCGCAAGCGCGATGAAAAGGGCGCGCTCGCCGGTGATCTGCAGAATCTGGCTGAGGCCGAGAGGCGCGCGGGGGACCTCGCAGGGGCGGCCCGCGATTACGGGGAGGCTATCGACCTCTACCGCGAGTTTGAACCACGGTATGCGCCGGACGCCCAGGTAGGACTGGCCGATGTCCTCCTCGATCGGGGCGATCTCGAGGCAGCGCTCTCGATGCTGAAAAAAACAGAAGCCGACGCTCAATCGGCCCCCGCCATCGACGTCGCGGCGACCACGGCCGAATGCCGCGTCCGCTTAACTCGCGCAGCTTTTGCGCAAGGAGATTTTGCCGGTGCGGGGGCGGCCCGCGAAGGGCTGACCGGGCTCGCCGGGAAGCATCCCGAGGAAGCGATCGAGGCTGGAGCCTTACTCGTCGAGGTCCTCAGCGCGCAAGGCAAGGGGCAGGAGGCCTTGACGGCTCTCGCGCAGGCTCAGCGCGTGCTCGCGAAGATGCCGTACACCTATTACCATCTGGAGCTCACGATCGCGGGCGCGGGAATTAAATCTGCGGCAAGCGATCGCCCCGGCGCGCTGCCCGCTTCGCAAGCCGCTTCAAATACGGGCCGCAGCCCGTCAGGGGAAGCGATCCGCAATTTGCTGGACGCCATTGCTCAGGCGCACAGCCTTGGGTTGGTGGGTGTCGAGTTTCAAGCTCGCCTGATGCTGGGCAAGATCGAGATGGAGTCGGGCAGTGCTGCGGTGGGCCGGGCGCACCTGCTGGCCCTCACATCGGAGGCTCGCGCGAAGGGCTTCGCACTCATCGCTCATCAGGCAGAGCAAGGCCTTCTCGCCGAGACCCGATCCCCGAAACGCGGTTCAAACAGCCTGACCCGATCCGGCGCCGGCGACCGGTCTTTGATTTCCGCGTACCACTAAGCCCGCTAGCCCAGCCATTCCGGATTGTGCGCCGTACCGTCGAACATGCTGGTGGTTTTGAAGGGCTCGAAGCGGCCCGTCATGGCGGCGTCCTTCGTCTTGGCCAGCAAGGCGGCGACTTCGGCGGGAGCCATGGGCTTGAAGCTGCGGACGGCCTCGAGCGCCTGGTTCACGCGGTCCACGCTCTCGCAGCCGTTGATCACCACTGACGTCGGCAGGTTGAGCGCGTAGTGCAGGCACTCGATCGGGGTCACCACGCCGCTGCGCAGCACGTTGCCGTCGCCCATGGGCTTCATGCCGAGGACTCCGATTCCTTGTTCCACGAGGCGCGGCACCACTTGATGTCCGAAGCTGCGGAAATGCGCGTCCATTACATTCAGCGGCATCTGGCAGGTATCGAAGTGGAAGCTGTGCTGCTCCGCCTCGTCGAGCATGCGCAGATGGACCAGAGGATCTTTGTGGCCGGTGAACCCGATATAGCGGATCTTGCCCGCCTGCTTCGCGGCCAGCAGCGCTTCGAGCGCGCCGCCCGCGGCGAAGAATCGGTCGGGGTCTTCCAGGCGGATGTTTTCGTGAAACTGCATCAGGTCGATGTGATCGGTCTGCAGGCGCGCGAGAGACTCGTCGATCTGCTGGGCCGCGGCCGCCTTGGTGCGTCCGTCGAATTTGGTCATCAGGAAGGCCTTCGCGCGATACCCGTCGCGCAAAGCCTGGCCCATGCGGCGCTCGCTCTCGCCGTTGTTATAGTCCCAGCAGTTGTCCATGAACGTGATGCCGTGGTCGATGGCCGTCCGAATGATGCGAATGCTCTCCTGCGGGTCCGATTGGTTTCCGATGTGGTAGCCGCCGAGACCGATCGCAGAGACCTTTTCGCCGGTCTTGCCGAGGGTCCGATAGATCATGCCCGATTCGTCCGCTCCGCCCGGCGCCCGCGCTCCGCCCGGGTTCACCGCCCGAGCCCCACCGGGCGCGCCCGCTGCCGCCAGCCCTGCCGCCATGACGCCCAAAGCACTCCTCCGATCCATCGTTCGCCTCCTTTCCTGTACGAGAGTCAGATTAGCCGAGAGGCACCACGGGAGGCAAAGTGTCCGCGGACGATTCATGACGGCTCCGGCGCGCCCGGCTCGGAAGGCGCGGTCTGACAAAGGCAGGGTCTGACATGGTCCGCTCTCCTGTTGTGCTAGAATTCGCACGACCTATGGAAATCGAATGGATCCGGCAGCACTGCCTGTCGCTGCCGTATACCACCGAACACGTGCAATGGGGCATCGACCTGGTTTTCAAAGTGGGCGGGAAGATGTACGCGGTCGCGCCAACCGAGCCGGCCGCAGTGTTTATCTCCTTCAAGGTGTCGGACGAAGCCTTCGCAGAACTGGTGGAGCGTCCCGGCATCATTCCGGCGCCCTACCTGGCTCGCGCCAAATGGATCGCCCTGCAGAATGAGGCGGCGCTGTCCCGCAGTGAAATCCGGCGGCTGCTCGGCCTGTCCTACGAATTGGTGATGGCAAGGTTGCCGCGCTCGGTCCGCGCAGGGTTGGGCCAGGCGCCGTCCGGCGCGCCCAAGAAGAGCATAGGGAAACGCGGCAAACCTCGAAAATCCCGTTGACAACTCACTCGGACTCCGATATAACGGAGTCCGACTATGAAACCGGTTCTGCGCTCGTTTCTGCCGCTATCGACTGCGACCCTGCATATCCTGCTGGCGCTTGCCGGCGAGGAGCGGCATGGATACGGGATCATGCAGGAGGTCGCGCGCCAGTCCGGCGGGCAGTACAAGCTCGGTCCGGGTACACTCTACGACAATCTGCAGAAGCTGACGGATCAAGGAGTCGTCACCGAGACCGGGCGGCGAGCTGCCGGCGACGATCCGCGGCGGCGTTACTACCGGTTGACGGGCTTGGGTCGCACGATTCTGGCAACGGAGGTCACGCGTCTCGAAGGGCTGGTCCGAGAAGCCAGGCGGCACCTGCCCATGGCCAGGCCGGAGAGGGCCATATGACCCGAGCGATTTACGGGGCGCTGCTGTGGTTGCATCCGCCACACTTTCGCGAACGATTCGCGGCGGAGATGCTGTGGCTTTTCGACGAGACCGTGGCCGCGGAGGGCGCGGGCTCGCTCTTGGCCGATGGACTGCTTTCGCTGATGCGGCAGTGGCTGCTTCGCCGGATGACGTGGAAGCTCGCTGCCGCCGTAGCGGGCGGGGTGCTGGAAGTCGGGATCGTGTTGGCCCTTTCGCGCAACATCTATTCTCCCGGCGCCGTCGGCGTCTCCGGCCTTTCCGTGAGGGGGAACGCGAGGGCTGCTGACTCGGGCGGACTCACCGCCGGGC
The DNA here is from genome assembly GCA_035949375.1 of Terriglobia bacterium. Taxonomy (GTDB): domain Bacteria; phylum Acidobacteriota; class Terriglobia; order UBA7540; family UBA7540; genus Gp13-AA77. Next base: position 31,912 of record DASZIG010000024.1, on the reverse strand, counting down.
GAGCCGCTGCGCAGCATCGAGCGGCGCGTCCCGAGCTTCACGCATCTCCGGCAGATTCTGCTGCGACGCCTGCCCGCATGGCCCCCGTGGGTGAGAAGCCCCTCGCGTTCTTCGTCCTGTTTGTCATCGTTCTCGTCTACGCCTTCCAAGGCCACCGCTTCGGACTTCGCGTCGCTGCCGCTTCCGGTGCAGGTTCCGCTGCCGGTCGATACCCGACGGGCACTGAGACCCGCGAGGCGCGCCGGGTCCCGGCCAAGTCGAAGCCGCATCTCTCGATTCTGGCTGATTAAGGACTCATCGCGTGCTCGAACTGCGCCATGTCACGAAACTCTACTCCGGAATTCCCGCCGTGCGGGACGTGAGCTTCACGGCGCGTCCCGGAGAGGTCACGGGATACCTCGGCCCGAACGGGTCCGGCAAATCGACTACGCTCAAGATGATCACCGGGCTGATCGAGCCGAGCGGCGGCGAAATCTTGTTTCAGGGCGTGCCTATTGGGCGCGACCGCATCGCCCACAAACAACGCCTGGGGTACGTCCCGGAGGAGCCGCACCTCTACGCGCATCTCACCGGTCTCGAATACCTGGAAATGGTCGGACAGCTCCGCGGCATCCCCGAGCCCAGGCTCGCGGAGAAGATCGAAGGCTTCCTGCGCCTGTTGTCGCTCTACCCGGACCGCTTTGTTCCGATTTCTTCTTACTCGAAGGGCATGCGGCAGAAAGTGCTGCTGGCCGCCGCGCTGCTGCACAATCCCGAGATCGTAGTGCTGGACGAGCCGTTTACAGGTCTCGACGTCGGCTCGGCCCTGATCCTACGCAGCCTCTGCCAGGATCTTGCGGCCCAGGGTAAGATCGTTCTGTTCAGCTCGCACGAACTCGACGCCGTGGAGCGCATCTGCTCCCATGTCGTGATTTTGCACAAAGGCCGCGTGGTCGCGAGCGATTCCATCGAGCAACTGCGGGCATCGCTTGAGCTGCAGACGCTCGAAGACATCTTCTCGCAATTCACCGTCGAACAGGATACGGCGGCCGTTGCTCAGGCAATCGCCGGATTTATGCGGTTGTAGACGCCCATGGTTGAGGCACGCCGCCAATTTCGCGTCCTGTATCGGATGTTCCTGACCTCGGTCGTGGACCTCGACTTCCTTCCCAACCCAGGCGACATCCGGAAGCTCGCCATCCAGCTCATCGCGATGCTGTCGGCGTTCGGCCTCGTCGTGACCGTCTACGAACTCCCACGATATTCCGGCTCCACGCTGTCGCCCCAGCAGATCCTGATGGCTGCCTGGGGCGATCAGGAATTCCTGATCGCTACCACCATGACGATCGCCGGACTGCTGGCGGTGCTCGCCTGGACTGCCGTCTTGCCTACCCGTCAGGACGCCCTGGTGCTCGGACCGCTGCCGCTGCACACCCGCACCGTGGGACTCGCGAGGATTGCCGCCAGCGCCTCGACGCTCGGGCTCAGTATGGCAGGCCTCAACGCCTTTACCGGAATCAGCTTTCCATTCGTCTGGATTTCGCCGAGTGGAAACGCGCTGCGGTCGCTCGGAGCTTATTGGCTGACCATGGCTGCCGCGGGGATCTTTGTGTTCTGCGCGCTGCTGGCGGTGCAGGGCGTCGCAGCGCTGATTCTGACGCACCGGCTCTTTCTGCGCATCTCGGCCGCGCTGCAGCTCGCGAGCTTCTTTGCGATCCTCAGCGTGTATTTCCTCAAGCCGCCGCTCGCGAATCCCCAGGCGCTCACGGCGCCGGCGAACCAGGGGCTGCTGGCCGCGCTTCCCTCGTTCTGGTTCCTGGGACTCTTCCAGCAACTGAACGGATCCACCCACGCGGCGTTCGGACCTCTGGCCGCGCGGGCGGTGCTTGCCCTGTGCGCCGCCCTGTTGATGGCCGCGGCTACGTTCGCGCTGGCGTATCGCCGCAGCCTTCGCCGTCTGGTAGAGGAGCCGGACATCACGCCCGGCGACCGCGTGCGGCCGCTCGCGCGATTGACGAGCTTTCTGGTCGCCCGTATCGTGCCGAAGCCGCTCGAGCGCGCCATCCTGCTGTTCACGGCGCGCACCATCGCCCGCAGCCGCGAGCATCGGCTGCTGCTCGCGGCCTACGGGGGCCTCGGTCTCGCACTCGCGCTCGCCTATGCCAGGGGCTACCTTTACGGCTATGCGGGGAATTCCTGGCGCCACGCCAACGTGCCCTTCATCGCGGGCAGCGTGGTGGTGCTTTTCTTCGCGGTGATCGGCATGCGGGCCGTGTTCTCGCTTCCCGTCGCGCATGCCTCGAGGTGGGTGTTTCGCCTGACCGCCATCCATCCGCCGGCCTCGTATTTCGCCGCCGTGCGCAAGTCTTTGTTCGTGCTCGCCACCGGTCCGGTGTGGATCGGCTGCGCCGTGCTTTACCTTTCGATCTGGCCGGCGCGGACGGCGCTCGAGCATCTGGCCCTGCTGGTTGTGGTGGGCATTCTCCTGGTCGAGGGGGCGCTCTACAAGTTCCGCAAGATTCCCTTCGCCTGCTCGTATCTGCCCGGCAAGGCCAACCTGCACGTGCGCGTCTACGCCTTCGGCATCCTCTTCCTGTTCCTGGCCGATAGCGGATCGAGGCTGGAGCTTTGGGCTCTTTACAGCCCGGCGCGCTTCCTGCCGCTGTTCGCTGCGATCCTTGCCGCGGCGATCTGGACGCGCCGGCGCACCGCGCGGTTTGCCGCCGCGCCCGGCAACCGGATTCAATTCGAGGACCTTCCGCCCGCCGAAATCTTCGCGCTCGATCTGCGCCCCGACGGGGCATGGCTCAGCGACGACGCCTACGTGGACGCCATCGATCTCCGACGTCGCTAAGAAGCGGATCGAGAACTCGGCTCCCCGCCCCCGAAGCCCACATCTTGACCGCCCCCCTGCATCTCTACGATTTCTTCCTCCAGCGCCTCAATCACGTCCTTGCGCTGCCGGACTCTCACCCAAGCAAGCTTTGGGATCGCCACGGCCTTGGCCGGGTTATTGGAAGCAACCAATAATGTAGCGAATCCATCTACGCTGGACGGGGAGGGGGCATAGTGAAGTGCTGGTATAGGGTGATCGTCACAACCGGGGCTCTGCTTTGCTTCCTTGAGGCAGGCGCACGCGCGCAAACCGGCAGTCCGCCGCCGACACCGCAGGATCAATCTTCGTCAGCCGGTCCAGCACTTCAAGCAGAACAAGCCCCATCGCAGACGCCATCCTCACAGGCACGACAGCAACAATCCGAGCCCGGCACTACGACCATCGACCACCAAAAGAAGAAGGACTTGCAGAATAAAAGTGGCACATCAAATGACAGACTTTTCTACACTTTGCCAAACTTCCTGACCTTGGAGAATGCCGGACAGCTTCCGCCCCTGACGTCCGGACAGAAGTTCAAGGTGGTAACCCGAAGTTCGTTCGATTTCGTTGTGTACCCCTGGTACGGATTTCTTGCCGGCATAAGCCAGGCCGAAAACAGTGACCCTGAGTATAAACGGGGAGCAATTGGCTACGCAAAAGGTTACGGATCAGCATTTGCCGACGGCACGATCGAGAGTTACTTTACGTGCGCCATTGCTCCGTCCCTGCTCCACCAGGATCCACGCTTTTACCAGATGGGAAAGGGAGGGGCCTGGCGCCGGACAGGTTACGCGGTAAGCCGGATTGTTCTCACCCGCGGCGATTCCGGGGATCGTCAGTTCAATTTTTCGGAGGTCGTCGGCAGTGCGATTTCTTCCGCAATATCCACTTACAGCTATCACCCTCGGCAAAGTAAGACGCTGGCAACCGCTGCGAGCGTCTGGGGTACACAGGTCGGGTGGGATACGGTGACGTATGTCGCAAAAGAGTTCTGGCCGGATTTGCGCCGCAAGATTCACAACGAAAGCCGGCAGTAGCTCTTTGCTCACCAGTTCCCTTGTGGGCTCGCAGCGTGGATTACCTGCGCCGTCCACCACCCGATTGCCGACTGACAATTGATGACAAATCCCGAGGCGGAAGCGCCGAGTTTCAAACAGCCTGCTGCGGCCCGGTAAACGCAACTGGCTCGGCTCAAAGTGAAGGCCGTAGATGGTTTTCATCGGACGTCGGCGGGTGAGCCTCGAACCGTCAACCGCAGAACTCCGCTCTGCGCCAGCCCTCATCCTCGCGATGGCCCAATCAGCCGAGCTTCTCCAGGTTTTGAAATAGAAGCCCGCCAGGCCGGCCGCCCAGAACATGAAGGGGCGCGCCGCCCTTATCCAGCCTTCCGAGTTCGACGGGAGCGAAGCCAAGCTCGGTTGCTACGGCCGAGACAGCTGCGCTGGCATCGGCGTCATTGCTCGATACGAATACGACCTGCCGCCGACCCTCGAGGAACGGATTCGTTCCAAGCTGTGCCGCTGGCAGATGATTGAAGGCCTTTACAAGCCGTGCTCCAACAAACGCATTGGACACGACTTCAGATGAAAGGAGACCTCCCAGCTCTTCCGGCGCAACATGTAAGGCATTTGTCAGGTCGACAACGATCTTGCCGTTCCACTGACCGAATTGCTTCGCAACATCCTTGTGAGCAGAAAAGGGAACAGCGAGGAAGATCACCTCAGCCTCATAAGCGTCTCGAATGGATTGGGGAAAGACGCTGGGACCGAGTTCTTTCGCCAGAGGCGCAAGCGCCTCAGGCCCACGGGAGTTTGCGATTCCGACTTCGATTTTCTTGCGTGCAAAGGTGCGTGCGAGCGCGGTACCAATCTTGCCGGATCCAATGATGGCGTACTTCATAAATAATCTCCAGTCTCTCAGCGGGTGGTGAGCATTCTTATTTGTTCTCACGTCACGCGAGACGAAGCGTAGGTCTCGGGTGTCAATTCATCGGAGTTGGGCAGTTTGCGGACTATCTCGAAACTGTGCCACCGTCCACTGGCAAGTCGATTCCGGTGATGAAGCTGCTCTCGTCCGAAGCGAGGAACACAGCTGCCGATGCAAGCTCATCTGCGGTTCCAAGTCGTCCCATCGGGATCATCTTCCGGAAGTATTCGCTTGTACCTTCCGGAGATCCTTTAGAGCCGACATGCACCATGGGCGTTTCCGTAGGTCCAGGGCTAATCACGTTCGCTCGGATGCCGCGGCTGGCCAACTCTGCGGTCCAAGTACGGACGAAGGAGACCAAAGCCGCTTTCGTCGCCGAGTACGCGCCGTAGCCCGGAACGCCCATCTGCCATGCGCCCGAACCAGAAAGGATGACGGACGCTTTGTCGGCGAGCAGCGGGAGCGCCTTCTGTACCGTAAAGTACGCCCCGCGCGCGTTCAGGTTGAAGTGCTTGTCAAATGTTTCCGGCGTCGATTCTGCGAGTGGAACAGGATCTACGACGCCGGCATTTGCGAAGACGACATCGACACGTCCCTTCACATTTCGCACCACTTCGTAAAGATGATCAAGATCGTCGAGCTTCGAGACATCCCCCTGAACCGCCGTTACATTCTTCCCGATCAGTGAGACCGCCGCGTCCAACTCCGCTTGACGACGTCCGGTAATGAAAACGTAGGCTCCTTCCTTTACGAAGCGCTTGGCCGTAGCCAAGCCGATCCCGCTACTGCCTCCGGTGATTACAGCCACCTTCCCTTCAAGCGCACCCATTGTTCTTCTCCTTTCATGACCGGCCCGGCCGCGTCATTGTGGAACACTCATTACAGATGTCGGCAAAGGCGTATCGGTTACATGATTTTGCGCTCTAATATCAAGAGTGGCGGGTAAGCATATGAAAACAGGGAATGGGAAGACGGGACGGCCGGTCAGTTTTGATAAGGACGCGGCGATCGAGGCGGCGATGTTGATTTTTGGGGAACGAGGCTTTGAGGGTATTTCGATGGCCGATCTTGCCCAGGCGATGGGCCTCAGTCCCTCAAGCATCTATGCGGCGTTCGGCGACAAACAGGCTGTGTTTGCGTTGGCGGCAAAGCGCTATCTGGAGAATTGAGCACGATATGCCGCGAGGGCGCTCGGGGAGCCTACCCCAGAAGGGTGTCATCCGTGCGCTTTTCGAAAACACGGTAGAATTCCTGACCGCTCCCGGCCATCCGCCGACCTGTGTGTCACTGGCGGGCGCGATGGGCTGCAGCGTGAACGCCGCTCCGGCAGAGCAGCTCATGACCGAGATTCGGAAGCAGAATGAAGCTGCCGTAAAATCGCGCCTTGTGAGGGCACGAAAGAGCGGGGAGCTGCCGAAGGAGGTCAACGTGGATGACTACACAAGATACCTGTCGACGATTCTCGCGGGTCTATCCATCCAGGCAGTGAATGGTTCAACGAAGGCAGATCTCAAGCGGGCTGCGGAGATGGCGATTAAGCATCTCGGTTGCTGAAGCGAGTGGTAGACGCCATTTTGTCTTCTACGCTAAACAATCTTCAAAGCGACGTCGCCCTCGCCCGTGCGACGTCATGCTCCCCCGTGCTCCGTGCCTTACAGCCATTACGCTCCGCGGTCCTCACGCGCCGCGTCACGAATCTGTTGCCAGGAAGCTCCGCCAAACCGGGGCTGGAGCCCTTTGCCCCGGAATGAAACCTTGCGGAGCTTGAAGGGTTTGGCCCGCTTGCGCTCATCGGCGACTCGGCCCAGCCCTTTCTCTATCAGCGCCCGCACCGTGGTGTGCCTCTTCGCCGCAACGCTCTTGACGCGCTTCAGGAGCGAGTCGGGAATCTCGACGGTTGTCTTCATATGGCCAGATGTATCATGCACTAAATCAGCATTTCAAATGCGAGCCCGGCCGCCCGGAAGTCTGCCGTCCGAGTGGCGCATGCGTTTCCTTCCATGCCTGGCAGAATGCGGAAAAACCCGTGAGCCTGTCATTCCGACGAGCCGCAGGCGAGGAGGAATCTTGTAGCTCGTTCGTTTTCAGAGCGAGATTCCTCGCTTCGCTCGGAATGACACCCATCGGGAACGTTTTTCAGTACCCTGCCAGGGCCGGAATTATCTGAGCGCTTCCTGTTGCAAATTCAGCACGGCCCGGACCATTGACGGGTCATCGGCATGCCTCCGGATGTCGAAGCCTAGTCTGCGGCAGATTTGCTGCATTTCGAGGTTCTCGGCGAGGGTGTCAGCGGCCAGCGTGCCCATTTTCTCGTTGCGCGCGAAGGTGATCAGGCGCCGCAGGAGTTCGGTGCCGACTCCCCGGTTCTGATAGGAATCGCGCACCAGGATGGCGGTCTCGGCGTCTTCGGTGCCGGGCAGGCGGTTCACGCGTCCCACGCCGGCGATCTCGCTTTCGCCTTCCGGAGTCTGGCGCTCGGCCACTAGGACCATCTCGCGGTCGTAGTCCACAAAGCAGATGCGCGTCAGGCGCTCGTGGGCCACTCGACTGTCGAGCGAGACCGTGTGGAAATAACGCATGTAGACGCTGCGCTCCGAGAGCGCCTGGTGGAACTTCACCATCAGGACTTCGTCTTCCGGACGAATGGGACGAATCGTCACTACGCTTCCGTCCTTAAGCGTCGCGGGCGCCGCGTACTGGCCGGGGTAGGGGCGAATGGCGGGCGGCGGCAGTTGATCGTCCGGAAAGGACGCATCATATAGCAGGATACGTGCGTCCAGGGCCACCATGCCGTCGGGCGAAACGAGCAGGGGATTCACGTCGATCTCACGGATGGCGCGCTGCTGCATAACCAGGCGGCTGAAGCGGACCAGAAGCTGCTCGAGGGCGCCGAGATCGACCGGGCGGCGTCCCCGCGTGCCTTCCAGGGCTTTCAAAATGCGCGTCTGCTCCATCATGCGCCGGGCCAGCGTGGTGTTGAGCGGCGGCAGGGCCAGAGCGCGATCCTGAAAAATCTCCACCAGTTGCCCGCCGGCGCCAAACAGCAGCACCGGACCGAACTGGGGGTCGACCGTGCTTCCGAGGATGACCTCGTAGCCTTCCATCCGGACCATCGGTTGCACCGTGACGCCCAGGAAGCTCGCGGCGCCCGCTTTTTCCCGCACCGCATCCGCGATGGCGCGGTAAGACTTGCGCACCGCGGCCTCGTCAGCGAGATTGATCTGCACGCCGCCCACGTCGGTCTTGTGGGTGACAGTCTCGGACAGGAGCTTGAGCACGACAGGATAGCCCAGAGCCGTGGCCTCGCGTACCGCCTCCTCTTCGCTGCCGGCCCGGCGCGTCTCAACCACCGGAAGGCCGTAGGCTTTGAGAATCTGCTTCGATTCGAACTCGGTGAGGATGGTGCGGCCTTCGCCTCGCGCCGTCTCGATCCCGGCGCGGACCGCGCCTTCGGCCTCGCCGGCATCGGCCACCAGTTGCGGCGTCTCGTAGATGCCCCGGAGGTTGTAGCTGTAACTCCACATGTAGCGGAACATGCGCACGGCGGTCTCGGGGTAGGGGAACGTCGGAATGCCGCTGCGATTCAGTATCGATTCCGCAGGCGCCACGTGGGTGCCGCCCATGAAACTGGCCAGGATCGGCTTGCCCTGGAGCCGCGCGTACGGCTTCAGCGCCTCCGCCACATCCGCCGGATCGATCAGGCCCTGCGGAGCCAGGATGATCAGCAGGCCGTCGCTGTTCGGGTCACAGGCGGCGATCTCCACGGCCCGGGCGTAAAGCGCGGGACCGGCGTCGCCGAGGATGTCCACAGGGTTGCCGCGGCTCCAGTGCGGCGGCAGGATGCCGTCGAGCGCCTTCAGGGTCTCAGGCGTGAGCGCCGCCGGCTCGCTGCCCTCGGCGGCCAGAGCGTCAGTGGCCAGCACGCCGGGACCGCCGGCATTGGTCACGATGGTGAGGCGCGGACCCCGCGGGCGCGGCTGCCTGGCCAGCACTCCCGCCATGTAGAAAAGGTCAGCGACGTTGTTCACGCGCAGAACGCCGGCGCGGCGGAAAGCGGCGTCAAGCACCTCGTCGCTGCCGGTAAGCGCTCCGGTGTGAGACGCGGCGGCGCGCGCGGCGGCGCGGCTCCGTCCCGCTTTAATCACGATGATCGGCTTGTTGAGCGCGACCTGGCGCGCGGCGGAAAGAAACGACCGCGGATCGCCGATCGATTCCATGTAGAGGATGATGCTGCGCGTGCGCGGGTCGTCCCCGAGGTAGTCGATCAAATCGCCCCAGCCCACGTCCAGCATGGAGCCGATGGAGATGAAGGAGCTGAAGCCGACGAACTCGCGCAGGCTCCAGTCCAGAACCGCCGTGCAGAGCGCGCCGCTCTGGCTGATGAAGGCCACGTCGCCCGGCCGCGCCATGGCCCCGGCAAAGGTGGCGTTCAAGCCGGTAAGCGGGCTCATCAGGCCCAGGCAATTCGGCCCGATCACGCGCAGGCGTCCGCGTCGTGCGTGGGCCAGGATTTGCGCTTCAAGCGCGGCGCCGGCCGCACCCGTTTCCTTGAATCCCGACGAGACGATGATGGCGCCTTTCACGCCCGCGTCGGCGCACTCGGCAATCAAGCCCGGGACCGTAGCCGCCGGTGTCACGATCACGGCGAGGTCCACCGCGGCCGGAGCCGATGCGATATCGGGATAGGCTTTGATGCCGAGCACGACGTCGTGCCTTGGATTGACGGGGAACACGGCTCCGCCGAACGGGCTGCCCAGCAGATTCCACAGGATCGTGCGCCCCACGCTCGCGGGCTTGTCCGTGGCGCCGACCACGGCCACGGTCCTTGGCGCGAAGAAGACATCCAGCGGATGGACGCGGCCCCGCAGGATGTCGTGAGCTGGCTCGGCTTTCACAGCGGGAGCTTGCGCCATATGACGGGATTATACGGGGAATCCGCTCGAAGGGGCGGGTGACGGCGTGACCCGAGGAGCCTGACCACTCTGTCCCGGCCACGCGCGCCACCCGCAAGCATGTCAGATGTGGATCGCCAGCACCGGGCAGCAGCCGAGCTGGATTACGCGCTGGGTCGTTGACCCGAAGAGCGCGAGGTCCAGCGCATTGCGCCCGCGCACGCCGAGGATCACCAGGTCGCTGTGGCATTCCAGAGCGAGTTGGATGATCTCCTCATAAGGTTTGCCTATGCGCACCACGCATTTCACGCGGCACCAGTCCGGAGCGTCCTTTGGGATGATGCTCTCGAGCGCGGTTATCGTCGCTGAGGTCGTGAGGCCCAGGTCCTTCGACGACGGCGCGTCCTCGATGACGTTCAGAAGCGTGAGTTCGGCGTTGTACTCCATCGCGAGGGAGAAGGCGTAATCGAGCGCCCTCTCGGAATGCGCGGAGAAGTCGGTGCAAAGCAGAATCTTCCGCAACTGGACGGGATCACGGGCTGCTCCAGGAGTGATGAAGTCGTGCGCGGGCTTGCGCACCGCCAGCACGGGACAGCGCGCTCGACGGACCACGCGCTCAGTGACCGACCCGAGCGCCAAGCGATCGAGGCCACGGCGTCCGTGGGTGCCCATGACGATCAGGCTGGCATCCTTCTCTTCGGCCAGGCCCAGGATGGCGTCGGGCGCCACCCCCTTTTCCACCACCCATTCCGGCCTGACGCCGTTCGCTCCGTGCGTCCGGACCAGATCCTGCAAGCGTTTCTCGGCATCCGAGCTAACGTTCCAATAGAGGTCGTAAGCGGTCACGTCCGGAAAGCCGTAATAGGGATACGTGACGGTGATCGGCTGCACCACATGCTCGAGCACGAGCCGGGCGCCGTAGTGTTTGGCGAGCGAGTAAGCATAGTCGTAAGCCCTGATCGAGTACTCCGAGAAGTCCACCGGGCACAGGATCCGTTCAATCATTAGCATGGTCAGGTACCTCCACTCGGGCGGCAGCTCGGCAGCCGTCCAGTCTGCCGATTTCAACCTAGTCCATGCGTAGCCCCAAAGCCGTGACGACCGTCACAGGCGGGTCTTGAGCCGTCGGTTGTGGTGCTTTTGCGCAGCGCCTGTGACTTGTCACTTGGGGGTTGCCGTGCGATGACAGGTGTAACTCAGAGAGGATTGCGAATAGAGTGGCACTGTGGGTGGGCGGGAGGGCAGTGTAGGCGGCTTCTCCTTCCAGAAACTGGCCTACAAAAAGAGTCACGGCGGAGCAACCCCTGCCCTGCCCGGGCAGGGAGCCGCTGACGGTGATGCTGTCGGCAAAGCCTCGGAGCTTGCGTGAGGACGCGCGATCGAAGCGGCGCAGCGGCTATTTAAGGCATGTAGGTTACGTTAACAGCGTTTGTGGTAAAGCGCCACACGATGTGTTGTTGGCTCCGTAGTCGCGGGGTACAGCCCCCCAAGAGTTGTGCTTTCCGACAGCCTGGTTGAAGTTACGCTCCTTTGATGAGCACGGAAGTCCAAGTGATATCGATGATGCATCATTCATATCTCAAGGCCGCCATCGGGTCCACCTTCGCCGCGCGACGGGCGGGAATGTAACACGCCAGAAGCGCTACTCCGGTCAGCACGAGCGAGACTGCGATGAAGGTCATCGGATCCGTCGCTTTCACACCAAAGAGCAAGCTCGACAGAAAACGGGTCAGCGCGAGCGCCGCAGCAAGACCGACGGTCACGCCCGCCAGCGTCAGCTTGAATCCCTGTCCGACGATAAGCTTCAATATGTCTGACTGCTGCGCACCCAGAGTGGCGCGGATGCCGATCTCGTGCGTGCGCTGGGATACCGAATAGGAAATCACACCGTAAAGGCCCACGATGCCGAGTAGGAGGGCCATGCCACCGGCAAGAGCAAGCATCACAAGCGTGAAGGAAGTCCGCGCCATCGATGTTCGCTCGTAATAGCCGAGAGTATGGACATCAGCGAGCGGAAGATCGGGATTCACCGACGACACAACCTCGCGCACCTCATTCATGAAGCTTTCCGAGCCGGCGCGGGGGCCGCGAATCGAGACGGCGCCCCATCGGGTCACCATCGTGTCGATGCCTCCGAAATGAACCAGGATGGGCCAGTACACCGAGCTCGGCGCTGGCTTATCCACGCCATCGTCGTGGACGTCCCCCACGACGCCGATCACCTCCCGCCAGTCATCCTTCCTGCTAGAGCGGATTTGCTGACCGACGGCATTCCCCGGGTCGTGCCAATATTCACGCGCCAGCCTTTCAGACACGATGGCCACAGGAGCCTTGTTGTACATGTCGCCCCAGGTAAAGTCGTGGCCGACAATGAGCGGCGAACCCATCGTCTTGAAAAAGCCCGGCGCTACGAACTTGTACCGGTGGAGCGGCAGTTCCTCTGGAGCGTAGTTGTGATCCTTCGCGAAGACTGAATCACTCCATTGATTGCCGTCCATGGGAATGCTGAGGGAGAAACCGGCTGAGGAGACTCCCGGAAGCGCCCCGATCTTTTGCAGAATCTCCTGCTCGACCTGGACCACCTGAACGGGATCTTTCACCTGGGTTTCGGGAATATCGACTCGGAACGTCTGGACCTCGGAAGGCGCGGCAAATCCGGGATCGACCCGGGCCAGGGAGCGAAAAGTTCGAATCATGAGTCCCGAGCTGACGAGCAAGACCAGAGCCAGGGCCACCTGGACCGTCACCAGCGTGGCGCGTGATCGATGGCGGCCGCGGCCTTCGGTCATGGAGCGCCCACCTTCGCGAAGTCCGGCTCCCAGGCTTGCGCCCGCATACTTCAGGACCGGCATCGAGCCGACCAGTAAAGTCACGAAGAGGGACACAACCAGCGTAAAAAGCACTACGGCCCCATCCATGCCGATTTCGTTGAGTCGAGGCAGATCGGTAGGGGCCATTGCGACGAGGGCGCGCACGGCCACATCGGCAAGCACCAGGCCAAGACCGCTGCTGAGAAGCGCCAGAAGAAATCCCTCCAATAACATTTGCGCGGCGATGCGCCCCTGGCTTGCGCCCAGCGCGGACCGAATCGCCAATTCCTGCCGGCGTCCTTCCGCTCTGACCAGCAAGAGGTTCGCGATGTTGGCGCAGGCGATCAGCAGCACCAGTACGATTCCCCCCATCAGGACCCATAAGACGTCGCCCACGTCGCCTACGACGTCCTGCCTCAACGGCCGTAGGTTCGGCCCGATTCGCGCGTCCTCAAACATTTTGGTGGTGTACCCCGGTGGCGGCGCAAAACTTCTGAGCATGACGGGGACCAGCCGAGCCACGTCCGCGTCCGCTTCGGCAATCGTCACTCCGGGTTTCAGCCTCGCAATGCCGTCAAAGCTGAAATTTCCCAGGAGAGTCTTGGCCCGGTCGAGCTGGAGGGGAACGATCAGGGCGAGATCAGGCCCGCCGAAGCTGAAGTTTTGCGGCAGTATTCCGACGATCTGCCGCAGACTTCCATCCACGATAATGGTTTTCCCGACCACGGCGCGGTCGCCGCCAAACCTACGGCGCCAATAACCGTAGGTCAGCATGACGGTGTCCGGGCTCCCCGGCTCATCGTCGGACTCGGTGAATGGCCGCCCGAGCATCGCCCTGACCCCGAGAGTTCGGAGCAAACCAGAGGTCACGTCGAGGCCGGCCACATGCTCCGGCTCACCGTGTCCCGTGATATTCCTCGACACGCCCGTGTAGAGGCCAAGGTCCTCGAAGCTGCGGTTCTGATCGCGGAGGGTGAAGTAGATAAACGGCGATGGATTCAGATCCTTGATGTTCAGCCCCGGCGCCGTGAGCCACGTGGCAACGAGCTGCTCTGAGTGCGGGTACGGCAGGGGTTTAAGAAGAACTCCGTCGACAACACTGAAGATGGCGGCCGTGGCGCCAATGCCAAGCGCCAGCGTGAAGGTGGCGATAAGTGTGAATCCGGGATTGCGGCGGAGTTCGCGCAGCCCATAGCGAACATCCTGCCAGACGCTCGCAAGAAGGAGCCTCTTTCCGCCACCTCCGTCGGCTCCGAGCACAACGGCTTCTCGCGGTGCATCCTTTTCCACTCGGCGCAGGCCGCGCTCGAGCAAACCCTCGCCTTTCAACTCCGCAAGCGCCAGGCCCAGCGCTTCCTCTTCCGTCTCGCCACTCGAGACTAATTCCCTGTAACGGTCCTCCAGGTGTTGGACAAGCTCTTCAACGATCTCGGCCTCACGGGCTGGTGCCAGCTTCAGCGGCGCAATCCGCCTACTGACTTCATGCCTCCAGTCCGGAGTTGTAGAACTGTCTGTCTTCTGGCTACCGGCTTCTGGCTCCTGACTCCTGTTCTTCTCAGGCATGTTCAACCTCCGTGATCCGGTTGATCGCCTCAACAAAAACCTGCCACCCTCGGCGCTGCGCGGCCAGCACTCTTCTCCCCTGCGCCGTCAGGCGGTAATAGCGCCGCCGGCGCTGGCCGTTCTTCTCGACCCAACGCCCCTGAATCCAGCCCCGATTCTCCAGCCGATAGAGCAAAGGATAGAGCGAGGCAACGTAGAAGCGGACCGCGCCGCCAGAGCGCTGCTCGATGAGTTGTGAGAGTTCGTAGCCGTGTCGCGGCCGCGCTTCGACAAGGGAAAGAATCAGTAACTCCCCGCTGACCTTTTTCCACTCGATCCCGGACATTTAAGCCTCCACATATGGAGTATCAATATATTGATCTCGGACGCCGCCTGGGTCAAGTGAATTGTGTAGGCGGCCGTAGGGTCGCGCACGTGGATCGCGGTAATTACCGGATTGGCGGGCACATCGAGCTTCGGTGTAGCCGCGGATAGTGAGGAGCGGGCAAAAGCCGTGTGATACTGACCGCCAGGTTCTTCTCTGCACGCGGAGAAAGATTCACCACGGAGCGCTCAGCGAACGCGGAGAAAAACTCCGTGAGCCTCTGCGGCCTGCGTGGTGACTCCCTCTTCGGTTGAGGGTCATGTCGTCACCAGTTCCTCTTCTTCGAGTAGCTGGCCGTCGCTCATTTCGCTCGGCCGCTTGGGAAGCAGATCCGCTGTGCCCTCAAGCCAGGCGCGAAACTCGAGCTCCGACAGTCCGCTGGTGTCGAGTAGCCGGGGCAGCAGCAGCGGGTTGGTCCCGGCGGTGCACAGGCCTGGATTACAGGTCGTAGCCGACAGCATTCCGTACTCTTTCAGGTAGGCCGGATACTCGGGCAGGTAGAAGCCGCCCGTGTAGCAAAAGTGCCGCGGCTTGTTCGAGGTGAATGTGGCAATCCGGCGGCGGTTGTCCTCGAGTTCCGCAAACAGGCGTTCGCGGCTCGGGTAGACGCGATGACGGTGCGTGTGGTACTGCAGATCCACACCTCGAGCGGCCAATTCCCTGGCTTCCTCGGGCATGACCAGATGCAAGACGCGTCTCCGGCACAGGTCCTGGTAGTCGATCTGCAGGCGTCTGGCGAGTTTGGCCAGCAAGTCGTCCTTCTCCGGGGCGGAAAGCTTACGCGACGTGGCAAGCTGCTTGATCAGCGCATGGGCGCGTTGGCGGCCGGCATTGTCCAGCGGGACCGGGGCAGGGAACACCTCCGGCCAGTCCAACTGGCGCTGGCGGCGTCCCTTCCACAGAAGATAGGAGCACATCGGATCGAAGACCGGTCGATGAAACTCCACATAGAAGGTGGTCAGGTACAGCGTGACCGGGTAGCCGAACGATTCGACGATCGGGAACGCTACACTGAAAAAATCGTGGAGACCATCGTCGAAGGTAATGACCACGGCGCGATCGGGGAGAGTGCCGCACTGAAGCCTGCGCACGGCCTCCGACAACGGAAGCACATTGCAGCGAGCCTCGGTCACCAATTCCATGCGAC
This sequence comes from Terriglobia bacterium, assembly GCA_035949375.1. Lineage (GTDB taxonomy): Bacteria > Acidobacteriota > Terriglobia > UBA7540 > UBA7540 > Gp13-AA77. The sequence goes on along the minus strand of DASZIG010000024.1, from coordinate 16,356 downwards.
GGCGGAAGGTTTTCGGGGACATGTAGAGGGCTCCCCACTCGTGCTCATCGTAAGCGGAGACGCCGTGATAGCCCAGGATCAGCAGGCGATGCCGCCGCCAGGCACTGCCGGAAAGGAGGCGCGACGCGCCCGTTGCCTGCGCCACGCGCAAAACACCCATCTTCGCTTGTTTCAGCATGGGGTATCACTCGCGGAAAACGCCCCGGCTCTGCAGGACGCGGAGCAGGTCTCCCACCGTTTCGCTTCGATCAACTCGCCGTCCGGTTCGATGCCGAATTCGCTCCTAGTCACAGAGAAGATCTGAACATCGGCCAATGAAGTCCACTGGGCGACGGTCTCGCGGCTGTCCTGTTCCCGCAGGGTCCGCGCCGGACCGCCCAGCATCTCCTCCATCGCGCCCAGAGACTCCGATCCTGTCATCGAACCTTAAGCTTGAAATCCGATAGCGATGAATTACAGCACTACAGGAGATCCCGGTAACTTACGAAGCGCGAAAAATTTAATTATACTCGATGCGGTATCATGCCGACTCCGACCTCCTTCTCAGAGATGCCCGAAACATTGCATCGCGCGGACCTCGCCCTGCGACGACTCGGCATCGTCCCCCAGGAGATCGCATCGACGTTGCTCAACGATGAAGCGAATCTTGAACCCGTGACGGCCCTCAAGAAGAGAGCCGGACTGGAGGGCGATGAGGTGGAGAGGTTGCTTCTCTGGCAAGCGGCGCGGCAAGCCCTGCCGCGCGTAGCTTCGGTGCCTGTCGACAGGTCAGTCCGTTGGCGCCTCGATCAAGACCTCCGCCAACTGCACGCCATGAAGGTTTCGATGGTGGCAGGCTCCTACCATTTCAATCGTGCCGCCAAGATGGCCACGCTGCGGCGCTTCCCGGCCGGAGCTATGGAATGGGAATTGTCCGGCATTCCGCGATCTTATTTCCTGCAGGCGTCATTTCCGGCGAACTTGCGTTTCCTCGCGTTTGTGCTTTTCCGCCTGAGGGGCCGCGCGCCCTGTTTCTTCATGCACGTTGCACCGCCTCCCCGAAATCGGGGACTGGTTGTGCCGAGGGAAGTCTTTCGAGCTTACCATCGCATGGCCCGATCCTTGCGACTTCAGCCGGAGGTCCGCGCCCTGTTGGCTCACGCGTGGTTTCACGACCCGGCGGCCGTGCGCGATCATCCTCACCTCGAGCCATTGAATCGGCCGTACCTCAACCATGGCGGCCTGATCACGCTGCTCGGACCCGCTCCGCCTTCGTCCGGCGTGCTTGAGGGAAATGCTCAGCGGCGTGCAGATTATCTCGCAGGCAGAGTCCAATATCGGTACGGCTTCGCCATATGGCCGCGCGACGCCGCCATCCGGTGGGCAGATGCCCACCTTGAGTTGGATGATGCAGACACGGGCGGCCTCCCAGGGTAAGTCAGTAATCCCCTCTAATTCGCAGGGTAAACGCGCCCCACGAGTTCCCGGTAATCCGGCTCGTTCCGCAGCGCGCTCAGGGTGGGGTCTATTCGAATGCCCAGCAGATTGGCTTCGTGTTTCCGGTACGCGATCTGCAGGTATTCCAAAGCTTTCCGCTTCTCGCCCAACTGTCCGAGGGTTTGGGCCACTGTGTAGGCGGAGAGCGATCCCTTCTCAAAGCTTTCGCTCTGCTGCCGAAGCGTATATTCCAGCATTCCCTTGGCGCCGTTTCGAGCCCACCCCTTCTCTTGCGCTCCGACGAGCGCCAGAGCCTGCTTGTCCTTCGTAAGGAGAGCGGTCTCGTGGGATTCCGCAAGGTAGCCCGGATAGTCGCCGTCCGCCAGGCTGATGAAGGCGATGTAGCGATGGGGCGACGTGAAACTAGGATCGTCTTGTTCGAGGCGCCGCAACAGGGGCAGCGCCTGATCGCCATGGCCCGCGTAGAAGAGAACCATGCCTTTGTCGGCGAGTATGGAGCGCGAAGCCGGATCGAGCTCCTGGGCGCGGTTGATTTCCGCGATCGCTTCCTGGGATCGTCCCATCGTCATGAGGAACGTGGCGTGCCAATGGTGGGCTTTGACGTTGTAGGGGTCGAGTTCGATGGCCCGGCTGAATTCCCGGTCCGCGGTTTTACTGTCCCAGGCGCCGTAGAACGAGGCGAAGGCCAGAGAGGTATGTGCGTCGGACGAGGTGTCATCGATCTCCACCGCCTTTTTCGCCGCCGCCAGCGCCCGCGGGAAGGCTTCCTGGTCTGGCATGGTGCCGTATTCGCGCAGCAGGTTATAGCAGTCCGCCAGGCCCACGTAGGCCGGGGCGTACCAGGGATCGTGAACGATGGCCTGAGTAAAATAGTCGATGGCGGTATTGATGTCAGGAGCGGAGCGCTTGTTCCAGTAGTATCGCCCCTCGAGATACAGGGCCTGGGCCTGGGCTTTGGCGGGCTGAGGGTTGGAGGAAGCCCTTGCCGGCCTGAACCAGCCGGTGAGATCACGTACCACTCGGACGCCCGATGGCGTCTCGACGGCCAGAGCGACGACCACCAGGCAAGCGGCCGCCGCCAGTGTCCAGGCCGCGATGCGGGTGACGCGACTCGCGGCCGGATTGCGCCCGGGCGCCCTCAAAGGCTCAGGCAGAGGCTCAGGTGCCGGCCGGGCCATCACCGCGCCGACCGGCGGCTTGCTCTCGACGCCCGATTCGGGTACCGCGCCGGATTCGCGCACCGAGCCAGCTTCGGAACTTTGCGGGTCCAGGCGGGCTCGGCGGCTTTGCCACCAAGCCTCGATTTCGGCCCGGAAGGCGTATACCGTGCCCTGCCGGCTATGGAAGTGCCGATGGACCGGAAGCCCCTCCGATCGCTCCCACCTCTGCACCGTGCGAGTGTCGCGTTTGAGGTAGGCCGCGATCTCTTTCCAGGACTCCAGGCGCTTCTCCGTGCTCCCGGCGTCCGGTGAACCTGATGTTTTGGAATCGTCCATGTTGCTGGAAGGCCTGAGGTCCCTTGCTCAGGGTAGATCAGTACCCCCCGAAATTCAAGGCGCTGCCACTAGCCGTGAACAAGTCCACCGGCAGTCGTCTTTTCTCAGTGTCCTCCGTGAGGTCTCGGTGAGCTCTGTGTTAAGGCTTTACCACAGAGGCCACCGAGAAACAGAGGCGACAGAGATACAGAGAGCACTCCTGAAGTCGTGGCGGCATCCAATTGTTCATGAAGAGCTTGGAGTCACCGTCGTTTCTGGGCCGGCGAATAGGCGGCGCGCTCGAGCGAGGCCTGAAGCGCGCCTACGGGCGATTCGGCGTGAACCCGGGCCGCTATCTCGAGGAACTGCGGCGCGGGCATGGGCTGCCGATTCGGAGCTTTGGCGACGTGTTCGAGCTACATCCGGCAGCGCTCGATAACGTCGCGGAGCGGACGATTGCGAGCAGCCGCCGCATCGCCATCATCGAAGGCGCGGGCTTTGGCCTGGCGGGTGCGCTCACGCTCCTGCCAGACGTGAGCGTGCTCGGAGTGATTACTTTCCGGCTGATCCAGAAGCTCGGATTGATCTATGGCTTTGAGTACACCACCGAGGAAGAGAAAGTGGAACTCTGGATGGCCACGGCGACCGCCGCCGGCGTGGACGTGACCCGGGACTGGATCAAAAAGCAGGTGATCGAACGCCTGATGACGCGCATTGCTGAAAAAGCTGGCACGGAACTCGCCGAGAAAATCTCCGCCGGACTCGTCCCGCTGCTCGGAGCCGGTCTCGGCGCCGTACTGAACGCGTATTTCATCACCGGCTGGGGCCGCCGCGCGCAACACTATTTCCGCGACAAGCATTTTGATCGCAGGGGCCGATTGTTGATTGATCGTGAGCGGCCGGGGATTGCCGGCTACTTACCGCCTGGTGTTGGCTCCTAAATCCCAGCTCCTCCGCCGCCGCTGGCAGTCTGGACAGTAGTGGCTGCTGCGTCCCCCAAGCACGATTCGCCGGATTTTGGCGCCGCACCGTGGACAGGGCTCGCCCATACGCTGATAGACCTTCAGCTTGATGCGAAACCGTCCCGGACGCCCTTCGATGTCCACATAGTCGCGGAAACTCGTGCCCTGCATGTCGATGGCGCGCCGCAGCACGCTCTCCACGGCCCGGCGCAGGGCGCGCGCAGCATCCGGCTTGAGGCTGCGCGCTTCGGTCAGCGGATGAATGCGCGCCGCAAACAACGCCTCATCGGCATAAATGTTGCCCACGCCCGCGAGGCGACCTTGATTCAGAAGCCAGTTCTTGACGGGAGTGCGCCGGCCCGAAAGCGCTGCCTGGAATTCGACGTCGGTCATAACGGGCGCATCGGGGCCGAGCCTTGCGAAGATCGCTTCTACCTCGCTTCGGGTGCAGTAGCGGAGCCGGCCGAAGCGCCGGACGTCACGATAGCGGATCTCTTCGCCGTTCTCGAGCAGCAGGCGCACGTGGGTGTGGGATTCGAGCGGCTGCCCGGACGGCACAACCGTCACCTGACCCGTCATGCCCAAGCGGACCAGGAGGTAGTGCGAAGGCTCGCCGTTTTTCCGCAGCTCAACGGCGATCGCCTTGCCCTTGCGCTCCAGGCGACCGATCGCGCCGCGGACGTTCTGCTCGAAGAGGTCCGGAGAGCCGGCGATCACTTGGGGATGACGCACCTCAACGCCCACGATGTGGCGTCCGGCCGCGCGAGCCTCGATTCCACGGCGTACGGTTTCGACTTCAGGGAGTTCGGGCATAAGAGAGGCAGTGGGTCGCGGCTAGTGGAAGTGTGTGGAGGGCCGCACCCAGCCACTCGTTAACGCCGAGCTAGACCGCGACTTTGACGTCGTCGCCATCCACTTGAACCGCATAAGTCTTCACCTTGACGGCGGGGTCGATCAGGTTTTCGCCGGTGCGGACATTGTATTGCCAGAGGTGCCAGGGGCAGGTGACCACATCACCCTCCAGGGTGCCTTCGCCAAGGGGTCCGCCTCGATGCAGGCACTCGTTGGCGAGGCAATGGACCGTGCCGGCCACATTAAACAGGGCCACGGGCCGGCCCGAGACCTCCACCGTCCGGCAGGCTCCCGGCGGCAAGTCCGACAGACTCGCGCACTTTGTGAAATCCGTCATGATGCCCCTCGATTTCGCGCCCGGCCGAGCGGCAGCGATCTCGGAAAGAATTATACGGGCGAGGGCTGCGGGCCTGCAAATTCAGACTAAACCTGTCGAATCCGGCGCCCCGCTAGTCTACAATCTTCCTGCATGCTCCACGGCCTTAGCCTCCGAAAGTGCGCAGCCTGTATCATTGCGCTCGTCTGCCTCGCCCCGGTCCCCCCGACCCTGGCCGCCGGCTCCTGGGGCGGCATCTTGCGCGACAGCGCAGGGAATCCGGTGAGCGGGGCCTCCGTCAAACTGCGCTTGAACGATCGCGTTGCTGAGGCCGCTACCTCGACGAGCGGCGCTTTCGCGTTTACAGGGCTCGCCGCGGGTGACTATGAAGTATCGGCGACCTGGGAGGGGAAGACGTGGAACGCCTCGAAGCCAATCACGGTCAAGGACGGGGTTGCGACGGCCCTGGTGCTTCAGCTCGCGTCCGGGCGGCCGGAGCTCCAGGTGATCAACCCGCAGGAGGGCCCCGCCGCGCAGGCGAGCGGCGGCGAGCACCTCTCGAGCGGGCAAGTGTCGAGTCTCCCCCTCAACGAGCGCGACTTCAGTAAGCTGCTGCTACTGGCGGCTGGCACGATGACGGACACGAACGGCGCCGCGAACTTCACCCAGCAGTTTGCCGTCAACGGACAGCGTGGCACGGCGACCGTCTTCGCCATGGACGGAGCAGACACCACGGACCCGGAACTCGGCGGCGCGACGTTTTCGAATTTCAACGTGGACGCCATCCAGGAAGTGCAGTCGAGCTCCGGCGTGGTGCCGGCCGAAATCGGTCACGGAGCCGCGGGCTTCACCAACGTGATCACCAAATCCGGAACGGAGCAGGTCCACGGCAGCGCTTTTGAGTTTCTGCGCAATGCCGCTTTCGACGCCCGGAACTTCTTTGACCAACGCAGCGTGGCGGATGAAGGTCGCATTCCGCCGTTCATCCGCAATGAATTTGGCTTCGCGATGGGCGGTCCGCTGGTGCTGCCGCGCGTTTACAACGGGAGCCATCGGACCTTCTGGTTTGGAGAATATCAAGGATTCCGCCAGGTGCTCGGGACCACCCAGGTGTTTGCTGTGCCCACGCTGGCGGAGCGCTCCGGCATTGACACCACGAGCTTTTCCGGCGACACGCTGATGGTGCCCGTGAATCCCCAAATAACGCCGGTGCTCAACGCGTATCCTGCGCCCAACGATCCGTTGGGGGTCTACGGCGCGCGCACCTTCGCCACGGAGTCGCCGGTGCGGACCATGACCGATCAGGTCTCGATACGCATCGACCATCGCATCTCGGACCAGTCCAGCGTGCTCGGACGCTTCAGCCTCGACCAGGTGACCGGGCCCACCACCAATCCCGATCAGACCGCCATCGATCCCACTTTCGGCGTTCTGTTCTTCGATCATCAGCGGAACGCCGTGCTGCGATACACCCGGACGCTCTCTCCGCACCTGACCTCCGACAGCGCAGTAGGCTACATCCGGAGCACGCCGATCTTCGCGGCCCAGAACCACGCGCAGCCGTCGATCAATTTCGGCGATGGGCTTTTTGAGGGATTCGACACCGCGGACGGGTCGATTCTGGGCGCCTACGGGAACCTGTTCCAAGTGAAGCAGGACATGGCGTTGACGCGCGGCTCCCATGCTTTCAAGTGGGGAACGGAGATGCGCTTTAACTTTGACGCCAGCGTGTTCGGCACCAATCCGAACGGACAATACATCTTCGGCGGCGGGACCGCCTATTCGCCGGTGTTTATCCCGTCGGCGAGCGGGCAGCATGACATCCAACCGGGCGACCCGTTGCCGGACTCGCTGGTGGGTCTGCTGACCGCGACGCCTTTCTCATACACGTCCAGCGTGGTTTCAAACCTGGCCGCGCAGGGAGACAAGTTCGACGAAGCGGCGGTGCGCCGCCAGGCTTACAACTTCTACTTCCAGGACGCGTGGAAGGCCACGCCGCACCTGAGCGTCAACTACGGATTGCGCTACGAGGTGGACAGCCGCATCGCCGAGGCGAAGAATCGCACCTCCGGACCGGTGATCGTCGGACCAGACGGCCAGCCCACGCCGTTCTGGACGCCGGGCGCGCAACAGACGTTCCTCTACGCCCCACAGCCGGTCTACCAGAAGGACTGGAACGGTTGGGGGCCGCGCCTCGGTCTCGATTACGGCCTCAGCGCGCACACGGTTCTGCACGCCGGCGGGGCCGTCACCACGCTGCTGACGAATCTGTGGCAGGATAACTTCGCCACCGGCTCGATTCCTTTCTCGTACACCCTGTTCGACAGCGCTTCGCCAGGGGTTGCCGTCCCGTTCACCAATTCGGTGCGGACGGTAAATCCTCCCGTGCCCTATACGCCGCAGGGTCAGCCGGTAGTGCCGAACGGAATCACGACTGCGGTGCCCGCCAACACGCCGATCGATCTGCAACGGCTGCAGAACGATCTGGAAGCGCTAACGCCGGGGCACCAGGTTCAACTTTTCTCCGTGCCCGGCATGGCGCAGGACTTCCGCAACGGCTACGTGGGAAGCTGGACCGCTGGGGTGGATCAGGATTTTCGCGACGTGAAGCTCACCGTGGCTTACGTTGGCACGGCCGGCGTCCACCTGGGAAGCGCCTTCTTCCCGAACAGCTACGGCGGCGCTGGACCGGGTTTCGCGCCCTTCACCCAGTTCAATTCCGCCGGCCAGCCCACGGGCGGGTACGGATCCGAAGCCCTGATGGCATCGGGCTCGCACTCCACCTATCACGCGCTGCAGGCGAGCGTCAGCAAGAACTCCGCGAGAGCCGGCCTCGGTTTTCAAGCCAGCTACACCTACTCCAAGTCCATCGACGACACCAGTTCGGTGCTCGGCGGATTCTTCGGCAACGCCGGCGTGATCCTGCAGACGTTTCCGCAGAACCCTTGGGATCCCGGGGCTGAGAAAGGGCCGTCCACTTTCGACATTACGCACGTATTCACCGCGAGCGTGATCCAGGTGCTTCCGTTTGATCGTGTCACCTTCCTGCGTCGCCTCGGCCGGCCGGTGACTCGCGGCTGGCAGTTCCTGAACATCACCACCTTGACCAGCGGTCCGCCTTTTACGGTGTTCTCCGGCATCCAGCAGACGGGAGACGGCGCCGGCGGGACGGATCGGCCTGACCTAGCCAGTCAACCCGTGTTTTCCACCAGCCGGAGCGTGCGCGAGGACTACTTCGGACTCGGCGCAAACAACGCCTCGTTTTTCGACATTCCCATCAATGTGCCCGGGGGTACCGGCCCGAATCAGGGCGTCCACGGCACGCTCGGCCGCGACACGTTCCGGGGTCCGGGGTTCCGGGATTACGACGTCGCCGTCATCAAAGACACTCCGGTCGGCCACCGCGCAGGCGCCGAGCTCGGAGACCTCCAATTCCGCGCGGAGTTCTTCAACGTGTTCAATCTGGTGGACTTTGGACTGCCGAACAACATTGTGCGCGGCAGCGGCTTCGGGATCATCAGCAAAACCGCGGGGACCTCGCGACAAATTCAGCTTTCGTTGAAGTTGATCTACTGAACTGATTAGCCCGCGCAGGTTGACAGCGCTGAAATCCGCGTGGTAACGTACCTTTTAAGACCCCGGTAATTCAAGCCGTAAGCTGAACAATCAATGGGCAACATCGGTCACGAGATCGGGCAGGCGTTCGTCCAGGCGATACCCACAGTCGTCCTGGTAGCCTTGCTGGTCTATGTTCTGCGCCGTGTCTTCTTCCGGCCGCTGGCCGCCGTGATGAAGGCGCGCGACGAGCAAAGCAAGGGCGCCGTGGCGCGCGCCCGGGAACGCGCCACCCAGGCGGAGGCGCGTGCGGCGGAGTACGAGGCTTTGTGGCTCAAGGCACGCCAAGAGGTCTACAGCCAGCGCGAGGGCGATCGCAAACAGGCGGTGGAGGCTCGGGACAAGGTGGTGCAGCAGGCGCGCGCCCAGGCCGAGGCGACAGTGAAAGCGGCGCAGACGGACCTCGCGGCGCAGGCGGAACGGGCGCGAGGGGAATTGGCCCAGACAAGTGCGGCGCTGGCGGATGAAATTGCCAGGGTGGTGCTTAGCGGGGCTCGGCCCGCCGACGGGGCAGGGGAGATACGGCATTGAGACGGCGCGTTTTCAGCATGGCGCTTTTCGGACTGCTCGGACTGGCGGCCCTGGGCCAGGCCGCGCCCAGCGGATGCGCATTTGCCGTCCGGACGGCGCCGGCCCCGTCCCTGTCCGCTGTGCTGCTCCAGTCCGGCGAGTCTCCGGCCGAGTCACGCGAACAGATTTACCGGGTGATTAACTTTCTCATCGTGGCGGCGCTGCTGGTCTATTTTCTGCGCCGGCCGCTGTCCGATTTCTTCGCCGATCGCACCGACTCCATCCGCGAGGGATTGGCAGCGGGCCGGAAGGCTCTGGCGGCGGCGGACGCCCGCATGGCGGAGGTTGAGAGCAAGTTGGATAATCTGGGACGGGAGATTGCCGCCTTCAAAACGGAGTCCGAACGGGCGATGGAGGCCGAGCGCGAGCGCTTGAAGCGGACAGCCGAGGTCGAGGCGCAGCGCCTGATGGACTTTGCGCAGTCGCAGATCGAGTCTGCGGCGCGCGCGGCGCAGGGCGAGTTGAAGCGTTACGCCGCCGGGCAGGCCGTTGACCTGGCCGAGGCTTTGATCCGCCAGCGGCTCGACGACCCGGCGCGGCGCGGCCTGGTGGCGCGGTTTATGCAAGACGTCAAGAATCCCAAGGTGCAGAACTGATGGCTTTCAGGATTTCAGGCCGTTATGCGCGCGCTTTGGCGGACGTCATCGCGGAGACGGAAGGCTATCGGCGCGCGCTCGATGAACTGGCCGCCTTCGGGGCCGTCCGCCACGAGAGCCCTGATCTCGGCAACGTGTTTGAAGCGCCGGCCGTGCCTCTGACGGCAAAGCTCAGGGTGCTCGACACGATATTGGGCCGGATGGGAATGTCACTCGCGGTATCGAATTTTCTGCGGGTGCTGGTGAAGAATTACCGCATGGCGCATTTTGAGGAGATTTACCAGGCCTTTCGCCGCATCGCGAATCAGCGCCTGGGGATTGTGGCCGTGAAGATCACATCCGCCGCCGACCTCGATCAGGGCCAGCGGGATGCCATGGCAACGCGCTTCCGGGATCTGACCGGCAAGCAGGTGGAGTTTGAGTTTCATCTCGATCCGGACCTGGTGGGCGGTCTGCGCGCCCAGGTGGGCAGCACCGTTTACGACGGAAGTGTCCGGGGAGCCCTCAGCCGTTTCAAGGAGCAACTAGCTTAAAGACAGTGACAAGTGGCGAGTGACGAGTGACGAGTCCGCAATGCCATGGCGCGATTCGTTTCTTGCCACTTCCCAGGTGTCACTAGTCACTGGAGTAGAAGATGCCGCAAATCAGGGCCGACGAAATCACCAAGATCATCCGGGAGCAGATCGAGCACTTTGACCGCAGCGTCACCGTGGATGAGGTGGGCACCGTGATTTCCGTGGGTGACGGCGTGGCCCGCATTCACGGTTTGGACCGGGTGATGGCGGGGGAGTTGCTCGAATTGCCGCACGACGTGGCGGGTCTCGCCCTGAATCTGGAAGAGGACCAGGTGAGTGCCGTGCTGCTCGGTGAATACACCCGCATCGAGGAAGGCGACACGGTCAAGCGCACCGGGCGGATTATGTCGGTGCCGGTGGGTGAGGCCCTGGTGGGCCGCGTGGTCGATTCGCTCGGCCGTCCCCTCGACGACCGGGGTCCGATCGCGACTTCGGACTACAATCCCATCGAGCGCCTGGCGCCCGGCGTCATCGACCGTTATCCCGTGCGCGAGCCGCTGCAGACCGGCATCAAGGCGATTGATGCCATGATCCCCATCGGGCGGGGCCAGCGCGAGCTGATCATCGGCGACCGCCAGACCGGCAAGACCGCCATCGCGCTCGATACCATCATCAATCAACGCGCCGGCGGGGACGTGATCTGCATTTACGTGGCTATCGGCCAGAAGCGCTCCACCGTGGCCCAAGTCGTGAAGACGCTCGAGCAGAACGATGCCATGAAGTACAGCATCGTGGTGGCGGCCACTTCGTCCGACCCGGCGCCCATGCAATATCTCGCCCCGTACGCCGGCTGCGCCATGGGCGAGTATTTTCGCGACCGCGGCCGGCACGCCCTGTGCATCTATGATGATCTATCCAAGCACGCCGTCTCTTATCGCGAGATCTCGCTGTTGCTGCGGCGTCCGCCGGGCCGCGAAGCCTATCCCGGCGACGTGTTCTATCTGCACTCGCGGCTGCTCGAGCGCGCGTCGAAGCTGAACAAGGAGCTGGGCGGTGGCTCGCTGACCGCGCTCCCGATCATCGAGACGCAGGCGGGCGACGTCTCAGCCTACATCCCGACCAACGTGATCTCCATTACGGACGGCCAGATTTATCTTGAGACGGACCTGTTCAACACCGGCATCCGTCCGGCCGTGAACGTCGGCATCTCGGTGTCGCGCGTGGGAGGCAACGCACAGATCAAGGCCATGAAACAGGTGGCCGGAACCTTGCGCCTGGAGATGGCCCAGTTCCGCGATCTGGCGGCGTTTGCGCAGTTCGGCAGCGACCTCGACAAGGCTACGCAGGCGCAGCTCAATCGCGGATGGCGCCTGACCGAGGTGTTGAAGCAGGGCCAGTATGAGCCCCTGCCCGTGGAGAAGCAGGTTGTCGCGATCTTCGCGGGCACCAACGCGTATCTCGACGACCTGCCGCTCGAGGATTGCCGCGCTTTCGAACAGCAGATGCTTGAGTTCCTGGATTCCGCGCATCCGGCGGTGCTGACCAAGCTGCGGGAGAAACGCGAACTGAACGACGAGATTCGCGCCGAGTTGCGCCGCGCATTGGACGACTTTAAGGTGAGGTTCCTCGCCGATCGCAAAGCGAAGGCGGGGGTAGCAACAGCAAAAGCGTGACCGGGTAATCGGCATCAGCCATGCCTAACATTCTCGACCTCCGGCGCCGCATCCGCTCCGTGCGGAATACGCGGCAGATCACCCGCGCCATGAAGATGGTGGCGGGGGCCCGCTTGCGCCGGGCGCAGGAGCGCATCCTCCACGCCCGTCCTTACGCCGCGGCCATTCGCGGCGTGCTCGAAAGCGTGGCGGCGCGCGTGGACCTCACGGAGGAGGGCGTCAGCCCGTTGCTCGCGGTCCGCGAGGTACGCAAGGTCTTGCTGGTGCTGGTCACGGCCGATCGCGGCTTATGCGGCGCCTTCAATTCGAATCTCGTGCGGGCGGCGCACCGTTATCTCGAAGAGCACTCGAACCTCGAGGTCTCGATGCTGGCCGTGGGCCGCAAGGGTTACGATCATTTCCGCAAGCGGCCGGTGGCCCTGGCCGGCGAATACGTGAACATTTTCTCGAAGCTGGAATTCGGGAGCGCCCAGGCCATCGCCGCCAAAATCATCGAGCTGTACTCGAGCGCCGCGGTCGACGCGGTGGATTTTCTCTACAACGAGTTCAAGTCGATCATGACGCAACGCGTGGTGGTGGAGCGCTACCTGCCGGTTCCGCCCGTGAAGCCCGCCGAAGGCCAGTTCCTGGTGGATTACATTTACGAGCAGCCGCCGAAGGAGATCTTCAGCCTGCTCCTGCCGCGCTACGTGGAGAGCCAGGTTTACCGGGCCTTGCTCGAATCGCAGGCGGCCGAACTCGCCGCCAAGACGACAGCCATGGACGCGGCCACGCGCAATGCCGGCGAGATGATCGACAAGTACACGCTGACCATGAACCGCATGCGACAGGCCGCCATCACCAAGGAGATCATCGAAATCGTGAGCGGGGCGCAGGCGCAACAGGAATAGTCAATTGAGAGGATTCTGATGGCAACCCAAAGGGCAGTGGTAGGGGCAGTGGGCAAAGTGGTGGAAGTGATCGGACCGGTGGTGGTGGTGGCCTTCGAAGAAGGTCATCTGCCGGCGATCTATAACGCCCTGAGGATCACTTCCGAGGGATTCGACGTGCCGAATCCGATCAGCGTGATCGCGGAGGTCGAGCAGCATTTGGGCGAAGGCCGCGTCAAAGCCGTGGCCATGGAGGCCACCGAGGGCATGGTGCGCGGCATGAAGGCCCTCGACCTCGGCGAACCCATCACCGTTCCCGTGGGACAGGCGGCTCTCGGCCGCGTGATGAACGTGATCGGCGAGCCCGTGGATAAGCTCGGCCCCATCCATTCCGAGGCGCGCTTTCCCATTCACCGCGAAGCGCCCCCGCTCGATGATCAGAACACCAATCTCGAAATGTTCGAGACCGGCATCAAGGTGGTGGATCTGCTCGAGCCTTACCTGAAGGGCGGCAAGACCGGCTTGTTCGGCGGCGCCGGCGTGGGGAAAACGGTCATCATCCAGGAACTCATCAACAACGTCGCCATGAAGCACGGCGGGGTCTCGGTGTTCGCCGGCGTGGGCGAGCGCACCCGCGAAGGCAACGACCTGTGGCTGGAAATGACGGAGTCCGGCGTCATCACGCCCGGCGATTCATCGAAGTCGAAGGCCGCGCTGATCTACGGGCAGATGACGGAGCCCCCGGGCGCGCGCCTGCGCGTGGGCCTTACGGGCCTGACGGTGGCGGAGTACTTCCGCGACGTCGAGGGCCGCGACGTGCTCCTTTTCATCGACAACATCTTCCGTTTCACGCAGGCCGGCTCCGAAGTCTCGGCCCTTCTCGGCCGCATGCCTTCCGCCGTAGGCTATCAGCCGAATCTTTCCACCGAAATGGGCGAGCTGCAGGAGCGGATCACGTCCACCAAGAAGGGGTCGATCACCTCGGTGCAGGCGATTTACGTGCCCGCCGACGACCTGACCGACCCGGCGCCGGCCACGGCCTTCGCGCACCTGGACGCCACCACCGTGCTCTCGCGGCAGATCGTGGAACTTGGCATCTACCCGGCGGTCGATCCGCTCGCTTCCACCTCGCGCGTGCTCGATCCGAGGATCGTGGGCGAAGAGCATTATAAGGTGGCGCGGTCCGTTCAGTCGGTGCTGCAAAAGTACAAGGACCTTCAGGACATCATCGCGATTCTCGGTATCGACGAGCTCTCGGACGAGGACAGGCTCACGGTGGCGCGCGCCCGCAAGATCCAGCGCTTCCTGTCGCAGCCCTTTTTCGTGGCGCAGCAGTTCACGGGCCTGGAGGGCAAGTACGTGAAAATGGAAGACACCATTCGCGGATTCCGCGAGATGGTGGAAGGAAAGTACGACGATATCCCGGAACAGGCGTTCTACATGGTGGGCACCATCGAAGAGGCGCTCGCCAAGGCCGAGAAGCTTAAGTAATTGAGTGATTGAGCCCTTGGGCGATTGGCTGATTGAATCAATCCCTCAATGAATCAATGACTCAAACACCCGATGATCGACCCATGGCCGAGCAAACCACAGACCGCATCCACGTCGAGCTCGTGACGCCGGACAAGCTGATGCTCCGCGAGGAGGTGTCGGGAGTGTCGCTGCCGGGCCGCGAAGGGTACCTCGGCATCCTGCCCGGGCACGCGCCGCTGCTCACGGTGTTGAAGGCGGGCCAGCTTTCATATACCCAGGGCACGGTGACCCATTATCTTTTCGTGGGCGGAGGATTTGCGGAGGTCCAGCCGCATCGCGTCACAGTGCTCGTGGAGGCCTCCGAGCGTCCCGAAGAGATCGACGTGGAGCGCGCCAGGCGGGCGCAGCAGCGCGCCGAAGAGCGTCTGCGCGAGGCAGGGGCGGGTGAAACCGAGATTGACGCCCTTCGCGCGCAGGCCGCGCTGCAGCGCGCCATGTCCCGGCTCGAGGTGGCGGAGCGGGCAAAACAGGGGCAGCGGGCGTGACGACCAAGCCTGAGGAGGGCGCGCAGACGGAAACGGCCCGGGCCGCCGTTCGCATGTACACCACGACGTGGTGCCCGGACTGCTACCGCGCCAAGAGCTTTCTGAAATCGCGAGGCGTGCCCTTCGAGGAAATCAGGCTTGAGGATGTTGAAGGCGCCGCGGAGTTCGTGATTGCGGCCAACCACGGCAAGCGCAAGGTCCCCACGTTTGAGGTGAATGGCCGCACCTTCCACTGCTCGCCCTTCGATCCGCACCGCCTCAGCCAGGAGCTTGGACTCGAAGATCCCGTCCGCGGCTGATTTCTACTCACCAATAAAAAACGGTGCCCGGATGCCTCCCGTTCAGGGCACATCCGGGCGCTCGTGCGATGGACGCCTTCTGCCGGCTCTCTTAACGAGCGCCGTTGGCGGTGCGATGCGCTCTCGCCCCGTGCCGGTGATGCGCCCGGCGGTGATGCCGGCTGTGCGCTCGCGTTGTGTGTTGCGGCGCAGGCGCCGGGGCCGGCGCTGCAAAAACAGGTGCGCTGAGTGAGAGTGCCAGAGCAATCGTTCCGAGAACTGCTGAAATCTTTTTCATGGCCGTGAGCCTCCTCTTTCATTTATTACTTTTGGATCATCCGAAAAGCCTGTCAATTCGTTCCTGTTCTATTCTACGCGAAGGCCGCCCTCAACGGACGGCCCCCGCCCCCTTCGCGCCGTATCCCCCAAACCACAATCCCCCGATCCTGCCGCGCGTTTACGTCTTGATGAAGCACTACTTCGTTTGCGGCGTGGATGTCGCGGCGGTCTTGGCCGCAGTCTTGCGGGCCGGCTTGGTGGACTTCTTCATTTTGCCGGCGGGCTTGGCTGCGGATTTCGCCGTCGTGCTGGCGGTGCCGGTCTGACCCTTCGCACCGTTGACACCTGCGGCAGCGAAAACCGGAGCCGCGAGTGAAACCGCGAGAGCGAGCGTTCCGAGAGTAGATATGATCTTTTTCATGGCCTGTTGCCTCCTTTGGAGTTGTTGTCTCCGCCCTGCTCAGGGGCAAGCCGAGGGCCAAACCTCTTGATCTCACAATCGTCAGTGTTTACGCGGGTTTGAAGCAGTTCCGCCGGCGTGGCGGCCCTTCCCGCTTCTCCGAGTCGCACGAGTTGGGTGAGGAGGATACGAACCGGTGCGCCGTCTGCGCTGGTGACTCACTCCCGAGCGGTCGATACTGCTTCAGTTTGGTATTTATGCGACCACCCCGGCCTTCGGCCGGGGTGGTCAATCCGTGCGGGTTGAAGCTGACCCACTACCGAGCGCTCGCCCCATTTGGCATAAAGGGTCCGTTTATAATAGGTGTCGGCCAATGTTATTGCTGATCGACAACTACGATTCCTTCACCTACAACCTGGTCCAGTACCTGAGCGAACTGGGCGCGACGGTCGAGGTGCATCGCAACGACCGCATCACCCTGGACGAGATCGAGCGCAAGCG
>DASZIG010000023.1:0-4817 GCA_035949375.1 Terriglobia bacterium | reverse complement strand
CATCGCGGCTGCCATCGTCCACGAAGATGATTTCGTAGCGGCTTTCAAGGGTAGTCATCACTTGCGTCAGCCTGACATACAGCGGGACGAGGCTGGCGGCCTCGTTGTAAAGAGGCACCACGATCGAGAATCGCGTGCGGTCCTGGGCGTTCATGACAAAACCTCCTGCTGCGGCTCGCTCTCGCCGGTTTGACCGGCTCGCGAGCGGCGTTTCAACCTTCAAGCGGCCACCGCGCCGGACTGCGGCAGCCCGGCCAGCGCCTGGTAGTTCACCAATCGGGCTCCTGAGCCGGCGAGAATCCTTTTAATCAGGGGGGAGCACAGCGCGAACATCTCAACCTCGCGCGCGACCAACAGCCGGGTCCCGGTCTTCGCCAAGGCGGCGTCGGCGTATCCGGGATGGCACATCAACTCGCTCGTGCCCGGCTGCAACCGGCCCAATACATCCTGAATCCGTCGGGTGTTGAGGAAGCCCGTGCAGCTCAGGCCGTAGAAGTAGGACGGGCAATGCAACCCCGCCTCGGCCAGTTTTTGCCGGAAGCGCCTGGCGAAGGCGGATACTCCGCGCCCCACCAGGTACTGCTTGAGAATGGCGGCATGACCACTCCGTCGGCCCTCCATCAACTTTGAGAGTGCAGGGGACTCCTCCAACGGGCAGCGCACACTGGCGATCGAAAACTCCCGGGCTAAGCGAATCACGATGTCGGAAACGCCGGACAGAACATGCACGTGCTTGTGCCCATCGAGGTGCGTTGGCAGAATGCCCGCGCGTCGAATCTTCGCGATCTGCGCCCGGAGCTCGCGCTCGACGTCGCCCAAACTGACCTGTCGGGTGACGATGCCCTTCCACAGCCGGCCCGGAGTCAAATACAGTCTTCCGCGGCCATCAACGAGGCTGTGAATCGTGAACGCAGGCGAGACCGGTTCTCCCTCGCTCAGGTTCAGGTGCGCTCCGATACCGAGATGCGGTGCTTTGCGGCTCAAGGCTGCAGCCGCCTCGAAGGCTTCTCCGTTCGCCATCAGGGTGGTGCTGCTGACAATGCCGTGACGGTGGGCGTCGACGATTCCTTCGCTGACTCGCTTCGTCAGCCCGAAGTCATCCGCATTCACAATGAGCTGTCTCACGCTGCGCTCCTTCCTTCAATCGGCTCCGCGTCTTCAACAGGCTCCGCGTCTCAATGGGCTCCGCGTCTTCAACGGGCCTAGCGACGCAATAGCGCCCGGCCAGCAGTAGTAGTCCTAGCGCGGCCCAAACCACGGTGCGCGCACGTCGAAGGATGGCCAGCAGCACTCCCTGGCTGGCGCCGTAACCGAGGGCCTTCAAAGTTCCCGCGGCCGCACCTTCCTCCACGCCCAGGCCAAAGGGCACAAAGGCGAAGAACAGCTGGACCGCCCGGTTTGCGATCTCAACCAGGTATGCAGCCAGCAACGAGGCGTGAAGGGTGGTGACCCTCAGAATCAGGTAGGCTTCGGCCACGCCGGTGAAGTTCGTGAGGAATTCAAGGCCCAGAATGCCGATAAATGCGGCTCGGCGCGTTAGAAAGAAACCGTGAACTTCAGCTTCGACAGCCTTGATCCTAAGCTCGTAGGGACCGAGCAAACGCTTGCCCCGCGAGGCTACAGGCAGGCGATCCAGAAGAGGCGCAATCAGCAGACCCCGCCGGCGCAGGATGGCGTACAGAACAAACAGAGAAGCCACCAGGCAGGCGACCACGGTCCAGCTCTCCAGATGGGCGCGCGGCGACGTGGCCGCGAGCAATAGAACGCCCCCGCTAAGCAAGAATAGCCCGACTCCGAGCCCGTAGATAAGGTTCTCGATGACCACCGACGAGGCGCAGGAAAATGTCGGCAGGTACCTGGAGGCTGCCCAGACCTTGACGCTCTCGCCGAGCAGAGGGCCTGCCGGGGTGACGCCGTTGAGCCCCTCGCCCATCAGTCGCAAGCCAAAGAGGTCGAGCAGCCCCGGCCGTGGCGTGCCCGGCTCGATCGAGACGTGCCATGCCGCCGTCCTCAAAGCGTGCCGCAGCCCGGACAGCAGGATCAGCAGGACGAAGCCCGCTCCGAGCGCGCGCGCACCATCGAGAATGGTCGCCATCCCCTCTTGCCGCAGGACATAGGCGAACAGGGCAAGGCCTGCGATCGAGGCCAGCGGCCGGAGATATCGAAGGGTCTTCTTCATCGACCGTACCTCAGCTCAGCGAACTGTTCGTCGCGGTAGACGCGAACTGCGGCAGCTCCGCCGATATCGACGGTCTGAATCGGCACCTGGTAGAACTCAACCTTCTGAATAAAAGAGATGTTTTCGAAATACTTCCTTCCGTCCTGGACTACGACGTAGGCGTTCGGCGGAGCCTCCATCCTCCGAACCTGGTCCGAGAGATCAAAGTAGCGCAAGTCATCGCGGCCGAACTTGTGAAAATAGTAGGCGAAAACCGGTGCGGTTTCGCCCCCGACCGCCGCCCCCTGGGGCGCCTGCTCGCAAATCCGGGCGATGGCCTCGCGCAATCCCATGTCGTTCACCTCATCGTGAGGGAAGTAGTAACCGACGCGCTCGCCACCGAGCGCATTCAGGTAAAGGGAATAATACGGACCGTTCGTCGCGCCGGCCCACGCCGGTTGCAGCACGAACAGGGCCGCTAGAACTCCGGCCATTGCCGGAACCAGCCGGCGGCGCGCGACGCTTTTCATCAACCCAAGCGACCATGAAAAAACTGCCGCCAATCCCAGGGCGGCGATCATATACACCGTGGGCATCCAGGCCAGCATGTATCTCAGCCACTTGGCGCTCAAGAGCGAGAACGGGATGATCCAAAACAGGAACATAAAGAGCAGGAACGAGGGACCGGGCTCGCGCCTGCGCTTCCAAACCTCGATCAGGCCGATGACGAATGCACCGAGAACGGGGAGCGGCGTCTTGACCGCGAGAAGCAGGGGATAGAAGTAGATGGGCATTCCGCCCCGCAGATGGGCGGGATCGTCGTAATAGAAGCGGCCCATCATGAGGTAGCCGTGGTGCGTCATCGTGCCTTCGCCGGCGTAGTGCAGCATGTACTTGAGCGTGCCCGGCAGGAGGATCGCGGGGTTGAACACGACGAAGAACAACGCACAGGCACCCAGCAGGAGGATCGTGTCGCGGGTTCGGCGAGGCGGGTACACCTGTTTGTCGCCGCAGACGTAGTAGTAAAGAAAATTCAAGCCCAGGTAGTGCGGAAAGTACTTGGAGGCCAGCATCAGGCCGAAGCTGGCGCCGCTCGCGACGTAGTGCTTCCTGGCCCGTTGAGGGTCCTCAGCCGCAACCTTCTTGGCGCGCAGATAGAAGTAGTAGCCCAGCCAGGTAAAGAACACCAACAGCGTGTCTTCTTTCGCCAGGCGATTGTCCATGATCGCGAGGGTACCGATGGACCACAGGAATGCGGTCAGCAATCCGATTTCGACACTGAAGAACTCCTGTGCCACGAGGAAAAGGGCTACCGCGGTCAGGGCGCCAAAGATGACGTTGGGCAGGCGGACGGCCACCTCTTCCGGCATCTGATGCGAGGGTCCCAGCTTACGGTTCCAGAGGTCAGTGGCGGCAAGGGAACCAGCGATCATCGACTTCATCAGCATCGGGTGCTCGAGGTTGGCCGAGAAGCTCCCGTGGAGATAGGCACGAGCGGCCTCGACCTTATGGACTTCATCCTCGTTGAAACCCGCGCGGTCCAGACCGCGAAGCCGAAGGACAAGGCCCAGCACCACAATCAGGAACAGCGCGACGAATTTTTGAGATCGGGTGAGTGTCATGTTCTACCTGGTCTCGTCCGGCTTATCTTCAGAGGCGACACTGGGGCTGGCTCCGTTCGTGGCCGCGTTCACCACATACTCCCCATGGTAGATGCTGAGGATCTTGTTACCATACAGCCGCATGTGAACCGATGTTTCATCCCGCGCCGGCAGCCAGAAGCCTCCGACCTTTTCATAGTCCCGCACGAAATCGGCGCGCGTGATCCAGAACGAGAGAGACTTGGCCGGCTGGCCGGCGATCCGCACGATGGCGTAATCCTGGGCGTCGATCCAGACCCGACCTTCAAACAGATACTTGTCTTTACGCTTCGGCGTGGCCGCGGCCAGCAGGCAGTGATAGGGGCCGATGTCCTGTTCGCCCAGAAGGCTGAATTCATAATTAGCGGGCTTGATCGCGCTGTCGTGGTGGGCGCGTCCCGACGAGGTCTCCGATTCGCTTTCGATCAGCCGCTTCAGAACCATGTCCCGCACCAGCCCGGACCCCTCTTCGGACTCGGTATGAAAAATTTTCTGGTCGGGCGCTCGATAGTCTACACGAACGACCTCCTGAGCGTAGAGCTTGCCCGTGTCGCTCGTCACGCGATAGGTCCTCACAGCCGAGTACTGCTGCAGTCGCGCGTCTCTGGCCCGGTTGGACTCCAGGAGCTTGGCAAAGAGCTGATCGCCCGTCATGCCTTCGTAAGCAGGACTGAGTGGCGTGGGGGGCGTCAGGCTGGGGTCGACCGCGGGGCCGTCTGCGGCCATGGCGGCGCTCGCCACCAGGCTCACGGCCAAAATCATCGTTAAGCTGCGCATTTTCGTTCTCAGTTCAAACGTCATTTTCGTTCCTCGGTCACCTGCCGAGCGCGAAGAAACTGGGAAAAACAAGCTCTGCGGCTTACTTCACGACATCGATTACGAATCCATCCACGCGGTGCTGCATCCCCGCGAAACGCCCGAAGTAAGGCGAAGCCACGTTGTTGTACACTTCGAGCCAGTTGGAGTGATTCGTGAGATTCAGCGTGTAAAGGCCGAGGCGCAGCTTGCGATTCCTGACC
>DASZIG010000022.1:0-15169 GCA_035949375.1 Terriglobia bacterium | reverse complement strand
GGGGCGATACTTGTGGACCCGAACGACCCCAATGTGGCGCTTGTGGCGGCGCTCGGGAACGCCTATGCGCCCGATCCTCATCGCGGCGTCTATTTGACCCGTGACGGCGGCCAAACCTGGACTAAGACTCTTTACAAGGACCATACGACGGGCGCCATGTCACTGGCGTACGACGCCGCTCTCCCTGGGGTGGTGTATGCGGCTCTCTGGCACCATCAAGCCGCTCTTCCGCCTGCGGCTGCCGATAATGATCAAGCCGGCGGGGCCATCTACAAATCCACCGATGGAGGAGCAACCTGGCAAGCGTTGTCCGGCCACGGACTTCCCACCTGGCCTATGGGGCGTATCGGGTTGGCAGCTGATGACGGGCGCGTCTTCGCAATTATTTCAAGGGACCAGGGACACCAAGATCACCTTCAAGGCGGGTTGTTTCGCTCCGATGATGGTGGAGCAAGTTGGCGGAGCATCACGCAAGATCCACGGTTAGAGCCCGGAGGGCGCTCCGGCTATTTCGACGATGTCTGGATGGATCCCCAGAATCGCGATGTGATCTTTGTGGTTCACACGTCATTTTATCGCTCGATGGATGGCGGACAGACCTTCGAGGTTTTAAAAGGCGCGCCAGGCGGCGATGACTACCACAACCTCTGGATAAATCCCAAAAGCCCTTGTGTGCCCCTGGGGAACGGCAAGGGCTGCCTCAGCAGCGAAATGATCCTGGGCGCCGACCAGGGGGCGAGTGTAAGCCTGAATGCAGGCCGGACGTGGAGCTCATGGTACAACCAGCCGACCGCGCAGATATACCATGTCGCAACCGACAATCAGTTTCCCTTCCATATTTACGGCCCCCAACAGGACAGCGGCTCGGTCGAGGTGAGCAGCCGGGGAGCATTCGGTGATATCGGCTTCCTGGACTGGCGGATTTCTCTGGGCGCTTACGAATACGGGTATGTTGAACCGGATCCGGCGCATCCGCAGTGGATATTCTCGAGCGACGATGGCCCGGCAATTCACCGCAGGGTTCGAGACACCTGGCAAACCCTCGACGTAACGCCCGACATCGGTGCCGGAGGGCCGTACCGTTACCTATTGGGCCCATGGTGGGGTTCGGTACAGCCCCCGTTCGTATTCTCGCCCGAAAACGGCAACATCTTGTATGACGGCGCGCAATTTCTCCTGGAAACTTCCGACGGTGGTATCAATTGGCGGCGCATCAGTCCCGACCTTACGGTCCGACCCGATCTGCCACCGCGGCCGCTCCCAGACGGCAAGACCACCCGCGATTGGGCTGCAATCTCGGCGATAGGTCCCTCACCGCTGAGTGCCGGCCTCATCTGGGTGGGCACCGACGACGGGCTCGTACAGGTTACGCGCGATGGCGGCAAGAATTGGCGGCAAGCGACGATCCCGGCATTGAGGCCGCTCGATATCGTCGGCAGGATTGAAGCCTCGCCTTTCAATCCTGCGTCGGCTTACGTAGTAATGGACCGGCACGATTGGGGCGATTTTCACCCTTACATCTACCGCACTGACGACTACGGGCGCACCTGGACCGCGATTACGGCCGGCATTCCGGACGGCAGCTTTGTTTGGGTGGTTCTAGCAGACCCGAAGCAGCAGGGACTGCTTTACGCCGGCACAGAAAATGGCGTCTTTGTGTCTTTCAATAACGGCGAGCAGTGGCAGTCGCTGCAACTCAACCTGCCGACCGCCTCTGTGCGCGATTTAGCGATCCGGGATGGCGACTTGGTGGCAGCGACGTTTGGCCGGGCGTTCTGGATTTTGGACGACCTGAGCCCGCTTCGTCAACTCAACGCCGAGGTCGCCGCTGCCCCCGCTCACCTCTTCCAGCCGGCGGAAGCAGTTCGAGTGCGCAGAGACACCAACTCCGACACCCCCATGCCGGCTGAAATGCCCGCGGGAACGAATCCACCCGTAGGTGCGATTCTGGACTACACTCTGCGGTCCGTGCCGTCCCAGCCGATCGAGCTGGCAATTTATGATGCAAGCCAGAATTTGGTGCGCCAGTTCAGCAGTGCCCCATTACCAGAGAGTGTTAGAAGACCGGAGAAGTGGCCAACGATCGCAGATTACTGGATGGCGAATCCGGAACCCTTGTCCACCCATATCGGAATGAACCGCTTCGCCTGGGATCTCCGCTATTCGCCGCCGCCATCGGTAGGACACTCCTATCCCATGTCCGCAATCCCGCACGAGACGCCAGCCGGCCCGGAAGGGCCGCTCGTCGTGCCTGGCAAGTACGTCGTCAAGCTGACCGTGGCCGGCCAGACCTATACGCAGCCGCTGACGGTCCGGCCCGACCCGCGCGGGACTACGCCCGCCTCCGCTTTTGACGCCCAATTGTCGCTGGAGCAGAAACTCATGGCCGGAATGCGCGAAAGTTATCAGGCCTACCAGGCGGCCAAACAGCGTGGCGACACTGACGCCGCCGACCAATTTGCCGGACTGAACGGCAGGTTGAGTGGTTTAGCGATCGATCTCGAGGGGGATGACGCCACACCCACCCCTGCAATGTCTGACGCGGTGCGTCGCGAGCTGGAACAGTTGACCGCACGATTGCATCCTTCGAAGTGAGCCTGACACGGGGATCGAAAAAATGAAACCGGCTGCCCGAGAGGGAGGCTGCCGGTTGGTCGGGCCCTCGATTGGCAGGCGGCCAGCAGCGAAAGTGCGCCTGTTACATCACCAGCAACGAAATTGAACGGCTGATCCGAAGCGTCAGAAAGTTTGCCGCTTTGGCTCGCTACCGAATCCTAACGGTCCGCGGCCACCGGCTTCACAGTGTCTTTCCAGTCAGGAACATTGTCCCGAGCGGGCATGCCGTGGGCTTGAGCGTACTGATTTCGAGCTTCGGTCGCCGCCTTGGCCCACTCACCCAGCGGATACAGCAGTTCCCGGTAAACCAGGTAACTCATGTCCACTGTCCGCACCGGGTGATGGTCCTTCACGCTGTCAACTTCATCCAGATAACGCCGGCCGTTGGCCTCGCTCACCCGAGGAAACCAGCTTTTGTACCAGGTCGTGACGGCGTTCTGCAGATCTTCGTTACGCTCGGAGCGGATTCGTTCCGCCAGATCAAGCGCCTGATCAACTGAAGCCACGGCCTCGGGGGCTTGGGCGCGGCCTGCGTCCGCCGCCGCGGATTTCAGCAGATCGTTGATCCGCCCGAGGTTTACGATCATGTCCAGGTTCTGCCGGTAGAGCTCCGCGATCGAGAGGAACACTTCGAGGTTGTAGCGATTAAACTGGACGCGGTCCAGGTTCGAGCGCAGCAGATCGATCAGCTCGCCGTTCGCAGCAAGCGATTTCGCCGCCAGCCCAAGCCGCCGCGAATTCTCGAGTGTCCAGTCGTGCCCAAGCTGCAGCAATGGGACGGTGGGAACCGGTAAATTCGCAAGCGTTTGATCATGAGCAGGACGCGGCGGCTGGAAGATGCGGTCGGAATCGCCCCAGATGGGCGGCCGCGCGCCGGACGGAATTCGCTCCCAGCTATCGTCCCAGAATTCCGCCTGCTCGCTCATCAACTGGTAGACTCGACCCATCTGCGTGGCGCCGGGGCCGTAGAACAGGCGGTAAAAAGAATTCATCAGCTCATCCGCCGCAGACGCGCGCGGGTTCCACGCGGAGGCGGGAGCGGTGGCATATCCCAACCAGAAGGTCTCCGGGTGTAGGCCCGCATCAGCCCATCCGGCGATGAACACACCCATCAGATCGGCCTGCCCGGGCGCGGGATGTCCAGACTGCATCGACGAAAGAGGAGCCACCGAGCTGTCGGTGATAAGGTCGATCATCTCCTGAACTCTTCCTTCGCTCTCCTGCTCGCGACTCGGATGAAGCAGACTAGCCGGGGGCAGCAAATAGTAGTTGGGGAAGAGCGGCTCCTCGCCCTCCACTGAGGTGTAGACCATCTGGCGGATGCCGTGAGCTTTGAACAAAGGATCGAAGTCGGGCCCGTACGTTTCGCCGTTGATCAGGTATGACGGCAGGGCGTCGATATCGGCCGGCTTCAACGGGTATTCACCCCAGAAGATCACGGTGCGCCCGTGGTCGTGAAGGTATCCGGCCGTTTTCGTGACGAACTCGTCCAGGACGCGGCCCACGCTTCCCAGTTCCCGGGCGCGATCCGCCTCGCCACACTGAGCGTTTTTCGCGAGTCCAACGTAGTAGGGTTCGTCAGTTGAAAGCACAAAGTACTTGCTGTCCTTGTTGGCATCGAGAAGATCCTGGAACATTCCGGTCAGAAGCTTGTAGGTGTCGGGATTCGTCGCGCAGAACTCGTAGTTGCTCTCTGGGAATTCGCGCAAGCCGGCGTATTCCGGATGCTTCAGGATGAAAGCCACGTGAGCGGGCCCGTCAAGGTAAGGAATCAGCTGGATGTGGTAACGCAAGGCGTAGTCGGTCAAGTCCTGAAGCTCCGCAGGCGTGAGCGCATAAGGATCGACGATCGGAGCGGCGTGCTGGTACTGAAAGTGTCCCTCGAGCTTCAGGGAGAAGCCGTTGATCTTATAGAAGGCGGCCTGGCGCAGCACGGCCTTGAGCACGTCCATGTGCTCGAGGTGATGCGCATCGTCCCAGTAGATGGTGCGCAGTTCGAGGTCAGGCCAGTCCTCAATCTCTCCCTCAGGCAGCCAGAGGCTTCCGCTTTGGGGCTTCAGCAATTGGACGAAAGTTTGGACGCCATAGAAAACACCCGTCAACGTATTCCCTGTGATACTGACCGTCGACGTTGAAAGAGTGATCCTGTAAGCCTGATCAGCAAGTGCGTCCTTCATACGATCGGTGGCGGCGGAAACGGTGATCGAATTGGGGACAACTGCGAGTTTCAGCACCCCTGCTGCAGTGCGGCTGTTTGCGCCGGCCAAAGTAATCTGGTCGCGGGATTCGAGTTCCTCCCTGAGACTTTGGATGGCAACATCGTCCCGCGGAACACCCGCTCCCAATTCGAGACGCCAATCGGGTCCGAAACGAAAGTCGCGATCTTCCAGCTTCACTCGCTGGGGAACCGGCAGGACCGTGTAACCGCGCGCGTACAGTGGAGAGACAGTTTCAGCGTGCCCCCCCTTCGGTGAGAAGAGGGCGAGCACGAACAGGCAGGCGAACGCCGTTCCACGCCTCAGAATAAGAATCAAGCTGCTGCGAGACCGGCGCGATTTTGATTCCATTTGCTCTCCTCCCGAGTCACGTTGAAGGAACTTCGCACTCCGTTCAAGCCCTCTGATACTATCAGCATCTTCGGGTCGCCACCGACTCGGACCGGCGGCGAAAGGAATAGAACTGCCAACGAGCCGGCTGCCAATGGTCGGCGGTCACTCCAGGGTGCGCTTTGACCGCGGCAGCAGGGCAGCGTGGGCCTACTTTGGGACTTGAAGAGGAGTACATATCATATTGACGGATGGGAGGCGGCTCTGTATCGGGGCACGGCTTCAGCCGCTCAGAGTACCATGTTTGATGCGGGCTTCAGCCCCTGAGCCTTCACAGCGGCTAAAGCCGCGTTTTCTTGGCCGCATTTCGGCACGGCTGAAGCCGTGTCCTGATACAGAACCGGCGCTTAAACAAGACTCCTCAAGCCTTCCAGCCGGTACTATGATCTGTAATCCTCCGTAACCAGGAGCTTTGCTTGAAGTGCCGGCTTTACCTTCTTGTCCTGCTCGCCCTCAGAGGAGTGCCGGCCCGTTCCGCCCTGCCGCAAACGCAGGCGCCGCGGGTTGCCGACGGGATCCAAGCGCTGCGCTCGAAAGACTTCGCCCGGGCAGAGGAGATCTTCTCGGAACTCATCAAGACCGCGCCGACCGCCAGCAATCTCGCCTACCTCGCGATCGCGGAATCTGCAACCGGCCGCCTTAACGACTCGCTCAAACATTTTCAGGAAGCCGTCAAGTTGGGCAACGACTCGCCCGATCTCCATTATTACTACGGCCTCGCCTACCTCCAGCTCCACGAATACCAGCCAGGAATAATCCAGCTCAGAGCGGCGCTTGCCAGGAACCCCCACCTCGAGGGAGTACGGCTGGCCCTCGGCTCGGCGCTGCTGAACGCCGGCCACCCTCGAGACGCGATCCCGTTGCTCGAGCAGGAACGGACCGGCTCGCCGCACAGCGCGGAGGTGTGGGCGAACCTGGTGCGCGCGTACTTCGAGGCGGGCGAAAGCCACAAGGCGCTGGACGCCACAGACCAGGCGATCGACGCGGTCCCGGACGAACCGCGACTTGTCTCGACGCTGGCCTTTCTTTGCCTTCATCATCAGCAGGCGCAGAAAGCCAGAACTTTGCTTGAGAGCGCCAGTGAACTCGCGCCCGAAAACAACGATGTCAAGTTTCTGCTCGCCGACGCCAGCATCAAGGCAGGGGAGCCCCAGGAAGCTCTGGCCGTGCTGAAAGACGTACCGGCATCGGCAGGCGCGCCCGGTGAAATCGCGTACCTTCGAGGCGCCGCATACATGCTCGGCGGGAACCCGGAAGAGTCCCGCCGCAACCTGGCGGAGGCAATGGCCGCCCAGCCCGCGAATCCGGATTACCTGTTTGCTTACGCCGGGCTTCAGGGATCGGAACTGCTCTACTCGGAGGCGCTGGCGACTCTTCAAAAGGCGCGTGACCTTGCGCCCGGTTCCGAGGCCATCTTGTACCAGATCGCCGTCACGGATGCCTTGTTGACGCGCTACGCGGACGCCATCCGCACGTGCCGGGAGGGACTGGAGCATTCGAAAATTCCCGACGAGTTTTATTTTCTGCTGGGAGTCATTGCCCTCGAACAACATGCTTTCGCGGACGCCAGGACGGCACTGGAGAAGGCTGTGGCGCTCAACTCCAGGGTCGCGGCTTACCATTCGGCTTTGGGGGTCGCGCTCTTCGAAGATCGGCAATTCGGCCAGAGCCTGCCCGAGTTTGACAAGGCGCTGTCGCTCGACCCCAAGAACGCCTCGGCTTATCTTTGGAGATCGCGTGCCTACGCGCAGCATTCGGAGCGCGAAAAGGCCGAGGCGGACCGGGCCGCATATCAGGCGCTAATCGCTCCTGAGGAAAAAACCGACTCAAGCCTTGCCAGTAGCAACGGCCAATCCGCTACCGCACCCGGCCTCGGTCCTCGAAGGGGTCCAACAAAAGACGACCCCGAGAGCGCGTCCTTTCTCGATCAACTCTGGATCACAAGACTGCGCGAGGGCCTCGGTGAAGTGAGTAGCAACCACTAGGATGAGCCTGCAGTTCTGCATGAACCCTGCTTCACTGCGCCTGCCAACGATGACGTTGCGTTTTCGCCTTTAGCGTGGTCTGAGCCGGCGGGAGCGCGGCCCAAGCCAGCGCCATGCGGTCGGGTTTCAACTGATCGCGATGACAAAAGAATTCGTCGATACGGGCCTTGACAAGCCTCAGAGCAGCAACTATTATCCGTGAACAACATATCGGAGGCCCATGAATGTTTTCCGATGCCTGTTGCCCGCAGAAGATGAAGCGTGAGATTCCTCAACATTTTGTGCGCGTGGTCTTGCTGGTGCTTTCTGCCCTTGCCATCGCAGTACCCCTGAGAAGTCAGGTGACGGGTACAATCAGCGGCTATGTCAAGGACCCGAGCGGGGCCTTCGCCTTAGGCGCCAAGGTGACAGCCATCCAGACCCAGCGGAACATCTCCACCGTCACCCAGACGAGTGCCGAGGGGTTCTACAACTTTGTTGCTTTGGAGCCTGGCCCCTACACGTTGAGGATCGAGCAGGCCGGCTTCCAGACCTCCGTTCGCGGTGGGCTTGACCTTACCGTCGATCAGAACCTTCGCGTCGATGTCGATCTGCAGCTAGGAGCGGTTACCAGCACCGTGACGGTGACTTCCGCAGCGGCGCTGGTGGATACGACTTCCGGGACGGTCTCGAGTCTAGTGGACGATCGCCGAGTTGTGGACCTACCACTGGATGGCCGCAACATCATGAGCCTGGCGGAACTCGTCCCCGGCGTACTGAGTGTGCATGCGCCCGAATCGATGTCCGACGCCCGTGCCGGCCCGTTGATGAACACCAATGGGGGGCGGCAGAACATGAACCTCTTCACCTTCGACGGTTCGTTTTTTAACAACCCCTCGCGCAATACAGGAATGAACTACCCCCCTCCCGATGCGATCCAGGAATTTCGTCTTTTGACTTCCAACTACGATGCCGAATATGGGCGCGACGCCGGCTCGCAGGCGATGGTGGTCGCGCGCGCCGGAACGAACTCTTTTCATGGCGATGTTTGGGAATTTCTCCGCAATAACGACCTGAATGCGCGAAACTTTTTCGCCCCGACGGTACCGGCCATTAAGGAAAATCAATACGGCGCTGCGGTTGGGGGGCCGATCAAGAAAGATAAGGCTTACTTTTTTGGCTCCTACCAGGGCTTGCGCAACCGGCCGCAGGGGGTTGCGAACGAGACGCTGGTGCCGAGTGCGGCGGAACGGGCCGGCGACTTCACCGACCTGCTTCCGGGAACCGTCCTGACCAATTACACCAACCCCAACACGGGCGTGCCGTACACGACGCCCTCGGGCGCGCCCTGCGTGGCGAATAATATTATCGCGCCGAGTTGCATCACCACGCCGGCTATGAATTTGCTCAAGTATGTCCCGGAAAGCTCCACCGGCAGCGTGACCTCTTTGGGTTCGAGTCCCGTCAACGACGAAATGTATCTGGGTCGCATCGATCTGAATCTGAGCTCGAAGCAGTCTGTTTTTGGACATGTTTTTGTGGATCACAATGACAGCAGTGACCCGTTTACGGGTAGCAACATCGCCGGATACAACAGCGCCTCAAGGCCCGAGGAAACGGACAACATCGCGCTAAATGAGACGTATACCTTCCGGCCGGACCTGGTGAACCAGGTGGTCGTCGCCTTCCTGCGGAGCACCTCAACCTACCACGACAATCGGTCCGAGGCCCCTTCCGCCATCGGCATCAATATGCCGGATTATGATTACTACGGCACTCTGGGCGCGAATGTAGCCGGAAGTTTTAACCTCGAGGGCGACGGCTTCAACATTTTCAAGAGCAATAACCTGCAAGTCCGCGACTCTCTCACCTGGATCCATGGCCAGCATGAAATTAAAGCGGGGGGTGAGATGCTCTGGCTCCACTTCCTTCAACGCTTTATCGAGCAACAGAGTTTCTCCTTCAATGGCACCGCTACCGGTAATCCGTTCGCTGACTTCCTCCTCGGCACGTTCAGTTCGGACCTCTTACCTTTTGGGCTGGCGGACAATGATGACGTAACCAAAGCACCCAGCCTTTTCGTCCAGGATCGGTTCAAGGTGACTCCGCGCTTGACGTTGACTTATGGAGTGCGCTGGGAGCCCAATTTATTCTGGGCCGATAAGCACAACCGCATTGACACCGTTGAAGCCGGAGCGCAATCCACGGTCCATCCCGATGCGCCCCCGGGCATCGTTTTTCCTGGCGACCCGGGCATCACAAGCGCGATAGTTTCTCCCCAATGGCACAACTTGGCGCCGCGCCTAGGGTTCGCATGGGACGTCTTCGGCGACGGCAAGACCAGCGTCCGTGGAGGCTACGGGGTTTTCTTCAACCAGCTCAACGCCGACTCCGAATCTCAACAGAACGCGCCCTATTCCGGGTTTATCAGTCTCCGCAACGGCGATTGGACCAACCCGTTCGCTTCCACACTCACCACCACCCAGCCACCCGTTATCCTGTCGGGTCAGTTCGGCTGCGTGAAGCAGGCAGCTCCGCCGGGCGTGAATTGCCCCCTATTCCCGCTCCCGGTATTTGGCCTCTTCATCGACGGCTCCTTGCGCACGCCCTATACACAGGCTTGGAATTTGTCGATTCAACGCCAGATCACGCCTTCCACGATGATCAATGTCGCTTACGTGGGAAATATAGGAATCAAGCTGAACGGCCTCCTCAACTTTAACCCGGCGCCGTTCATTCCCGGAACCAATTACAACGCTGCGACGGGCTTGGAAAACACCAATTCCAATCCTTCCAATGACACGACGCGCGCCGTATTTGAGCCGGGTATTATCTCCCCATCGAGTTGGGACTTGGGAAACGACTACCGCAGTTGGTACCACAGTCTCCAAGCGCAGATAACCCACCGGATGTCCCACGGATTGTCTATCTCCTCGTCCTACACGCTTTCCAAAGCCATCGACATGTGCTCGGCGATCTGCGAGGGATGCGGCTGTGTCTCCAATCCCTTCAATACGCGCAGTGTCCGTGGCCGAGCGAACTTTGATCGCCGGAACGCCTTCGTGGCCAGTTGGCTTTGGTCGCCGCCGGTGAAATTCAGTGAGCATTGGAAAAATGCGCTGCTGGCAGGCTGGACCTTCAGCGGGATCACCACCATTCAAAGCGGCGCCCCCATGACGTTCACCAACAGCGGACTCGATGTGGCGGTGGACGGAACGTATGCGCCGCAACATGCTTTCATCAACGGCCAGAGCATTGCGATGAGCCATCCCAACCGCAACGCGATGATCAATGAGTTCTTCAATACCAACGCCTTTGTCAACCCCAGTTGCACTTACAATTCCACGCTCGCGACTGGCGATCCGACGTACATTGAAGATAACAACTGCACTCCCTTTGGCGTCAAGTACAACCTGCTTGGGACCTTCTCGCCGCTAGGTCGAAACACCCTTTCCGGGCCGGCCCTAAACAGCACGGACTTCGCCATCTTGAAAGACATCCCCATCAATGAGCGGTTCAGATTCCAATTCCGCTCGGAGTTCTTCGACGTCTTTAACCAGGTAAGCTTCAACAACCCGGATACCGGCGTACTCGACGGCGCCGCCTTTGGAACCATTCAGGGCGCTAACCAAACCGCCGCTCCCTCGCGAGTGATTCAGTTCGGTCTCAAGGTTTTCTGGTGACGCGCGTAAGAACGATCCCGGCGTGGCGGTTCGTCTGGGCGCAACTGACCGCAATGGTCCTGGTTCTGGGCTGGTTGACGGCACCCAGTGCGGCGCAGCAAACTGCTTTTCCCTGTTATCTCGATGGAGGCGTCCAGGCGCTCAATAGCGGCGATCTGGCTGCGGCCGAACGCCAATTCCGTGGCCTGCTGCGGGACTTTCCGAACCTCACGGACGTCCGCGAATATCTTGGAATCACGCTTGCGCGGGAGGGCCGTCTCGACGAGGCTATCAACCAGCTTGAGAGCGTTCTGAAGGAGCGCCCCCACTGGTCTGAGCCTTACTACAATCTCGGGCTGGTCCTGCTGAAGAAGGGCGACCAGGAAGGCGCTCGCCAGCGGTTTCGGCGTGCGCTCGAGCTCCAACCTTCCTATGCGGAAGCGCACTCCAGTCTGGGAGAAATCCTTCAGCAACAGGGCAATCTCGAAGGCGCGCAGATGGAGTTCCAGCGTGCCCTCGACCTCAATCCGGCGCTCATCGAGCCACATCTCAATCTCGGCCAGGTCCTGATCGATGCGGGCAAGCTAGATGCGGGGATAGACCAGCTCCGCAACGCCGTCGCGATCGATCCGGCATCGGCCGGGGCCCACCAGGAACTTGCATCAGCGCTTTGGCAGAAGCGCGACCTAACTGCGGCTGAAGTTGAGTTCCGCAAATCCGCCGAGCTAGGCAGCAACGATGCGCTCGTCGGCCTCGGCGCCGTGCTCGGCGAAGAAGGTAAGCTTGCCGCCGCAGTCGAGGTGCAGTCCCGCGCAGTTCAACTCCTGCCGGAAGACGCTCAGGCGCATCTTCTGCTGGGCGGCGGGCTCGAACAGACCGGCGATCTTGACGGATCCATCCGGGAACTGAAGGAGGCGGTCAAGCTGGATCCGGCGCTGGCTGCCGCACGCGTTCAACTCGGTGCCGCGCTGCGCAAGAAAGGCGATCTTGACGAATCGCTGGAACAGCTTCTCGGCGCGGTCCAACTCGCTCCCGACGATGCCGATGCCCGATACCAACTGGGGCTTACTCTGCTTCGCAAAGGGGAGCCTGCTTCCGCGGTCGAGCAATTGAGGGCGTCGCTCGTGGCTCAGCCCGGCTCGGCTCCGGCATGGTACGTGCTCGCCCATGCGCTCGATCAATTGGGACGCCGCGATGAAGCCGCTGCCGCGCGCGCCCAGATGGAGCGCCTGCGTAGCGCGGACGCGAATCACGTTCGCGCCATTACGCTGTACAACTCCGGAATGGAGTCGCTTCAGCGTGGCGATGTTGCCAAAGCGAGGGAGGCCTTTCAGAACGCGCTTTCCGCCGACCCTGACTTTCCGGAAGCGCACACGAACCTCGGTTCCGTTTTGCTGCAATCAGGCGAGATTGATGGAGCCATCAGAGAACTTCGCACAGCTCTCGATTTGAGTCCCGGTGATTCCAGCGCTTGCCATGACCTTATGCTGGCGCTGCAGAAGAAGGGGAACGCCTCAAGCGGTGAAGCAGGCTGTGGTCCAACGGAAGCTCATCCTGAATCCCAGAGATCCACGCACCTGCGTTAGAAGTTACCCCTGCTTTGAAGATCTGCCAGGGAGTGCGGCCTGAGGCTCATACCTCAGCGGCCCGCGGATGAGCCCAGCAAGTGTGCCTGCTTGCGAATTTCATCGAGCTGCGGCAGGTCGAGGTGCTGCGCCCGGATTAGCTCCATCTGCTTTGTGGAAAACCATCCACTGCCGTCCGCAAACTGGATCAACATGGACTTCGACCGGTACTGCTCGCTGCTCAAGTCCACGCTGCGATAATTGGCCTGGCGGCGACTGTAGTTGAAGTCGAGTCCGGCCTCGCGGTCCGTCATGCGGTACCGGATATTCTGCGCGTACTGCAGAGAGTTTGCGACCTCATCCTGGGCTGCAACCATGGGGAAGGGCGGGGATGTCTGGCCCCAGTTGCGGTCCACATAAATGTCGAGAATACCGGGAATGATCACCTTGAAGATGTGGTCGTCAGACCCGGTAACGTCAAAGCGCGCGGCACGCATGTAAGGGAAATTGATCACCTGGCTGGGCGAGAAGCTGGCCATTAATTTCATCAAGGCCTCGCGTTGAGTCGGCGTGACCGACTCGTCGAAGTACAACGCTGAGAGCTTTTGATAATCTACCGCGCACATACCTCCGGCTCGCACAAGCTGGGTCCCGCTCAGATCCACCCTGCCGTAATTACCGCTCTTGACGCGCAGGTACAGGGTAGACTCGCAGTGGCCATAGGTGGCCGGCGCATTGCTGCGGCATGGGCAGGGGACTGCGCATGGGCAACACACGATGCCATCGCCCTTGAGCCTCCAGTCAGAGCCGTCATAGCGAACCGAGGTCGCGGAGCTTCCGCCCGGAGCTTGAGGAAGCGCCAAGCTTGTCAGGAGCGCCATCACGAGTACGGCAGCCGATAATTGAAGAGCAGCTTTCAAGCGACCTCAAATCACGACGCATCGGATGCGATCGCAGACGTTATAGGCGTACTGATCCACCCTGTTCGGATCCCTCGTCTCGGGCTGAGTATTGCCGCTCGTATCCGTCGCCTTCGAGATCAAGCTGATCGCGCCCGCTAGGCCAATTTCAAGAGTAGCCGACCAAGCGATCCAGTCATAAGAGCTCGTGGGTTGCTTAAATGCAGCGAGCCGCCAGCCCGGCTTCCCGCCGGCGCTCACCTCTACTGAATCGATCTTGCCGCTGCCCGACCACGCCAGCCCTCGAATCTGAATCTTGCCTCGTCGCAGCACATCTCCTTCGGCGGGATGAAGGATGACCGATTTCACAAGAATCCGGGGCAGAAACTGCCGGTCGACGGCGCCAGAGCCATCCTCCCGAAGCTGGAGATAGGTGTTTCCGGCCGGTGGCAAGGGGCTCGAAGCCAGCACGACCTTTTCAAGCCATTTGATGGAGTCCATACCGTACCAGCCCGGGAAGAGCGCACGCCACGGCCCACCGTGCCGGGGTGGGAGCGGATGCCCGTTGAGGCCGGTTGCGAGCAGCCCCGTGTCGTTCGCCTGGTCCAGGGTAACGCTGCGCGAGAATCCGTCGCGGCCAAAGAGATGGAGGTACGACGCCGTCGCTTTCGGGCGGGCAAGCGAGAGTGCGCTTTTCAGGGGCCAACCTCGCCAGAGCCCGTCACTGACAAGGCCTGTGCTCTTCGTCCCGTTACCCGCACACTCCAGCACGGCCCCGATCTCCCTCTGCGGGAACGAGTTCAAATCCTGTTCGGAGATGTCGCGAGGCGCGTCCACTTCGCCCTCAATCCGAACGACAGCGGCGTTCTTCGTGGGCACGGCATAGTGATCCCGAACGTAAAAATCCTCCAGAGGCGTGTAACCGTCAGGGAGAGATCTGAGATCCGATTCGAGCACCAGCGGGTCAGCCGAGACGACATGATGGTCCGCGAGAATGTTTCGGGCCGGCCAGAGCAGGATTCCGCCGGACATCGCAATAAAGTCACGCCGTCGTATCAGCGGTCTGGTAGCTTGTGTCATACCGGTTCTAGCGCCGATTATGTCATTCGACCGTCGCGGCCGCGGCTATTGCAGAATCCCAGGAAACCATTGGAGTGCGATCGTGGAGAATTCTTGGGGAACTCGGGCGCGGTACGGGCGGGGCGCCCAACCCCGAGCGGCTGACAGCAAAGCCAGACCACGATAACAGTGCCCTTTGCGGTCGACCATTTGATCCATGGCGAAGAACTGCCAGTCGCGAGCGCAGGTCTGATCCGGAATTTCCATCGTCGACCTTCGGCACGAACTGCTAAGTTACACCTGGCCGCCCCCGAACGCAACGGGAGATCAGATTGGGGGAGGTGCCATATGGCGGCAAGAAAGTGACGTAGTAGGCTAGGGCCTTATCTCTTCCCTCACCGGAACGACCCGCACCGGCCTCTCACCGAAGTAAAGAAGGCTCACCTTCGCGCATTGGAAGAGGCCAAGATAGAATCCGCCGTTCCGAATTTGCGAGCTCCGGCACACGTTTGGGCCGCGGTCGGCGATGGCAGGTGTGGACTCGGCAACGTTGAAAGAGTTGATGGGCCGCTCCCAGATCTCGATGACGATGCGCTACGTTCACCCCACGCTCCGGAGCACAAGCAGCAGGCGGTCTGGAAACTTGAGCAATTCAACGTCGATCAAGTCTTTGCATCGGTTGAAAAGCTGTCGGAGTCCCCACAGTAACGGGGCAACAGTACGGGGAGGCCTGTTAAGTTGTTGAAAACATGGTAGGCCTGGGGAGATTCGAACTCCCGACCCACGGTTTAGGAAACC
>DASZIG010000021.1:0-104133 GCA_035949375.1 Terriglobia bacterium | reverse complement strand
GGCAAAGCGGCCGGCGGCGCCTCGACCGGCGCAGCGTCGGCGGCCGACGCGGCAGGATCGCGCGCAGGCACAGCCTCGGCGCGTCCCCGGTCCGCATGGACCTCGCCGTCTTTTTCGCCTTCACTCATCTCTTTGAATTCCCCTGGTTGAATTCCCCTGGGGGCAGGACCGCGACGAACGTCAGATCCCGGCGTACCAGCTATAGCCCTGGTCACCCCAATAGCTGCGCTGCGAAAGCACGTTCGTGACCTTCAGCGACGTGAGGTACTTCGCGGACTTGTACCCGATCTTGGTAGGCAGCGCGAAGCGCAACGGCGCCCCGTGGCCCGCCTGCAGCGGCTTGCCGTACATCTCGTAGCACAGCAGCGATTGCGGATGCATCGCCGTCTCCATGTCGAGCGTTTCGTAGTAGTCGTCCGCGCACTCAACGTACACGAAGCGCGCGCCGGTGTCGGCGCCGATGAGGTTCAGGAAGTCGCTCACACGCGCACCGGCGAAGTTGCCCACCACGTCCCAGCCTTCGATGCAGATGTGCCGCGTATTTTGGGTGATCTTGGGGAGGCGGCGCAGGTCGTCGAGGGAATAGTTGCCGGGCTTTCGCACCAGACCGGAGACTTCGAGCGACCAGTCAGGGTCGATCTCCGGCGTGTTGGTGTCGTAGCTGTTGTATGCAAACCGGTTGATGGGCGTGAGCTCCGAGTCGGGGTAAGTGGGCGCGAGGTGGCCCCTGCGGAAGACCTTGCCTGCTGCCCAGTCGGTGAACGCTACCCCGCGATCGAGCAGGTAGTCGCGCGCCGGCGGTATCACCAGGGCCCCGGCCGCAACGAGCGGCGCGAGCTTCAGAATCTCGCGACGCGAAACGCGCTTGAACTCCTTGTCGTCGAATCGCCGGTGCAAGTGCTCCCTTTCTTGTCCCTTCTACCTTGTTGGATGCGCCACCTGCTCGCAGCGCAGCGCCGAAAGCGCCATGCTACCACACGCGCGCAAGTGAGGATACGCGGGCGCGCCGCAAACCCCGACGCCGGTTCGAATCAGGCAGTGTTCGTCCGGGAGCTCGATCGCGGCAGCAGCAGCCAGATGAGGACGGAGGCCATGAGAATCGCGAGCAGAATCCCGTTCCAGCGATAAAACGAAACTGGATCGCGCAGAAGGTCGAGCAAAGGATCAAGGAGGGGCCGCGTGAAAACCACCGCGATGTAGGCCGCGACGTTGTCGCGGAAGAACAGGGCAATGAGCGCGAAGGACACCAGCAATTCCACGACGCCGACCGCCCAGGGGATCAGAAACTGGCCAAGCGAGTGTGCGTTCGACGGCCCCCGGGCGATCACCAGCAGGACGATTCCGACCCAGAGCCACCAGGCGCGCTGGCGCCAGCCAATCATGATCAGCCGGATGGCGAGGGCAAGGCCCACGAGCGAAAACACAGCGTAAAGGTAGACGCTTGGCAGAAATGACGCGAGCGCCGGGGAGGTGGCGGCGAAGGAGCCGTCCACGATATCCGTGACCGGCGTCGCATAAGCGTGAAAGTGATTGAAAACCAGCGTACCCAGATTATGGACACCGGTTCCCACGCCGGCCGCCACCACGAGGCCCACCACGGCGTCGCGCGCCCAGACGCGCCGGGCCTGCGCTTTGAAGATCCTCCAGACGTCCGGATAGATGCCCACCACGAAGGCGGCGGCCACCCACGCCAGCAGTCCGATCGCGAGCGGCACCACCACATACCCGATCACGATAAAGAGGTTGAAAATGCCGAGCGACATCGAGGTGGGATAGTTCTGCCGCACCGCCACCAGCGTGTTCAGCTCGGAAACGAGCAGGACGATTCCAACGGCCACCGCCAACCGGCGGGTTTTGCGCCAGGCCAATCCGTCGTTCCGGACTTGCTGCACGAACAGCCAGATGAATCCGGCGGCGATTCCGCCTCCGAGCAGGATCGGCACGAGCAGCAGCACCACGTTTACGAGCTTGCGCTCGCTTTGTTGGCGATCCCAGGCCTCTGGCAATTTGAAATAGCGACGGAAGCCCGTCACCTGGTCACCGGCGATGCCCACTTCCAGGCGGTATTGCTCATCCGCGACGTTCAACGGCTGGCCCGCCTTGGCCTGCCAGGTGAGAACGTAGTCCTCGCGCGCCTTGCGCTTGGTGGCCTCGGAATTCTGGAGGTCGTAATCATCGAGGTTGAAGCCCTGGGCCGTGACAAACTGCCGTCCGATCTCGAGCGCCTGCGGGGGCGAGAGCGACGCGCCGGGCGCATCCTCGTCCAAATCGTGCATGAAGCCAAACACTTCGCCGCCCTCGACGTCCACGAAGACCGCGTACTCCTCCTTCTCGAGCGGCTTGAAATAACGCACCCGCCAGAGCGCGAGCTTCGTAGCCTGCCGGTACAGGCCATCGACCTCCCGCACCGTGCGGAACTGCAGCAAGTACTTCTCCGCGTCCGCGTCGACATTGTCGCTGAGCCAGGCGACCCGTTGATAGTCCTGCGCGTTGAGGTGGCGAGCGACGAGGTAGCGGTCCGCCTGCGCGATCGCCTGCGCCCGCGTGATTTGTACCTTGACGCCCTTGCCGAAATGGTGACTGGGAATCAGGGCCAGCGCCACGCCGAGCGCGGCCAGCACGCCTCCGAGCGCCAGGCGTCCGGAACTCAGTGGATGGTAGGCGAGGGCCGTCTCAGCTTCCGGGGCCGGTTCTTCGCGCGGAGCCCGCGTCACCCCTTGAGCGGCGTTGGTGAGATCAGATTCATCCGCAAATGTCCCCGTGCGCCAGTAGGCGACGAGCGCCACTACAAGGGGCACGAGCATGATTCCTGCCGTGAGCCCGCCCGAGACCATCAGGTAATGGTTCGGCGAGCGCAGCAACAGGAAGGCGGTGTAGAGCGCGTCCACGGAATAGTGCCAGATCAGGGTGGCGATCACGCCGAAGCGCAGCATCACGAAGCCGATGATGATTCCGCCCACGCCCACTTCAACGCCGCGAATGAAAAATGGCTGGTTGGGATAGGCCGCGTGCAGGAAGCCCCAATTGAACGCGGCCAGCACGATCGCGAGCGGCCAGTTGCGCAGGTACTTGTGGAGAAAAGGAATCGCGAAGGCGCGAAACTGCATCTCTTCGAGCACCGCGGGCAGAAAACCCCCGAACAGCACCGCCGCCCAGGGAATGCTGGTGTTGAGATCGTCGGTAAAAGGCACATCGCTCGGCGCCCAGGCGCCCAGGTGATTCGCCACCAGGTAAAACACCGACTGGTAAGCGAAGAAGAAAAAGGTGAGCCCGAGACCAACCACGTTGGCGATGAAAAATGGCTTGCTCCGCACGCCGCGCCAGGTGATCGCCCGGCTGAGGGAGAGCAGGCGCGGAAAGCCCTCGCGGTACATGGGCTCCGACGCCGCCACCAGCAGAAAAATGGCCACGCCCACTCCCAGCGCCATAAAAATGTCAGACACCATGCTGCGGGTGACGAAACTGGAATACGGATCGGTGGTCGGATAGCCGAACTTCGAAAGCGAGAACTCATTCAGTTGTTCCAGCAGGAAAAGGACCGCCGCCACCGAGCCCGCAATCGCCGCCAGGCGCAGCGGCACATCGCGATCGCGCAGCCGGAAGATCAGCAGCGCCAGCATGGCGACGCTGAGCAGGAACCAGAACACCTCATCCACGCTTTGCGCGGCGTCATTGCGCGAACGCAGACGCTCGTAGTCCCGCTGCCACTGGTCGGGAACCTTGACGTACTCCGTGTAGCCGGATACCTGATCGCCGCTGACGCCCACTTCCACGCGCAAGCTGCCGTCGCCGAGGTTGACGCTCTTCTGTTTCCACGTGAAGTCGTGGTCCGTGCGCGCCGGACGCTTGTTCGTGGACGCTTCCACAAACTCCAGGTCGCCGAGATCACGCTTCATCACGGTAACGAGAAAGTCCTCGGCGAGCTTCCGCGCCGCCGCCTGGTCGAGATTGGCGCCCGGGGCGGCCTCCGGCAATTCGTGGTCGAACGACACCACGTCGCCCATGGGCGTGACGTCAGCCCGGAATTCCTCCTTCTGCTCCGGCCGGAACCAGCGATGCTCCCAGCGCCACAGATGCACCGGACCGCGCGCCAGCGTGTTCATGCCGTCGATTCCCTGCGTGCGCTCGAGGTACAGCTTGGCGTTGTCGTCGTAGCTGAAGCGCGCGGCGTGATCGTAGCCGTTCAGATTGAAGCCGCGAGCCTGCAGAAATTCGGTGGCGATGGGTTGGGAGTCGCTGCGGCCCACCCGGAAAGTCAGCGATGCCTCGGGAAAGACGCGGGGGAAATACCGGATGGCGACGGCCAGCGACGCCGCTGCGGCGAGCACCACCACCACGATGGTGCGGAAGTCCGAGCGTCCGAGCCGGATGGGCATCTATGCTTCTCAGTCGTGAGCTGCCAGGTATCGTCTAAGATCTACGATCTGCGAACACTCAAGCGCGAATTGACAACCGGACACTTGACCGTTATCGTTCATGGTTCGTCTATCTTTTTCCCCATCAGCCAGGCCGCCTGACCTTTTCCATAGTAGTCTTCGATGCGCCGCAGCCGGATGTAGCCGCGCCGGAGATAGAAAGCCTGGGCCGTCAGGTTGTCTTCTGCGGTCTCGAGCAGTACGGCCTCGCCGCCTTGCCTTCGCACCCAGTCTTCAGCTGTCTCCATCAGCATGCTGCCGACCGCGCGCCGGCGCCACGCCGGAGCCACGTCAAGGGTGATGATATGGCCCTGCCTGCGCGGGTCGCAACTGGCCACCACGAAACCCGCGATCCCGGCGCCGGTTCCCGCCTCCGCCACCCAGGCCTTCGAATCCGCGCGGCGCAGGTAGCCGGCGATCTCGGACCGTGAATAGGCCACGCCGGGCGGGAAACAGACCTGGTCGAGATGGTAGAGGGCGTCAAGGTCAGAAGGCCGGTAAGCGCGCACGCTCGGCGCCGATTCGGCTGCGGACGGGCGAACGGGCTCAGGACGGGATTCTTCCGGGGACAATTCGGACGCCGCCAATTTAAGCGGCCTCCAGCAGTCCCGTCTCGCGAAACCATGCCTCGGTGCGGCGCAGTCCCTCTTCCAGATTCACCCGCGTGCGGTGGCCGAGGGTCTGTTCGATGTGCGCTTGGCTGAACACGGCCGATCCACTCATGAAATTGATGGCTCGAAGGGCGATGGTGCTCTTGTGATTGAACCGGCACATCAGATTGCGCGCTGCCAGGCCCACCTTCGCCACCGGAAGCGGAATCGAGCGCACCCCCTTTCGGCGCGCCATCTTTTCGTAAGCGCCGAAGAAGTCGTGCCAGGTGGCGGCGCCGTCGCTCACAATGAAAGCGTCGCCAAGCGCCCGATCGTCCGCGGTCGCGAGCAGGATCGCATCCACCAGGTTGTCGATGTAGACGTAGTTGAAGGTGCCGCGCCCGCCGGCAATGATCAGCATCTTTCCCTTGCGGATGCTCTTGAGCGGCCGGATGCTCCAGTAGGGCGAGCCCGGCCCGTAGACGCAGGAAGGCCGCACGATGGTGAAGGGCAGGCTACGCGCGCGGCAGAACGACCACACCGCTTCCTCGGCGCCGAACTTCGAGTCCGAATACGCCTCGCCCGCCGGCCCGCGCGCGCTCGCGTCGGTGATCACGCCGGCTCCGGGCAGCCCGAAGACGGCCACGCTCGAAAGGTGGACGAAACGCTTCACGGCGCACTTGCCGCACGCCACCAGCACGTTCTCCGTGCCGGCCACGTTCGGACCCTCGAAGGCGGTGCGCGTGTCGGCCGGCGTCACCTGGGCCGCGCAGTGAATCACCACGGCGCAGCCCTGCGCCGCGCGTTCCAGCAGGTCCTCGTCGCCGAGATCGCCCATCACCACTTCGGCGCCGAGCGCCTCGAGGTCCGCGGCCTTCTCGGGTTGCCGCGCCATCGCCCGAACCGTTCGCCCTTCCGACAGAAGCCGGCGGGCAACCGCTCCGCCAATGAATCCCGTAGCCCCGGTCACCAGGATCCGCTGTCCCTGAAGGTCCATTTCGCTGAATCCTCGAGCTTCTCCCCGGCAGACTAACCATACCCGACATTCAAGGCGGCATCAACCGGGTGGACGCTCGACGGCTATCGGCCGCCGGTTGCGTGTGTCCGTTGTCAGTTGTCCGTCGGTTGTCAGTTCCTCAGTTTCTTAGTTCGTCGGTCCTTCAGTTCGTCAGTCCTTCAGACCTTCCAGAGGTATTTGAGCAAACCCTCTTGCCTTCGAAAATAAACTTTCTCACTTTTCTGAATTTGGCCCACCGTCCAATTCGCCTATGCCACGCTGAATCGATTTTCGATTTTGAATTCACTTGGATTTTGGATTTCTTGGGATTTTGGAATTTTGAATTCTAGATAATTCTAGATTTCAAATCATTTCAAAACTCAAATAGCAAATGGCGAAAGTCAAGACGGAGATCACGAACGACGAACAACGGATCGCGAATAACGAACCATGAACAACGAACCACGAACGACGGGCCAAAACCCAATCTGTAATCGATCGACTGTCCAGCGCCTTCCGTCAACCGCCTTCCGTCAACCGCCTACCGTCCTCCAGCTCGCACCATCCTGTTCCAGCGCCGCAGATGCCGTCCGTACTCACACAACGCGCCAAAGTGGAAGCGCGCGCGGCCCAGCACGAAACGCCACTGCTCCGCGCGGGATTTCCACGCGGCCACGGGAGAGACGGCAGGATCTCCGGCCCCGACGACCTGCGCCGGGCGATGCCAGGGAAAAAGCCGGGCGCGACGGATGCGCCGCCAGGTATGAGCGTCCTCGACGAACGCGGCGTGCACAAACAGGCTCAGCTTGCTGCCCGGAAACGGAGCGAGAGCCCAATCGAGACCGTAATGCTGCACCCAGAGCGATACCGCAGGCGGCGGCGCGGCCCAGCGGCTGACCTCGCGGGGCAACGGAGCGTCAAAGAGAGAGCCCGCCATGGCAAGAACCAGCCCGGTGACTTCGGGCGCGTAACCGAGAGGCTGAACGCGAGCGCGGAAGCGCTCCCAGAAGTCGCTGTCCGCATGGCGGCGATCGAGGAATCGGGCGATTTCGAGAAAGCACGAGAGCCGGCACCAGTGATCCAGCAGGTGATGGAAGGCATGCAGGACCTGAAACAGAAGCGCATCCGTGCCGTCGAGGGCCGGAAAGCTCAATCCCTCCCAGGCCGCCGGTTGTCTGCGTTCGAGCACGTCAGGCGGCGTCTCCACGCGCACGCCGTCCGCGTCGTACTCCCAGAGCTTGGTGTGCAGTTCCACCCCGCGCGCAAGCGACGCGCTGTAGAAGCCGCCGTCCGCGGCCGGCGGACCAAGAGGCCGGGGCGCCATCAGCGACACGCCTTCAGGCTCGTGTCCCGGGCTCTGCACTTTGCGGCAATAGCCGAGATTTTCGAGAGCCGCCTCGGCGGAAGCGGCGGTTCGGGGGCTCACGAGGTAGTCGTAATCATACTGGCTGCGCAGCGCGGCGTCCGGACAATAGTCGGGCACGAGCGCGAAACCCTTCAACACCGCGTACTCCGCGCCGGCGGCGTCGAGATGCCAATTGAGCGCGCGAAACTCGCCCTTCATCGCCGCGAGGCGCAGGCGGTTCGATTCCAGGTTCTGTGCGAGGCGAGTCCGGATCGCAGCCGGGAGAATCCCGCCGGGCCCGCCGGCCCCGGCGCGCTCGACCGCATCAAGCAGGTAAAGGCCGAGAGCGCTGTCATCGAGCCAGGCGAGCGTCCGCTGCCAATCAGCGGCGTTGAACCCCTGGACAGCGCG
Organism: Terriglobia bacterium; assembly: GCA_035949375.1. Classification (GTDB taxonomy): domain Bacteria; phylum Acidobacteriota; class Terriglobia; order UBA7540; family UBA7540; genus Gp13-AA77. Next base: position 96,375 of record DASZIG010000021.1, on the reverse strand, counting down.
CAGGCGGTCGCGGGGCACACCCGTGACGCCGAGAGCCCGTACGATGCCTTGTGCCAGGGCGCGATTCATGAGCTTTCCGCGAGCGCGGCGGCGGTGGCGGAGATGAGACGCGCGAGCACCTCACGGAATTGCGCCCCGTCGCTCACCAGGGACTCAGCCAGGAATCCGACCGCCAGCCGCGCATCGGCGTCCACCGCAAAAAAACTGCGAGCGACGTTTTCTCCCATGATCTCCGCGATGGTATCGAGTTGCAGACCGTCGGCCTTGAAACTCGAGACCGCCGTCGTAACGTGCGGCGACGGGCTAATGTCTGCGCCGCCCCGAGGCGCGGGCTCGGCGACCAGCCGCCACAGGAATTGCGGCGCGCGCGCGGCGCGCGCGACGCGAAGCACGCCCGCCACCTGCCGCAGGATCGCCGGGCTGTCGGTCTCGAGGCGCACTACGGCCGGCCCGGCACCGGACCCGGCCTCGAAACCGCCCTCGAAGCCTGCCTCGAAGTCTCCCCGCCAGGGCGTGGGCGTGAAGCGCCGCAGGATGTCGGGACCCGTGCGGTGGAAGCGCGGCTGGCTTTCGTGGTTCGCGATGGGTCCGGGCCCGGCCGGGCGCGACGAGGACAAGATCCCAGCCAGAATCGCGGCGGCTCCCTCCGGGCTCTCCCCGTGTTCGAGCGCCCAACACTCGCGGCCCGCGAGGTCAAGCACCGTGGCGGATTGCCGGGCGCTCACGCCGGCAAGCTCCACCGGAAGCTCTTCGAGCTCGTGCTCCAGGCGGGCCGCGGCTTCCCCGGGAGCCACGCGGGTGAGGCGGTGTCCCGGTCCGCTCCGGCGCTCGATGAAGACCAGCCATCTAGGCTCGCACTCGAGGGCCCGCCGGACACCGAACACGGTCTCGGGGTCGGCCTCGTACGCCACCTCGCCGTTGAGCGACAGGTGGGGCCGGAGCGCGCCCAACTCCGGGAAGAAGCGCGCCGCGTCGGGCAGCAGCTTGAGGGGCGTCGCGATGTGCCAGGCGCGCAGGCGGCCACAAGGATGCGAGAAATAGGTCCAATCATCGGAAACAAACCCGAACCCGCGCCGGGCCAAAGCGAGCGACAGGGTCGATTTGCCGGCGCCCGAACCGCCGGCCAGAAGCAGCGCGGCGCCGTCCTTCTCCACCGACGCGCAGTGGAGCGCCGTCAAGCCGAGAGCCTCGCTCATCAGGCCGACGGCGTTCGGCAGAATGACGCGCTGCCAGTAGGCGGCGTCCGCGGCGAGAGCCGGAGAGAACCGGCCGAGCGCGCGCCGGCGGCGAAGGTCGAGAAGCATCGCGCTCCCGCCCCCGAATCCCACGTAAACCAGATGATTGAGACCGCGGAAACACGCCTGGGGCGAGGGCGGCCCGCTTTCGGCGTCGCCTTGCACCGCGAAGCGCAGGGTGAAATCAGGGGCCGGCGGCGCGGGGATCGTCTGCCGGAAGGTCGCACGGGCGGCGCCGAGAACGTCCGGGGAATTGGTCGCGAGCGCGCAGGCCAGGCCCATCACGCGATACCACTCGCAAAGGGGAGTGTGAGGCTGATCGATCGGAAGCACCAAGGCGTAGCTTACAATATCAGTGCGCGTTAAGGTAGGAGCGCCGCGTGAACACCATGGAAACCGGATCCATTCAGGGCTACTGGGACGAGACTTCGGCGTCGTACGACGAGATTTTCACCAACACCGTGATCGGGCGCGCCGAGCGCGACGCCGTCTGGCGCGAGGTCGACGAGGTGTTCGAGGGCGGCCAGCGCGTCCTGGAGCTGAATTGCGGCACGGGCGTCGACGCCCTGTACCTGGCCGGGCGCGGCGTCCGCGTGCTGGCCTGCGACCTGTCGCCGGGCATGATCGCCATGGCCCGGCGGCGCCTCGAAGCGAGCCCCGTCCGGGGCCTCGTCGAGTTTCGCGTGTTGCCGACCGAAGAGATCGGCGCGCTCGCCGCCGAGGGTCCGTTTGACGGAGCGTTCTCTGACTTCGCCGGGCTGAACTGCGTGCCAGACCTCGCGGGCGTGGCGCGTGACCTCGGACGCCTGATGCGGCCCGGCGCGCGAGCGCTCTTCTGCATGCTGGGACGTTATGCGCCCTGGAACATGGCGCGGTACCTCGCGCACGGCGAGCTGCGCAAAGCCACGGAGCGCCTCCGAAGCGCCGGCATGGTGCGCCACTTTGCCGACGGCAGCGCGCAGCGGGTGCATTGCCCCTCGCCCGGTGCCATCGCAAGAACATTCGCGCCCGAGTTTCGGCTGCGAAAGCTCACGGGCGTCGGCATCAGCCTGCCGCCCACTTTCATGGAGCCGTGGGCCGCGCGGCTGCCACGGCTTTTTGAAGGCCTGGCGCGGGCCGATCGTGGGCTCGGGCGTGTGCCGCTGCTGCGCGCGCTGGCCGGCCACGTCCTGTTGCAGTTCGAGCGCGTATGACTCCCCGTATGGCGCAGGTCGCGCGCCGAAGGTCTCGAGAATGGTAACGGTGCGGCAACTCGTCAAGGGGGCGCTGTTCGGGGCCGCAGACTTCTCGCGGTTTCGTCCCATCGCGCTCGAGGAGCCTCAATCCGAAGTCGGCGTGTGGCTGCACGGGCTCGGCCCGGCGCGCGATGTGACGGCAAGCAACCTGGTAGCCTCGGCGTCGCCCGTGACCATCGGCATCGGAATGGAAGCGCCGCTCGACGTCGCCGCGCTCCGTCGCAGCCCGGTTTCGTTGAAGTTCCGCGAACGGGGCCGGGGAAGGCGCGTGCTCGGCGAGATCGGCCTTTCGCTCGCCCAGGTGATTCCCGCCGGAGGCCGGCAACTCTGCCTCTTTACGGCCCGCGATTGCGCCAACTTCTGCCTCTGCCGTCCGTGGTTGTGGTCGCGTTACGCTTACTACGCCTGGAGGCGGCGCAGCGCCGGGAATCCGCCGGGGACGCGGACAACCCTGGCCGAGGAACGAAGCCTGTTTGTATTCTATATTTGCCCCCGCCCGGTGCATCTTGCGAGCGTGAGCGATGGGACGGCCTTCAACATGATTCCTCTCGATCTCATGGGGCAGGTCGCCGGCGCGCACCTCGGGCTCACTCTTCAGAGCACGAGCAGCGTGGTACCGCTCGTCGGGCGCTCGAGGCGCATCGCGCTCAGCAGCGTGCCGGCTGAGCACACATCAGTAGCCTATGATATGGGCCGTAATCACCGCGAGCCTTCCATCGAAGCGGCCGGGCTTCCCTTCCCGCTCGCGGCCTCGAAGGCTTTCGGCCTGCCGGTTCCGGACTTCGCCCTGCGCGTGCGCGAGTTCGAAGTCGAGGCGGCCCGGACCATCGGAGGCTACACCCTGTTCCTCGCCCGTCTCGTCGAGGATGAGCGCCGGGGCGAGGGCCCGCAGTTCTTCCTGGTGCACGGGTTCTGCAAGCGGCCGGCGGCGGGGAGCCCCGCTTGACGGATATGGCAGGGAGGGCGCCAGAGGGGACTGGACTGCACGTAGCCTACCTGAATTACTGGTACGAGCCCGGCATGAAGTCGCTCGAGGATCTGCTCGGCGCCTATTCGACCCTGGCGCATGGGACCGCGGCCCTGGCTGCGGAAGGCGCACGGGTCACGGTGGTGCAGCGCTTTGCCCGGGACGAGGAGGTCGAGCGCGGGGGCGTGCGCTTCGTGTTGGTGCGGGACCGCTGCGCTCCCCACCTCGGCAAGTTGCAGGTGCCGCGCGCGTTTCAGCGCGCGGCCCGCAAGGTCTGCGCGGCATCGGGAGGAAAGACCGTCATTCATTTCAACAGCCTCCAGTTTCCCTTGCAGTTGCGCGCTTTGAAAGCCGTGGTGCCGCGGGAGTCCGTCATCGTGGTGCAGCATCACGCCGAGAAGCCGTCGCGGGGCCTGCGCGGCCGAGTGCAGGCCTGGGGTTTGCGCTCTGCCGACGCCTTCTTTTTTGCGGCCTCGGAGCTTTCCGACGCCTGGATCGAGCAGGGGTTGATCTCTCGCCGCCAGCCCGTCTACGAGGTCATGGAAGGATCGACGGCATTTCGCCGGCAGGATCGCGGCCCCGCGCGCGCGCGGACCGGCATGACCGGAGACCCAGTCGTGCTTTGGGTCGGGCGCCTGATTGCCTTGAAGGATCCGTTGAGCGTTCTGTGGGGATTCGATCTCGTATTGCGGCAGGAATCGCGGGCGCGGCTCTACATGGCCTACGGCGACGATACTTTGCTCCCGGCGATCCGCGAGTGCCTTGCCCAGAGTCCGAGGCTCGCGGCGTCCGTGACGCTGCTCGGCAACCTCCCGCACGCCGATCTCGAAGCGGTGTACAACAGCGCCGATTACTTTATCCTCGGCAGCCACTACGAGGGGAGCGGCTACGCCCTAGCCGAGGCGCTCGCCTGCGGACTGGGCCCGGTGGTTACAGACATCGCCTCGTTCCGCGCGCTCACCGACCGGGGGCGCATCGGGGCTCTCTGGCGTCCCGGCGAGAGCGCGACATTCGCTGAAGCGTTCCTGCGCGTCCGGCGCGAGCCTTGGCAAGCGCTGTCCGACCGCGCCGTCCGTTTCTTTGAAGAGCAATTGAGCTGGGAGGCCATCGCGCGCAAAGCCGTCCGCGCCTACCGGGAAATCGCCGCGAGAAGGCTTGTGCCATGAAGATCGCGCTGATCGTGCCGGGCGTGGGCGGCGTTTGCCGAGGCGGGCATGCGCGCAGCATTCCCGTGCTGCAAACCTTCATCGAGCACCTGGCGCGACGCCACGAGGTTCTGGTGATTGCGCTCGACCAGCCGGAACAGGCGCGGTATACCCTGCTCGGCGCCAGCGTCGTAAGCTTGGGAACCATTGCCGGCCGCGGCCGCGCGGGTCAATGGGTGAATGGCTTCCGGCGATTCATGTCGGTGCTGCGCCACGAGCCGGCGCCCTTTGACATTTTGCATGCCTTCTGGGCCGGCCGCCATGCGGCCTGGGCGGTGGCCGCGGGACGACTGCTGCGCGCTCGCGTCGTGGTGAGCATCGGCGGCGGCGAACTCGTCTGGCTCCCGGACATCGGCTACGGCGGCGCGGCAACGCGGTTCGGGCGCTTCAAGACGAGACTCGTCCTCAAGGCTGCGGATGCGGTCACGGCAGGCAGCCATCGCAGCCTCGAGCCGCTCGCCCTCATCAGCCCCGGCGCTGTCTGGCTGCCCCTCGGAGTTGATCGGGCACATTTCTGGGGGTCGCCCGGGCGACCGGATGGGCCGCCGTGGCGGCTGCTGCAAGTCGCGAGCCTCAATCCAGTAAAGGACCAAGTCACGCTGTTGCGGGCTCTGCGAAGCTTGCTCAACCGCGGGATGAACGTCGAACTCGACTGCGTGGGGGAAGACACTCTCGCGGGCACGGTCCAGCGGGACGCGGCTGCGCTCGGCGTCGCCCAGCGCATTCGATTCCATGGATACCTGCCGCCGGAGGCGATCAGGAATTTCTATCGTACCGCGCACGTTTTCGTGCAATCGTCGCGCTTCGAAAGCATGGGAGCGGCGGTGCTCGAGGCAGCGGCGTCCGGGGTTCCAACCGTAGGCACCTCCGTGGGCCTGGTCGCGGAGATGGCGCCCACATCTGCTCTCGCCGTGCCTGTCAGGAATCCAGAGGCGCTCGCCGAAGGCGTTGGCGAGTTGCTTCGTGACCGCGAGCGCCGCGAACGTCTGGGACGCGCCGCGCAGGAATTCGCTCGCACCTACGACGCCGATTGGACTGCGTCGCAACTGGAGAATCTCTACACCAGGCTCGGCCGGCGGTCGAATACGGCTGAGTATGGAGAGACGCACGGTGGATAGCATCAGAATTTCTGGATCAAAGCTCTTTGCCGAGCGCGTGGCTCCACAACTCGCTGAACCGGGCCCGGCGTCCTTTCGCCCCGCTCGACGCCGGAAGTATCCACCAGGCGAGACCGGCACAGTAGACCAGGCCCGCCACGCCGGCCTCGAGCAGCAGTCCGCCATAGCCCGGCACAGGAAGCCACAAGCGCAACACCCACAGCACACAGGCCATGGGAATCGTCAGGGCAAGCGGGACCTGATAAGCCTGAAGCAGAAAAGTGCGCAGCGGGACATGCAACATCCGGCAAACGTGGCGCGGCAGGAACAGCAGGCTGGTGCAAGCCAGGGGAATGGCGGTGCCCCAAGCAACTCCCAGGATGCCCCATGGCTTCACGAGCGCGATACTCAACAGCAAGTTGGCAAGACCGTCGAGCATCGTCATGAGAGCGAAGGTACGCTGGCGGCCAAGGCCGAGCAGAATACGAATGGATCCGGATTGGGCGAGTAACAGAGTCCGGGGCAGGATCAGCAAGACCAGAATCGGGTAGCTCACCAGATACTTTGCGCCCATCCAGAGTTCGATTGCGGGCTTACCGAGAAGGATCAGGACGGCGCAGAGCGGAAAGATCACCAAGGCGCACGCGCGGTTTCCGGCCAGGAAAACCCGGCGCACTTTTTCCTGGTCCCCGCTCGCGTCGTGGTGGCTGGCCATGGGCGTGAATATCTGCGACATGCTTACCACGATGCTGGAGGCATAATCGACGAGCTTCGATCCGATGGCGAAATAGGTGACGGCCGCGGCCGAGAGAAAAGCTCCGATTACCACAGCGTCCGTCTGAAAGCGCAGCGTCTCGGCGATAAAAATCATGAACGCCGTCGCACTGTAACCTGCGAGTTGGCCCACCACCGATCGATCCAGATACTGCGCACCGAGTCGCAGCGGCGTGGTGCGGAACGCTAGCGCTGCACAGGCGAAGTGCCGCAGGAGATTCACGCCCACGGTGACGGCGGCGACAGCTACCAGGCCACCTCCCAGGCCGAGTACGAGCACGCTCAGGCCGCCGCGGACGAGCGCCGCGACAATCTGCACAACATTCAGCGGCCAGAAATTCTGATAGCCTTCGAGGACGCATCCAAAAATGCTCAGGGGAAACGCCAGCGCGACGTCCGCGCCAATAAGCACAAACAGCAGGCGCGCCGCGCCCAGGTCACCGGGCGGAATCTTGAAGAATACGCCCAGGTATTCCGAGCCCGCCAGCGTGATCAACAGCACCCCGGCCCCCAGGATGCTGCACGCTGCCAGGCTCGTGTTTACAAATCGCCGCAACTGATCCAGGTCCCCGAGGGCCGCGTAGCGGGCGACGTAGCGCCCGATCGAGGCCCGCACACCGAAGTCGAGCAGGCCGAAATACGATGTTACGGAAAAGACCAGGACCCATATGCCGAAGGCCGCGTCGCCCAGCCGGTGGACGATGAACGGCGAAACCACCACCCCGACCGCGAGCTGGACCGCGAGCTTCAGCCAGCTCGAGGCCACGTTGGTCGCGGCCCTGAATCCTGATGTCATGGGTATCAGCCAGCAGCCACAGATCAGATCAGCCGGAAGTGGCAAAGCAGAACGGCCGGCACCGCGCAGGCCGCGTCAAACATGCTCTCCTTGCCGGCGCGCGAGAAAATCGGGCGCTCGGGTTCGCCGATGTAGAGAGTACGCATCTCCACAAGACTGAATCCGGCGGACTCAAATGACTCCCGGACCTCTTCCTCGGTGTGGAGCCAGGTCTCAACTTCAATGGACCCGTCGTGGCAGCGAAAGCCGCAGCGCCATCCAAGAGCCTGCGCCCGCGGGTGCATGTCCGTGACGAAGACATCGGCGCCCGGCCGCGCCACACGGGAGAACTCGCGCGCGAGCGGCTCGATGCCGGCAAGGTGTCCGATGGTAAGCGAGCACATAACCAGGTCGGCGGTCTGCGAACGAACCGGAAGGGCAAGGCAGTCACCGCGAATCAGCCACGGAGCAGTGTGCACAGCGGGCTCGAAGCCCGAACCGCAGTCCGCCAGGCAGCGGGCCGCCTGCCCGAGCATCGCGGAACTGAAATCAACGCCCGTCGTTGTGCCGGCCCCGGCGGACGCGAACCGCCGCAGCCAGCGTCCCGTGCCGCAGCCTGCGTCGAGCATATCCTTGCTCCGCAGACTAGGCAGCAGCGGGGTGAGGTACCGCTCTTCCAAAGCCAGCAACGGATTGGGATCGTCATCGTAGGTCGCAGCCCAGAGTCTGTACCCCTCCTGAACTGAAACTTGCCGCGCCCGGGCAGGCTGCTCTCGAACCGCCGGCTGCTGTTCCTGCGCGATCGGCGCCGGCCCGCCCTCGTGTTCCGGGCTGAAGGCGCGCGTAGCCTGTAGCAAAGCCGGGACGCTCACAGACTCTCTTCCTTGGGATTGCGCAGGCGGAAGTATTGCCGCATCCACTTGAGCTCCAGCGGGAATGCGTACACGCGCAGGCGGTAGCGCCAATCGCTCAGGACCTTGAGCAATCTGCGTCCCCAGGCCGGCATGCGGATGTCCTGTATTGTGGGCCAGCGCGACGTGACCACTACATCGAAATCGTCGATCAGCCGCTTGGTGCGCGCGCGCAGCCAGGGTACGGAAGGGTCTCTCTGGGTGGTAAACCGCTGCCAACGATCGGTGGCCCACTCTTCCGGCGTGTCCGGGAACTGCACCTGATCCTCCACCCCGCCGTACATCCGCGTGCGCTGCGGCACCGGCGTGTACGTGTTGATGATGATCTCGGATTCAGGATTCAAGCGTTTGAGCTTGCGAATGAAGCGCAGACACTCGGCGGTGTCACGCTCGGGATCCTGCGGGTTGCCGATCACAAAAGAAAACTCGGGAATAATGCCGAAGCGGCGGACGCGCGCGGCGAGTTCAAGCGTCTGCTCGATCTTGAGCTGCTTCTTCATTTCCTTCAAAACCCAATCGGAGCCCGATTCGGCGCCGAGGTAGACCATGGTGCAGCCGGCGCGCTTGATTGCCTCGAGAGTCGCGTCCGAGTAGCGCAGCAGAATGTCGATGCGCCCCTCGCACCACCAGCGCATCTTGAGCGGCGTGATGCGCTCGGCGAAGTCGCGCGCGTAGTCCTCGCGCAGGAAGAAATTGTTGTCGTAAAACTGCACCGCGTCTGCGCCGTACGTCTTGGCCAGGTGCTCGAGGACGGCGGCGGTGCGCTCCGGCGGCTCCACCTTCTCGCGGCTGCCCGAGAAAGTCACCACACCGCAGAAGTTGCACGCGTAGGGACAGCCGATGCTCGCGTGATGCACAGCGGTGCGCCGGCCGAGGTACGTGGGAAGAAGGTATTCCTCAACCGGGACGCGGTGGTAGGGAAACCACGGAAATGCTCCGAGGCTCTTCATGGGGCGTTCGGGATTATGAACGTGCCTGCCGTCGCGATCTTTGTAAGAGAGCCCGAGGATGCCTTCGAAACCACGCCGTCCGCGGAGGGCATCCAGCAGCTCGCAGAAAGTATCTTCCCCCTGCCCGCGCACCGCGTAATCCACGTAGGGCGCATTGAGGGCCGCCTGCGTGTAGTTGCTGGCAAAGTATCCGCCCCAAACCGTTGGCACCCGCGGAAAAGTCTTGCGCAGCGCCGGCAGAGTCTCCACTGCGCTTCGAGTCTGGGGACCCGGCATGACGGTCACGGCGAGCAGTTCGACCGGATTCTCCCGCAGGAGCGCGGCGATCGTCTCCTGCGGACGGGGATCAAGGTTGCCATCCACGATGGCGTACTCTTCGCGCCCTTCCAGCATGGCGGCGATCGACAGGATCGAGAGAGGAAACCGCCGATTCGGAGGCCGCGTGACTTTCGGGTTATAGAGAACGATCATAGGCTCCAACTGTCGTCCAAAAGATGTAGAATTTGGCCGGCTCGCGGCGGCCGAGCAGCCGGGCCTTGAGCGGCCGCAGCGCCCAGCCCAGTCCATACCACGGCCTGGCGACTTGCCACTTGACGCCGCAGGCCTTCTCCAGCCTCGCCAGGCTGTCAGGGGTCAAATATTCGCAACTCGGAATGCTATCGGAACGGAATCCGTAAGACGCCTGAAATCGGGCGTGCCGCTCCTCTACCATGGCGCGGCCGGAGGCGTCGCGCCGGTATAGAGGCGAGTCGAGAATGAACACCGAACCCGGCCGGCGCAAGCATCGCAACACTTCCCGCAGCGTTCGCTCGTAATCCTCGGAGTAATGAAACGAAGCCCCGAAAATCGCAGCATCAAACTGCCCGGATTCGAAGGGCAGCCGGTCCAGTTCCGCCTGAAATGCCGGAAAGGGCTGGGGCAGACGCGAGGCGTAGTGCCGCACGGCGCCGAGCCCATCGAGGTCATTATCGAGCAAGTCGACGGCAACCGGATGATGACCCCGGAGCGCCAGCTGGTAGCTCATCCAGCCGTTGCCCCCGCCCAGGTCCAGGATGCGCATGCCCTGCGGATTCCGCCGTTCGGCCGGCGCCAGAATCTTGCCGGTGAAGAAGTGAAACGTGCGAGCGCGAATCTTCCATTGCCAGGCGTTGCGGCCTGTCAGGTCGCGATCGGGCAATTCGAGATAAAAGGCGGGATCCGGCGAGCCCCGGCCTTCGAGATCCCGCACGTGCTGATACTCGCGGGCGAATCGTTCAAATCGCTGCACCCGGTCCGGCGACAATCCGCGCCAGATTCCGCCCTTCCGGGAGAGGACAAATCCGCACCGGGCGCAGGACAGCCCCGACAAGTCGGGATCGACGTTCCCCAGAGTCTCGAAGCACGCCGGGCAGCGGGCAATCGGTCCCGCGCGCCGGGGGCCTTCGCGCGGCATGGCACGAGCCGCTGCCGGCTCGCGACTCGCCCCGGCTTGCAAAGTCGCCTCCATCAGGTCCTCACCCTCTCGAAGGTCAGCAGGTAGTGATCCGCGAGGGCGCGCAGCAAAGGCACGCGGCCCAGCCATAAGTCCGCTTTGCCCATCCCCCGGATCACTCGCGGGAATCTGCGCGCCTGGCGTTCCAGGTACGACGGAGGGACGGTCACGCCGACCCCTTTCCATCGGAGAAGGCGAAAGTGAGGATCGAACGCCCGGCGCAAGGCGCTCACGGCCGGGTACCAGCAAGGCACCCGCTGCTTTCCGAGGCGCACGTACACCGGACCCGGAGCCAGCCGGCGGAACCCCTCACGGGCTCTGCCGCGAAGGGCAAAGACGGCGATCTCCCAAGCGACACAACGCCCCATCAGACAAATCACGGCGCGCGCGCCCGGCCTGAGCAGCCGCGCGAGATCCTGTGCCACCGGTTGCAGGTCCGCGATGCAGTTCAATCCGCCGAAGTTTGACATGGCTCCGTCAAAAGGCGCCTCGTCGCGCAAGCACGCCAATTCTTCGGTGGCCATCCGGCGTAAACGCACCGGCGCCGGCAACCGCAACGACGCCAGGCGGCGGCGCGCGACTGCCAGCATACCCGCCGAAATGTCGCAGGCCAAGACCTCAACCCCGCCGGCGGCCAGATACGCAGCGTCCACTCCCGTGCCGCAGTTGAGATCCAGAATGCGTTGCCCGCGATGAAACGACCCGTCCAGCTCCCGCCACACGGACGCGCGTTGAGCGCGCCCGATAACAGAATCGGTGAAGACTTCGTCGTAAGTCTCCGCAATCGTGTCGAAAGGCGCAAGCGGAGGCGCCGCCGGAAGGGGTACCGCGCTCACGCTTCCACCTCTCGGGAGGATTCGCGCATTCCGGCGCGAGCGCGCGCGATCATGACCTCTAGCTCCGTGCGGCGCGCGTGATCCGGAGCGTCAGCGGGGTGGTTCAGCAGACGGTGGAGCTCGACTTCGGAACGAAGCACCTCATTGACACGTTGGTAGAACGTGCGCGAGTGGCGGCCGCGAACCAGATAGTCCCGCGTGGACCCCTCGGCCCAGGATGAAGTATTCACCAGGCGTGACGCGACCTCGTCGAAATAGGGCGTCCCTTTGATGGGATAAACCACCGTGGTCAGGAACAGGTCGGGATCCGTCCGCTTGACGTGCTCGATCGTGGCCTCGATATCGCCGTCCTCCTCGCCCTCATAACCCCACATGAGGAACATTCCGGCCTCGATTCCTGCCGCCTTCGCGAGCCCCACTGCCTTGCGGACCTGCTCAACGGTGACGCCCCGCTCCATGGCGTCGAGCACCCTCTGCGAGCCGCTCTCGGAGCCGATCCACAGGCGGAAGCACCCGAGGCCGGCAAGCGTCTCGATCACGCGTTCGTTGAGGCGGTTGGCCCGCGAAATGCACTCGAAGGGAAATTTCAAGCCGCGCCGCTTGATTTCGCCCGCGTATTCGTCGAGCCAGCCATAATCGATCGTGAACACGTCGTCAGCGTACCAGACCGCGTCCGGATGATACCGGTTGCAAAGCCACTCCAACTCGTCGGCGACGGCGGCGGGACTTCTGCGGCGGTGCGTCTTGCCGAAAACCTCCACATGGCTGCACCACCGGCAGCGATAGGGGCAACCCCGGGCGGCCAGAAGTGAAAGAGACGTACTGCCGTGGCGCTCGCGCCAGGCGCTCATATATCGGCCGATGTCGATGGCATCACGCGCGGGCCTGGGTTCGTCGTCAAGACAAGGGAGGAGCGGCCGCGACGGAGTCCGGTGGATGCGCCCGTCCTCACCGCGAAAGGCGATGCCTTGGACCCCGGCCAGCGCCTGCGAACGACCCACGCGGCCCGCACGGACGGCCTCGAGCGCGGGCAGAAGATTTTCGACCGTGACCTCGCCTTCCCCGATCACGATTACGTCCGCACCGGCGGCGAGGTATTCCTCGATATAGGCTGCGGGCTCCGGTCCACCGGCCAAGGTCTTCCAGCCGGCTTCCTTGGCCGCCTTGATAATCTGAACCACATTGGGCCGTGTTCCCAGGTTTGAATAGACACCGAGAACACCCGGCTTGGTTGTGCGGAGCAGGGTGAAAAGGTCTGCGCGCGAGCCGAAGGTGGAATCAAAGACCTCGACGCCAAAACCCTTCGCTCGCAGGTAAGAAGTGAGGTAGAGAAGCCCCAATGGAGGATAGGGCTTCATGATCTGAAGCTCTTTCGGGTCCTCGTCGAGGAAGTAGCCGTGGGTCAGCAGAAGATCCATGCTTCTCCAGATTCTCAGTGCGCCGCTCAGATCGCCGGGGCCGGCTCAGCGTTGCGGCAGACCCTTTCCATCTCTGAAACCCTGCCCCAGAGGGCGGAAATAGTCTCCCGACCGTCGCCGCGGAGGGCGCCGGCAGCGTCCCTATCGGCGGGTCCGTCCGAATCCGCGGGCCGGCCCTGCGGCCGGCTCCAAGATTCCACCTCGGCGTGCAGAGCATCTCTCACGGCCCGGTAGAACTCACTGGTGTAGGCTCCGCTGAACATCACCGAAAGGTCGTCACTATCCGACCAATTCCGCTTCTCACCCAGCTCCTCACGGACCCGCTCGTAGAACTTCGTGCCCGGAAGCGGGTACGACACGGAAACCCCGATATCGTCCGGACGAGTGCTGCGCACCAGCTCGATGGTTTCCCGAATCTCGTTCCAGGTCTCACCCGGATATCCGAACTGAATGAAGAAACAGGCCCGGACGCCGTTTTGCCGCAGATTCTCGCGCGCGGTAGGAATCTGGTCCAGGCGCGTGCCTTTCTCCATGGCGTCCAGGATCCTTTGCGACCCCGATTCCACGCCCATCCAGACCTCGGAACATCCGGCGCGCCGCAAGGCGCCGGCGGTTTCAGGCGTGATCAGGTTGATCCGCGACTGAATCTTGAAGGGAATGGCGAGCCGGCGGCGCTCGACGGCGTCGGCAAGCTCACCCACCCAGCGATGGCGAAGGCCAAAAACGTCGTCCGCAAACCAGAAATGTTCGGCGCCCACCGATTCTTGAAGGTCTTGCATCTCATCGGCCACGCTCTCGGCCGAGCGCACGTGGAACGAATCGCCGTAGATCGGCCGCGCGCACCAGTTGCACCGGTAAGGACACCCGCGACTGGCCACCAGATTGACCGAGAAAAGCTCATGACTCGATTTCCAGGCTTGCCGGTAAGCTTGCCAGTCGATCAGGTCACGCGCCGGCGGCGGAAGCGCATCAAGGTCCCGCAGCAGCGGCCGCGACGGCGTTCGAAACAACTGGCCCGTGGCATGTCTCCGGAAGGTAACGCCCGGGATGTGCTCAGGCTCTCTTTCGGACCCTCGCAGCAGCGACTGGACGAGCTCCAGCAGCGTCCACTCCGCCTCCCCCAGAAGGACGTAGTCCGCGCCGCGGCCCAGGTATTCTTCGATGTGGTCCGAAGCGTCGGAACCATTCACCACGATGGTGGCGCCGGCCGCGCGCGCGGCTTCCAGCATGTCGTAGGCGGCCCGCCGCATGCGCGTAAGACACATCTTCGACAGAAAGTTGAAGTTGTCTTCGTAGATCGCCACCACCCGGGGCCGATGGCGCTCCAGGGCCTCCGCGAAGCCGCGCTCGGGATCCTGCAGCATGGTATCGAAAAGCGCCACGGAGAAGCCCTGCTGCCGCAACAGCGCCGCGGCATAAAGGGTGCCGAGCGGTGGATACGGCTGCATCTTTCGGACCTGCTTGTGGTCGTAATAGAGGTGATACGAGTGAGTCAGCAGAACGTCGACCACGCTTCTTGTCTCCCACCGGACCCAATCGCGCTCAGCACCTTCACGCGTGCCGCCCGCGTTGACCTCCGCCTCAAGGCGGCGTTGAAACATCATACGCCCAATGCCGGCGGAGGGTCGGCCCGGTTTAAATTCAGAACAATTGCCGTGACAGATCGAATCCGACAAACAGGCCGGAGGGCTTGTCCGCCGACGGCTCGCCGAGAAACTCCGCCCGCGTTCCGGCACGGTCGGCCACCGTAGTGCCGGGACTGGTCGTGAACCCGAATGTGAACGAATGCCGCCAGATCTTCTTCTGGATGCCGAACGCGTACGCCGGCCGGTGAATCCCGAGCGGACGGCCGTCTGCCAGCGTGGGAATTACCTCGGCCACGATGGCGGCCGTGGGCCGGATGTCGAACGCGCCCCCTATACCGAGCGAGAATGTATTGTAACCCGGCCGATCCGGGATGGCGCTTGAGACGAACGAAAACGGGTTGATGAGGTTGCGATCGTTCAACGACAAGGTTGGAACCGCATAAAACTGGACGCGGCTGCCCACGCTCCGTGAGAATATGCCTTCCAGATTCTCGACGTAGTTCCGCGAAAAATTGTTCTCGCCCTGCATCGAGACGCGCACGGCAAGGTTGATCGGCTGCCCGTCGTGCTCGTCGAGCAGGTTGTAGGCGACCATCAATTGGATGGGCCGGGCGATGAAGCTCGGCGACCGGTAAGCGCTCACCGAAAGCCGGTCCGTGATGCCATAGCGGAAGCCGAACGAAGAGATCGAATAGTCATCCAGGCCGAAGAGCGAACCGCCCACCGCAGGGCCCGAGAAAGCGGGTGTATAGACGAAACGATGGGTGAAATCGACCAACAGGCTGTGACGCGGCAGGCGGCGGCCGGTGGGCAAGCTGAACAGCAGGTCGTCACCGGGCTCGTAAACCTTGGGCTTCGCA
This sequence comes from Terriglobia bacterium, assembly GCA_035949375.1. GTDB lineage: Bacteria > Acidobacteriota > Terriglobia > UBA7540 > UBA7540 > Gp13-AA77. Next base: position 81,055 of record DASZIG010000021.1, on the reverse strand, counting down.
GCCTCTTCAGGGGGGACGCCCGGCGCCGCCGAGAGCGACCTGAGGAAGCCGCGCACCGAGTCGATCTCGGAATCCGACAGCTTGCCGGTCCACGCCGGCATCATAGTCCCGGGCTTCCCGTGCTCGATCGTCTCGGTGATCTGTTGATCGGTGAGGCTGGCCTGCACCGCGGGATTGCTGAAGTCCGGGGTCTTGATCGAGTTGACGCCCTTTCCATCAGGGCCATGGCAAGCTGAGCACTTGTCTTTGAAGATCGACGCGCCGTCCGGCTGGGGGGCAGCCAACGCCGACCCCGCCGGAGCGTCCTGACGGCCGGGTGTAGCGGCGGGCAGGTTGCTGGCGTCCCGGACCGTGTGGGTTTCGAGATCCACCACATACCGCCGGCCGTTGCGCTCCAAAATGAGACTCGAATTGGAATTTTGCACAAACTCTATGCCCAGGTCCGCCGGCGAGGGCACCGGCTGAGGCGCAGGAGTTGCCGGGGTTGCAGTGTTCCCAAAGACAGGCCAGGCGCTCGCGAGGGCAAGCACCGCCACAGCCGCGCAAGATCGGAATACTTTGCTCATCGTCACCCTCCAAGCCCCCATCGCAACAGCATCGCACACCAAACCGTCAACCGCCCGCTCTCTTTTCTTTCGAGGGCAGCGGCGGTGCCGGGCCTGTTCAACACGCCCTAGTCTATGAGGCGCAGGGTCGCAGGGGTGTCAGGCGATTGTCAAGAATTTGTAAACAATTCAGAGGCAACTTTAGGGTTTGAAGGCGCGCGTGGGTCCGTGACAACGCGATCGCTTTGCGTTAGAGTCTTGATCGAGCTTGAGCCATGACACGCTGGAACAAGTCGATCGCACTCGTGGCGGTGGTCGCCATTGCGAGCTTAAGCGCGGTTGTCGCTTACCGGTCGGGACTGCGACGTGGACTGTCCGAGGCGCGTCCAGCGCCGGGGAGCGGCGGTTGTATCGACCTTCATCAGGCCGCGGCGCACGCGGGCGAGCAGGCCTGCGTTACAGGACGCGTTCTGCGCGCCTTCACTTCGAAGTCTGGGAACACCTTTCTCGACTTCTGCGAGGATTATCGAAACTGTCCCTTCACCAGCGTCATCTTCGCCTCGGACCGGGCGAAGTTCGGTGATCTGACGGCGCTGCAGGGGCGCGCGATCGAGCTTCGCGGCAAGATTCAGGTGTATCATGACCAGCCCGAGATCGTGTTAAATGACCCTGCCCAGATTCGGGAGGCGCAGTGAATCGCCTGACATTCCCTGACAGACCCGCACGCTTTCCGAGCCTCTTTTCGGCTTGGACGATGCTGGCCGCGGTCCTGATTGCCGGAGGCCGCCCGCTGGCCGGGTACGCACAGTCCGGCGCTCCGTCCAAGGCCCAGGAGGAAGCGGTCTCGAAGGCCCAGGCGACTCTCGACAGCGCCAAGACGCCGGCGGAAAAATCCGCGGCCGCCGTCGATCTCGGCCGCGCCTACTACGATGAAGGCGAGGAGAAGAAGGCCGAGGAACAATACCGCTCGGCCGTAGATCTCGACGCCTCGAACGCCGCAGCGCATCTCGAACTCGGACGCCTCGAGTGGGGCCAGCACAACCTCGACAAGGCGGAATTGGAGTTCCAGCAAGTGATTCGCCTGGCACCGAAGTCCGGCGCGGGCTATGCCGCCGAGGGGCAACTCTTCGCGGCCACGGGGCACCCGACGCAGGCGCGCCCTCTACTCGAGAAGGCCGACAATCTCGATGACCGCGACTGGGCCAGCCGCTATCAACTGGCGCTTATACTTGACGACGCCGGCGAGTCGTTTCCGGCTCGCGAGTTGCTCACCGAAGTGACCCAACTCGAGCCCAGCTTCATGCCGGCTCGCGAGCAGTTGGCGCTCGACCGCTTCCGGCACGGCGATGCCGCGGGCGCCGTAGCGCAAGCCCAGTCGATGCTGGCGCAGGATCCGAAGTCCCCGGAGGGCCATCGCATCCTGGCCCTCTCTTTCTTCAAGGATCGGCAGTACGAAGCGTCGCTGGCGGAGTGCGCGCTCGCTCTCCAGAGCCGCCCGGACTCGGTGGAAGTGATGGCGCTGCAGGCCATCAACCTCTGGGAGCTCGACCGCAAGAAGGAAGCGCGGCAGGTCGTAGCCGACCTCGCGCGCAACCGCGAACTCCGCGCCCAGATGGCCAACGCCGAGACGCTTTGCCGCTGGGTGGTGTGCGGCGCCCAGGATATCGCGGTGGTTAGCGATTTTCTCCACCGGAATCGCTATCTGCTGAGCCCGGAGCCGTGAAGCGTCAATTCGGTTTGGACCGCCGCCATTCCCATTCAGGAGAAATGCCTTCGTGCGCCTTTCGCGTCCTCCGGTAGTCTGGCTTGTACTTGCTCTGAGCGCGTCCGGCAACCTGGCGGCTGCTGGCCTCGAGGTCGGCGCCGCCGGAACAGCAATCACGCCGGACGTGACGGCGAACAAGGTCTACATGGCCGGATTTGGCAACAATCGCGTGGCTACGGGTGTTCATGACGACCTCTGGGCCCGGTGCCTTGCGATCCACGCGGGCCGCGACAAGGTCGCGTTGTGCAGCGTGGACCTGATTGGCTTTTTTTACGACGACGTGCTGAAGGTCCGCGCCCAGGTGAAGGCGGAAATGCCGGACGTAACCCAGGTGATGGTGGCCGCCACCCACGACCACGAGGGACCTGACACCATGGGCCTGTGGGGGCCTTCCCCGCTTCAGAGCGGGATCGACACCGCCTACATGGACAGGCTGGACGCGCGCATCGCCGCCACGGCGCTCGAGGCTCTACGCTCCGTGAAGCCGGCGCGGCTGGTCCTGGGCCGCGACGATCATCCCCTGCTGGCGTTGCTGCAGGACGATTCCCGGCCGCCCTACGTCAAGGATCCGCATCTCTTCGTGATGAAGTTCACGGCCTCGGGCGACGGGTCCGCTATCGCCACCGTAGTGAATTGGAGCGATCATCCCGAGACCCTCGACAGCAAGAACACGTTGATCACGGCGGACTATCCGCACTGGCTTCGCCAATCCGTCGAGCAGCATGAGGGCGGCATGGCGCTGTTCTTCAACGGCGCCATCGGCGGGCTTCTCTCGACCCTCGGCGATCAGGTGGCGCTGCAGGACCCGGACACCGGTGAAGTGGCCAAAGACGCCACCTGGCGAAAGGCCGAGCTCTTTGGCGACACCGTGGGCGAGCTTGCCGTCCGCGCGCTCGCATCCGGCACTGAGGTGCCGGTTGATTCCCTGGTGATCCGGCAAAAGGTGATCTTTGCGCCCATCCAGAACGACGGCTTCCGCGTGGGGGGCGCGCTCGGCGTGTTCCGTGGGCGCAAGGGACTCTGGACGAACGGCCGGCCCGATCCCGCCGTCGTCGAGCGCGAGGTCCCCGGGTTCGGCAAAGTCCCGTACGCCACCGGGCTTGACCTGCAAAGCGAGGTTGACTACATCCAATTGCGCGCGGGCGGCCGCCTCGTCGCTGAGATTGCCACCGTGCCGGGCGAGATCTACCCGGAGCTCGTGAACGGCGGCATCACCCGCTATCCTGGCGCCGATTACCCCGATGCTCCATTCGAGCCTTCCGTCCGGGCGGGCATGCACAGCCCTTACCCCATGATTTTCGGCCTGGCAAACGACGAACTCGGCTACATCATCCCGAAGTGCGAATGGGACAGCAGGCCGCCCTGGCTGCAAAATCGCAAGCAGCGCTGGTACGGCGAAGTGAACTCGGCCGGGCCGGAGGTGGCGGGCACCGTCACGCGGGCGCTTGTCGAATTGATGCAGGCTCCGTAAGCCGAACCGGCCCTCCACGAACCGAACGGACCCTCTAGGGCAGAGTGCGGGCTTGACGCTGCGGGGGTTCCGGCGCGACGCTGAGTTATGGTCGCTCTCACGCCACTGTCGTTCGCATGTCCGAAGTGCGGCTCTGCGGACGTTGTCTATTCCTGCAGCCCGTCCTGCTGCTTCAATCACGTTTGCAGCCGGTGCTACGCCACCTTCGAGCCGGAGACGACGCGCGTGGGCGAGTTCACGAGAGAACTTGGTCCAATTCCACAGGTAGACTCTACAGGTCCAACCGCGCCCTGCGCGCGTTGCGGCGAGTACGAACTGTTCGAAATCACGGGCGATTCGGTTCCGGCGAACCAGGTGCTATGCATCGCCTGCCGGGCGCTGCTCACGCTGGAACTGGCCGTAGTCACCGGAGATTAGCCGACCAAACGCCGCATTGATCAGGCCAGCATCAACCCGTCTGCGCCTTGACCGCGCTCCGGCCTTCCAACATAATGTTCTGTAATCGTTCTCTTGCAGCTTTCACTTTTTTCCCGCCCTGAAATCGCGCAGTCGAAGGGCGCCGCCGCGTGGAACCGGTCCGAAGGCCGCGGCTCTGGAGGTCATCGTGCGTGAGATTCGCAAAGTGGCGGTACTCGGCGCCGGGACAATGGGCGCCCGCATTGCCGCACACATGGCTAATGCTGCGATTTCTTCCGTGTTGCTGGACATCGTCCCCAAGGAAACGACGCCGGAGGAGCAGGCCCGGGGACTGACCACCGCCGACCCGCGGGTTCGCAATCGTTTCGCGCAGGCAGGACTCGACGGGACGCTGAAATCGAGGCCCGCCGCTTTCTTCGTGAATGAATCGGCGCGCCTGGTGACGGTGGGTAATTTCGACGATCACCTGGGCCTGGTCAAGGACTGCGACTGGATCATCGAAGCGGTCACCGAAGACCGGGCCATCAAGCAGGCGCTGCTCAAACGGTTGGAAGGGCTGCGCGCGCCCGGCGCCATCGTAAGTTCGAACACCTCGGGCATCGCCATCGGCGGCATTGCCGCAGGCTTCAGCGAGGACTTCCGCCGGCACTGGCTGGGCACACACTTTTTCAATCCGCCGCGCTATATGAAATTGCTGGAGGTGATCCCGACCGGTGACACTTTGCCCGAAGTGACCCAAGCCGTGTCCAACTTCGGCGAGGTTCTGCTCGGCAAGGGGATTGTGCTGGCGAAAGATACGCCGAACTTCATCGCCAACCGCATCGGCACTTTTGTGACCCTCGACGTTTTTCGAATCATGCAGCGCGACGGGTATAGCATTGAAGAAATTGACGCCTTGACCGGGCCGGCAATGGGTCTGCCCAAGAGCGCCACCTTTCGCACGCTCGACCTGGTAGGCCTCGACGTGCTGGCGCATGTGGTCGAGAATCTCCGGCAGTCCCTGCCGAGCGACGAGCGCCGGGAGTTGTTCGAGGCTCCGCCGTTTGTGACCGCGATGCTCGAGCGGAAGCTCCTGGGCGACAAGACCGGGCAGGGATTCTATAAGAAGGTCAAGGCCGCTCCCGGAACTGAGAGCGAGATTCAGACCCTTGACCTGGCCACCTTCGAGTACCGGCCGCGACAGAAGCCGCGACTTGACTCGCTCGACATGCTGCGCAACGTCGAGGACGCAGGCCAGCGCGTGGCGCAACTCATGGAGGCGCCGGATCGGGCCGGCGATTTCTACCGCCACACCCTCAGTGACACCTTTCATTACGCCGCCAACCGTATCCCGGAGATTGCCGACGACGTTGGCGCGGTCGATGACGCCATGAAGTGGGGTTTCAATTGGGAGCGCGGGCCGTTCGAGTTGTGGGACTCGGTGGGCGTCGAGAAGATCGTTCGGAGCTGGGAAAAAGAGCAGCGTCCGGTTCCGGTCCTCGTGGACCGGCTGCTGACTTCGGGCCAGAAGACCTTCTACCGCCGCGAGCAAGGAACCACGAATTACTTCGACCTCGGGACGGCCGCTTATCGGTCCCGGGCCGAGCGGCCTGGGGTAATTCTTCTCGATTCGCTGAAGGCGCAGGGCCGGGAAGTCCGCAAGAATCCCGGAGCGAGTCTGATCGATCTCGGTGACGGCGTGGTGTGCCTCGAGTTCCACTCCAAGATGAACTCGATCGGCGCCGATACCGTCGCCATGATCCACGCCGGACTCAAGGCGCTGAACGAGAACTTCGATGCCATGGTGATCGGAAACCAGGCGTCGAACTTCTGCGTGGGCGCCAACCTGATGCTCCTGCTGGTCGCCATCCAGGAGGGTGAGTGGGACGACGTCCATTTGGCCGTGCGTCAGTTCCAGAGCGCGAACATGGCGTTGAAGTACGCGCCCAAGCCCGTAGTGGCCGCGCCCTTCGGGCTGACGCTGGGCGGCGGCACGGAGATCTGCCTGCACTCGGCGCGCGTGCGCGCAGCGGCCGAGACTTACATGGGCCTGGTGGAGTTCGGCGTGGGCCTGATCCCGGCCGGCGGCGGCACCAAGGAAATGCTGTTGCGCGCCATGGACATGCTGCCCACCGATCCGGAAGCGGATCCCTTCACGTACCTGAAGGACGTCTTCGAAACCATCGGCCTGGCCGAGGTTTCGAGCAGCGCCCAGGAGGCTTACAAACTCGGTTACCTTGGCGCGCGCGACTCGATCACGATGAATCGCGACAGGCTGATTGCCGACGCCAAGCAAGTGGCGCTTGACATGGTCAAGCTCGGCTATCGGCCCGGAAGTCCACGCGAGGATATCCTGGTGCTCGGCCAACCGGCGTTCGCCAAGATGAAGCTCGGGCTTCATCTCATGCGGCGCGGCGAATACATTTCCGACTATGACGTTGAGGTGGGCACGGAACTGGCGAGGGTCCTCTCGGGAGGCGGCGAGTTTACTTCGGCGCAACGCGTTTCGGAGCAGTATCTGCTTGACCTCGAACGCGAGTCGTTCGTGCGGCTCTGCGGCCAGAGGAAGACCGTCGAGCGCATGCAGTTCATGCTGAAAAAGGGGAAGCCTTTGCGCAACTAGCGCACTGGCTGGCGACAGGCGGCCGCCGAAGGAAATGACAAGCCCCAGCCACGATCGCGGCCCTAGGCCTTGGCTCGTCCCGGGTTACCCCGAAGTAGAATCCTGCCGGCTCGAAACAAAGTGACGCCGCCGTGGCCATTGCGGCCCGGCGGCATCCCAATCCAACCAGCAGTCTCTCTGTTGTCCTAGCGGGTGGCCAGCTTGCGCGCGAAGTCCAGCAGGAACGCTCGGTCGGCATCGACCATGCGGCCTACCAGCCCCTTCAGTTTAAGCAAGAAGCGCGCTTCGGTCCCCGTCGGACCCGACTCGTCGGCGAGTTCTTCGAGCGAACGCCGGGGGCTCAGATGAGGCGTCGCCGGAGCGTCTTCGCCCGTGTAAAAGAGGCGATACAACGGGACGTCGAGAGCCGCTGAGAAGCGCTCCAGGGTTTCGAGCGAGGGAACGGTGTGTCCATGCTCCACTCGTGAAATGTAGCAGCGAAGAAGGCCGCTGGCCTTCTCAATGTCGCCTTGCGAAAGGCTCTTCTGCTCGCGTAGTTGCCGGATTCTTTGACCAATCAACATTCATTTAGCTCCTGAGATTTAACTCCCCAGAAAGCAAACGCCTCCTGAGTTAGTTCGATTGCTGGTGTATAACTTTTCACCGGGGGTTTCGCCGCAATAGCTCCCTCCACCTGCTTCTCAACCCCAAAAGCCTGATTGATTCTCCAACCTTGCAGACTTACGCTGCCACCGCGGATTCGCCCAGCACCAGGCTGAGCAGTGCCATACGCACAAAAAGCCCATTTTCGGCCTGCCGGAAGTAAGCCGCCCGCGGATCAGCGTCCACTTCCGGGGCGATCTCATTAACCCGCGGAAGCGGATGCATCACGATAGCGTCGGGCTTCATCAGGCGCAGGCTGCCGCGATCGATCATATACAGGCCACGGCATTGCTCGTAGTCTGCGATGCGATCTCCAAAACGCTCCTTTTGGATGCGTGTCTGGTAGACCACGTCCACCAGGGGCAGCACGGCCTCGAGAGAACTCTCCTCCGTATACCGCACTCCGTGCTGGGCCAGGTAAGTCAGGATATCTTCCTTCATCTTCAGCAGCGGCGGGGCTACGAACCACACCTGCACGTCTTCGAATTTTCCCAGGAGGTACGCGAGCGAGCGTACCGTGCGCCCCTGGGCAAGGTCGCCGACCATGGCGATGCGCAGGCCGTCAACGTGTCCAATCTCTTTTTGAATCGTGTAAAGGTCGAGCAGCGCCTGTGTAGGATGCTGGCCGACCCCGTCGCCCGCATTGATCACGGGAACCCGCGAGACTCGCGACGCCCGCAAGGCCGCGCCAACCTCGTAATGCCGCAGCACGATCACGTCGGCGTAGCCGTTGAGGATCCTGACGGTATCCTCCAGGGTCTCGCCCTTCGACACCGATGAGAATTCGGCTGCATTTTCCGTGCTGATCACCCGGCCTCCCAGGCGATGCATGGCCGTCTCGAATGAAAACCGCGTCCGAGTGGAGGACTCGTAGAAGAGCGTAGCCATGATGGAGTTGGGATACCGGGCGCAACCCCCGCTCCGGGCGATCGGCTCCATTCGAGCGGTCAGATCGAAAATCTCGAGCAGTGTGTCGCGATCAAACTGCTGAGCCTCGACGATGTGGTGCAGCGGCATGCGCGCCTTTACCTCGCAGGTCTCCGAACTGACTTCCATCGTGCCAGCAGAATTCATCTTGGATGCCGAGCGCCTGACTGTGTATTAGGTTTTAATCAGTCAGATAATATCCCCACCTGACAGAACCAGTCTAGCGTCACTTTACTGTTGTGTCAAGGCGAAAGCACGGATTTGGTGAGCGTATCGCCATTATTACACCCGACGATAGCACATTCTAGCCCGGGGCCTGCCGCCCTGCCCCCTCAGGTCGTGAACCCGCTGTGCCGATAGTTCATATGAACGGCCATGGCTGAGCTTGTACCGACCAGAATTCTCGTGCACATGCAGAAGGAGTGGCCTTGCGCCTGCTGTCGTCCTAACCCTTCCGCCAGCGTGGAGAGCAACTTTCTCTGTCTTGAATGTGCGGGTTCCATCATTGTCGCCGCGATTGAACGGATGCAGGGCGCTGGTTCGGACGGCCTCAGCCTGCTCAGGGCTTTGAGCGCACCTGAGGCCGAGACCGAAGGATCCGGCCAGGGTTTGCCTTGGCAGGTGTTATGGTTTCCGACCCGACGCTAGCTCGCGGTGCATCCGGACCATTCCCAAGCTTCGTTTCCACAGGACCGCACGGCAGCTCCGAAGCGACTACTGCTCCCGGTAGCCCAGGATCTCCGCCACCACGCCTCTCAGGACCCGTCCCTTATGCACCGCCCCTCGTTCCTCCCGCGTTGCAAACTCCATACGTTGAATGAGGATGCGGTACTCCCGAAATTCGCAGTCCTCCGGAAGCAACAGATCGTCGCTGTTGCTGATCTCGCCGAAATGGATTTCACGGGCTTCGGTGTCGACGCGCGCATCGAGAGCCTTGCCCACCACGCGGCCGCCTTGATAGATGGCGTCCTGTTCATTTGGTTTCGAGGCCGCGGGCACATTCGCCGCGGCGGATGGCGTGTTCGAATCAGCGTTCATCAGCTTGGACCTCAGACCTGAGTTGAGTTTTTGGGCGGCAGGCCATGCGCAGGCACCGCCCGCCGTCCAGTATACAAAGGCCTGAGGCTTCGCGGGAGAACCCTTCCGCGCTTCGACCCGCGCCGGGCAATCGGTGCGGCAATTTCTGCCAGCAATTCTGATTGACCTGCGCTGACCCTCCGGCGTAGCTTTTGAGGGTTGGTGTGGTGCAAAGCCGGCGAATTGCGGGCTTCCAGGGAGGACATCGTGAAGAATCGACCAAGAGGCGGGACCGTCAAGCGCGAAGATCGCGTCTCGCGCCGTACGTTTCTCAGCGGCGCGGCGTCGGCGCTGGCGTTTTCGATTGTCCCGCGACGGGTGCTCGGCGGCGAAGGGTACGTCGCGCCGAGCGACAAGCTGACCCTGGCCTCGATTGGCGTCGGCGCCCAGGGAACGCGGGTGATGATGGACTTCCTGAAGCTGCCGCAGGTCCAGGTTATCGCGGTTTGCGACGTAAATCGGCAGAGCAGCGACTACTCCGAATGGGGCACGAACGAACTGCGCGACAAGGTTCGGGCCGTGCTCGGAGACCCAGGTTGGGGCAGCAAGCTCACCGGTCCAACGGCGGGGCGCGATCCGGCGCGCGCGATCGTGGAGGCGTATTACGCGACGCAGAATGCCTCGGGCGCCTACCACGGCTGCACCGCCTACAGCGACTTCCGGGAGGCGCTGCATCAGGAAAAGGATCTCGACGGCGTGGTGGTGTGCACACCGGACCACTGGCACGCGCCGATTTCGATCATGGCGATGAAGATGGGCAAACACGTTTACTGCCAAAAGCCCATGAGTCACTCGGCCGTGGAAGCCCGCCGCATGGCCGAGGTGGCGCGCCAAACGAAAGTGGCCACCCAAGTCGCGGTCGCCAACTCGGCCTCGAGTATCACCCGCATACTGCAGGAATGGATGATGGCGCGCGCGGTCGGTCCGGTGCACCGCGTGGAAAACTGGTCCAGCAGGCCTTTCTGGCCCCAGGGCCTCGACCGGCCCGATCGCGCCGATCCCGTCCCCGAGGGCTTTGACTGGGATCTGTGGCTCGGACCGGCGCCGGAGCGCCCTTTCAGCCACGTCTATCTGCCCTTCGTCTGGCGCGGCTGGTACGATTTCGGCAACGGTGCGCTCGGCGACATGGGCCAGTACAGCTTCGACACCATCTTCCGGATGCTGAAGCTCACAGCGCCGACGACCGTGGAAGCGAGTTCCACCAAGCTGTTCAAGGAGAGTTTCCCCGCGGCGTCGCTGATTCATTGGGAGTTTCCGGGCCGAGGCGGCATGCCGCCAGTCCAGATCAACTGGTACGACGGCGGGATCAAGCCGCCGCGTCCGGATGAACTGGAAGACGGACGTGACTTTGGCGTCGAGAACGAGGGTCTGCTCGTGGTGGGCGACCTCGGCATGATCATGGCCGGCTTTGAGGGCGACCACCCGCAAATCCTGCCCGATTCGCGTAAGAAGTCCTTCGTTCCTCCGCCCCGGATGCTGCGGCGTTCGCCCGGCCACTACCAGGAATGGATATTGGCCGCCAAGGGTGGTCCGCCCGCGGCCGCCAACTTCGAGTTTGAAGCGCCTATCGGCGAGGCTTTGATGCTCGGCAACATCGCCTTGCGCACCGGAGAACGGCTCAGGTGGGACAGCGAGAACTTCAAGGTGACGAATTCGAGCGCCGCGCAGGCCATGCTCGATCTTGAATATCGCGGCGACTGGGGATCGGTGATCAAAGGCGTGTAAGGACGGGTTTCGGAAGCCGGCTTTCGGATTCGGTCTCAGGGTTCAGGCAGTCAGGGCCTCGGGAACGGATACATCAGCCATCCGATCAGCAAGGCGATGCCGACGAAGAGGACGAAGGACTTCGCGCCGTACAGAACCCGCTCGCGCGTGGTGTTTTTCGCAATGACTCCAAACACCACGGAGACGAGAAAGGCGAACAGCAGCATGGCGGGAAAGTGGGAGATGACCATCGCAGTTGAATCCTGAACCTAACACAGGCTCACCTTGCACCGCAATCCACTCCGGTCTTCCACTCCGGTCTTCACAGCGCTCCGTCTCGTTCAGCTTACGGCGCAGGATTGAGAACCAGTACTGACTCGACCTCCCCCGCGGCCAGGCTGCCTGGTTTCGCCTCGAAGTGAAGCGGCAAATAGCGCCCCGCCGCCCACGGCTGCATCTGGTCAACGTAATGACGGCTTGAGGGATCCTCGCTCTGGCCCCCGGGATACATACCGGCGCTCTTCGAGAGGTCGCCCAAGTCCACCACCATGCGCCAGGAGGCGCCCCCGGTGACTTCACCGCCATCGTCGCCGGGTCCGAGCGTGAACTCGTCGCCCGGCACTTCGATCCCGCCGCGATCGAGGGCCGCGACGCCCGTGAGGGAATGCAGGCGAAGCACATTCGTCTTGCCCCACCGCCAGTCATGGACCTCCGGACCGCGCTCCGCGGCAAGTTTTTGGACTGCCGCCGCGAAGCTCGAGCGGATCACATCATCGCGTGATTCGCGCTCGGGCGTGCGTACATTGTCGAACCAGGGCGACTCCGGAACTTCGCGCGTCAGGAACTCGAGCACCTCAATCTCGGGCTGGCGTTCGTTCGAGCCCGCAAAGCCCCAACCGCCGTCCCAGGGCTCGACGCCGGCGGCTTCGAAGTGATTCTGCCAGACCGTCTGCCGGTAGGCTTCGAGCCATGCCGTCCAGATCGTTTCGGCGACAGACTCCGGCCGCGCCACGAAGTCCCAGCGGCGTAGCTCCGCGAGGGCCGCGCGCACGCGATCGTCACCCGCCGGAACGTCCCCGGACGGTTGGCGATCATAAGCCGCGAGCAGCACAGGCACGAAGCGCTCGGCAGCCACGTCATGAGCGTCGGTCTGGAACGTCTCCATGTCCGCCACGGTGACTTGCTGGTGTGTTTCGAGCAGTTGGTGAATGCGGCGCGTGCGGTAGCTCGGATCCCACATCCAGCCGAGGTAATACGGGTAGCCGACGGGCGCCGGACGGCCGTTCGCCGAGGCCAGGTAGTGTTCGGGCGGATTGAGCGCGAAGGGCAGGCGGTCGTCGGGAATGAACCCCAGCCAGTCGTAATCCCCCGAAGCGCCGTCCACCGGCCAGCGTCCAAGCCCATGCTTGCGCACGGGCAGCCGGCCATGGGGCGCGATGGCGATGTTGCCGTCCACGTCAGCATAGATGACGTTGAGCGCGGGCACGGCCAGATCGCGCAGCGCAAGCTTATAGTCCGCGACGTTGCGGGCGCGATTCATCCCGCGGAAGGCAAGCACCTCGAAGCTTGGCTCGAGGCCGGTCCAGTCGAGCGCGAGACGCACTCCGTGCGTGGTCACGAGCGGACCGTGTACCGTCGATTCGGTCACGAGATGGTAGGGTTTGCCGCCGCGCACGGGAACGTCTTCTTCGCGGCGATCGAGATCACGCCAGGACCCCTTGTAGAAATACTGGCTGCGATGCGCCGGGTCCGTCTTCTCGATGAAATAGTCCACGGCGTCGGACTGCAGGTTGGTCAAGCCCCAGGCCACGCGGTCGTTGTGGCCGATGACCGCGTAGGGGAAGCCCGGGAAGGTCACGCCGATGACGTCCAGGCCCGGCGCTACCAAGTGCGCGGTGTACCAGATCGCGGGCAGCGAGAATCCGAGGTGAGGGTCGTTGGCCAGTATCGGCTTCCCTGTGGCCGACTTATGTCCGTCGATCACCCAGTTGTTGCTGCCGAAGGCGAAGCGGCTGCCCGTACGCCCGGCAACGAATCGCCGGTGCAACTCGAGCGCAGCCTGGTCAAAACCCGCGGGAAAGCGGGGAGCATCTGCCTCCGCGATTCTGTCTGTCGCGCGGGTGTCGTCACCGGCGTTCTTTTCCGCCGCCGCCGCCCCGCCCCGATCACCGCTTGCGACGAGTGAACTCGCGGGGACGGTCGAGATCTCGTAAGGACGGTCCAGTGGGAATAGCTCGTTCGCCGTGTCGAGGCCGAGCTTTTCGACCAGCATCCCCATCCAAACGTCGGTGTCGGTGCCGGATTGGTCCCAGCCCATGTAGCGGGCGAAGACCAGGGCGTCAACCGGCGTCCAGGGCGCGGGCCGGATTCCCAACTGCTGAAAAGCCGGAGGCAGACGATCTGCGAGCTCGGCGATGCGCGCGTTAACGCCCGCACAGTAAGCCTCGAACTCGCGCCGGACGCTCGCGTCGAGCCGCGGGCTCTGCCAGATGGCCTCCGCACCGCGCCGGATTCCGATCTGGCGGATGAAAATGTCGTCCTGCAACTGTGAAGGGCCGAAGACCTCAGCCAGCGTGCCCGAACCACGGCGGCGGTAAACCTCCATCTGGAACAGGCGATCGCGCGCGTGCAGGTAACCGAGCGCCAAATAAGCGTCCGGGGCGGATTGCGCGTAGATGTGCGGGATGCCCTGGCGATCGAAATCCACCTCAACCGGCGAGCGCAGTCCGCGAAGCTGCAGGCTGGATCGGCCAGCGGTAGGAGCGCCCTGCCCGGACTGAGCCGCAACCGGCAGTTGCGTTCTATGAATACCCTGGACGCCTGTCACGATCAGGCCGACAGCGGCCAGGCCCGTAAGGACTGCGAACGTTGTTCGGGCGTTCACGCTGGCTCTCCAGGCACACGCGAAGCAACGACGACTCTACACGAAGGGACGTATCAAATAAAGAACTTAGGCGGCCGGAGCATGGGTTCGGTTGGCTTCGTGATGGCTTCGGTTTTTCTCAATTTCGCACATTTTTGTTGATTATAAAGAGCTTATTGGCTTCGCTTCTCGTATTTTTGATAGGGGTGGGGGGGCCGCCCAGATTCGCCCTTCCGCCCGAAGATTTTCATGCTTCCCGGTTGTCTCAAAGCGACATGGCCGATTTTGGGGGATAGGCGGCTCGTGCCTCGATTGGACAAGCATCTCCCGGGCCTCCGGCCGCCTTCAGTGACCGGCGTGGGCGGTCAGCGCCCAGGCATGTCAGAGCGCGCGTGAAAAACCGAGAAACGGCGGCTCGGGCGGCCTGCGGGAAAGGCAAAGCCTTTCCCCACAGGATGGCGGCAAAGCCGCTTACGACCGGCTCTCGCCTGATCACCGTTGCTTCGGCCACCGTCTAAGAAGCGCATCTGCGATAAGCGCGCCTGGCATGCCGGGGCTAGGTTACCCGCTTCGCCGTGTAGTCCACGGTCTGGTCAACGCCTGGAATCTCCACCGTAAACTTGATGGTGTCGCCTTCAACCTTGCCCTTGTAGCTGATTTTCCCATCGTTCCCCTGAAAGCTCACGGTGATGCTGAAGGAAATGTTGTCGCCGTCGATTTTGCCGTCCTCAATTGTCGACTTGCCGAACATGTCGCTCGTGGTGTCGCCGGTCAACTTGTTACCATCAACCTTGAAGGTGAAAGTCCTCTCGACGGGGCCGGCCGGCGTCTGAGCCGTCCCTTTCCACGTCCCACTGATGTCGGCCGCGGATGCCGTCACGGCCCCCAACGTCAACAGCGCGATTGAAAGCAGCAGATGCCTCATGAGCGTTTCCTCTCTTCCCCCCTGATCGACAGCCCTATTGTTGAGGCATTTCCTCGCCGGTTTCAAGCGGTCCGGGCTAGAACGTGCAAACTCGGGGGTCGAACGCCAGCGGACAGGGACGACTGAACGGTCAGCGATTCGCGTTGGCGTCAGGGCTCCAGAGCGTAAACCCTTGGCTTGCGCGGCAGCGGCTCTAATTTCTATGGCTCTGCTGGACGGAAAGGCGGGGGCCTTTCCGCACAGCAGGGCGGCAAAGCCGCCGTTTCTCAATTTTCACACACACGCTCCAGCCGCCGCCTACTCATATCTCAAGGCCACCATGGGATCGACTTTGGTCGCGCGGCGGGCGGGGATATAACTGGCGACCAGCGCCACGGCCATCAGAATCAGCATGACGGCGAGGAACGTTGGCAGGTCGGTGGGCCTGACGCCGTAGAGCAGGCCTGACAGGAACCGCGTCAAGGCCAGCGCGCCGGCGGCGCCGATGACAGCACCCATCAGCGTCAGCTTGAATCCCTGCCCTACCACAAGCCTCAGCACGTCGCGCTTTTCTGCTCCCAGCGCGAGGCGGATGCCGATTTCGTGCGTGCGCCGGCTGGCGGAATAGGAAACAAGCCCATAGAGCCCGATGGCCGCCAGGGCGAGCGCCAGGGCAGCAAAGAGGCCGAGCAGCAAGGTGAGAAAGCGGGGCTGGGCGAACCCTTCGCCAAGATACTGGTTGAAGGTCTTGACGCCGTAGAACGGCAGATTCTTGTCCATTTCGCCCATTTCCTGCCGGATGGCGCCGACCATGGTCAAAGGATCAACTGCCGTGCGGACGACAAAATTCATGCTGCCGAGCGGGCTTTGCCCGAGCGGGACGTAGACCTCGGGGCCCGGCACTGAGGCGAGCCCATATTGCCTCACATCACCCACCACCCCCACCACCTCGCGCATGGGCGACGCCTTGTAACCGTTACTGATCCCGGGCTTGATTCGCTTGCCGATCGGATCCTGGGAGGGAAAGAATTGGCGGGCAAGAGTTTGGTTGATGACGACGACGGGAGCGGTCGCAAGATCATCGGCTGCGGTGAAGTCCCGCCCCTTCATCAGCGGAATGCCGACGGTGCTGAAGTAGCCTGGCTCAACCCAGGTGTAGCCCGCCCGTGGAGGGTTAGCTTCCGCCACCGGCCGTCCCTCGATGGTGAGGAACGTACCAACGTCGTCCCCATCGAGCGGCAGAGGAAGCACAGCGCTCGCCGAGAGGACGCCCGGCAGATGACCGAGCCGGTCGATAGCTCGCTCAAAGAATTGCGTCTGGCTCAGGCCTGAGTAGCGCACGTACGGCAAATCCATCTTGAAGGTCAGCACACGCTGCGGATTGAATCCGGGGTCAACCCGCTGGAGCCGCAAGAAGCTGTTGATGAGCAAGCCTGCGCCAACCAGCAGCACCGCCGCCACCGCTACGTCGGCCACTACCAGCAGGCCTCGCCCACGGCTGCGATAGAGACCTTCGGATAGCCCCCGTCCGCTTTCTTTCAACGATTCCACAAAAGCGAGCCTCGAGGCCTGCGCCGCGGGAGCGAGGCCGAACACGATTCCGGTTAGCATCGACACCAACGCCGCAAACAGGAGCACCGCGCTGTCGACGCGAACGCCGGCAAGGCGGGGAATGTCCACGGGAAGCAGGCGGATCAGGGCGGAGATGCCCCAAAGTCCCAGCCCTGCTCCCAGCACACCTCCCAGCATGGCGAGAAGAACGCTCTCCGTGAGCATTTGCCGGATCATGCGCCCGCGGCCTGCGCCCAGGGCCGCACGCACGGCCATCTCTTTTTGCCGCGACGCCCCGCGCGCCAGCATCAGGTTCGCGACGTTCGCGCACGCGATCAGGAGCACGCAGCCTACGGCCGCGAGCAAAATTACCAGGGCCGGGCGAGCCGGGCCTGCGACCCGGTCAATTTCGGGCAAAACTTCCACACCTCGCGGCGCATTGCCGGCATATTGCTTGTTCAACCGGCTGACAATCGTGCTCATCTCCGCCTGGGCCTCGGCGCGTGGCACGCCCGGCTTGAGCCGCGCAATCACGTCCAGATAGTGCGCGCCCCGCTGCTCGACCATGGAAGGCTCTCCGGGCGCAGATACAAAATTAATAGCCATCGTCATCCAGAAATCGACGGGTTCGCCCTGGATGGGAAACTGAAAATCGGGCGGCGCCACTCCCACCACGGTAAAGTCGCGGTTGTCGATCTCAATGGTTCGGCCTACGAGCCCAGGATCGGCATGGAAGCGCTCCCGCCACAAGCGATGGCTCAAAACGATGGCGAATGCCCCATTTGCAGTAGGCAGCTTGTCTTCAGTCGGGAGGAAAGCGCGACCAAGAATCGGCTTCACGCCCAGCAGCGAGAACAGATCGGCCGATACGTCCGCGCCCTGAATGTGCAGGGCTTCGCCCTGGCCGGTGAGCGTAAAGTTGTCCGTAGTATAGGCAGCCATTTCCGAAAAGACTTGGTTCTGCGCTCTCCAGTCGGCGAAGTCGGGGTAGGAGGCGTTGTCCGGCACGTTCCCCCGGCGCATGGAGACAACGCTCATCAACCGATCCGGCGCCGCAAAGGGCAACGGACGCAGCAAGACTGCGTTCACCACGCTGAAGATGGCCGTGTTCGCGCCGATCCCGAGGGCAAGCGTCAGAACGACTACGGCCGTAAAGCCGGGCGACTTGGCCAGAGTGCGGAAGGCAAAACGCACATCCCTCGCGAAGTCTTCCAGAATTCGCCCAGCCCGTGCTGCGCGGACCTCCTCCTTTACCTGCTCAACGCCACCGAGTTCCATGAGCGCCTCCCGACGTGCCGCCGATTGCGAAAGTCCCTGCTTCACCTTCTCCTCAGTGAGAACCTCCACCGATGAACGGAGTTCGTCATCCAGTGCCTGCTCGACCGCGCGCTCGCGAAAGAGGTTCCGGAACAAGCTCAGAATTCGCCCTGGCATGATGCCTCCCATCCGGACTCAAGTGGATTGAACGGCTGCCGTCATGATTTTCACCACCTGGTTCCATTGCCGCTCTTCAGCCTTGAGTTGGGTGCGCCCGGCAGAGGTCAACTTGTAATATTTGGCCCGGCGGTTATTGTCGGACGAGCGCCACTCGGCCGCCACCCAGCCCCTTTCCTCCATGCGATGTAGCGAGGGGAAAAGCGACCCGAAACTTACCTGAAAAGCTCCCTTGGTGATTTGCGTGATGCGTCGTGAGATAGCCACCCCATGCAAAGGCTCCAGGGACAGTGCCTTCAGCACGAGCAGGTCGAGAGTTCCACGCAGCAGATCAGTACGTTTTTCGGCCATGGCCTTCTCTTATCGGAATACGATAGGAGTGTATCAGAAGTTCCAAAAGAATTACGAATCAAGATAGGGCGGGTCAGTTGAAGCAGAGGCGGCGTTGCATGCCCGTGTGGCGCTTATGTTCTGGCCGATCCTGAAAGACCTCGGTCTGCACCGGAGCGGCTTTGCCGCTGGCCCCGAAGGGGCGGTCCATCCAAGCCCAGGCCAACGGCCTGGGTTTGGGTTCCCGCCGGGATGTTCCGGGAGCCCTGAAGGGGCGCGACAAAACTGTAGTCACGGCGATAGCCCTGGGTCGCCTTTTGAGGGCCCTTGGTTTGCGCCTCGGCCTTGCCCAGGCCGTTGGCCTGGGCTTTGGCGGATCGGCCCTTCGGGCCTGCCTCGAAACGCTCCCGCGCTGCCACGGCCTTCCGAAAAAGTCCTAGACTGTCTACCTCTTTGGGTAGTAGAATGACTACCACTATGACGAATACCAAATCGGAGAGCCGGATCGAACTGGTTTACGGCACGCTCGACATGCTGATTCTGCGCACCCTGCGCTGGGGACCGACGCACGGGCACGGCATCGCCAAATCGATCGAGCGCACGTCGGACGACGCGCTGAAGGTCGAGCACGGTTCGCTTTATCCGGCGCTGCAGCGCCTGCAGCAGGAAGGCTGGATCACCGCCGAGTGGGGTGTTTCGAAGAACAACCAGCGGGCGAAGTATTACCGTCTGACTCCGGCCGGACGACGGAAGCTGGTCGCCGAAACCTCGCGCTGGGAGCGCTTTGTACGGGCCATCAGCGGAGTGCTACAGCCGGTTGAGTCCGGGGAAGGGCAATAAGTGATTAGCGATTGGTGATTTGACGATTGGTGATTGGCGATTGAAAGGCCGTCGGCTTTCAGCGATCAGGCACAAGCGACGAGTGACGAGTGACTACGAGTGACAAGTTATGAATAAGGTGAGCTGGAAACGACGGTTCGCCAAGCTGCGCGCTTTGTTCGCGGGACGCCAGCCCGCGGACGATCTTGAGGAAGAGATTCGTACGCACCTCGGAATGGAGGAGCAGGAGAATCTCGAATCCGGCATGCCGCCGGATGAGGCGCATTATGCGGCGCTCCGCCGATTCGGCAACGTGGCCCGGGTTCAGGAAGGAAGCCGCGAGATGTGGGGATGGAGCGCGCTCGAGACGCTCCTGCAGGACGTTCGCTACGGCGTTCGCCAGTTGCGCAGGAATCCCGGGTTCACGATCGTCGCCATCTTGACCCTGGCGCTCGGCATCGGCGCCAACAGCACAATCTTCAGCGTTGTGAACACGGTGCTTCTCGAGCGATTGCCGGTCCGGGCTTCCAACCGCCTGGTGGTGATCTGGGTGAGAAACCTCGCCCGAGGCTGGAATCGCGTGGGACCGACCGGTCAGGACTACCTCGACTGGAAAGAGCAGAGCAAGTCATTCGAGGACCTGTTCCTGTTCGAACACGGAAGCGGGACCGTGACCGGCGCCGGCGAGCCCGAGCAGGTCTCGGGACTGCGCGTCACCGCCAATTTCGGAGACTTTTTTGGCATCAAGCCGGTCCTCGGCCGGACCTTCCGCCTGGAAGAAGCGGAGGGACGTCACAATCTCGCCATCCTGGGTTACGGCTATTGGCAAAGACGATTCGGAGGCAATCCGGCAGTGGTCGGCGCCGGCCTGACGTTGAACGGCGATCGCTACACGATCATCGGGGTTCTTCCTGCTTCGTTTTCCCCCGCCTTTCCCGCCGACGTGGTTGTCCCCTTCGACACCGAGTGGGTGAAACGGGCCGACGGAGACCTCGGCGTCTTCGGCAGGCCAAAAGCCGGACTCACGCTCGAACAGGCATCGGCTGAGCTCGGCATCGTCGCCGAACGGATCGGCAACGAGCGGCCTGACCGAAGGGGATGGGGAGTGGTCATGGTGCCGCTTCAGGCGGTACGCGTCGAATACATTCGCCCCGCGCTGCTCGTCCTGCTGGCGGGCGTCGGGTTCGTTCTGCTGATCGCCTGCGTCAACGTCGCGAACTTGATGCTGGGGCGGGCGCTGGGCCGCCAGAGAGAAGTCGCGATTCGTGTGGCTTTGGGAGCCGGAAGCCGGCGGCTGATTCGCCAGTTCTTGGCGGAGAGCACGCTGCTCGGATTGCTCAGCGGCGGCGCCGGCCTGCTGCTCGCATTCTGGGGCACCGCCCTGCTGATGCGAGTCGTGCCGTCGCGGATACCCGTTCCCAACGCGGCGGACTCCGTGTTGCTGCCCAGGATTCACATGGACGGCACCGTGGTCGCGTTCACCTTTGTGGTCGCATTGCTGACAGGGATCGCCGTCGGCCTGGTGCCTGCGCTTCAAGGCGCGCGATGCAACGTCAATGAAACTCTTAAGGAAAGCGGCGGCGGAGTCCTCTCCGACCGGCGGGGGCAGCGTACGCGAGCCATGCTCGTGACGGCCGAGGCGGCTCTGGCGTTCGTGTTGGTCATCGGGGCCGGCTTGATGATCAAGACTTTCTGGAGCCTCCTGGCCGCCGACCCAGGTTTCACGCCCGGCCAACTGCTTACGTTGCGGATCAAGCTGGCGAACGATACGAAAGACTCCAAGTACCGCGAGCCGGGCCAGCGCTCGGCCGCCTTTGCCCGGTTTCTCACGAATGTCGAGGCCATCCCGGGAGTACGTTCGGCGGCGTTGACCGAAATCATTCCTTTGAGCCAGGACGACATGGATATGGCGGCCTTCACCGTCAAAGAGGCGCCGCCAGCGCCACCGGGAGAGGAGTCCGCAGCGGATTTGAGGGATATAAGCCCAACCTATTTCGCCACCATGGGCGTTCCGTTGATCGAAGGCCGCGTCTTCACGGACCACGACAACGCGGACGGGCCCCGCGTGGTGATCGTGGACCAGACGCTGGCTCATCACTACTTCCCCCATGAGGATCCGATCGGCAGGCACGTGATGTTCGGGGCAGCCTCGCAGCCGCGCGAAATCGTGGGCGTGGTCGGCGGGGTCCACGACACCGGTCTTGACCAGCAGACGCGGCCGACGATCTACTTCCCTTACCTGCAGACGGGCGATCAGACCCTGAGCATGGTGGTCCGCACAACTTCGCGTCCGGAGGCCATCCTGCCCTCCATCAAAGCGGCGATTTGGGCTGTGGACAAGGATCAGCCGGTTTTCAACGTCAGGAGCATGGACGAAATCGTATCGAGCGTGCTGTCCGCACATCGGCTCGCCTTCATCCTGCTTGGAGTGTTCGCGTTCGTGGCCCTTGCCCTGGCGGCGGTGGGAATCTTCGGGGTGACGTCGTACTCCGTCAGCCAGAGAACCCATGAAATCGGCCTCCGCATGGCGTTAGGCGCAAACAGTAAAGACCTGCTGAGGCTCGTGGTCGGACAAGGGCTGAGGCTCACGCTGATCGGCATGGCAGCGGGCCTGGTTGCGGCCCTGGTCCTGACGCGCTTCCTTTCGAGCATCCTGTACGGAGTTCGCCCTGCCGACCCCATCACGTTCGCGAGCGTGTCCGTACTGCTGACGATCGTTGCTGTGTTGGCCAGCTACATCCCTGCGCGCCGGGCGACGAAGGTCGATCCCATGGTAGCGCTGCGGTCTGAGTGAAGCATTGAGTGATTGAGTGATCGGGTGATCGGGTGATTTAAAGCCAGGAGGAAGGGTAATGGGTTGGCGACGGCAGGTCACCAAACTCGGTGGCATCTTCCGCCGGCGGCGGCGCGCCTCCGAGCTTCGCGACGAGATCCGCACCCATGTCGCGATGGAGGAGCAGGAGAATCTCGAAGCCGGCATGCCTGCGGATGAGGCGCATTATGCGGCCTTGCGGCGCTTCGGCAACGTGGTCTTGGCCGAGGGGAGGAGCCGGGAGATGTGGGGATGGATCTCGCTCGAGGCGCTCCTGCAGGACGTTCGCTACGGGCTTCGCCAGTTGCGCAGGAACCCCGGCTTCACAATCGTCGCCCTTGTGACGCTCGCGCTCGGCATCGGCGCGAACACGGCCATCTTCAGCGTGTTGAGCACCGTCCTCATGAAGTCGCGTTCGTTCCCATACCACGATCCGGACCGGCTTGTTTGGGTGGCCTCGGGCGACCTGCGCGACGGTTTCGGCGACGTCGTTTCGCTCGCTGATTACGAAGACTGGAAGGCGAGGAATCAGTCCTTCGAGCGCATGGCGGCCTTTGAGGGCGCCTGGCTCACACTCGCCGGTGACGAGCCTCAACGCATTCACGGAGATCTTATCTCCGCCGACTGGCTGCCGACCCTCGGTGTGGAGCCTTTGCTCGGGCGCAACTTTGAACCCGCCGAAGAACGCGCCGGAAACGACGGGGTCGTGATCCTATCCAACGATTGCTGGCGGAACCGCTTCAACGCTGACGCTCACATCCTCGGGAAAAGGCTGATTCTCGATAACCGGGCCTATGCGGTGGTGGGAGTTCTGCCGCCGGACTTCCGCTTCGAGGACCGCGAGATTTTTGCGCCCCTTGTCCCCGGCCCTGCCGCGACCGATCATGCCGAAAGCTCGATGAGCTACCATGCCTTCGCGCGGCTCAAGCGTGCCGTCACCTTGCCGCAGGCTCAGGCGGAGATGACGGGCATCGCCCGCGAGCTTGAGCTTCAGTTTCCAGGTACGAATCAGGGCCGTCTTGTAAAGCTCGTGACCGTGAGGGAAGCGGCCGCAGACCTGCAACCGACCGCGAGGCGGATGCAGCAGACTCTTTGGATCATGTTTGGCGCGGTGGGATTGGTGATGCTGGTAGCCTGCGCGAACGTCTCCGGGCTCCTCCTCGCGCGCGGCGTCACCCGGCAAAGGGAATTAGCGGTGCGCACCGCCCTCGGCTGCACACGCGGTCGCGTAGTCCGGCAGTTACTCACCGAGACGGTCTTGCTCTACGTCGGAGGGGGAGCGGCCGGCCTGGCGCTGGCCCTCTGGTCCAGAGACCTGCTCGCCCGGATGATGGCCAGCTATCTCGACAACGCCCCGGTGGCGATTGACGCTCGCGTTTTCGTCTTTGGTCTTCTCGTGGCTCTCGGGGCGGGCGTGGCGTTTGGCCTGGCTCCGGCAAGGCAAGCCGCGAAGGTCGACCTCAACCACGCCCTGAAGGATTCGACGCAAGCCGCCGGAGGACTGAGCAGGCACCGCGTCCACAGCTCGCTCGTGATCACGGAGATGGCGCTGGCGCTGGTCCTGTTGATCAGCTTCGGGTTGCTGTTTCGCAGCTTCCTCGAGGTGCAAACTCGTCCCCCGGGCTTCGACCCTTCCAACGTGGTCACGGTCTCAGCAGGGCTCGATCAGCCCCGTTACTCATCCGCGGCGGCACGCATTGCACTCGCGCATAGCGTGCTCGAGAAAGCTTTGAAGCTGCCTTCGGTCGAGGCCGCCGGCATCACCGACAGTCTTCCGCTCCAGGGCGCTCAAGGAACCGGGTTCGTCATCGAAGGCCGGGCGGCATCCCAAGGTCAGCAGGCGACGCTCAGAACCGTGGCGGTGACCCCGGACCTCTTCCGCACGCTGAGGATCCCCCTTCTCGAAGGGCGCGCCTTTACGGAGCGCGACACGGCCAACTCGCCGCCCGTACTCGTGATCAACCAGACGCTGGCTCGCCGTTTCTTCGCGGGTGAAAGCCCACTCGGCAAGCGTCTGCGCCTGGGGGATTCACCGGCTGTAGGACGCGAGATTGTCGGCGTGATAGCGGACGTAAGGCAGCGCAACATGGATGAGGATTCGGCGCCCATCGCCTACCGGCCGTGGGATCAGGCTCCCCAGGGCGGCCTGAGCCTGGCCGCGCGGGTCACTTCCACGTCCGACATCGCAGGCGTCGGTGTGAAACTCCGCAGCGAACTGCACGGCGTGGACAAGAGCCAGGTGTGGGAGCAGCCCGAAACCATGGACCAACTGATCTACGAATCGGAGTCCGTCTCCCTGCGCCGCCCGATCGTGAGGCTGCTTGGTGTTTTCGGCCTTCTCGCCGCCCTGGTGGCGGCGGTTGGCCTGTACGGAGTCATGTCGTATTCGGTGAACCAGCGCACGCGGGAGATCGGCATTCGCGTGGCGCTGGGCGCCGATCGCAAGACCGTCCTCGGGCTCGTGTTCAAGCACACCGCTCTGCTCACCGCCACCGGAACCGCGCTCGGAATCGCCGCTTCCCTGGCCCTGACGCGCCTGCTTCCCACGGGACCCATCGGCTGGACGGGCGCAGCCATCCACCTTTACGGAGTCAGCCGGACCGATTTTCTCACTTACGCGGTATTCGCGGCCGCGCTTGCGCTGATTGCGATGCTGGCGAGCTACATCCCTGCGCGCCGTGCGACGAAGGTCGACCCTATGGTGGCGTTGCGCTACGAGTGACACCATTGTGTGATCGGGCGACCGGGTGATTGAGTGATCGGGTGATCGGGCAAATTCGAACCGCAGGTATTAGTCAGGTATTTGCAATGACCTGGAAAAGACAGATTGTGAAGCTGCGCGCTGTGTTTGCGCGGCGCAAGCCCGTTGACGATCTCGAGGAACAGATTCGCTTCCATCTTCGTATGGAGGAGCAGGAAAACCTCGAAGCCGGCATGTCGCCCGAGGACGCCCACTACGCAGCGCTGCGCCGGTTCGGGAGTGTGACTCTGGCGCAAGAAGGGAGCAGGGAAATGTGGGGATGGAATACTCTGGCAACGCTCGGGCAGGACTTTCGGTATGCTCTGCGCATGCTGCGGAGAAACCCCGGATTCACCGTGGTGGCCGTGCTCTCGCTCGCACTCGGCATCGGAGCCAATGCCCTGGTCTTCAGCGTGATCAACGCGCTGTTGCTGCGGCCGTTGCCGGTCGAACATCCGGACCAATTGGCCTTTCTCGAAACCAAGAACTCTAACGTTACGCAGTCATTTCCGAATTACAGGGACCTTCGGGATCGCAACCAGACGTTCGCCGGACTGGCGGGATACCGCCTCGCGCCGATGGAGCTCGGATCGGCCGGTGGGGCGACGCGCGTCTGGGGCTTGCTCGCTACCGGGAACTATTTTGACGTACTCGGCGTGCGTCCCTTAATGGGCCGATTCTTTCATCAGGCCGACGACCTGCGTCCTCGCGAAAGCCCTTACGCCGTCCTGAGCTATAACGCCTGGCGCGGCCGATTCGGTTCTGATGCTGGGATCGTCGGGAAGACCGTCCTCCTCAATCGCCTGCCTTATACGGTCCTCGGAGTAGCTCCGCCGGATTTTCACGGCACCGAACTTTGGTACTGGCCCGAAGCCTGGGTGCCAATGATGATGGAGCCGCAGATCGAAGCGCACTCCGGAACGGGCTGGCTCAATGAAAGAAGTACCTGGAACACTTTCGTTCTCGGCCGGATCAAGCCCGGCGTATCTAAGGCGGAAGCGCTCGCGAACCTGAATACCATTGGCGCCGAGCTCGCCCGCGAGCATCCGGACAACGATGAAGGGTTGCAGTTCAAGCTGGCCAAACCCGGACTGGTTGGCGATTACTTCGGTGGTCCCACCAAAGCGTTCACGCTCGGGGTGCTGGGCCTGGCAGCCCTGGTGCTGCTCGCGGCTTGCACAAACCTCGCGAGTTTACTGACGGCGCGAGCGGCAGACCGGCAGCGCGAGATCGCGATCCGGCTCTCGATCGGCGCCAAACGCAGCCGCGTAGTGCGCCAGGTGCTGACGGAGACCTTAGTGCTGTCGCTCGCCGGCGGCGGGTCTGGATACGCGCTCGCGTTTGGCTTGTCTCAAGCCCTCACCCGCTGGCGCGCCCCCATGGACTTTCCTGTGCAGATGAACGTTAACTCGGATTGGCGCGTGTTCCTGTTTGCCTTCGCCGTTTCCATTGTGGCAGGGGCCCTGTTTGGTTGCGCTCCCGCCTGGCGCGCGTCGAAGACAGACCCTAACGCGGTTCTGAAAGGGGCCGTCGCGAGTTCGGGCCGAAGGCGGCTGGCTTTCCGCGATGCACTGGTGGTGCTGCAAGTGAGTCTCTGTTTTGTACTCGTGGCCGCCTGCCTGATCTCGCTGCGCGGCCTTCAACAAGCGCTGAAAATGCGCCTGGGCTTCGAGCCGGAGGGCGTTTCGGTGGTGGCGTTTGATCTGGGCCTGGCCGGTTACTCCGGGAACGAAAAGGTCGGCTCTTTCCAGCGCAAGGTACTTGAGACGTTTGAACAGTTGCCGGGAGTACGCTCCGCCTCTTATTCCGACTCCATGCCGCTCAGCATCGATCAGTCCCACACCACGGTGTATCCCGCTGAAAAAACGGCACCCCAGCAAGCCGACTGGGTCAGCGTCACTTACTATCAGGTCTCGCCTGGATTCTTCGCGACGATGGGAACGAGGCTGCTGGCAGGTAGGGATTTCAACTGGCATGATGATGAGAAATCTCCGCGCGTGGCGATCGTCAACATCGCTTTTGCCAAACGCGTGCTGCATTCCGAAAACGCGATCGGCAAGCGCTTCCGCCAGGGCGATCTTGTGGAAGTGGTTGGCGAAGTCGAAGAGGGGAAATACGAAAGCCTCACCGAATCCCAAATGCCCGCGGTCTTCTGGCCGATTCTGCAATCTCCCAACCCGACCACCACGGTCGAGGTTCGATCGTCACTCCCGGCGTCGCAGATGGTCAGCGAGATGCGACGGGCCGTCGAGACACTCGATCGTGAACTGCCGGTTTATGGAACGGGCAGTCTTAGTGACATGCTCGGTTTCGCATTCTTCCCGACGCACGCGGCGGCGATCGCACTAAGCGCCTTCGGCGTGCTCGCGATCATGCTGGCAGTGACGGGGATTCACGGCCTCGTGTCGTACGCGGTGGCGCGCCGCGTGCGCGAGATCGGCATCCGCATGGCCATCGGCGCGCGTCCCGCTCAGGTGCTGAAACTCGTTCTCGGCAGGATCATGGTGCTCATGGCCATAGGCTCGGCCATCGGCCTGGTGCTGGCCCTGGCTGCCGGTCAGGTGCTCGCGAGTGTGGTCTACGGAGCCTCGTCTCACGATCTTTGGACGCTGCTGGCGGTCCTCGGAACGATTCTCGTGCTGGGGTTGCTTTCGTCCTGGGCGCCCACACGCCGGGCGCTCGGAATCGAACCCATCGCGGCGCTGCGGCACGAGTGAAGGCATGGGGTGATCGACCGATCGATGATCGGATGATTAGAGATAGCCCTGATCGACCACAGCTCCGGGGCTGGTTTCTCGACCGGCGACGTCCGCCCGCCATTACCTTAGTCAGAAATGCCGGAGTTCATAAGATGGGACAACGGAGTTTGTGCTTGACAACTATCATCTAATCGGGTACTGATAGCAGGACACAAAAGTGAGGGATCTTCCGTACCCGCGTTGTGGGGCAGCCTGCTTCGGGCAACCTGAAGTTGCCGGCCGGCCGGGGGGAGAGAAGGCTAATGACACGCAGACTTGTTCTGCTGCTCGCCCTGGTGCTTGGGATCAGCTCCCTCGCGGCGGCGGGTAATTGCGGGACTGGATCGCTCCAGTCGTACCTCGGAGGCGCCAGTTGCTCGATTGGCTCCCTCGTCTTCAGCGGTTTTTCCTATACGGACAGCGCGACCGGAACTGCTCCCCTTTCTGCCAGCCAGATCAGCGTGATCCCGAACGCGAGCGGGCTGATCTTCCAGGCCCCTTTTTCAGTGGGAGCCGGTCAATCGCTTGATTCGCAAATAACTTATGCGGTGACTGCCGCGTCTGGGTTTTCGCTGACCGAGATCGACGCCCTGATTGCCGGTTATGGCTTCTTTGGCAGCGGCGTGACCTCGGTGGCGCAAACCGGCACAGGTCTGAACCTTCTCGAGTATGCGGATTCGGGCGGAGTGGTCAGCAACCTGGACTACATTTTTTCAGCCACCTCCTTCACGATCACGGACAATATCTCGCTGGCCGGCAATAATGGCGAAGCGCTGCTCTCGTACGTCTCGAATGACTGGACGACGAAAACGGTTATCCCGGAGCCGGGTTCGCTCTTGTTGCTCGGCTCGGGCCTGATAGGGCTGGCCGGCTACGCGCGTCGCCGGTCTTCGCGCCGGTCTCGATGAGCGCGCGGCCCTGTTTCTTGGGAATTTAGGGGGACGTTTTTCCTGAGAAGGGAAAGCTCTTCGCCCAACGCTCCGGCTTACCAACCTTCCGGTATCAGGGATCCCCTTGGCAACACATGAAGCGCAGTTGTGCCCGCCGGAATTGCCGGCGGCTGGTTGACACTGCACCGGAGGAGAACACCATCCATGCGCCGCCTGAACTTGTTTTACCGTTTAGCAGCATTTTCACTTGGTGCGGTCCTGCTCGCCAGTCTGGCCGGCGCCGCCTTCTCGCAGGACAGAGCGCTTGGATCCGGTCCAGCCGCGTCCCCGCAAGGGAATTCCCGCCCCGTCCAAGATAAAGCCGAGGGGCGCTTTGCCAGGTTACCCCTCGCTTTCGAGCAAAACCGTGGGCAGACCGATCCGCGGGTGCTCTATCTCGGTCGTGGGGCCGGCTACACGCTCTTCCTGACTCCTGATCGGGCAGTGTTTAGTCTGAATGGCGGCCGCGACGCAAGTTCGCTTGCCCTGCGTTTCGCCGGTGCCGGATCATCACCCCGGGTGAGGGCGGAGAACGAGCTTCCGGGAAAGACCAACTATTTCATCGGCCGCGATCCCGCAGAGTGGCGCACCAACGTGCCGAACTTCGCCCGGGTCAGCTACGAGAACGTCTATCCCGGCGTGAGCGTCGTCTACTACGGTACCGAACGCCAACTCGAGCAGGATTGGGTCATTTCGCCGGGGGCTGATCCGCGCCGCATCGCGTTTGAGCTGCAGGGCGCGCACGGGCTATCGATTGACGCCCAGGGCAATCTGGTCGCGGCGTTGCCGAACAGCGAGTTGCGCTTCGGGAAGCCGGTCGTATACCAGATGGCAGACTCCGGAGGCCGCATTCCAATCGACGGCAGATTTGTGCTTAGGGGGCGGCGCCGTATAGGCTTCCGCGTCGGAGCCTACGACCGCAGCAAAGAGCTGGTCATCGATCCTGAGCTTCTCTATTCCACATACCTCGGCGGAACTCAACTGGACGAGGCGCGCGCCATCGCCGTGGACAGCGCCGGAGAAGCCTACGTCGCCGGGGATACGGCATCGACAGACTTTCCCGTGACGAGCGGCGTCTTCCAGCCGACCTGCACGCTCGACTCACAAGGCATCTGCGAACGGAACGCCTTCGTGACCAAGCTGAGCGCGGACGGCAGCTCGCTCGTCTTCTCGACCTATTTGGGCGGCAGCGGCAGCGACATCGCATTTGGGCTCGCGCTCGACAGTTCCGGCAACGCCTACCTCGCCGGACAAACGGGTTCGGCTACGAATTTCCCGGTAAAGAACGCCTTCCAGAGCACCTGCAACGTGAACTCGACCGGCGCGTGCCTCAACGCATTTGTCAGTGAGATCAGCTCGACGGGATCGAGTTTGATTTACTCCACCTATCTGGGAGGCAGCAACACGAACAGCGCCTACGGCATCGCGCTGGACTCTGCGGGCGGGGTTTACGTTGCCGGCCAGACCGCCTCCACCAACTTCCCGGTCACCGCGGGCGTGATTCAAACCGAATGCGGTACCGACGGAACCTGCAATACGTCGAACGGCGTGGCCAATTCCGACGCCTTCGTTTCCAAGTTCAATACCGCGGCCTCCGGCGCAAGCTCGCTGGTGTATTCCACCTACCTCGGCGGCAGCGGCGTTGATTACGCTCTCGGCGTAGCCGTGGATTCCGCTTTCAACGCCTACATCACGGGAACGACCAACTCCACCGACTTAAAATCCACCTCAGGCGTGTTCCAACCTGCCTGCAAGCTGGATAGCAAAGCGGTGTGCGAGGGCGAGCCCTTTGTGGCCAAGCTGAACTCCACGGCTACGGCGCTCGGCTACCTGACCTATGCCGGCGGCAGCGGCGGCGCGGGGAACGACACCGGTTATGCGATCGCGCTCGATGGGAGCGACAACGCCTACGTTGCCGGCCAAACCGCTTCGACCGATTTCCCGGTGACCTCGGGCGCTTTCCAGACCACGTGCGGAACGGACGGCCTCTGCAATCCGGTGAACGGAACTCCCACCCCTGACGCCTTTGTCTTCAAGCTGAACAGCTCTGCCTCGGGGCTCACCTATTCCACCTATCTCGGAGGCAGCGGCTACGACTTCGCGAGCGCGATTGCGCTGGACGCCTTTGGCGAGGCCTACGTCACCGGCGGATCGTACTCATCGGACTTCCCCGTCGCCAACGCTTTGTCGTGCTGCGGAACGCTGGCGGGGGGCGAGGACGCTTTCGTGACGGTATTCAACGCGGCGGGCAACAGTCCGCTGGTGCTCTCCTCTTATCTCGGCGGCGCGGCCAACGACACCGGCTACGGCATCGCCCTGGATTCCACTCCCAACATTTATGTGGCGGGCTCCACCTTTTCCACCAACTTCCCGACGTTGAATCCGTTCCAGTCCGGCAACATGGGAAATGGCGACGCCTTCGTGTCGAAGATCAGCCAGGTCACGGCGCCGGCCGTTGGCCTGTCGGTGAATTCTGTGGCTTTCGGCAATCAGTCGGTCGGCACCAGCAGCAGTCCCATGGCGCTTACGGTCACGAATACCGGCACCGCGGGTTTGACCATTTCCACACTGGTTTTTGGCGGCACCGATCCGGGTGACTTTTCCGAAACCGACAACTGCCTTGACACCACGATCGCGCCCGGTAGCAACTGCACGGTGAATATCACCTTCAAGCCCGCCGCGACGGGCGCGCGCTCTGCCACCCTCACGGTGAACAGCAACGCATCGAACGGCGCCCAGGTCGCCAATCTGAGCGGTACGGGCGTGGTACCGGCGGCAACCCTTTCGCCTTCCAGCCTCACCTTTGCCGCGCAGTTGGTCAACACCCCGAGCGCCGCGCAGACCGTCACCTTGACCAACACCGGCAGCGCCCCTTTGACCATTATCAGCATTGCGGCCAGCAGCAGCTTTTCCGAGACGGGCAACTGCACGAGCGCGCTCGGCGCGGGCGCGACCTGCAGCATCTACGTCACGTTCACCCCGACCGCGGCCGGCGCTGCCACCGGGTCACTGACCGTCACGGACAACGCCTCGAGCGGCCCGACGCAGACCGCCGCCCTCACGGGGACTGGCATTACGGCCGCCCTTTCGGTGTCACCCGCCAGCCTCACCTTCGCCAGCCAGATTGTGGCGACCACCAGCGCGGCCCAGGACGTGAAGGTGACCAACATCAGCACGACCTCGGTTTCGATCACGGGCGTTACCATTACAGGCTTGAATTACTCAGACTTCACCGCGAGCCAGTGCGGCACCACACTGGCCGCGGCTGCGACCTGCACCATCGCAGTAACCTTTCACCCCTCGGCGACCGGATCGCGAACAGCCTCGCTCTATATCACCTCCAATGCCACGCCGAGCACCAACACGGTCAGCCTGAGCGGTACGGGGGTTGAACCGGTCATCGCGCTCAGCCCGTCATCGCTCAGCTTTGCGAGTACGATCATCAACACGGTGGGCGCAACCAAGACCATCACGGCGACCAATACCGGCAGCGCCACGGCCAGCATCACGAGCATCAGCGTCACAGGCACGAACGCTAATCAGTTCACGGAGAGCAACAACTGCGGATCAACCCTGGCGATCAACGCCTCTTGTACGATCAGCGTAACCTTCAAGCCCACCGTGGGCGGAACCTGGAACGCCAGCGTCAGCCTGGCGGATAACGCTGCGGGCAGTCCGCAGACGGCAGCCCTGACCGGCCTCGGCGCCGACTTCCTGTTCACGATCTGGCCGCCCGGCGGACAGTCGGTGAACCCGGGGATGGAGGCCGTCTACAACATGACGATCACGCCCCTCGGCGGGTTTAATGGACCGGTGACCGTGGCCTGCTCAGGCGTGCCTAGCCTTACCACGTGCTCAGTGTCGCCGTCGGTCATTACGCCTTCGACGGGCAAGGTCGCTGTGGAGGTGAGCGTGGACGTCTTCACGACCGCGCCATCTTCGCTCGCTCCCTGGTCGCGGCGCCTGCCGCCGATCGGGCCGCTCGGAGGCCGCTTGCTGCTGGCCTCGCTCGGTCTGGGCCTCGCCACTCTCGTTCTATTGACGCGCAAGCGCAAGCCCAGTTTGATTCTCGGACTGGCCCTGCTCTCCATCCTGGCGTGGTCGTCTTGCGGCAACAGCACGGCGGCGGGCGGGTCATCCAATCAAACGTCGGGTACTGCGGCGGGCACTTACATGTTCTCCGTGACGGGCACCTCGGGAAGCCTGTCGCACAATGTCGCCGGCACTTTGACGGTAAAGTAGCGGGGCCGCCGCCACGCGGGAAAAATCCGGCGCGTGCGGCGGTTTCACTGAAGAGGCTAGCGCGTGATCTGGGCAAGGGCCTGGCGTACTTCGGCCGTCTGCGCAAAGTCAGGATTCGTTTCCAAGATGTGCTGGAGTTCGGTCCGGGCCTTCGCCCTGTCCCCCAGCTTGGCGTAGGCGAGACCGAGGTGGTAGTGGTAGCTCGGATTCCGGGGATTGTTCTTCACCGCTTCCTGCAACTGCGTGACCGCTGAGCCGTAAACCCCCTTCTCATAGTAGGCCCAACCCAGCGTATCGTTGACTTCGGGCGAGTCCGGCAGGCCGCGGCGGGCGGCCTGCGCGAGCGACAGCGCCATGTCGGCGCCCAGGTTGTGCTGAAGCATGATGTAGGCTAGATTGTTAGCCGCCAGGGGGTAGTCCGGGCGTACCTGCAGGGCCTTCTGATACCAGGTCTGGGCCTGCTGCCAGTTGCCGCGGGAGTCCTCAATCTGGCCGATCTCGCTGTAGCCGAAAGGATCGTCGGGGCTCACGGCAATCGCCTGTTCGAGGGTGAGAATGGCCTGATCGGGTTTGCCTTCGGCCTCCTGCATCTCACCGAGCAGTTGCAGGGCGGCCAGATCCTTGCCGTTCAAGTCCACGGCCTTCGCGGCCGCGGCTTCCGCCTTGCCGTAGTCCTTGGCTTGCGCCTCGAGCTTGCCCAGCGTGACCTCATAGGCGCCGTTCCCGGGCTCCTTGGCGATCTGCGCCTCGACCAGCCTCACCGCCACAGCAGGCTGCTTTTCATCCATGTCCATTTGAACCAGGCCGTCGAGCGCCTCCACGAAATTCGGATCCAGGGTCAGCGCCTGCTGGAACAGCTTCTCAGCCTCCGGGTATCTCTTTTGGCCGGACCGGAACTCCGCCAGCCGGGCATAGGTCACAGGCGCTTGCGGCGCCATCTGGACGGCTTTCTCGAGATCCGCCTCGGCTCCCGAAGGGTCGCCCTGCGCGGCCCGGGCCACGGCGCGATCCATGTAGCCCTCGGGGGAGCCCGGCAGCGCTTTGATCAGGCCTTCCGCATTTTCCGTGACCTGGTTCCAGTCCTGCTTGCGCACCGACAGATCAACCAACGCGCGCAACGCCCCTGTCATGTTGGGCCGCAGCCTCACCGCGGTCTGCCATTCGGACTGCGCGCGCCCCACGTCCCCTTTCTGGTTGAAGACCAACCCCAGCAGGTAATGCCCGCCCGCGTTTTGAGGGTCGTTCTTGACGGCATCCTGCAGCGCCTGCACGGCATCGTTGATCTTGCCCTGGGCCGACATGATTTCCCCGCGGGCAATCAGCGCCCGCTCGTCCGATGGGTCCTTTTTCAGGATCTTGTCATTCAGTTGCGCCGCCTGGCCGAGATCGTTGTGGAAGATCAGCAGCTGGATGTAGTTCTGCTCCGAGAAGAGGTCCTTGGGATGATCCTTGTAAACCCCGGCGTACTCGGCCACGGCTTTGTCGAGGTCGCCCACGGCAAAGTAAAAGTCGCCGAGCAGGCGGTACGCGGCCGGATTGTCAGGCAGGGAGCGCTTCGTCTGCTGCAGTACCTGTTCGGCCTGCTCTTTCTGCCCTTGGGCCAGATAGAGCCGCGCCAGGGCCGTCGGCGGCAGCGCACTCTTGGGATCCAATTCCACGCCCCGGCGGAATTGTTGCTCCGCTTCGGCCCAGCGCCGCTGCTGCATGTAGAAATTGCCGAGCGCCAGGACGGCCGCAGATGACTTCGGATCGAGGTCGATCGCTTTCTTGAAGCTCGCCTCGGCTTCCGACGTCTCTTTGGCGTTCCACTCCAGATAAGCCATGTTCAGGTACGACTTGGGTTGGCCGGGAGACAATTGAATCGCGCTCTGCATCTCGTCGAGCGAGCTCGTGACGTCGTTGAGAGCCGCGTAGGAGTTCGCGAGCAGAATATGACCCTGGACGCTGTTCGGGTCCTTCTTGAGAATCGTATCCGCCACTTCTTGCGCGTGGTGGAACTCTTTGGCGGCCAGAAGCAGGTCGCCGAGCATTTCCTGGGCCTCCAAGTCGTTCGGATCCTCTTCGACAGCGCGGTTGAGCTCCTGATAGGCGGCGCCCCACATGCCGAGCCTGACGTAAGATTTGGCCAGCTTGGCGTGGGCGCTCTCGAAGTTCGGGTCCACCCGAACGGCGTTCTGATATTGAATGGCCGCCGACCGGTAGTCTCCCTTGTCGAAGTAGCGATCTCCGCTTTCCTGGTATTTGCGCCGGGCGGTATTGGGATCCTGCGAGCAGGCGGCCGCGAACAGCACCGCCGCAAGAGCGGGGATGAGGAACGTCCACGCTCGAGCGCGGCGGCCACCTGCATGTCCGTCCGCGCCGCCCGCCTCCCGCTTGAGGCGCGCATTCACGGCCTTTAAGTCACGCTTCACATGTCGCCTTTCGTTGCCGGCCGGCCATCTCCCTGAGGGCCTTTTGATGATGCTACCCCATTCGACGGCTGCCTGCTCCGCTTCCGCGCGAGCGCGTGCCGGCCGCCGAACATCCTGGGGGAGGCGTCGTGCCAGACGAGGTTCCGGGTGCGGGTGCGCCGGGCCGATTTTCGCTGTTTTCGCGCGCAAAACGCTGAGATGAGGTCAAAAGCGAGGGCTATTTTTGATGTTAAACCGTTTCCCATCAGTGACCTAACGGCTTTATTCATGTAACATGTGATTTTTCAATAACCTAACGGCTTTCATCAAATATGGAAAACAGAAGTCCTTTTTATTGAACAACCTAACGGCTTCGTTCGTAACATTTTTAAATTTTCGCCATCTGCCCTTGCTCGGGCGGTCCTTCGATGGGCAGGAAACAGGAATCGTCCACCTGCCGGAAGTCGGCGGAGCTTGCGGCAATGTCGGTAACCGGCCGAAGCACGGGCGACTGCTCGAATGGAGTGGGTGTTCGATTTCCACAAGGCTCACGCTCAGCGCCAGCATGACACGGGGGGCCCGGGATTGTCAAACGCTGTGGGCATCTTGGTCTAGCCTAGATCAGCACCGTACAACGACTCCCGCAGCGTCCGAATTCGAAAGACCTCTACTGGGGTAGCTTGCAGTACTTGATCAGATCGTTCTGAATCTGGGCTTCGCCGGCCGGATAGTTGGGCATTTCGTGGCCCGCCGAAGGCACGCACACGATGGTGGCGGCGCTCGACACGTGAGAAGCCCATTCGATGCCTTCGGGAATCGCGCCCCCGTCGGTGTCCTGTCCGCCAAAGGCAAAGTGGATTTGAGTCGCGAACGACAGTTGCGGTGGGAAAGTGTCCGACAGGATGCTGTCGTGGCGGAACGAAGCGGCGTTTTGCCGTGAGCCCTCGATTCCGGCAGAGCAAGGGCCGTTCGGCTGGCCGGTCACAACGCCGGTATAGGCGGGGTCGACGAAGTCCTCGGCGTCACTCAGCTGAAAGCTGTCACTTTGGGTGCCGAAGCCGCAGAGGGCGCAGGTGATGTACCTGGGAGACGGGGCGCATCCATAGTCAATGCGCGAGAACTCCGGGCCGCTCGTTGGCTCCGCCATGGCGAAAATCGAGTCCCGGCCGTATTGGGACAAGGCATAAGCGATGGCGATGGAGCCGCCGCTGTTTCCGGTAGCGCAAAGGGGAGTGCCCACGGTCAGCACCGCGTCATGCACCCATTGCATTGCGGTGGCGGGCAGGCAAGCCAGCGAAATGGGTCCGTTGCCGTCTGCGGCGGGGCCTGTAAGCCAACCTGCCACCGGATTATCAAAAACAACCTGTGCTGCGGTAAACCCCGCCCCGACCACCGCCAGAATGAGGTCGCCGCCGTAAATGAAGGTGTCGTAGTATTGGACGCCTCCACCGCCCGTGATGAAGATGACCGTACCCTGAGAACTTCCCGCTGGGCTCGTCACCTTCACGGTGGCGTCGTACGGCTGAATGGGCTTTACATTCGGACAGCTCACGTTCAGCCCCCAGCAGTTTCCGCTCACGCCTCCGGGATCGCCGGAGCAGTTCGGCAGTGCCGTGGCGGTGGCGGTTCCGATGTTGAAGTTGCTGGGCGCGGCCCAAAGAGCTGGAGCTTTCACCGAAAGCGCGCCGGTAACGAAGAGAATTAGAGCAGTCGCTCGTAGCGTCGAACGCAGGAGGTTCATCTCAGCTCCTCGGCAAGATCAAGTCTTAATTATTTCGAGCTCACCTTTCAGGTGCCCTTTGCATACATGATATGAATAAACAAGTTATAACAGTGAGTCGCCAGTTTATCACGGAAGTTCAACACGGATGACCTCGCCCAGGCCTCACCGGTGAACAATCGAGGAATCTTTGATACGGTGGGGCTTTAAACGGAAAAGGCCCGACTGCGAATCGGGCCTTTAGTCGAATCCTGAACTGTTGGGGGCGCGTCACCCGGACAGTGGCGTGGGAATGTGCGCCTTGGTCCGCCGCTTCATGCCGACGTCGTTCTTCCGCCGACCTCCTTAATTCAGGATGTGCGGGACACGCGGAAGGCGGGCATGAGCATGTCCGAACGGGCCTTTTCAATCGACGAGTGCGCTCCGCCCCCCTCCCGAGCGCGCTTGCGCGCCGGCCGGCCGGGAGATGGCGACCAGCGGAAGGGTGGAGCAGGCCCATTCGGTTAGATCTGTGTTTCCCGTGGTGCGTCCGCTCCGTTCCTGGCGTTCGATTTGATCTGACACGCAACGCTTGCCTGGACTGGGCATAAGGTAATACATCAAATTGACGTAGAACAGTAAACCAGCTTCCGTCAAGACGTACCGGTCGCCCTGATCAAGTACCAACTCAGCAGCGATCGCCTCCTGTAAGGCTTCCAAAGTCTCGTCGGGCACTCTATCCCAGGCAACGCGCGGCTTTTCGAGCACTCCCCGATACGGAAAGGAAACAATCCCCCGTTCCGGCGCAGGAATCGGCCCAAAGGTGAGATGGGGCAAGGCATGGTTGTTCAAGACTTCGTCGATGTAAGCCTTTCTTCGAGCGAAGTTATACATATTGAAACCGGGCGTCTGGCTGATGGCTGATGACCCGTAGCCGATAATCTCGTCATCCTGGTACCCATAAACCATGTCGTGATAAAGGAAGTTCGGTTGGTGTTGCACCGGGTCGACGGGGTTGGTGCGGGCATTGCCGGCAACGGCAAAGCCGTATCCGCTGATGGGCCGGTACCCAAGATCCTGAAATAGCCGGCCCAGAAGAATCCGGAACTGCACGCGGGTGCTCTCGGGCAGCACGTCCAATCCGGCGCGTGCCGTCGCCAGATGCATCCCGCGCGGCGCCGTGAGGTTGTTGATTGGGTATACGTCGATGGTGGTCGTTTGCAATCTGACCGCCGCCTCGACGTCGGCCCTGAGTTCGTCAGCGCTCTGCCCGGCCGTTCCATAAAGCAGGTCGACGTTGGTGTACGGAAACAGGCTGTTCAGAAGCGCAGCCGTGTCCGTAATTTGGCGTTGGCTGGCGTCGAGATGATACAACGCCCTGTATTTTGGGGAAAAGGTCTGCGCTCCAAAGCTGACCCGGTTCACACCAATGCTGCGCATCGCCTGCAGCTTATCCTGCGACGCGCTCTTAACCTCGACCTCAAAGGTGAACTCCTTCAGGCCCTCCAAATCGAAGTTCCGATGGATGGCCTCTCCCAGCAGCTCGATTTCGCCGGGGCTGAGAAGGGAAGGTGTTCCGCCTCCGACAAAGATCGCGTCGACCTTGCAGCGCCCAATGAAGTCTTTCTTAAGATTGATCTCCCCGATCAGGGCGCGGAGGTATTCGGCAACCCCCGAGCCCGGCCTGTACATATCGTGACTGAACGGACAGAAATTACAGATGGTTTCGCAGAATGGAATATGGATATAGACCGACCTTCGCCGCACCTGCATTTTTGGGAAACTCAGGTACGGCGTCAGCCGGTCCTCCGTGCGGTCTTCTTCACGATCGAACGGGTAGTGCCAGTTGAACACCGGCAACTGCCGGTTGAACTTGATCAGTGGATGTTCCGCGTTGATTCGCAAGTCTAACATTCGGGCACCCGGGTAGGTACTGGTTGTCGCTGGGAGTCAGTCCTGGCCGGCACACCGGGATCGTTCCAAAAATGAGGCAGCGTCCCCTGCAGCGGCTGAAGCGACACCTGTGGCAGCCGGACATTACTCCCGCGCCTTTCGGGGTCCCCTCAGCCGCCTGGCCACGGTTGTGCGGATCACCAGTTAAGAAGCCTGGTGACCACTTTTTCCGCGATTGGGCCTGTCCCCGTCGTGCCGCCTCCGGCATCCCTGCGCAAGATTGTCAGGACGGTGTTTGATTTCGCCGTCGAATTAAAACGGGACGGCGCCTTGGCCCCTACGGGCCCCAGGCAGTTCTTGTAGGTGTCGCCCGTGACCTGATAGATGCCGACGCGAGACTGGCCAAGCGGGAATTTCGAGCTCTTGGTGTAAGTAAAGGTGATCTGGTGTGGTTCAGCCTTGTCATCAACGGAGTAGGTGCCCTCGTGTTCGACCTTCCCCTGGACCTTGATTGAAAACCTGTCCCCGTGATAAGTGGCTTCGAGGGTTGGTGCGTAGGAAGGCGGAAGCGTCTCTCCGTCTACCTCGCAATAAACTCCGTGCCAAGTTCCTGATAAATTGTCAGCCATACAACCTCCTTTGGAATCTCCGCCTCTTCGGAATTGCAGCCGGGCGGTTTCTGCGCCTGACTGCCGAATGTAACGGGTGGCTCCGCGCGATCCGCGCCCGTTCGGCGTTACACCCGCGCAGGCCGTTTTCCGCTCACGGAACCTTCGGAGTAGTCGTGTTATCACCCGGGAAATCGTTTCAGGCGAAATGCTGTTCCGGCACGATTATCGTTTTCCCACTCGGTGAGGCGTCCGGGGCCGCCTCTTCCCAGGCGTGCGCCGGGGCTCGGTGGCACTGCCATGTGGCCGGGCAGTTGTCACCCGGCAGTTTGACAACACCGCTTATTCTCGATAACGTAGCCGCCGCATATGAGAATCCTGGTCATCGGCTCGGGCGGCCGTGAACACGCACTGACGTGGAAGTTGCGCGAGAGTCTGCGCATGGAGGAGATCTACTGTGCGCCGGGCAACGCCGGCATCGCGCAAGAGGCGGAGTGCGTGCCAGTGGACGTGTCGAGTCCCGCGGCGCTGCTCGAACTCGCCAACCTGCTGAAGGCCGATTTGACCGTGGTGGGACCGGAAGCGCCGCTGGTGGCGGGGGTGGTGGACGAGTTCGAGCGTGCCGGCCGCCGGGTGATCGGACCCTCCAAAGCAGCCGCCCGCCTGGAAGGCAGCAAGATATTCGCCAAAGAGTTCATGATGCGCCACGGGATCCCCACGGCCCGTTTCGTGGTGGCCGATAGCTTCGAGCGCGCGATCGACGCCCTTTCAGCCTTTCGCTGTCCGGTGGTGATCAAGGCGGACGGCCTTGCGGCCGGCAAGGGCGTGGTGATCGCCCAAAGCGTGGATGAAGCAGCGCACGTTCTCGACGAGTTTATGCGGCGCAAGACGCTCGAGGCCGCAGGCGAGCGCGTGGTGATCGAGGAGTGTCTGGCCGGCGAGGAAATATCATTCATCGTGCTGACCGACGGACAGGGCGGGATCGATCTTGTCCCAACGCAGGATCACAAGCGATTGCTCGACGGAGACGCCGGTCCGAACACGGGCGGCATGGGCGCCTACAGCGACGACGCCATCCTGAGCCAGGCCGAACGCGAGCAGATTGTGGCCTGCGTGGTGAGGCCTACGCTGCAGGGGCTCGCGAGCGAGGGTATCCCGTATCGCGGATTCCTTTACTGCGGCCTGATGATGACCCCTGGCGGCCCGCAGGTGCTGGAATACAATGTGCGCCTCGGCGATCCGGAGACTCAGCCCATCATGATGCGCCTGCGCTCGGACCTGGTGGACCTGCTGCTCGCGGCTCGCGATGGAACTCTGGGTTCGGTGGAGGCGCACTGGACGCCCAATCCTTCGGTCTGCGTGGTCCTGACCTCGGCGGGGTACCCCGGGAAGCCTGAGACCGGCCGGGAGATTACCGGGTATGAGGCGGCCGAGACCATTGGCGGTGTGAAGGTGTTCCACGCCGGCACCACGGTCAAGGATCACAAACTGTTGAACACCGGCGGCCGCGTGATGGGCGTGACCGCGGTCGGCGAGGATCTGCCGGCGGCCATCCAACGCGCGTACGCGGCGGCGGAGAAAATCCAGTTCGAGGGAATGCACTACCGGCACGATATCGGACTCCGGGGCTTGAGGAAAAACACCGTACCCAGCCAGGCCCACGACGTGCCGCTACGGGTCGACCCCCAGTTCCCGACGTCCGCCAAGCCTCAATGAGGGCGCAGGACGCGCGGCTGCAAAGAGAGCATCCTCCCAGGCTCGGCTCGCGTGTAAAATGGAGGGTATGAAGCTCGTCGTCGCCAAGTTCCGGAGCTTTGAGGACGCTGAACAAAGCGACTTGGAGTACTATCGGCGCCTTTCGCCGATTGAGCGCCTTGAGATTCTGTTCCAATTACGGGAATTGGCCTACGGCGACGAGGCGGTCTCGGGGAAGTTAGCCCGCGTTTATCGAATCACTAAACTCAACGAGGTTGAATGACAGCTCCACTGGTGGGCATTCTGATGGGCAGTGACTCCGACCTGCCCGTGATGAGCGAGGCCGCGGCCACGCTCAAGAAGTTCGGGGTGGCTTGCGAGGTCGAGATCAGTTCGGCGCACCGGTCGCCGGCCCGCACGTCCGAGTATGCGCGCACGGCGATCGAGCGCGGCATCAAGGTGATCATCATCGGCGCCGGGGGCGCTGCGCACCTGGGCGGCGTGGTCGCGGCCGAGACAACCCTGCCGGTGATCGGCGTCCCCATGACGACCACGCTCGGAGGGCTCGATTCCCTGCTCTCCATCGTGCAGATGCCCGCCG
The DNA here is from genome assembly GCA_035949375.1 of Terriglobia bacterium. Lineage (GTDB taxonomy): Bacteria > Acidobacteriota > Terriglobia > UBA7540 > UBA7540 > Gp13-AA77. The sequence goes on along the minus strand of DASZIG010000021.1, from coordinate 39,657 downwards.
GCGTCCCCGTGGCCTGTACCGCCATCGGGAAAGCGGGCGCGGTGAACGCGGCCATCCTCGCCGTGCAGATCCTGGCGACGAGCGACGCCGAACTCGCCCGCAAGCTTGCCGAACACAAGCAAAGCCTGGCACGGTCCGTCGCGGAGAAGTCGGAAAAAGTCAGGCGCGAGTTCGGTGTTTCATGATCGGGACGTGCAGATTCGGTTCGGAGTTCATGATCAACCACCCCGGCCTTCGGCCACCCCTCCTCATCCGAGGAGGGGAATATTGGCCGGGATCCCGCAAACTGCGTCGGCTGGTCATAGACCCATGGCTAGTACCCGTCCGCTGATACTGGTGTCATTCTCGTATTTCCGGGGATTTCTGAAATGGATTCCCGCCTTCGCGGGAATGACGGTGCTCGAAAGATGACGGTGCTCGAAAAGGGATTCCACATCGGCAAATGACTCCACTACCCATCCCCTGCGCGGCTTGATTTCCCGCCCTTTCCCGCTTAATCTGAAGGATATACGCCACTAAGCTGAAGGAGATCTAATGTCTGAAGCTGCGCCCTACGCCCCCACTCTGCCCTCCGCATCGGACCCGGGCGATCACCATGGAATAGCGCCGCGGGTGGCCGATCGGGCCCACGACGTGTGGGGGCGTGACCCGGCTCTGCCCTTGAGCATCAATACCCACCTGCTCCGCTGGGTCGAGAAGATGGCCAGGCTCACCAAGCCCGCCGCCATTCACTGGGTGGACGGCTCGCAGGCGGAATACGACACGTTGTGCTCCCAGATGGTGGCCGCCGGCACTTTCATCAAGCTCAACGAGGACCTTTGGCCGGGCTGCTTCTATGCGCGGTCCGATCCGGGCGACGTGGCGCGCGTGGAGGATCGCACCTTCATCTGCTCGCATTCGAGGGCGATGGCAGGTCCCAACAACAACTGGGAAGATCCTTACAAGATGCGGAAGGATCTGAAGGAACTCTTCGATGGGTCGATGCGGGGCCGCACCATGTATGTGCTCGCCTTCAGCATGGGCCCGACCGGCACCCCGGTATCGCAGATCGGCGTGCAGCTTACGGATTCGCCATACGTGGTGGTCAACATGCGGATCATGACCCGCATCGGGGTTCCGGTGTTCAAGGAAATCGATAAGGACATCAAGCGCGTGGTGCCGTGCATGCACACCGTTGGGGCGCCGCTCGAGCCGGGGCAGAAAGACGTCCCATGGCCCTGCAACCCGACGAAATACATCGCGCACTTCCCGGAGACCCGCGAGATCTGGTCCTACGGATCGGGCTACGGCGGCAACGCGCTGCTCGGCAAGAAGTGCTTCGCTCTGCGCATCGCTTCCAACCTGGCCCGCGACCATGGCTGGATGGCGGAGCACATGCTCATCGTGGGCGTCGAGAGCCCGGCGGGCGAGAAAACGTACGTGGCCGCGGCGTTCCCAAGCTCCTGCGGCAAGACGAATCTCGCCATGCTCGTTCCGCCGGCAGGACTCGAAGGCTGGAAGGTGTGGACGGTGGGGGATGACATCGCCTGGCTCCGGCCGGACGCGAACGGACGCCTGCGCGCCATCAATCCCGAGGCAGGCTTCTTCGGCGTGGCTCCCGGAACCTCGGTGCAGACCAATCCGAACGCCATGGCAGCTCTGGCGAAGAACGCCATCTTCACGAATACCGCACTCACACCCGAAGGCGGAGTGTGGTGGGAGGGGATGACGGACGAGCCGCCCGTCGAATGTCTCGACTGGCGCGGCCAGAAGTGGACGCCGGAGATCGCGAAGCAGAGCGGCGCCAAAGCCGCGCATCCCAACGCCCGCTTTACCGCGCCCGCGTCGCAGTGCCCGACGATCGACCCCGCCTGGGAGGATCCTGAAGGCGTGCCGATCAGCGCCATCATCTTCGGCGGCCGGCGCGCCGTCACCATGCCGCTGGTCTACCAGGCGTTCAACTGGAGTTCCGGCGTCTACGTGGGCGCCACCATGGGTTCGGAGACCACCGCGGCCGCGGCCGGCGCGATCGGCAAGGTGCGCCGCGATCCCATGGCCATGCTGCCCTTCTGCGGCTACCACATGGGCGACTACTTCCGGCACTGGATCCAGATGCAGCGCTCGCTCAGCGAAACGCCCCGCATCTTCCAGGTGAACTGGTTCCGCAAGGACACCGACGGCACTTTCCTGTGGCCGGGCTTCCGCCAGAACATGCGGGTGCTGAAGTGGATCGTGGAGCGCGCTCGAGGACGCGCCGTGGGGAAGGAGACGCCGATTGGCTGGATGCCCCACTACGAAGACATTGAATGGAAGGGCCTCGATTTCTCAAAGGAGCAGTTCGAGAAACTGCAAGCCTTCGACCGCAGCGCCTGGCGCGCCGAGGTTATCGAGCACGAAGAACTCTTCTTCGATTTACACGATCGCCTGCCGCCCGAAATCGTCTACGAGCGCGAGTTGCTGATTTGCAGGCTCTAGCTTCGGGGTAGGAGGGCACGTGCGCGAGCCTTCAATCTGGCGCGGCCTCTTGCTGTAAACAAGAAACAAAGCCTCAACACAGAGGTCACTGAGGCTTTCTCAGAGGACGCAGAGAACGAACCGAATCACGCGGCACCGTGCCGCTGGTCTTCTCTGTGGTCTCTGTGAAAACCTCTGCGACCTCTGTGTTGGGGCTTTGGTCTTTGTGCGCGAGTGGGGAATCCCTGGACGCCAGGCGAAGAACGATGCTGTAACCGCTTAGAGCGCGTAGTGGCTGGCGCGCCGGCCGGTCAGCAGATGGAGATAGGTGCCCACCTGGGCGCGATGATGGACGTTGTGCTCATTGATCCCGAAGAGCATGACCGCGGCTTTCGTCCGGACGTTGAAAGCTTCGCTCGCACGCTCTTCCTCCCAGCGTTCGATGGGGAAGGCTTCGACCGCCGCCATCGTCTCCCCATGGATCTGCTCCAGGCGCCCCAGCTCGTCGCTGAGAGACGTGACATCGCCGAGCAGCTTGAAGAGACCTAGAGGCACGCGTTTCTCGTAATAGTCCCACGCGTTTTCGATCGCCACGCGGCGTACGCCGGCCTCGGACATGCCGACGTGACGCACGATCTGGCCGAGCGAAAGCATGTCCTCGGCGGGCCGCCAGCCGAACTGGTCGGGCGGAATCGCCTCGAAGACTTTCAGCGAATTCTTGAACGTGGCCTGCTTCTGCTTGAGGAAGAATTCCTTCAGATCCAAAGCGCACCTAGTTGAGCTTCGCGAGTTCCGCCAGCACCTCGTCGATGTCCGGCACTTGCCCGATCTCGTAAACCTTCGCCCAGGCGACCTTCCCGTCCTTGTCCACGATGAAAATGGCGCGGTCGTTCCAGAAGGGGAGCTCGTGCCGGGTGGGCGGAAAGATCCCGTAAGCTTTCGCCACGTCGCCGTAAGGCCAGCGATCCGTGGCCAGGGGAAAGCTAAGGCCGCCGAGCGATTTCTGAAAGGCCTTGTGGCTGAAAACGGTGTCGGTGCTGAAGCCAACCACCTCGGCGTTTGCAGCCTTGAATTTGGCGATGTCGCTTTGGATCAGCGCCAGTTCGCTGGTACACACGGGCGTAAAGTCTCCCGGGTAAAAAACCAGCACCACGTTCCTGCCCTTGTGCGCCGAGAGCTGGAACTCACCCTGCGCCTCACCGGTCATCTGCCCAACCTTGAAATCCGGAGCTGAATCTCCAACGCTCAACGCCATCGCGAATCCCTCCTCAGAGATTTCGAAAAGTATTCAGGCGACGATCCTTCGTCGCAATCACACGCTCAATACTTCGGCACGCTTGGGTCGACCTGGTCTGACCACGCCAGGATGCCGCCCTTCAGATTGTGGATGCGGGTGAAGCCCGCTTTCTGAAGGAACTCGACGGCGCGGGCGCTGCGCGCTCCCGAGCGGCAGTGGACCACGATCTCCTGGGCCGAGTCGAGCTCGTTCATCCGCGCCGGCACGTCGCCGAGGGGGATCAGGACCGAGCCGGGAATGCGGCAGATGTCGTACTCGTGCGGCTCGCGCACGTCCACCAGGCGGAACGGGCGCCCCTCGTCGATCATCTCCTTCAGCTCGATGGGCGTAATCTCGGGAATCTGTGCCACGGTGTTGACCTCCTGGCCTCGTATGCCGCAGAACTCCTCGTAGTCGATCAGATGATCGACGCTCGGATGAAGTCCGCAGACAGGGCATTCCGGATTCTTGCGCAGCTTGAGCTCTCGGAACCGCAGAGCAAGCGCGTCAAAGAGCAGCAGCCGTCCGATCAGCGGCTCGCCTTTGCCGAGGATCAGCTTGATGGTCTCGAGCGCCTGAATGGCGCCGATGATCCCGGGCAATACTCCGAGCACCCCGCCTTCGGCGCAACTCGGCACGAGGCCGGGCGGAGGCGGCTCGGGATAAAGGCAACGGTAGCACGGTCCTTCCTTCGTGGCAAAGACGGAAGCCTGGCCCTCGAAGCGAAAGATGCTGCCATAGACGTTGGGCTTGCCAGCGAGCACGCAGGCATCATTCACAAGATACCGGGTGGCGAAGTTGTCCGTGCCATCAGCCACCACGTCGTAATCCGCGAAAAGCTCGAGCGCGTTGGCGGAGGTCAGCCGCGTCTCGTGGCGTACCAATTCCACGTTGGGGTTGATCTCGCCGAGCGTGTCGGCCGCTGAATCGAGCTTGGACCGGCCCACGTCCGACGTGCCATGTAGAATCTGCCGCTGGAGGTTGGTGAAATCGACCACGTCAAAATCGACAAGGCCGAGCCTGCCCACTCCCGCGGCCGCGAGATACAGCGCGAGCGGCGAGCCGAGGCCCCCGGCGCCGATGCAAAGCACCCTGGCCTGCTTGAGCTTGAGCTGACCCTCCATGCCGACTTCGGGCATGATCAGGTGGCGGCTGTAACGCAGGATCTCGTCCTTGCTGAGCGTGACGCTGTCGATGACCGCTGTTTCAGCCATGGGTATGCACCTCCAAATCGTGAATGCGCGATGGCCGGCGGCACAGGTCGGTGACCTTGCATCCGGTTTGACGTGGCGGGTCTGCCCGGGACAACTTACCCGGGCTAGCTACAGATGCAGCGCAGAATCGAGCCACTGACGGCACGGCTCGAGGGCGCGCCGCCCGCGATGGAGGGGACGATGCTGAGGACGTCATTTTCCTTGACGGGCGTCTGTTCCTTGCTGAGATAGCGAATGTCCTCGTCGTTCAAGTAGACGTTCACAAAACTCCGGATCTTGCCCTCTTCGTTGTAGAGGTGCCGGCGCAGGCCCGAATACTGCGTGGTCAGGCCGGAGAGCGCTTCACCCACGGTGCTGGCTTCGACGTCGATCGACTCCTTCTTGGCGGCGTACTGGCGCAACGGAGTCGGAATAATCACTTTCACGGCCATCGTTTTTCCCTCATCTCCTTATCGCTTCGGTTCGCTCGCCGGTCCTTGATCAAATGGGATCAACCGGTCGCGGGCTTCGCCTTTTCAATCTCGAGCCACTCCAGGTGAAAGTCTGACCGGTCGGGGGCGAGCACCCACGATCGACTGTCGCGCGGAGTTCCCTTCTCCACCGCGACGATAAGGTAAGAATACCACGGCCAGGCGTGCTCTCGATCGTACTCCGAGGGTCGCGACGGGTGGTCCGGATGCGAGTGGTAATAGCCGAGCACCGCGAGCCCGCGGGCGCGGGCGTCCTTCTCCATGCGAAGCTGCTCGTTCGGGTCGATCAGGTAGCGATTGCGCTCGGACTCGCGGTCGGGATTCCGCAAAGGCATATATTCCTGCGCGCGCACGGGATCGCGGCGCAGATTGACGAGCGGCGCAACCTCCGCGACCCGTTTCACCTCACCGGCCTCGTTCCCGAGCAGGACTCCACAGCACTCCGCGGGATATTCGGCGGCCGCGTGCTGATGGATGACCTCAAGCTGCTCTGCACTGAGCTTCAACATAGAAGATTCGCCTTCGCGTTATGCCTTGAGGGGCGATTCGATCTGCGCCCAGATCAGTGTGTCCGGGATGAACGGAGGCTTCTCGATAATGCAGACTTCGAGGGTCTGCTCGGCCGCCACAAAATTCACGGACACTCTTACCCCCATGGCTTCGATGATACCGCTCGGTCCGTCCGGCAGCCTGACCCCACTCCGCTCGAGCCCCTGCTTTACCTGTTCCATCTTCTCCGCCGTGACGCCTTCGTAGCGTCTGCAGTCCGTCATAGTATCCCCTCCGCGCCACGCCCCCGGGTGTGCTTCGGGACGTCGCTCCAGCCGGGCTCAGTTCCGTCGAACGAGCCCCTCTATACTGTACCGGCCCGATCCGCGCAGCGCCACATACAAAAAGAAAAAGCAATAGAGCACCGCCGGCTCCCCGCCGTTCATGATGGGCCAGAACCCGCGCGGGTAGTGAACCGTGAAAAACGCGTACGCCATTTCGCCGCAGGCAATGAACGCGGCCAGGCTCGCAGCAATACCGAGAGCAATCAGCGATCCTCCGAAGAATTCGATGATGCCCGCTGCCAGCATCTTGGGGTTGCCGGTCATTTGGTGACCCCCGAGCACACCAAACAGCTTCTGCGCGCCGTGACACGCGAACAACCCGCCGAACACGAAGCGGGTCAGCCCGTATACGTGCTCTGAAAATCGCGATCCCACCATTCAGACCTCACGTTTTGCCCCTTCGTCCCAGAATCGCTCGCTGAGGTATTTGTCGCCGCTGTCGCTGAAAATCGTGACCACTACGCCCCGCTCGATGGCGCCCGCCACACGCAAGGCCGCCGCCAGCGCCGCGCCCGCCGAAATGCCCACCAGCAGCCCTTCTTCGCGTGCCAGGCGCAGGGTCGCCGCATACGCCTCTTCGGTGGCGACCGCCAGATTCTCATCCGCGAGGGAAGCGTCGTAGATGCCGGGCTGGATCGAACTCGGCATGTGCTTCAAGCCTTCCAGGCCGTGGAAGGCCGCGTCCGGCTGGGCCGAGATGCAGCGAATCCGGGGGTTCAGTTCCTTCAGGCGCCGCGAGGTGCCGGTGAACGTTCCCCCGGTGCCAAGCCCGGCCACGAAATGCGTGATCCTGCCCGCCGTCTGCTGCCAGATCTCCGGAGCCGTGGTTTGATAGTGCGCGCGCCAGTTCGCCGGGTTGTCGTACTGGTTCGCGTAGAAGTACTGGCCGAAATTCTCCCGCGCCAGGGCTCGCACGCCCCGAATGGCGCCGTCCGAGCCCTCCATGGGATCGGTATAGATCACCTCGGCGCCGTAAGCCTGCACAATCCGCTTGCGCTCCAGGCTGACGTTGGACGGCATAAAGAGCTTCACCCGGTAACCGCGCGACGCCGCGATCATGGCGTAGGCTATGCCGGTGTTGCCGGAAGTCGAATCGATCAGCGTTTTCGACGCGCACATCAGCCCCGCATGCTCCGCTTCGCGGATGATATTCAGCGCCGCGCGATCCTTCACTGAGCCGCCGGGATTCGCCCACTCAGCCTTGGCGTAGATTTCCACGCCGGGGCAATCACGCGCGATCCTGCCGAGACGCACGAGGGGCGTGTTCCCGATCAGAGAGATCAGGTCAACCGCGCCCCCCGGCTCACGCGGAGCCGTAGCGGCTCCCGACGGAAACGGCTGTCCGTGGGTGTCCCCGAAAGCGGGGAGAACCGATTTGCCGACATCAGCCTGCATAAGCTCTTGCGCCGCCGCGCATGCTCGGTTAGATTCGCTGTTGGGGGGTTGCGTTACAACAAAACCCCGGACGAGAGGGCCATGGCAAAGCAAGTCACGACTTTACCGGACATTCGGAGACGATTCGAGCAGGCGGGTTTCACCGTGACCGGCGGTTCCGAACCGATCGAGGTCGCGAAATACAACTGCGTTCATCGCATCGGCCGCACGAGCGGTGGACTATGGGCTCCCGTCAGCCCAGCGCACTTCATGGTAAGCGGGCGGCCCTGCGAACTCGAAGACCACGGTTACCAGAAGTTCTGGCTCTCGTCCGATGGCAGGCGCTTTCCCATCAAGCTCCAGGACCTTCGCGACCTGCAGCGCTTCGACCAGGAAGTTCGCTATCAGTTGCGGCTGAAGTCCCTCTACAACGAATCGCTCGGTTCAACGAGCGCCCGCACCGTGTACGACCGCGTCGAGGGCCGTCCGGACGCCTGAATATACTGCTCCCAAAGACACTGGCCATGTGACAAGCTGCAGGCAGTCGCGCAGGTAGCTTAAGCCGCGACCGGCTGCTTCCGGCGCCACACCGGGAGGCCTTCGGCCCCGAGTGCGAGCAAGCCGAGCGACGCGGGCCGCGGCGAACCCGTTGGCGTCCGAGCGGCGTCGGGACCTGACTCGCCCTTGATCCGCGGCTCGATCGGACTGCCCTCGTCCGAGCCTGTTTCATGCCCCGCGATGATCGGCGTGTCCGGCTGCGTCTCATAGGCGTAGCCGCTCAGGGTAGTTTTCACAGTGACGAAATGTGAAATCTGCACGGTCAGCCGCGCCCACCCGAAATGAGTCTGGCCGTTGATCTCGAACCGCAACCCCAGGTAACGGTTCACCACGTTGACCCACTCGCCGCGATCTTGCCCGCCGCCCGGCGAGTCAATCGCCTCACCCATCAGGATGCCGCCCCTGCCGCCCTTGCTGACAAACTTCTGGTTCGGGCCGATGAAGGTACCGCCGACTAACGCATTCGCTTCGCTCCCTCTGTCATAAGTGCCGCGGCCTGCGACCGCATTGCCCAGCGCCGGAGCGGCCAAAATGGCGTTGAAAACGGTCGAGCAGTTCGCCGTAATCGAATCGTGGAGCGTGAAGTCGATGGTCCCATCATTGTTGACGTCCAGGCCGTAGCTTCCGTTATGACTGATGACGACGTGAGTGGGTGTGTAGACGATCTGCGCGTCGGCAGTGGGCGTCAAGCCGAGAATTCCGACTCCGGCCGCCGTGGCTGCGGTTGCGTAAGAGATGAGGCGCCCGTTGAGGATCTGATTCAGTGCGTGACGAGGCCTGGACTTTGACTCGCGTGTCTTCATGGTGTGACCTCCTCGCGACATCCTACGCCTGGTTGCCCTCCGTTGTCGCGAGGCTTATGTAAAAGTTTTGTAAAATCTTCGGTGCCGTCCTTCCGGTTGGGGCGCGCTCGCAGCCAAGATGCGAAGTCCGCTCGCCAAATCACTGATTGTCGCGCAGGTCGCTTTGTCGCGACCCAGCGACTGTCCGGGTTCGCAGGGTGCATCCCTGCCCGCCGCGCCTCGAAGGTCGATCCCATGGTCGCACCCAGAAACGAGTGAGGCCAGAAGCCGAGCCCAGGGTTTGCTCCGTCACAAAACCGAGTGCTCCGCGTCACCGTGTGATTCAGGCGTCCCTTGCGACTGACGTCACAGTATTGCACCGGGAGGTGTGGCCGAGCGTCTCCCCTTTTGTTACACCTTCGCCGCCACACCTCCTTTTCTTATTTACCTGGCTTCAATTCATAGAGTCCCGCTCCGTGCGGATTCAACCGCGCGGGGAAACTGTCGTCGAAGGTCCCAAGATCGCGCCGGGCCCAAAGGTCGCGCACGTTCTGTTTGCCGCTGACGCCGATCTCGCGCCAGGCCACCGCCACGTCGGCGCCGACGTCGCCGGTGTCAAACAGGGCCACGTATTTGGAGCGGCCGCCGGGAGCATCCGCCGCCCAGGCTACGCGCGAATCGCGATTGAAGACCTCGTGGCCGCCGGTGCTCGATTGATCGACGGCCAGGATCTCGGGATTCTCGAGCAGCGACGCCGTCCACGAGTCGAGCGTCGGCAGATCGCCGCCCATCATCAGGGGCGAGCGGAAGATGCACCACAGCGTCATAAGCGTGGTCTGTTCGTCATGGGTCAGGCGCGAAGCGCGGGGCGGATCGTCGAAGCCTCGCAGACGCAGACGGCCGAGGGGCAGCATGTCCGCGTCCGGCCAATGATTGGGGCCGCTCGAACGCGCCCAGTTCCCCGTCAGTTTGAACTGCGCGGCCACTTCCTTCCAGTCGTCCCACATGTCATCGGAGATGCGCCACATCTGTGACCACTCGCTGAGGCTCGCCGCCTGATCGAGCGGCGCGGCCCCGGGCGACAGGCTCAACACCATGGGGCGGCCCGTCTTGTTCATTGCCTTGCGCAGCGCCTCAATCTCCGGGCCGTGATAGGGCTCGCGATCGTTGCCCCGGCTCATGTCGTCGGCCTTGATGAAGTCGACGTCCCAGCTCGCGTAGAGCTTCGCAATCGATTCGTAGTAGGCCTGCCCGGCCGGTTTGCCGGTGTCCACACCGTACATGGCCGTGGACCAGGGGCAGAGGTTCGCGGTATCGGCGATATCGCGGGCGTGCGCGTCGGTGCCGAGCACCGGCAGGTTGCGCTCCACGGCCAGGCGGGGGATGCCGCGCATAATGTGGATGCCGAACTTCAGACCGAGGCTATGGACGTAGTCAGCGAGCGGCTTGAATCCCCTGCCTCCGGCTGCCGAGGGAAAGCGCTCGGGCACGGGCAGCAGGCGCCCATACGCGTCGATGGCGGTCGCCGAGTGCTCGATCGCCTGCGGATTGCTGAAGTACCAATAGAAGTCGACCACCACGTACTTCCAGCCGTACCGGGCCAGGTGATCGGCACCGTACTTCGCATTGGCCTTCATCTCCTGCTCGGTGACCGCCCCGCCGTAACTGTCAAAGCTGTTCCAACCCATGGGGGGTGTGACGGCAAGGCTGTCCGGATACGCGTCCGCGGACAGCGCCAGCGCGATCCCCCGGTTGTGGCGGCCGGGACCGGGCGCGGAACCGGATGGCAACAGGAGAACAAGCCCTGCCAGGACTATGGCGAGCGACATTCGACGCGTGCACATACGGTTCACCTCCGGTCTATCCGGGCCTTCCGGGCCCGCGATCTTTTCGTTCCTGCAATCCCACGGCCTACGTCGGCTAAATCCTTCGGGCCTCCGGGCCTCTTGGGCTCTGTCGGGCTCGGGGCTTACCGGGTCTCAGGCGTGGCGGCGGTTGGCTTCTGGAAGATCATGAAGTAGTAAGTCTTACCGTCACTCGGGCGCGTGAATCCGGGCTCGGAGCGCAGGAAGCGGAATCCGTGACGGGTAAGGTCATCGCGCTCCATCTGTTCCGGCATACGGTGCATGCTGTGGTAGTCGTCGCGGGACTTCCCGGGCGCGGTTTCGCCGTCGATCAGGCCGAAGATTCCGCCGGGCTTGAGCGCGGCGAACACGTGATCGAGCATGGCGTCATACTCCACCCATTCGTGGTACGAGTCCATAGCAAAGACGACGTCCAGAGTGCCCACGGGGAGCCGCGGATCGTTGTCGCCGCCGTGCACGGTTTCGATCTGGTTCAACCCTTGTTTGCGCGCGTCGCTACGAAGGTCGTCGAGCACGTCGTCCCGAATGTCCTCGGCGTAGACCTTGCCGCCGGGACCCACGCGCGCGCCGAACTTCAGCGCGAAGTAACCCTTGCCACAGCCGATGTCCGCCACGACGGAGCCCGCGTGAACGCCGAGCGCGTCGAGCACCTCGCCGGGCCGATTCCAGCGGTCGCGCTCAGGCCCTGAATTCTGCGCCCTGGAGCAAGCCGCACACCCGAGGAGAGCCGCGGCGAGCAAGGGAGCCGCACATGCCGAAGCCCTCAAGCTCGGTCCGGCACGCCGTCGCCTCGAACTGATTCGCATAAGGATCGCAAAACCTGAGATGCCGGCGACCGGCGCGCGGTAACCCCGCGAGCGTGGCCCGTGCGAAGGTCAGCGGCCCTTCCGGCCCTTGGCGGCCCCAGGTGACGGCTTCGCCGGTTGGACCGGCTTTGGCGCCGCCTTTGAAGACGGCTCCGGTTTAGGGGCCACGGACTTGGCGGTCGCCGGTTTGGGCCCAATCGGTTTGGGCCCGGCCGGTTTGGGCTCAGCCGGTTTCGGCCCTGTCGGTTTCGCCACAGCCGGTTTCGGCCCAGCCGGTTTGGGCCCCGTCGGTTTCGGCCCGGCGGGTTTCGAAACGGCCGCCTTGCTCGCGGCCTCCGCAGGTTTTACGGGAGCGACAGGTGGAGCGCCGGGGCCGGCGACGGGGGGGGCGCTCTGAGGGCTGACAGCTTTCTTCCCCTTCCCGGCCGGGCCCACCGGCGCGGGCACGGCGGACTTTCCCGCACCCCCTAACGGCGGAGCCGGCTTGGCCTGCGAGGGCTTGGCCTGTGCGGCGGACTGCGGAGCCGGGGCGGGCCCGGCAGGTTTTGACCCTTTCGCAGCAGCATCCTTCGCAGCCGGCGCTTTGGCCCCCCCTTTTTGAGGCGGCGGTGGGGCCGGCGGAGGCTCCTTGATGCCGGAGTAAGTCCGCAAGGCCTTGGTAAGCTGCGGCGGAGTCTTGAGCTTCCCGTCCAACTGGTCGAGAAAGACCTGTTCCAGAACCTTTTCGAACTTGGCGCCCGGAGGCATGCCCATGGCCTCGAGTTCGGCTCGCGGTGCGGTCGCGCGTATGGCGGGGAACTTGGTAAAGAAAGCCTTGACGCGATTCTGGACCACGGTCTGCGGGTGATCCACGAGCAGCAGGACGGGCAAAGGCGGCGGGGCGGTCGAAAGAATGGTGTAGACCTGGCTCGGTTTGGCAGCCTTGGCGCTGCCCAGAACCTTTGCGAGTTTGGAAGCCTCCTGTGCGACGCCGAGCGCCAATTTCACTGTCCCGGCGTCACCAAAGATCTTCTTGGCCAGGCGGGCGCGCTCGCCAGGGAGCTTCTCGACCAGCGCCAGGAAGTTCGCGTAAAGCGGGCTTGACTCGCCGGTGATGCGGACCGCGTTGCGAACGCGCTCAAAGCGGTCGAACTCGATGCGGGCCGCGGCCAGCTTGCGATCGAGGCCCCCAAGCACCCCCCGATCATGCAGCGCCTTGAGCACCTTGCCTGCCAGATCCTCCTCCAGAACGGCTCGCAGCTCGCGGCCTTGCTGGTCTTCCCGCAGATGCTCCCACATTTTTTCCGCAAGCGCAGCCTCAAGCCAGCGGGTGGTCTTCTCGTCGGGCTTGAAGTCCAGGCGAATGGCCAGCCGGATCAGCCGGTAGATGCGCGACGGGTCGTCAAAGAAGCTGCGGCTGTGCAGCGCGCGCAATTCCTTGCGCTCGAGGTCGGAGGCGCCGTTGGTGGGATCGAGAAGCAGGCCGCGCGAAAAGGGATGCAGCGACACCGCCATGGCGTTCGCGGAGAAGTCCCGGCGCCTCAAGTCGTCGAAAATTGTTCCCGGCGAAATTGCCGGCGGGCGGCCCGGAGACGTGTAGGTTTCGTTGCGGGCGGAGACGATTTCACCGGGTACCGCGCCCTCAAACACGACCTCCGCCCGATTCCGGGGGGCATCGAGTTCCAGGCTCTCCACCTTAAGGTCGATCGGTTCCTCCGGGACAACCCCCGCCGGGCGCGGCTTCTCCTTCACTCCTGCGGTGAGCGGACGAATCAGCCTCTGGATGTTTCCTTCGACCACGAACTCGAGACCTCGCGGCGCCGACGATCCCAGAGTGAGATCACGAACGGCGCCGCCGGCGAGGTACAGGTTCAATCCCTGGGTCGCAGCCAGCCGCCCCATTTGGCTGACTACCCTCGACTGCGCCGGCTTCAACCGGCTTTCCATCAGAAAGTTGTAATCAGGCATGGCTTGGTTTCCAGCCTTTCAAAGTGCGACGGCCCGCCACTTGGAGCGTCGCTTCACGCCCTGGGATGATGAGCGTGATAAACCTCACGCAGACGCTCCTGGATCACCTGGGTGTAAATCTGCGTGGTCGAGATATCGCTATGGCCCAGCATCAGCTGAATGGAGCGCAAGTCCGCGCCGCGCTCGAGCAAGTGCGTGGCGAAAGAATGTCGAACCAGGTGCGGTGTAAGAGGCGTCGCAATGCCGGCCGCCCGCCCGTAACGCGCCAGGATCTTCCAAAACCCCACCCGCGACAGCTTGCCGCCGCGCTGATTCAGGAACAGGTAGGGGACGCCGGGCTTGCGGGCGAGCTTGGCGCGTCCGCGCGCCACGTAGTCTTCGAGAGAGCGCAGAGCCGGCTTGCCGACCGGAATGAGGCGCTCTTTGTTGCCCTTCCCGAGGCACCGTACGATGCCCAGTCCGGCGTTGAAATCCTCCCAGCGGACGCCAACCAGCTCCGAGACGCGCATTCCGGTCGCATAGAGAACCTGCAGCATGGCCCCATCACGCAGCCCTGGCGCCGTTGAAGGGTCAGGCTGGGTGAGCAATTTCTCGATCTCACTCGCGGCCAGGTACTTAGGCAGCGTTTGCGCCAGGCGCGGCGAGTCGATTTGGGCGGTCGGATCCTGCTGGAGGTCGCCCTCGCGAATCAGAAACTCAAAGAAGCCGCGCAGCGAAACTAAGTGTCGCGCGGCCGCGCGAGCGCTCAAGTGATTGCGGTGGAGTTCGGCAAGGAAGCCCCGAACGTCGTCGCGACCGGTTCCGGCAAGCGTCCGGCCAGAGCGGGAAAGGTATGCGGTGAATTTCACCAGGTCGCGCCGATAGGCGAGCAAAGTGTTTCCGGCCAAGCCCTTTTCCACCTGTATGTAACTGAGGAATCGAGTGATCTCCGGCGGCTGGACGGACGTCATCGGAATGGTGGGGCGCGTCGTGGCGAGCGCGTGCTTTGTCTCCCCGGAGATTTGGAGCCTCATGGAAGTCTCCGGGCTCGGATTGGTCGAGGAAGTCTCCGGCGGGCAAGAACGCAATGCATCAGCCACCCGGGCAGCCCTTGCCTAGAACCAGTTTACCACGCAAAGGCAGCCAACTCAATCATTTCAAATGGCTTACACCAGCAATGACCGCTCCCGAGAAGGCAAGCATATTCCCCCCGTTTCCTACCCCAAGAGGGCAGATACTAACACAACCGGCGCACATTTCCAAGAGAAAGAGTGGCAAGATGTTACGGGTTTCGACGGATAGAGCCGGCGGAGGCGGCGTCACCCTCGCGCGAGATAGCCGTCCAGGACGGGTTTGAACTTACCCTGCGCCGTCAGGATCAACTCGATCACTTCGCGCACCGCGCCGAGGCCTCCATGTGCCCTTGTGACGTAGTGAACGTACCGGGCGAGCAGCGGGTGGCTGTCCCCGACGGCGACCGACAGCCCGACGCGCGTAAGGAGCGGCAGATCAACCAGGTCGTCACCCACGTAACAGACCTCACGGTCTTGAAGCCCGGCCTCCTGAAGGATTTCCCGGTAGGGGCCGAGCTTTTCCCGGTGGCCTTGCCGCACGAATTGGATTCCGAGCTCGCGCGCGCGGTAGTCGACGATGGGAGAATCCCGGCCTGAGATGATGCCCGTCTTGAACCCGTTGCGATGCCAGATGTTGATCCCAAGGCCATCGCGGGAATGAAACGTCTTGGTCTCGACCAGCTTCAGGCCTGCGTCTGCGGATTCTGCAGCCCGCGCCGGAGCCGGCACGTAGTAGATGCGGCCGTCGGTCAGCACCCCGTCCACATCGAGCAGCAGCAGGCGGATTCGTCGCGCGCGGGCCTGAATCGCGTGACGAGTTGGCTTCTTAGGGTTCATGGCGGTTGTCCGTTGTCCGTTCTAAAACATCTGCGTGCGCCACAAATCGTGGATATGCACCACGCCGGCGAGGATCCCATCCGCGCCGACCACGGGCAACGCGGTGATGCGGCGCGACTCCATCAGGCTCAGCGCCTCGGTAGCCAGTTCCATCGGACCGATGGTCACCGGCGACCGCGTCATGCAATCAGAGGCTTTGAGGTTGAGCGCACGATTGCCCTCGTGCTCGAAGAAACGGCGCAGATCGCCGTCGGAAATGAAGCCCACGAGGCGGCCGCCCGCGTCCACGACAGTCGCGAGGCCCAGGCCCTTGCGGCTCATCTCATAGATCACGTCCGGCAACGCGGCTTCAGGCCCGACTCGGGCCACGCCGTCGCCGGTGTGCATCACGTTCTCCACCCGCCTCAGCCGCACCCCGAGGCCTCCGCCGGGATGCAGGACCGCGTAATCCTCCTCGCTGAAGCCGCGCCTCTCGAGAAGCGCCATGGCCAGGGCGTCGCCCATCGCGAGCATTGCCGTGGTGGAAGCGGTCGGTGCAAGCCCGAGCGGACAAGCCTCGCGACTGATGCCCACGTCCAGCACGACGTCGCTCGCCTGCCCGAGCGTCGACCCGGGATTGCCGGTAAGCGTGATCAGAGGGATCGCCAGGCGCTTCACGGTGTCGAGCAGGCGAAGCAATTCCTCGCTCTCCCCGCCGTAGGAAAGGGCGACCACGACGTCGCCAGCGACCAGGCGTCCCAGGTCGCCGTGCAGGGCCTCGGCGGGATGGAGGAAGAACGACGGCGTGCCCGTGCTCGACAGCGTGGCTGAGATCTTCTGGCCGATCAACCCCGACTTGCCCATGCCCGTGACGACTACACGTCCCCGGCATTGCTGGATCGTGTCAAGGGCCTGGTTGAACCGATCGTCCAGACGATCGACGAGTTCACGCAAGGCCCGGGCTTCGATTTCGAGCACGCGGCGGGCAGTGTCAAGGCTCATACGGAGGCAAGCGGCCGGAACGAAACCCTTTCGCCATCGCGATCATAACACAGCATAAACCCACTGTTTGCGCCCGAGCACAACTCGACGGCCAGGCCAGAGAGAAGCCTTCACCACGGGGACCGCAGAGGCTGGGGTGGACGGGCTCCGGGTTACATTTTGATAAATAGTACTTGAAACCGAACCCAACGAGTGTAATAGTATCGCGGTCGAAAACGAGCGGAGGGGAATGCCGGCGAAGGTTGAAGGACGTCACTAAACCCTGATGAAACATGTGAAATCGATTCCGATACCAGACAGGAGGAGGATGAGAAACATGATTCGCAAAATGCGTACGTCTTTGTTGACAATCGTCGCGCTTGTGTCGGTCGGAAGTGTCGGAAGTGTGGTTGGCCATGCCCAGTCGCAGCCCCTGTTGACGCATCACGTTCGTGAGGTGACTCTCAACGGACAGGCGCGGCTTGTCGGACATCTCCCCGCAGAGCAGCGTATGCGCCTCGTGATCGCTCTGCCGCTCCGCAACCAGACAGAATTGGACAGCTTTTTGAAGGAGCTCTACGATCCTCTCAGCCCGTCCTACCACCAGTTCCTGACGGTGGAAGAATTCACCACCATGTTTGGTCCGACCGCGGACGATTACGACGCCGTGATCCGTTTCGCGAAGGAAAACGGCTTTACGGTGTCCGGCACTTCCCCGAATCAAGTGAACGTGGATGTGACCGGACCGGTGGCAAGCATCGAGCGAGCCTTCCATCTGACGATGGGCGTCTACCAGCACCCCACCGAAAACCGCACCTTCTATGCTCCGGATCGCGAGCCCACGGTGGATTTGCCGTTCCAACTCTGGCATATCTCCGGTTTGGATAATTACTCGATCCCGCAGCCGGCACTGGTGCGTAGAATGCCAGGAGCGCACTCCCTTGCCACGACCGGCTCCTGTCCTTCGGCATCCTTCTGCGGCAGCGACATGAGGGCGGCGTACTACGAAGGAACATCTCTCACCGGCAGCGGCCAGTCCGTCGGTTTGCTCGAGTATTACGGCACGGATTTGTCTGACCTCACCACGTACTACAAGAACGCAAACCAGACGAACGACGTCCCGATAACCCTCGATTCCACGGACGGAACTAGCACGAGCTGCCTTGAATCACAAGGCTGTGACGACACCGAACAAACCCTGGACATGACTCAGGCTCTCGGCATGGCCCCTGGCATGTCGAGCCTCGTGATGTACGTCGGATCGACCGACGCCGCCATTTTCAACGCCATGGCCACGGCCAATCCGCTGAACGCGCAATTGAGCTCATCGTGGACGTGGAGTCCGGCGGACCCGAACACTGACAACCCGTACTTCGAGGAGTTCTCGCTGCAGGGCCAGAATCTGTTTCAGGCAGCCGGAGACAGCGGCAAATGGGGATCGTCTTCCGAGATTTTTCCCGCGGACGACGTGTACCTCACAGCCGTGGGCGGAACAGACTTGACGACCAGCGGCGCCGGCGGCCCGTGGAGTTCGGAAACCGCCTGGGTTGACGGCGGCGGCGGCATATCGCCGGACCACTACGCGATTCCCTCCTGGCAGACGGGCGTGCTGAGCACCTGCTCCAGTTGTTCCTCCAGCTATCGCAACGCTCCCGACGTTTCCGCCAACGCGAATTTCACCTTCTACGTCTGCGCCGATCAAACCACCTGCACTGCGAACGATTATGGCGGGACGAGTTTTGCGGCGCCGATGTGGGCGGGGTATCTCGCTCTCGTCAATCAACAGGCGAAGGCGGATGGCAAGTCCACGCTCGGCTTCATCAATCCGAGCTTGTATTCGATCGGCTTGAGTTCCAGCTACACCACCGATTTCCACGACATCACGAGCGGCAGCAACGGCTATTCGGCAACCACCGGCTACGATCTGGCGACCGGTTGGGGCAGCCCGAACGGAAGCGGCCTGATCAACGGGCTGCTGGGATCGACGTCGCCGAGCTTCACGCTATCGGCTTCGCCGAACAGCCTGACGATTACCCAGGGCACCAGCGGCACCAGCACCATCACGGTGAATGATCAGAACGGATTCAGCGGCAGCGTCACGCTGTCCGCGTCCGGCCTGCCGAGCGGTGTGACGGCAGGGTTCAGCCCGAACCCGACAACGGGGACCAGCGTGCTGACCCTGACTGCGAGCGGCACGGCTACGACGGGAACGGCCACAGTGACCATCACCGGAACGTCGGGCAGCCTGACCGCCACCACGACGATCACGCTCACCGTGAACGCAACGGCGTCGCCCAACTTCACGATCAGCGCCTCGCCGTCCTCTCTCACCATAACCCAGGGGACCAGCGGGACCAGCACGATCACCGTCACCAGCCAGAACAGCTTTAGCTCCGCAACCACGCTGAGCGCGAGCGGACTGCCGAGTGGCGTGACCGCGACTTTCTCGACGAATCCGGTCACTCCGCCGGCGAACGGCAGCGCGACCTCAACCCTCACGCTGACGGCTTCCGGCACGGCAACCACCGGAACCGCCACGGTCACGATTACCGGAACTTCCGGTTCGCTCTCTCACAGCACCACCATCACCCTCACGGTCAATTCGACTTCGGGGACGAAGAACTTCACCATGTCTGTCTCGCCGTCTTCGCTGACCGTCAATGAGGGCGGCAACGTATCCACCACCCTGACCGTCACCAGCGAGAACGGCTTCAACTCCCCGGTCGAGTTGAGCGTCAACGCGTTTCCTCCCGGCGTCTCGGCGACGTCTACGAAGAACCCGATCACTCCGCCGCCGAACGGCAGCGCCACCGCAACCATCACGTTTTACGCTTCCCGCCGGGCCGGGACCGGAACGTTCACGATCGAGTTGATCGGAACTTCCGGATCGCTCAGCAACTACGCGGTGGTCACGCTTACGGTACAACGATGACGATGACCGCGCGTTACCGATCGTGACCTGATCCTGCCGCGCGATAGGGGTCAGGCGCGATCCGAATCGTTCCAGTCAACCATTCGAGCCGGCTCCGTCCGGGGCCGGCTCGATCTCCCCTTCACGAGACCACCTGTAGCGCACCGTTCTCAAAACCGGTAGCCCAACAACGCCGCCAGTCGCGAGTGGACCTTGCAGGACGAGTTTGGCTTTGAATCGGCAAAACAAAGTCACCTCAAAACCGGCGGACTGATTACAAAGGACTTAGGGCGACAGCGTTTGGCTTCGTTTGACTTCGTTTTGGCCTGTTTTTCGGGTCGATTTACTGATTCTATTGGACATAGTGGCTTCGTTTTGCAAAATTTTAGATTCTTTTTCGGGAGTAGGTAGGTGTTGAAAATCATCCAAAACGGTAATCGGTATCGGCGTGGCGTCGGCATCCGCGCCGTGCTACTTCGAGGGACGCTTTCCTACGAGTGCGTCAATCGCCCGTTGCGGGTCACCACGTATAATGAGACGTTCCTCTTTCGGGCCGCGCTTCTTGCGCTTCGTTTTTGCTTTCTTCGCCATCATGAGATAATATCCTTTGGGTTCCCGTTGTGGGAAGTGCCCCAGCCGGGGCTCGAACCCGGACGCCGGATTAGGGCACGCGAGTGCAAGTCGCGTCTGTCTGCCAGTTCCAGCACTGGGGCACAAAGCACGCTGAATGTGGGGACGGAATCAGTCTTGGACGGTCTGGCCGTCCCCACTTTGTGCGGGCCGTCCAGCGCGGCCCTTACGCCCTCCTCATCGCCTACCTCCTCGAACTTTTCAGAAGGGGATGTCATCGCCTGTAATCTCGCCAGAAGACTCATCTTCTGGTGGCCCTTCATATATCGGCTCTTCATCTGGCAGTTCATCTGGGGACGGTTCATCCGGTCGATACCAGCGGTAGAACACCTTTCCGTCCTCTCTTTCCTGAACAATCTCTCCGGATTCGTACAGACGACTCAGAACCTTGTATATCGACGCCATCGGCGCCGTATACCCCGACAGGTCGAAATCGTTTTCACGAAGATTGTCTCTGACATCGGTTGGCGACATTCGTTCCATGGACCCTCTGAGAATCGTGCGTATGGCATCCGTGATTCCCAAGGCCGAAATCTTCTGGTTGTACGCAACGCCTACCAATGGGGCCATGTGGCTCAATATTTCATCGAGGTGAGAGATTTGGTTCTTGACCTCGCTCAGTTCGGTTTCAAGATTCGTGCGCTTTTCGGCGAGTTCCCCTCTGTCGGAGAAAATCTGTTGCCATGTCTTCGCGTACTCTGATGGAGGTCTCATAGATAAGGAGCATACCGATGTCTACAGACAATGTCAAGTCTAAGAAGTCAACACGGGATAGCGTGACCTGGAACAGCCTGATCATGGAATCGGAATCGCAGATTGCGATATGCCGCAAGAAGATCAGAGACCTCAGTAAGTCTCTCAGATTCTTCAAGAAGCAGGAGTCCTCCGGGGTTCCATTCCCGCCGTCTAGCGGCGTTGGCGGCCGCGAGAAACAAAGAAAATATCATAATACTTCTTGCAATTAGACACTTGCTCTGATACGCTGTTCTTATGATAAAGAACAGATCGGAGATTCTGGAAGCGTTACGGGAAGCGGCAGGCAGCGAGCCGAAGGCGGTCGCATTTCTTGAGGGGCAACGTTGGGGCGCTGAGCCGACTTGCCCGCTGTGCGAAAGCCGAGAGGTCTACCAAATGATGGGCCGCAACGGTGAGCGGAACAAAGATTATCGCTGGCGCTGCCGTGGATGTAAAAAGATGTTCACCGTTCGCACCGGCACTCCGCTTGAAGAAACGCGTCTGCCGTTGCGCGTATGGGTATACGCACTCTGGCGGGCATGTGCGTCGAAGAAAGGCATCAGCGCCTTGCAGCTTTCGCGTGAGAGGGAGATTACCCGCAAGTCGGCGTTGTTCGTTCTCCGTCGCATCCGTCACGGCATGGGCGAAGATGAACAGCCGAAATTGACGGGCACCGTCGAAGTCGATGAGCTTTACGTCGGTGGCAAACCGCGTTTCAAGAACACGTCGAAGCGCGGACGCGGCACGAGCAAGACCCCGGTGGTGGGCATCGTTCAGCGTGAGGGTGATGTGCGTTTCCGCATGATGGAGCGCGTCACGGCGGAAAACATCAGCAATTTTGTGGCAGAGAACGCGGACCTTTCCTGCCGCATTATCACCGATGAGTTTCAGTCGTACAAGACCCTAGGCCAACAGTTTCTAGGTGGTCACGAGTCGGTGAATCACAGCGCGGGCGAATACGTGCGGCTCGGAACGGACATTCACTCAAACACGGTCGAGGGAGTGTTCTCGCTCATTCGGCGCGGTGTCATGGGCACTTTCCACAGCGTCAGCCGCAAGCATCTGCCGAACTACCTGAATGAGTTTGAATTCCGTTGGAATACTCGGAAGATGAATGACGGTGAGCGCGTGGCGGAAGCAATCAAGAAGATCGAAGGCAAGCGGCTCGAATACCGGGAGTCGGTCGATAATCCGCCGTATTTGTTATCTGAAAAGTCTGTGGCATGAGGCCCCGCATGGAAACTCAGACGGAATCTAAAGGCCGTTGCGATCACTGCCCCGGTCGAACGCCGCTAAGACCCGACCCGGAACGGCTCAGGATGGCCCGGGAGATGTGCTTTGAGCCGCCCTTGGACGAGGGCATTCGAGAGATCGTCCTTACGCTACTGGCAAACGGGGTTGAAACGTTCGAATCGTGCGAGGGTGGCAACGGACACAGCTTCCCAGAGCCTACCGTCAGATTCGAGGGGCAGTCATCAGAGGGACTTCGCGCCTTATCGGTAGCCTTGGAAAACGGCCTCCCGGTGTACAGGCTTCGCCGAGTGTGGGGAATGATCGACGGTGTGATTCATGGCCCCTGGTGGGAGATGACGTTTCTCCCACCAGTGGGTTCTCCGCAGTGGTTGGAACGAGACACGGCGGAAAGATACGAGAAGCAAAAGGCTTTAGCGCCCTTGCCCGTTCAGCCTATTGCAGTCGTCGCAGAGTCTGTATAAGCCCGTGCCCATCTTCCGCTCATGCTGCGGTATGTCACGGCCAGGGGGACAGGCGCTGTTGTTATGGTAAACGCGAAGAGGAGGAGGCTTCAGGGCCTCATTGACGGAATAGAACGCAGCTACTGCTGGCATTCGATCACCTCCGTTTGTGAGTGTTTGAGACTACCGATGGAGATTGTACAAGCAAACAGCAGCCAATTTCAACAACTACCTACTCCCGTTCTTTTTTTTGGCTTTTTCGAGAAAAACGGCGGGGCTAGCTCGAAGGCTACACAGTCCCGGTTGTCTCAGCGGCAAACGGTGGCGATAACGTGCCCCGTTGAGCGACTCGCAGGATTGTCCATCGGTCCGCCCGCGCACGCCGTCCAATTTAGCTTGGGGGGCGCGATGGCGACGATATACGGTGCAATGTCGTACCCGCCCGCGGACCCCTGCTGTTCCGGCCCTGAACCCTAGCCCCTGACCCCTAGCCCCTGTTTTCCGCTTGACACCTCTTAGATGGGGGGAGCAAGTAGCGCGGACCACCGCCTCTGTGGTCCGCGGCTTTTCGCTGGATTTCTTCCCGATCGCTGGCGCGGCGTCTGCGCGGCGGCAGTCTTGGTTACGACTTCGTCGGCCACCAGGCCGGTGAGGGAGAGTCCCACGAGCGCCATCCACGACCCGCGAGCCCGAATCGGATGGGTCAACCATCACGGCCAGAAGACGCGGACCGCAAAAACGGCGGTCCGCGCTACTTGCTCAAGGCATTCTGTAGATTGCCCAAAATCGAAGCAAGCACGTAGCGCGGACCACCGCCTCTGTGGTCCGCGGCTTTTCGCTGGATTTCTTCCCGATCGCTGGCGCGGCATCTGCGCGGCGGCGCCTTGGTTACGATTTCGTCGGCCACCAGGCAGGTGAGGCAGAGTCCCACGAGCGCCATCCACGACCCGCGAGCCCGAACCGGATCGGTCAACCATCACGGCCAAAAGACGCGGACCGCAAAACCGACGGTCCGCGCTACTTGCTCAAGGCATTCTGTCCATTGCCCAAAATCGAAGCAAGCACGTAGCACGTAGCGCGGACCACCGCCTCTGTGGTCCGCGGCTTTTCGCTGGATTTCTTCCCGATCACTGGCGCGGCATCTGCGCGCCGGCAGCCTTGGTTACGATTTCGTCGGCCACTAGGCCGGTGAGGGAGAGTCCCACGAGCGCCATCCACGACCCGCGAGCCCGAATCGGATGGGTCGACCATCACGGCCAGAAGACGCGGACCGCAAAAACGGCGGTCCGCGCTACTTGCTTAATCTCAAGATTCTGTCCAGGTTAGGAGTAAGCGGGCATTCACGACTGGCCGGTTAAACGGGCAAACCGGAAGTTAACGGTCGCTAACAGGCCTTAGGACGTTTTGATAGATTTCCATCAGGGTGCCATAGGTCTTCTCGGCTGTGTATTTTGTCTCATACTCTTTGCGGGCTTCCCTTCCCATCGCCCGCATACTGGCGGGGTGCGCCCAAGCCCACTCGACTTTCTCCGCCAGGTCTGCAGGATTCCCGGGGGCGAAGTGCAACCCGCTGTGGCCATCGGCAACGATTTCCTGCATAACTCCCAATCTGGGGCAGATGACCGGGATACCGCAGGCAAAAGCCTCGACGATCACGTGCGGGAAAATGTCATACCAGCCGCTGCAAAAGACCAGGAAGCGTGCCGCTTTGATGGTTGCCAACGTCCGGTCTCGCGGCAGTTGTCCCTCGAAACGGACGGTGGCAAGGTCATGCCGCGCCGCGATTCCTTCCAGTTCCAGGCGCTGCCGGCCACTACCGACGATCAACAGCGGAATACGGCTGTGAAGATGGCGCCAGGCGGCCAATAGAGTGCCCACTTGCTTCTCTGGAGAGAGTCGCCCCACACACAGAGCGTACTCGCCCGCATCCACCGCCTCACCGGGGTCAGGGTGAACGAAGTTGAATTTGACGCAAGTTTTCTCCGGGGGAAGCCCCGCCTCGACGAACTTCCTCCGGGCAAATTCGCTTGGGGCGATGTAACAATCCACCAATCGATCCCAGGTATGCAGCATCCGATTCACTGCCAACATGACGGCGACGGCCGTTGTCGCCGGGCGGGATTCGCGGTAACAACCGTAACGCGCTCCTCGCCACACGCTGTGCTCCACGCACTCCTCACACAGATGGCCATTGCGAAAAAATGCGCCCCCGGGGCAAAAAAGCCGATAGTTGTGCAGGGTCTGAACCACGGGAACGTTGGCGTCGTGACAAGCCGCGTAGATCGAAGGCGAGATCATGAAGAAGGTGTTGTGGACGTGTACGAGATGCGGCCTTTCCCGTTCCAACACCTTGGCAACTTCTCGTTGGGTTTCGAAACTCCAAGCCGTTCGTGCCAGAAGGGCAAGGCCCTTCGCGCCGGGATAAGATTCAATCTCCCAGTTGCTTCGCTGGTAGACGGATACATGGTGTCCCGCGCACTCCAGAACGTGGCGCTCCTGCTCGAAAGCCACGTCCTCGCCTCCCGGTTGCTGGTACGAGTTATGCGCGAGAAGTATGTTCACGTTGATGGGGTCAGCCTAAGGATCGACACATTCGGCGCCTAATACACGACGTGGTTCAAGGTTAAAGAAAAAGAGATGGGCGCCGTAGGCGAATCAGCTCACGAGCACAGGATTCGGCGCCGCTCAAGCCCCGGCCAGCGGGTACCCCATTCGGCGGAGCGCTTCGCCAGCGACGGCATGAATCCTCTGCGACTGGTCATCGGTGAGCCGTTCGCGCCAGCCACCCACCGCTCCTTTTCGGACAAATCGCCCGTCCTCGCCTCCTTTGGCCTGGTGGAGCGTCTTCGACTGCGTCTCTTTCTCGCGCATCCTGTCGAGAGTGTTATTGGCGATGGCCGTCCGGATCGCTTCGGGCCGCACCTCAACCCCGAGAAAGTCCAGGACGCGGGTCATGACCGACTCCATATCTTTCCGCAGGTCTTCAAATCTCAGCAGCAGAAGGTCGCCCCGTCGGGCCAAAGGCGATTCCAGCCATGAATCGAGGTGCTCGTGCCAGGCGCCGAAGCCGCTGATCTTGCCATGCAGAAACTTGGAAAGGTAGGTGTCAAAATCGTCGTAGAGGATGCCCAGTTCCTTCTCCCGTGAGTATTGGGAAAGGATCACATCACGCATGTCCCGCACCAGGTAAAGCGCCCGGCCATACTCCCGGCGGTAGCGTTCATGCGTCCTGATCAGGCGGCCCTCACCCGGCAGCAGAGGCCGCGTTAGCCACTGGATGCCATTCTCCGCAACTCCACGATTGACGTTGTCAAAACCGGAAGGCTCTCCCGCCAGGATCTCGTAAAGCACAAAGCGTGTCCAGGTGCTGCCGGACCGGGGGTAGGAGGCGAGGAAAACGTCGCTGGCATCCAAACCGCGGCTGCGCAGCCAGATCAGCGGAATCCGGAGGGGCGTCCTTGCCGCTTTGTGACGGAGCCTCTTAAAGGCCAGACGCATTTGATTAGCGCTCCAGAGCGCAAAAGAGCTTTCCTTCTACGGAGGGGCTATGAACGCCGCCAACGAGCGGACTTGCATCGCCCGCAGTATCGCTTCAGTTTTGAAATGCAAGCTCATACCTTCCCGCCCGATCGCCGTTGAGCACGTGGTTCGCGATGATGGCAGCCACCCGCTGTGTCAGATCGTTGATCCGTTGAGCGTCCTCGAGATTCCAGATGTGGTCCGTTTCGGTGGTATGTCCGGCAAGAAGCGGCCCTACGACGTACATCCCCGGAGAAGCTTCGAAGTCGCCCGTCACAGCAATTCCCGCTCCTGTGGAATTGCTGCGCGCAATGTCGCTTCCCGGGCCGAGGATTTCACGAAGCAGTTGGTCCCGGGTCAGGCGCAGTGTTCCCGAGCCGCGGCAATTGATAACGACAGCCGCCCGCAATCGCGTTTCCGTTCCGTCTTCGAGAGCGGCCCTTACGGAAAATTCCAGGCAATGAGGGTCGGGTGGCGTGACATCAATCACGCGAGCACGCAGAGTTTGCAGTTTCCCCGCACCGCGAAGGTGCCGCGCCGCGTCAGCATACTCGGGTGGAGTATGGCGGTTCAAAGCGGTAAATCGCATGCCGTACTCCTCCACGAAGCGCCGGCGCTCAACAACGCTGATACCCATAAAGACCTCTCGAAAGCCGTCGCAAATGGGCTGAGAGTAATCCAGAGACGAGTACCCGGCCAGCCGGCCTTCTTCGACGTCGCGGAGCAAAGCCGCAAAGAGCTGATCCGCGGAGACACGCTCACATGCCCCCACGCCCACCGTGTGTCTCGCCTTAAACGGGGGCTGTCGCCGGGACGGCCTGCCGTCGGGCAGGCAGCCACTCGGAGAGATGACAACGATCCGGCTGAACCTAGCAAAGAGTTCCGGGTGTGTGCGGATCGTGTGGATTGCCTCCATGGCGGCAGCGTTGGAACCGATAATGACGGCCGACGGCAAAGTCGATTGAGAGGCGAGGGCGCCGTCGAGTAATCGCCGGCAGGCCGTGCCACTACACAGCCGCGAGAAATCGTGAATGTACCCGGGGGCGGTTTCCAGGTGGGGCGCGGGATCCGGTGGAAGGCTACCGAGGCCCAGCACCACGCGGCGGGAGCGGATCACGTCGCCATTCCGCAGTGTGATCCGGAGACGATCGGCCGCTTCGCGTTTCAGCGAAACCGCTTCGGCCGTGACCAGCCTGACGCTCGCGACCGCGGCGCGCTCTGCCTGATCGAGTGCGGTTCGCAGAACGTCTTCCATAAAGAGGCCGTATACAGAGCGTGGAAGATAAAGAGAAAGACCGTGGGCAGGATCTCTTTCCGCCATTGCCAGAGCGGCGGCGTTCCGGTTGAGCCAGGCTCGTCCGCCGTTGCCCGGCTGCGTCTCAAGCATGCCGCGCCAACGTTGCTCCTGGCGACCCAACCAGCGCACGAAGTCGAAAACATTCATCCTTGAGACATTGTTGTTCAGCAGGTTCACGGAATCTTCGGAACGCGCGTAGGGGATTCCACGTCCAAAGGCGCCGTTGCGGTCGAGCATCGTGACCCTTAGGCGGCGGCCCGATGACCGAGTGGTCGCGAGCCGAGCCTGAAGTTCCCTGACCAAGTGAACTAATGTCAGAGTGCCCGAAAGACCGCCGCCTATGAAGACGAGGTCCTGCATGCTACCCCCCGGAAACTCAACGGTCGACAATACGGCTACACAGTTGCTCCCGGATAATCAAGTCAAACGCTATAAAGGCAATCCATGCACCAACACTACCTGCGGTGCTTACCGGCAATCGATCTAACGGTAGTCACGATATAGTCGATGTCCTCTTTAGTCAAGCTTGGGAAAATCGGCAACGAAAGGATCCGGTCGTAAGCAGCAGCGGCGATCGGCAGGTCCTTCGGCTGATAGCCAAGAGTGTCCCGGTAATACGGGTGCATGTGTACCGGCAGGTAGTGAACACCGGTTCCGATGCCCGCGGCATTGAGTCGATCGCTGAACTCGTCACGGCCGATTCGTAGTTGGTCCAACTGCAACTGGATTACATACATATGCCAGGCATGGCGTACTTTGTCGATTACCACCGGTACTTGAACGGCCTCGATCGAGGCCAGACCTCTGGCGTATAGCGTCGCGCAGCGCTGTCGCGTCTTCCAGAAATCGTTGCAGCGCCTCAACTGCTGAATACCGAGCGACGCAGCGATGTCGCTCATGTTCGATTTATAGCCGGGCGCTATGACCTTGTACGACCAGGGACGCTGGGCACCGGTTGCTGCTTGACGGCTTCTGTCGATGCCATGATGAGCCATCAGGCGCATGCGTCTGGCAAGGCCGTCATGCCCGGTGGTAATCATGCCGCCCTCACCAGTGGTGATGGTCTTGTTGGCATAAAACGAGAAACAGGTGACGTCGCTGATCGTGCCGATCTTGCGCGTGCCATACTGTGCCGGCAGCGCATGCGCGGCATCCTCGATGCAACGCAACCGATGACGCCTGGCAATCTCAAGAACCTGGTCCATTTGGCAAGGCTGGCCACCGAAATGCACGGGCGCGAGAACTTTGGTCCGCGATGTTATTTTGCGCTCAAGGTCGTCCGGATTGAGGTTAAGGGTATCGGGATGGCAATCGACAAACACCGGCCGGGCTCCCAGATGAACCACGACGGCTGCCGCCGCAGAAAAGGTCATCGTCGGGACAATCACCTCGTCGCCTGGCCCTACGCCAAGGGCTTCGAGGGCCAGGTGAAGGGCAGCCGTGCCAGAGCTCACCGCGATACTGTTGCGAGATCCGAGATAACGGGCAAAAGCGTGTTCGAAGCGGCGCGCTTTCGGGCCGGTTGTCAGCCAGCCGGAGCGCAGAGCCTCAGTGACGGCTTGGATTTCTTCGTCGCCGATCGAAGGCCGGAAATACGGAATCGTGCGCCGGTGGGGAACCATTCTCGTACCTCGCTTCGGCATTCCCGCAAAGCTCAACGGGCGAACAGCAGCCATCCCGGCCCACGCGCGGCGTCGTCCTTGATATTCCCCATCCCTTTTTGTGCGTAGCGATAGAGACGGACATAGTGGGCCATGAATTCTCCTGAACAGGAATTGCACTTGACTTACCGGGCGACTGATAAAATACTCCCAATTATTTCCCAATGCAATGGCCAGCCGCGTTTCGGATCGTGGAGGCGCCACCGAACAGGTCGCTGTCGCCCCTCCTGATTCTCCCCGAACCCGACACTGGCCCTCGTTTGACGATGTCGTCCGATACTTTCCCCTCCCCCGCCCTTTCGTCGTCGAAGTTCCGCTTGGTCGGCGGCTGGCCTATCCCGCTGGCATGGGAAGAAATTCAATCCGCCGCACCATGGCGTCGAGCATCGGGCTATGTCCGTGTTACAAGGGAAAGAAACAGGACCAGGGCGGAAATTTGCATTTCGAAATGGCCCGGTGTATCGTAACTCCCAGCCGGAAGATGAAAACCGGAATCTGCCTGCAAATCCACCGCAAGGAGACCTCACGATGCAACGCGATAAGCGCTCTTTCACCTTGGGCTGTCTTCTCAAGATCCTGACTGCGGTTGCGCTCTGTGCCGGAAGCGCCTGGGCCAGTGATTCGTCTGTGAACGTGATCTACCGCTTTCAGGGGCCGACGGATGGGTCGAACCCCGCGAGCAACATGATCGCCGACAAAGCCGGCAATCTTTACGGCACCACCGAATATGGTGGTGCGGGTGGCTTTTACGGAACCGTCTTCGAACTCTCGCCGCCTTCCGTGCCGGGCGGACCGTGGACCGAGACCACGCTTTACAGTTTCAAGAACGATGGCGATGGGGCGCGTCCGACGGGCGGCCTGATTTTCGACGCGTCGGGGAATCTGTATGGCACCACCAGTGACAGCAATGCCGGAGGTTACGGAGAGATTTTCCGGTTGTCGCCACCAAACCCGCCCGGAGGCGCATGGACGGAGACCGTGCTCTACAGCTTCCAGGGCAGCACCGACGGCGCTTATCCCGAGGCCGGGATGCTCTTCGATCCGGCGGGGAATCTTTACGGCGCGACCGAAACGTCCGTCTTCGAGCTGAGCCCCCCGGCCTCGCAAAACGGGTCATGGACGTTCACCGCGCTTCATGACTTCGTCTGCTGCACGAGCGACGGGTGGGACTCGCTGGCCGGCCTTGCGCGCGACCACCAAGGAAACTTGTACGGTACAACCCAGTGGGGCGGCTTTTACGACAGCGACTACTGCGCGTATCTGGGTTGTGGCACGGTCTTCGAGGTGAGTCCTCCGGGTTCGCCGGGCGGCGAATGGAAGGAGCAGGTACTTTACAGGTTTAATCAGCCGGTTGGTGGATTCTATCCGTTTAGCGGCCTGACGCTTGATGCCGCGGGCAATCTTTATGGCACCACGTATTCGGGCGGCAACAGGGCTGGCGGCGTGGCATTTCAACTGAGCCCGCCGGCGGAATCCGGCGGCGCCTGGACCGAGACGGTGATTCATAATTTCGCCTACAGTTCCACGGACGGCGCGGTTCCTTTGGGTACGCTTCTTTCCGACAGCGCGGGTAACCTCTATGGCACAACCGAATTCGGGGGAAACCCCTGCGTGTTTGACTCCACTCGTTACGGTTGCGGCATCGCGTTCCGCCTGACGCCCCCAAGTGTCAGCGGGGGCGCCTGGAGCGAGACCATACTCTTCTTCTTCAAAGACCAGAGCATCTCCGCTAAGAACCCTGAGGCCAGCCTGATGTTCGATAAAGACGGCAAGCTTCTCGGAACCACCACCTACGGCGGCTACAACATATGCCGCGGCGATCAAAGCGACGGATGCGGCACGGTCTTTGAGATCGGCCGGTAATCGCCCTGCTCAACGGGTGTCGAAGGGGGCCGCATCGCCGGCGCCCCGAAGAGAGTCCGCGGCTGCCGTAGGGGGGCGAGTTTCAAACTCGCTCCCTACCCGTATCTCTGCATCGGCAAGTCTCAACCGCACCCCTGGCTGTGTCGCTCCTCACAGATTTCCGGAACAGATACACGGACCATGCTCATTCCCGGAGTCCGTTTCCTCGGATGTAGTGGTAGTATCCGGAGTTGCGAATGAGGGAGCCGGACGAAACTCGAGGGGGAAACACCCCGGACGACGTCGGCCGGGCGGAATCGCGTGAGAGAAACAACTCACGGCCTATGGCGTATTACCAGTTGAACCAGTTTCGAAGGCGTTGGGAGGCTTGAGATGCTACGACGTTGCACGACTTTGGCTCTTGCTACCGTGGTCTGCCTGATCGTCCTGGGCGCGGCTCACGCACAGACTACGGACAAGCCTGATCTGAGCAAGGACCCAACCCTCTACGTGGTCGGTTACGCCCACCTGGACACGGAATGGCGATGGGAGTATCCCCAGGTCATCAACGAGTACATTCGCAAGACCATGGAGGACAATTTCACGCTGTTCGACAAGTATCCGCACTACATCTTCAATTTCAGCGGCGCCAACCGCTACCGTTTGATGAAGGAATATTTCCCGGCCGACTTCGACAGGGTGAAGGGATATGTGAACGCCGGAAGGTGGTTCCCGGCGGGCTCCTCCGTGGAGGAGGGTGACGTGAACGCGCCCAGCGCCGAGGGCATTATCCGGCAGGTTCTATACGGGAATGACTGGTTCCGCCGGGAGTTTGGCAAGGCCAGCGCGGAATTCATGCTGCCCGACTGTTTCGGATTTCCAGCTTCCCTGCCGACCATCCTGGCACACTCGGGGGTGAAGGGTTTCTCGACCCAGAAACTGACGTGGGGCTCCTCCGCGGACGCCGGAGGTCCGGATTCGCGCGAAAAGACGCCGGAAGGCACCCCATTCAACGTAGGCGTGTGGGTGGGCCCTGATGGCGAGAGCGTGCTCGCAGGCCTCAACCCGGGCAGCTACAGCGGCGGGATCGACACGGATCTCAGCAAACCGCTGCCTCCCTTGCCGCCGAACGCCGCACTTCAGGACGTTCAAAAGAAGCTCCAGGCGCTCGAACAGAAACTGGAGCAAATCCAGCGCAGCGGTCAGCCCCTCGAGCAGAAGGACATCCACGAATACTTCGCCCTGCAGGCGGAGCAGGAAGGGCTCGCCAAGGTCCAGCGCGATCAGGAGCAGGACCGGTATCAGGACAACTGGGTGGCTCGCGTCGAGCAAAACGGCAAAGTCAGTGGTGTCTACACGGACTACCACTATTTCGGCACCGGAGACATCGGCGGGGCCCCGGATGAAGAATCCGTAAAGCGCCTGGAAGCCATCGTCACCAAGGGGACCAACAGTTTGCCGCCGGAGGGCGTATTCGTCATCCCGGGGCAACCCCATCCTGCGTGGCCCGAGGTCAAGGTTGGGGACGGGCCCCTCCACGTGATCTCGTCTACCGCCGACCAGATGTTCCTCAACATCGCACCCGCGGAGGCAGCCAGCCTTCCACGCTACACGGGCGAAATGGAGCTGACCAACCATTCGGCTGGCTCGCTGACGTCGCAGGCTTACCAGAAGCGCTGGATCCGCAAAGAAGAGTTGCTGGCGGATGCGGCCGAAAAGTCGTCGATTGCCGCGGAGTGGTTAGGGGCGCGGACGTATCCGATGGAGCGCCTCAACGACGCCTGGACGCTCGCGATGGGCGCCCATTTCCACGATCTTGCCGCCGGTACCGCTACTCCCAAGGCGTACGAGTTCGCCTGGAATGACGACGTGATCGCGCTGAACCAGTTCGCCGGCGTCCTGAACAGCGCCACCCAGGCTGTAGCAGCCGCGCTCAATACCGAGGCCCACGGCGTCCCGGTGGTGGTCTTCAACCCGCTGAACATCGCGCGGGAAGACGTGGTGGAGGCGAGCGTCAGCTTCCCCGGCGGGATGCCCGCAGCGGTTCACGTAATAGGTCCGGGCGGCCGGGAGGTTCCTTCCCAGATTTCGAACGGCAAGGTGCTATTCCTGGCCAGCGCGCCTTCGGTGGGATATGCCGTTTACGACGTGCAGCCCGGCTCGGGCACGGCTGGCGCCTCGACATTACAGGTATCGGAACATTCTCTCGAGAACCAATACTACCGCGTCGAGCTGAACGCCGACGGCGACGTCGCCAGCATCTTCGACAAGTCGATCGGCAAGCAGCTGCTGGCCGCTCCGGCGCGTCTCGCGATCTCCTATGACAACCCCGAGCAGTGGCCCGCCTGGAACATGGACTGGGATCAGGAGCAGGCGGCGCCCAAGGCGTACGTCGGCGGTCCGGCCCAGGTTCGAGTGGTGGAAAACGGCCCGGCACGCGTAGCCGTCGAGGTCGGGCGCCAGGCCGCAGGGTCCAGCTTTGTTCAGACCATCCGCTTGGCAGCGGGTGACGGCGGAAAGCGGGTGGAGTTCGCAAACGCCATCGACTGGAACACCCGCGAGTCGAACCTGAAAGCAGCTTTCCCACTGGCGGTTTCAAATCGCATGGCCACCTACAATTGGGACATCGGCACCATCGAGCGCCCAAGCGCGCAGCCGAAAAAGTTTGAGGTGCCCTCGCACCAGTGGATCGACCTCACCGACATGAGCGGCGAGTTCGGCGCCACCATCCTGACCGACTGCAAGAACGGATCGGACAAGCCGAACGACCACACCCTCCGGCTGACGCTCATCCGGACGCCGGGCACGCGCGGCGGCTATCCAGACCAGGGCACGCAGGACCTTGGACATCACGAGTTCGTCTATGGCATCGCCGGGCATGCGGGCAACTGGCGCCACGGCGGGACGGACTGGCAAGGGCAACGCCTCAACGATCCGCTGATTGCGTTCGAAACTTCGAAGCATCCGGGCGCGCTCGGCCGGGAGTTTTCGCTGCTGCATGTGAGCAATCCCCGGATTCGAGTGCTGGCGCTGAAGAAAGCGGAGCACGGCGACGATGTGATCGTACGGCTGGTGGAACTCGACGGCCAACCCCAGGCCGACGTCCGCGTGTCGTTCGCCCAGCCCATCACCGCCGCCCGCGAAATGAACGGGCAGGAGCAGCCGGTCGGACCCGCAACCGTAAGCGACGGCGCGCTCGTGACCTCGTTCGGCGCCTATCAGCCGCGGACGTTTGCCGTCAGGCTGGGCGAGCCGTCCACCAAGGTTGCGGGCGTGCGTTCCGCGCCGGTGGCGCTCGCCTACGACGTAGCGACGGCCAGCAATGACGGCACGCCGTCCGGGGGCGGGTTTGACGGCAAGGGCAATGCGCTGCCGGCGGAGATGCTGCCCACCGGCATCACGTTCGACGGGGTCGAGTTCCGGCTCGCGCCCGCGAAGACTGGCGCGCCCAACGCAGTCGTGGCCAAAGGGCAGACGATCAATCTGCCCGAGGGCTCCTACAACCGCGTCTACGTGCTGGCAGCCTCGGCGGCCGGTGATCAGAAAGCGGCGTTCCAGGTGGGCAGCAGCCGCGTAGACCTGAACGTCGAGGACTGGGGCGGATTCATCGGGCAGTGGGACGACCGGCAGTGGAGGGCGAAGGATACGACGATCCCCGGCACTCCGCCCCGGACCGAGCACGACGATTACGCCGAGATGACCGGCATCAAGCCGGGCTACATCAAGCGCGCGGACCTGGCGTGGTACTGCTCGCATCATCACAACGCCATGGGCGAGAACGTGCCCTACGGCTACTCCTACCTGTTTGCCTATCCGATCGACATGCCGGCCGGCGCAAAAACTATCCAGTTGCCCGACAACGACAACGTGCGGGTGCTGGCCATTTCGGTTGCCGAGGAAAATCCTGAGGTGAAGCCGGCGCAGCCGCTGTACGACGTCCTGCCAGCACCGGCCACGGGCCCGAGCGACTTCGCGGTGTCCGCCTCGGCTGACGGCGTCTCGTTTCCGCAGGGCCGAAGGGGCGCGGTAACGGTCTCGGTGCTCCCACGGAGCGGGTTCAAAGGCAGCGTCAGCCTGGCAGCGTCAGGCCTGCCGGCCGGAGTAACGGCGTCATTCAGCCCGGCCACCATCGATGGAACGATGACGGGAACGAGTACGATGACGCTGACGGCAGACGATTCAACGGGCGCGGGAACCTCGACCGTAACCGTGACCGGTACGTCGGGCAGCCTGTCGCACACGATCACAATCCCTCTCACCATGACGGCGGTGGCAAAAGGCACGGTGGCCGTCGATCTCTCTTCCGCGTACAACGCAAACGCCATCTATACCGACGGTAAAACCTTTAGGGAGACGGCAAGTGCGGACGGCGGTGGATGGGCGTGTTCGGCGCAAGCGTTGGGTCCCACCGAGGTGGGAGACGGCGTTCTGTTCAAGCTTGGACCGGCCAACGCGCCCGACGCCGTGCGGAGCACGACCGTCGCGCTCCCTGCCGGCAAATTCACCAGTCTCAAGATGCTCGCGCTCGGCGTGCAGGGCAGCCAGGAATCGCAGGTCTTCACGGTCAACTACGCCGAAGGCACGTCTTCGTCGTTCACGCAGAGCCTCAGCGACTGGGGTGGTCCGCAGGGTTTCAGCGGCGAGTCCGTGGCCGCTGCCATGCCGTATCGCCTGACAGGCGACGGCAGCAAGGACAATCGCACGTTTTACATCTACGCGTATTCGTTCGGTCTCGACAGTAGCCGGGAAGTGCGCAGCGTTACTCTGCCGACCAACGCGCAGGTGCTGGTCTTTGGCCTCACACTTGTGCCTCTTGCGGCGCAGTAACGCAAAACACGGCCCAAGTGCTCCTCTTTCGTGACACCGGCCCCACCTCTCGGCCCCGTAGCATCGAATACTCCGCCCGACACACTCCGCCCGACGCCGGTTCCGGCAGATCCTCACCGACTGTCAAGCTCAAGCCTTGAAACGAAACGTCAAGACAACGCACTAGGCAGTATCACCAAATGAGCGGCTTGACTCTTTTGCGAATGAGGCGCCGCCGGCAGGGCATCCAGGACGACTACGGGGCGCTACGGCGCGCTGAGCCGCCATCCCTGGATTTATCAACTGGGGTGGGAGTTCGCGCCGTTCGAAGTGCGAGACAAATTTAGAAAAAGCAAAGGAGCATTTCAAATGTTTAACGTACGAGACTTGATGGCAAATCTTCAAGCTACACAGGCCGGGGCACAACTGTACCGCCCTTGCGCCTGGACGGGAGGTTGCTGGGTCTGCACCGGAACGTGTTACGACACCTGCGGATTTGGTACCTGGGGATGTACTTTCAGCGTTGGCTGCGGTGCCAGCACGATCTATCAGCTGGCGGCCGCAGCGGATCCGGCGGCGGCAACCCAGCAATTGGGTGCGCTCAAGGAGCAGCTCAAGCAGGCCCTGGCAGAGGTGGAGAAGCACGAGCGGGAAGCCCTCGAGAGGAAGTAGGGCAATCGCACAAAGTTAGAAACGAGCAGCCGCCCAGCCTTGATTTTCTGGGCGGCTGAATTCCCTATGAAAACTGAACTCACGAGCAGTCTGCGCGAGTGTTGCCTCGGCGCCAATCCGGCCTACGAGCTGGTGCTATTCGATCGGCTTTCGACGTCCGAGCAGCAGGTCCTGGAGGCCGTCGGCCGAGACCCTGACGGATATGGCGTCCTGCGCCCGCGCGAAGACGCGCGGCTCAGCGTCAAGTCTGTTTCGCGCGACATGGCGCTTCTGTGGTTCACCCTTCAGACTCCCGGACCGTTGCCCCGTTACGCTGTCCAGAGTTTGGGGGAAGAGTGTGACCGGGTCATCGCACAGATGGTTCTGGATGGCATTCTTGCGATCCAAGCCGGCGGCGAGATGCTCTCCGGTCCGGCAGCTCGCGCGCTCGTCTGCGCCGATCAGGACCAATCCGGACCGGAAACCGCGCTCGCGGCCCTTTCACGCCGCGCTCTGCTCTACGCAGAGGCCCTCGACATCAGCGATTCCATTGCGCTGTCGGCGCGGCTTTATGCGTACAACCGCCTGCCTGCCTCCGCCCGATGGCGACATCTGCTGGCCGACCAGGCTGCCGTGGAGCGTTATCTCGGCATTCGGGACGGCGCGACGGCGCGCATGCACGGGCGAGGTTGGAATCGCCTGCCATCCGTAGGAGAGGCGCGAGCTTGGATCGCATGGCAGTCCCCGCGCATGCTGCACGACCAGCATTCCCTCGACACTTACAAGCTCTACGTGAGCCCGGCGTGTAGCGAGCTGCGCGCGGCGTTCCAGTCCACCGCCGAAACCGTGGCCCACTCGAAGGCTCTCCACATGAAGGTGGGCAACGACGTCTATGGTCTTCTGCGGCCAGACAAGATCGTGGCGTACTTCCGGGAGTTCGCCGATTTGCAGGAGACCGCCGCGCGGATCATGGAAAAGCTGGAGGGGTGCCCGGCGCACGGCGTCCCCTTCACCGCTGAAATCGGGGGCGAGGGGCTGCTGTCCTGGGGAATCGACCCCCCGGCGGAACGACATTCTGTTCCGTGGCTCCAGCGGGAAAGCTGGCGGTCCAGAGTCTGCAACCGCCTGGCAACGGCACTCTCGTTGGCCAAAGGTTCCACCGTGATCGGAACCTCGGCCGCCCGTTTTGCGATGGACCGGTTGCGGGTGGATGGAATTGACACGGAAACGTGGGCTCCGACCCGTGGTTTGACTTGGGGGAGCAGGCCCGGAGATAACTCATGACACTGACCGACGTATTTGTCTTGCCTGCAGGCACCACGCTTCAGCCTGTGATGGAGCTGACCGAAGAGGTTCGCCAGGCAATCGGTTCGGCGGAGAATGACTTCGCTTTGAGCCGGTCGAACTCACGCGCTCACTCGAAAGTGGTCGACGCGGAAACGGCGGCGTTGATCAGGCAGTTCGACAGGCCCACGACGATCGCGCAGGCTATAGCGCGATTCAGCAGGGGCAGATCTGCGAGTCCCGAGTGCCTGCTGGAAGAGGCCCTGCCCTTTCTGCGGTCCCTGATCGCGGAGCAGTTGCTGGTGGCGGATGGCTCCGCCGAGGCTTCAGGCCTTCAGCCCTCGCTTGCCCCTGACGATCATGTCGGGAGCTGGGCCGTCGTTCGCTCGATCCAGGCGCTTGAGGATACCGAGGTCTATCAGGTTCGAGGGCCGGACGGACACGTGGGCGCACTCAAGATCGGCCGCCCGGGAATTCATGCTGCGGACCGCAAGATCGCGCGCGAAGCGCGCATTCTATCCGGGCTCGATCCCATCGTCACACCCGGGCTGCTTGGAAGCGGCGAGTGGGAGGGCCACCCTTACCTCGTGGCCGAATGGGCTACAGGCGCCGAGGCTCAGTCGGCATGCGACGAGTTCCGCCAACGAAACGACCCGGAATCGCGCCGGCAATTGCTTCACCTCACCAGAGGGATTCTCGAAGCATACGCTTATCTGCACGAGCAGGGAGTGGTCCACGGTGACATCCACCCGCGCAACATCCTGATCGATCGCAACGGGCGGGCAAAGATCATTGACCTGGGACTCGGGCGCCTGATCGCCGAAAGCGATCGCGACGATGGGACCGAGAGGGGGGGAGTTAGCTTCTTCTTCGAGCCCGAGTTCGCGCGCGCGAGTTTGAAAGGCGCCCGGCCGCCGGCTGCGAGCCTCGCGGGCGAACAGTATTCGTTAGGAGCCATGCTGTATCTGTTGCTGACCGGCTCGCACTATCTCGATTTCTCGCTGGAAAAGAGCAAAATGCTGCACCAGATCGCCGGAGCTGCGATGACGCCATTCGCGCAGCACGGTATAGATCCGTGGCCTGATGTCGAACAGCATCTCGGCAGAACGCTCAGCAAGGATCCTGCGGCGCGTTTCCCGACAACGAGAGAGCTCGCCCGCGCGTGGCAATCCGTTGAGGTTCCGCAGCCGGTGGCTCAACCGCCCGCGGCCGGGGACGCGAAGTTGTCGGGCGTTTATGAGGACATCTTGAGAGCGTGCGCTCTCGGAGGCCCGCTGATGAGGAGCGAGGCCCTGCGACCTCCGACGACTTCGCTAAATTATGGCAGCACGGGCGTGGCGCACGCTTTGTATCGGATCGCCTGTGCGTCTGAGGATGCCGAGCTTCTAGCTTTGGCTGACGTGTGGTCGACGAGGTCGATCCGGGAGATCGACAGCGAAGGCGCGTTCTATAGCCGGGAACTTGGGATCACGCCGCAGACTGTGGGGCGCAGTTCGCTGTACCACAGCCCGGCCGGCGTATACGCGGTTCAGGCGCTGATTGCGCAGGCGAGGGGCGACATCGGCCTGCAGTGCGCGGCCACACAAGCCTTCGCGGATACGACCCGCCAACCCTGTGCAAGTCTCGACGTGACGCTCGGGCGTGCCGGCTTGCTGCTCGGTTGCGTGTTCCTCCTTGACGCGCTCCGCGATCAGAACCAGAAGGGTCTCGCCGGCGAGCAGAAAAACAGGCTGCTGGCGTGCGGGCACCAGATTCAAGAACAGCTATGGCAGACGATCGACGCCTATGCGCCGATCGGTGAGTCGAAAGAGCTGTGCAACCTCGGTATCGCGCACGGGTGGGCCGGGCTTCTCTACGCGTCGCTGTGCTGGTGCGCCGCGGCCGGCCAGCCGGTGCCTGGGTCGCTGGCCGAGCGGATGAACCAACTCGCTCGCTCGGCCGAGCCCGTGAGTCGTGGCTTGCAATGGAAATGGATCCTTGAGGGCGCCCAGGACCAGGATGCCGGCGGGGCCATGCCGGGATGGTGCAACGGCAGCGCCGGTTTCGTCTTTCTGTGGACGGCGGCGCATAAGGCGCTCGGGGATCAGCAATATCTCGAAATGGCCGAAGGCGCGGCATGGCATGCGTGGGAGACGCGCGTTCCGATCGGCAATCTGTGTTGCGGGATGGCGGGACAGTCTTATGCGCTCCTGAATCTCTACCGCCATACCGGAGACACGA